>CANFKE010000003.1 GCA_947447465.1 Chitinophagaceae bacterium | reverse complement strand
TGTAGCTTGCGACATAGACTTGTTTTATTATTTCAGTGTGTGAATTTGAGTGCGAAAATGCAAACAATTTTATTGATTTACCAGAAAGAATACAAATAAATATATCCATAATACATCAACGAAGTGCCAATAACCTCCGACAATCTCCAATCCTGTTGAATTATAGACCTTTATTTGTGTTCTGAAAGAGCGTAAAAAAGTGACGATCAGGGCTATTATCCCACCCATAATATGGGCGATATGCAGGCCGGCAATGATGAATAAGAATGATTCACTGGGGTTACCATCTACTCTTACCGGCATTACTTCATTCAGGGTCTGACCGTTGATCCTCATCGGTTGTCCCAAATGATATAGTTGGTAAAAGCCCATCCACTGCAATGCGCAAAACAGGCAGCCCAATACCAATGTGGTCAGTAATAATGTTCTGTAACGTGACATTTGCCTGTTCTTGAACGCCTTAGTGCCGAGGAAAATGGTGATACTGCTAAGTAAAATGACTGCCGTTGAGTACCAGAATACCGTAGGTAATGTGAAATAGCGCCAGTTGCCCTGAGATTCACGTACCATGTAACCACTGGTAAGACCGGCAAACATCATACTGATGCTGCCCATAGCCACCCATAGCGCAAATTTATGCGGGTGTATCTTCTTGCCTTCCGTCTTGCTGCTCTTTAAGATCCCTTCCATATCAACTATTCTTTATTATAGCTTATCGATTATCAACGCCAGTAATATAACTGGTAGGTAGATAAACGATGCAAACATTACCCTGCGGGCCGACTTATGATCATTGTTCCTGAAAAACAGTACTGATGCTGCAAAGTACATGATACCACACAGCAAGCATACCCACATCCCGTAGTTGCCGGTGAGCTGTAAGTATCTTGGAACTATCGCCATTGGTATCAATACCAGACTATAGAACATGCATTGTAATCCTGTGAAGCGTGTTTCTTTTTCGCGTGTAGGCAACATTCTGATGCCGGCTCTGTTGTAGTCATCAAAGGCTACATAGGCAATGGCCCAGAAGTGTGGGAACTGCCAGAAGAACTGGAAAAGGAATAATACCCATCCGCCAAGTCCCAATGGGCCTGTAAGGGTACCTGTGGCAGCTACCCAGCCAATAAGAGGAGGGAGTGCACCCGGTATAGCGCCAATGAATACAGCTACAGGGTGTATCTTCTTCATTGGTGTGTAAGCAAATGCATACAGCAGGAGCGAAGTAATGCTCAATACCGCAGCAAGCATGTTGAAGTAATAACCTAGTAAGAATGCACCGCCTAAACCTGTAATAGCCGCAAAGATCCAGGCTTCTGCCTGATCCATGCGACCGTCCGGCATGGGTCTGTTTTTCGTGCGGTTCATGAATTTATCACTCTCGCGTTCCAGTATCTGATTGATGGTATTGGCTCCGCCGGTCACCATCATGCCCCCTATGAACAGGGTGATGATCTTTTGCCAGAGGATCATATCGCCCCATGAAAAGTCTATTCCCGGAGCAAGAAGGTAGCCTATCACACTGCTGAATACCACCATTCCACTGAGATTTGGTTTCAGTAGTTGATTGTAGTCTTTAGCACGGCCGATAGCCACGATATGCCACTTTGCTTTGATAGACTGTTCTCGCAACATTAATTTATTGGGAAATATCCTTTTGATTACAGGTCGCAAAACTACGACATTTTATGATTTCATTAAGGAGTAATAAATTTCCTTGTCGAAAAAAATTATCCACATAGACTAATAACTTTAGCAACAGAAAGAGTTACAATTCTCCTAATGTTGGCTAAATGAAACGATGGGTACTATTCATATATGTATTGCTTTGCTGCTGCCGGGTAGGAGCAAAGCAATATTTGCTGGAAGGTACCGCAGGTAATGATACTTTGGTAATGAAGCTTGTTGTGGATGGTGATATTGCCAATTCCCGTTTTTTCTACAAGTCTAATGTCACTGATGTTGAATTCAATGGCTCATATAACAATGGGATAGTCCATCTCTATGCGGCCGATAGCTCAGCATCAATGATCTTAAAACAACTTCCGGATAGAACATGGACCGGAAAATTAGCTAAAGACAAACATCAGATAATTTCACTTAAATTACACATTGTCAATATAAATGCTGTAAAACATTCTTTTTCATATTTATCTTCTGTCAAGTCTTTTAAAAAGAATGATCAATATGAATATCTGAGGTCGGCATGCTTTAAGCTGGTAAATGATACTTTATTCCGGTATGACAGCAATTACAAGATTCAGACCTGTCATATAAAGAATACGGAACTGAATGCCATAAAAATAGTTGCGGATACAGTCAGCAAAGTAGTCGATAAGGTCAATAATATACTCATGGATATGTTGGTCCAAAATGCGGTGTATTGTAAGTCATGCATCGCTCAGGATACTAATTTAAGTTATGGTTATTCATTTGATTATACTATAAAAGGGAATGTATTGAGTGCTTATGTCTCATTAAGTTTGTCATGCTCAGGTGCCATGCGTATGGATTACAGTGATCAGACCTTCAATTATGATCTGAACACAGGACGTCCATTAGTGCTGGATGATGTGTTGTACTTTAAAGGTGTGAATGGCGATAACGCACTTCAGGGAAACAAGATAATGTCCTTGTTGCATCGGCTTTATCCCGATAAAATGGTCAATATTGATTATTGTGATTATACGGATACCTTGGCATGGCAAAATACAGATTGGCGGATCACTGAAAAAGGGCTTTTGCTGATGCCTTATTTTGTTCGCGCAGACCTTCCTTGCTGGGACCCTGATTGGCCTGTCATTTCGTTCGACCTGTTAAAGAAGTACAGAAACCCCAATAAAAAGGTGCATTGGTAATAATCTTATATCCATCATTTATGAGAGCTATCCTTCTGTTTGTAAGCTTACTTTTTTTCATCCCCACACGTGCGGAAGAATTTTTATTGACCGGAACTATCGGGAAGCATCCGGTCATCCTGAATATTATGGTTGATGGAAATGATGCGGAGGGCAACTACTGTTATCACTCATCGGCTATAGATATACCGCTAAAGGGAGAAAGTGCGCAGGATGGTATGTTACTGTATGTAATACGAAACAGCGCCAAGACCGGTTATGACGATACGGCCGAGGTATTTAAGATCACACATACTGCAGGGCAAGGTTGGGTAGGGAAGTGGACCAACAGAAAGGGTAAGGTATTGGATATTGTATTGAGGCCGGCCAATGTGACTGCAATTAAACATCCTTATGCGCATTTACCTGTGGTCAAAAAGTACTTCAGCAGCAATAAGTATAATTATCTCAGATCGGCCTCGCTACCTATTATTGCAGATACAGGGCTCACTACCAATGGGAAGTATAAGTTGAAGTATTATCATTTGAAGAATTCGCCCATTTTTATGTTCGAGATAGTGAGCGGCTTGGATAATGTTATAGCTGCAAAGGTCAACGACCTGCTCAGGAATAATTTTATAGACAATGCATCTGAATTTTGCAGTTGTCTCGGTGCCGACACTCCCGATTATCAATACGATATTGATAACGTCTATCTGACAGATAATATACTCAGCATCAATGTAATGGTTGAGTTCTATTGTCTTCAGGCGGCTCACCCCGATGGCGGTAATGTACCTCTTACCATAGACCTTAAAACAGGGAATCAATTGGTACTGGAAGATGTATTGTATCTATCTGGTCCAGCACCTTCTCCTAATACCGTAAAATGGGGACATTACAGGGAGAAAATATATGGTCCTAAACTTCTGGCACTTCTAAAGAAGTTGTACTCTAAACAATTGGAAGCTAATGAAGAATGTGATTATAATTCCTCTGATCCATGGGCCTTCGCAGAATTCTATATTACACAGAATGGACTATATCTGTCCCCTTCATTTCCTCATGTGGCGGCACCTTGCAGAAACCCCGAATGGGCTTATATTCCTTTTGATCTATTGAAAAAGTATAAGCATCCTGCAAAACATATCGTTTGGCCATAAGCTATCTGGCTATGAACACCGGCACATCTATTTTATGCCTTACCGAGTTGATGGTTTCGCCCAGCAGCCAGTCTTTAGCGGTCTTATGGCCATGACTGCCTATTACCAATAGGTCGCAATTGTTTTCTTTAACTATACGGGCTATCTCTGTTATTCGGTTTTTAAAGCCAAGCACACCGATCACATTGCAGCCTTTGGCTTTCAGTAGGGTTACATATTCATCCATGATCAACTGATCACTTTGTGTTTCTGAATCTTCAGCTTTGTTGCCCATCACTATTGCAGATGCACTCTCCACTACATGTATCAGAATCAATGTGGTGTTTTCTTTGGTCAACTTCAGCGCATACTGCAGCACTTTTCCGTCTTTGTCGCTGAAATCAAGGGCCAGTGCTACCTTATTGAATGATACCTGTTCTATGTTACTCATTACCTCAGCAGGGGTATGTTGGTGTATATCTCGGTGACTAGCTTTACGCTTCAACAGGAATGGATAGAAAATAGTGATGACCAGCACTCCTGCTATAAAAACTACCATTCCTATAATGAGTATCTGCAACAATATGTTGGTTGTGGCAGAAAGCCATTGCTGCACATTTTCTGCTACCAGTTTTATATTAAGCGAAAGGATGATGATGGCAATGATCCACGAGATTACCTTTGTGGGCATAGTGATTGTGAACTGTCCCATTTTGGACCTATCGCTCACAAAGTGTATCAATGGGATCACTGCAAAGGCCAATTGCATACTCAACAGCACCTGGCTGAATACCAGCATCTCATCCAACTTAGAATCACCGGCGATCAAAATGACGATCACCGCCGGAACTATTGCCAGCATACGGGTTATTAATCTTCGGGCTATCGGATTTAAGCGAAGGTGCAGGTAACCTTCCATAATTATTTGTCCAGCAAGGGTTCCTGTTACGGTAGAGCTTTGTCCTGCGGCTACCAGTGCCACTGCAAAAAGAATGGCGGCCCATTTACTACCCAATAGCGGAGCCAACAGTTGGTGCGCATCTTGTATGGAGGCAACATTATGCATGCCCGAGGTGTAGAAGACTGTTCCGGCAAGTATCAGTATGGCGGCATTTACAAAGAAGGCAATATTGAGCGCTATGGCACTATCCAGTATATTGAAGCGAATGGCCTTTTTAATAGATATGGGGTCGTCACCTATCTTACGGGTTTGTACTAGCGCAGAGTGCAGGTATAGATTATGGGGCATTACCGTTGCACCTATAATGCCAATAGCTATGTATAATGCCGCATTATTAGGTATGTGTGGTATCAAACCTAGTGATACCTGGCCTAATGATGGTTTGGCAAAGAATATTTCTGTCAGGAAGCAGCCGCCTATGATGGCTATAAGTGCTATGATGAATGCTTCCATCTTACGCATACCCAGTTTTTGAAGGTACAGTAATAAAAAGGTGTCCAGCAAGGTGATCAGTACCCCTCCTAACATGGGTAGCCCGAAAAGCAGATTTAAGCCTATGGCCATTCCCAACACTTCTGCAAGATCGCAGGCGGCAATGGCTATTTCTGCAAGGGCATAAAGTACATAATTCACAAAAGGTGGGTACAGGTCTCTACTGCACTGTGCCAGATCCCTGCCTTGCACTATACCCAGTCTGGCGCTTAACGACTGAAGCAATAATGCCATAAGATTGCTCATCAGCAATACCCATAGCAGTCCGTAACCAAATTGGCTGCCACCGGCAATATCGGTAGCCCAGTTGCCGGGGTCCATATATCCCACGCTCACCAGATATGCCGGACCAAAGAATGCAAATACCTTCTTCCATTTATTACCAGATTTAGATGGATCTACAGACCCATGTACATCGTGTAGTGATTTTTCGTTTATGTGTTCGGTCATTTATTCTTCTTGTTAGATATCAATTGAGACATATTCTTATACCACACCTTTATCCGTTTCTCACAGTAATGGTCTCATAGACATGCAAATATAGTCATTAAAATTAGTCTTGCCTAATTTTAATAGTTTGGTAATTCCTATTTATAGATAGCGGTGATCAATAATTTATAATTTCACCTTTATTGTGGCTGTAGCAACAAAAGGTTTTATAAATTTGCCCCGCACAAGAAACAGAGCACACATATGGTAGCTGATAAGATCAAATTTGGTACTGACGGATGGAGGGCTATAATAGCACAGGATTTCACCGTATTTAATGTTGCAAGAGTGAGCAAAGGGCTCGCTGATTGGTTGTTGAAAGACCACAAAAATCCTACAGTGGTGGTAGGTCATGATTGCCGTTTTGCCGGTGAATTATTTGCTGAGACTGCTGCAAGGGTACTTTGCGCCAATGGGGTAAAGGTATTATTGTCTAAGGGTTTCATCAGCACGCCAATGATATCATTGGGTGTTTTGAAGCTCAATGCGCAGCAGGGTGTAGTGATCACTGCTTCTCACAACCCGCCATCATACAATGGTTATAAGTTGAAGGGTGCTCATGGTGGTCCTTCAAGTCCTAAAGATATCGCGGCTGTAGAAGCTATGATACCTGAAGATGTGACCATACCTGCGGAATCTATTGCATACTATCAGGAAAAAGGTTTGTTGGAATACATCAACCTCGAGGATATGTATGTGGAGTACATCAAGACTAAATTCAATTTTGATTCTTTGTCTAAGTCTCCGTTTAAAATCGCTTACGATGCAATGTTCGGCGCGGGTCAGAACGTTATCAAACGTCTTTTGCCAAATGCTGTATTGTTCCATTGCGACAACAATCCCGGTTTTCACGGACAGGCTCCTGAGCCATTGGACAAGAACTTGCAGGAAATGGCAAAGGCTATCGCTTCAACTCCTGAGTTGAAAGTGGGTCTGGCTACAGACGGTGATGCTGATCGTATCGGTCTGTATGATGAAGATGGTAAGTTTGTTGATGCGCACAATATCATTTTGCTGCTTATTCACTATCTGTTCAAGTATAAGAAGATGACAGGTAAGGTGGCAATAGCCTTCTCTGTGACCGACAGAGTGAAGAAAATGTGCGAACATTATAACATACCTGTAGAAGTGACGGCGATCGGTTTCAAATACATCAGTGAAATAATGGTGAATGAAGACGTATTGGTAGGTGGTGAAGAAAGCGGTGGTATCGCTGTAAAGGGACATATCCCTGAGCGAGATGGTATCTACGATGGTCTGGTCCTTTATGAATTCATGACCGAGACAGGCAAGACCTTGAAGGAACTTTGCGAAGAAGTGTACTCAATAGTAGGGCATTTCGTTTACGAGCGCAATGACCTCCATGTAGAGAACAGCAAGAAAGAAGCTATCATAGCTAAAGCTCAGGCTGATGGTTATGCTAAGTTCGGTAAATATACATTCAACAGAAGAGAAACGATCGATGGTGTAAAATACCATCTCGATAACGGTGGTTGGATGATGCTGCGTGCATCTGGTACTGAACCGGTATTGCGTATCTATGCAGAAGGTAACAGCAAAGAAGAAACGCTGGATATTCTGGAAGAAGTAAAGAAGGAAATTCTCTAAATTTCCGGAGTGATATATTGAAATGCGCCTTGCTATCAGCAGGGCGCATTTTTATTTTATGAGAATATTTACACTAAAGAGTTAAGCCTTACTTCTTTCACACTCACTTTCTCTTACCTTTGAAACAGAACAGAATTTATATACTTATACAATCTTCCTCTGGTGGCATATACACTAATAATAGTTATCATAACTGTTTTAACTTCTCTGGCTGCATTTAATGATACAGGCTTGCGCAGCAAGTTGATCATGTATCCGCGTATCATGAGTGCTCCATCAGAGTATTATCGGCTGCTGACTTCGGGTTTTATTCATTCAGACTGGCCTCACCTGTTCTTTAACATGTATGCCCTTTATGGCTTTGGCAGAATTGCTGAAGAGAGTATTTTAGGAGACTTTTTTGGTAGGATGAGTGGATTGATATACGTGTTTTTTTATCTGTCCGGTATTATACTGGCATCGGTTCCCAACTTTTTTAAACATAGAGACAATGCCGGATTTGCTTCGCTGGGTGCCTCCGGAGGTGTTTCGGCAGTGGTCTTTTTTGTTATTTACTTCTTTCCTTGGTCCAAAGTGGGTATCATCTTTATCCCTATTGGTATTCCCGCTATCATATTTGCGGCACTATATACTCTATATACCATTTATATGTCTAAGCGTGGTGGAGACAATATAGACCATGAGGCCCACATGGGTGGCGCAATTTATGGGTTGGTTTTCGCATTATTGGTCGATCCCACACACGGACAAATGTTCCTATACCAGATCTTGCATCCGGTATTCTAGTCACAAGGTTACCTGCTCTTTTTAGTGACTACCAGTACTTGCTCCGATGAATCTCTTACCTTGAATCTTTCATCAAGTCGCATACCTGTAAGCCATACTATACGCTTGTTGCATTCCAGTACCCACACATGCTCCTTTTCATGTATCGGCATTTTGGCGTCAATAAGCAGCTTGCTTACTTTCTTTTTCTTCATGTTCATACCTAGTGGGTATAGGTAGTCGCCCGTTTTCCATTTCCTCAGTATCAGCGGAAATTCCACCTTGGCCAGATCTATGACAGCCACATGAGCATCTTTATCCAGCTCTTTGGGTTTATTTTCAATAGCGAATGAGAAATGGTCTTTCCCGGTATCTATGATACAAGGCGCAGCAGCTACGGGTATGAAGTCTGTACTAGTAGTTGGTAGGGTAGTAATGATCAGAAAGTCTCTGTTCTTTATGATTCGGTGACTTGTTGAGTTCACAAAATGCCCGCTTTCAGATTCCAACAGACCCAATACATGTGGTACCTGTGCTGAGTTAAATCCATAAGGGTGGATCAGCTCATATACAATTGTTGCCAGTGGCTGTTTGTGTCTGAGTTTTAAAATAGGAATGTACAGGTCTTGTCCTCTTTTTTCGATCAGCTTTTTTTGTTCAGCGGCTATGGCCTTTCTATAAAGTAGCTCGCTCTCAGCAAATCTGGTTATACTCTCATTCACGCTCGCTATAGCATTGGGAAAACTTTCCAGCACTGCCGGTATGATGTTCAGTCTTACCGCATTGCGCAGGTAGTCGTCACTTGCATTTGATGCATCTTCCCTGTAGCGAATATTCATTTGTGCCGCAAATGCATGTATATCGGCTTTATTGGCAAACAACAATGGTCTGATGATGTTGTTCTGCTCGGGCAATATGCCATGCAACCCCGCAATGCCTGTGCCCTTGAAGAGGTTGATAAGCAGGGTCTCTACATTGTCATTCGCATGATGCGCAGTAGCTATTTGGGTATAGCCATGTTCCTTTCTTATTTGTTCAAACCATTCATAGCGCAGTATTCTGGCCGTCTCCTGTGTGCCTTTTTTCCACTCTTCTGAATGTTTTTTGGTCTCAAATCGTATCGTATGTAATGGTACATTGTTCAATGTGCACCATTCGGTCACCAATTGTTCATCTCCATCAGACTCTGCTCCTCTCAGTTGGAAATTGCAGTGCGCCACACCAAAGGATAGGTTATTGCTCAGGAATAGCTCGGCCATGACCATCGAATCTACTCCTCCGCTTACAGTAAGTAAGGTTCGTTCATTAGGTTGGTATGATATCCTGTTGATCAGGTTATGCAGAAATTGAGCTGATAGATCCATTTTATTGATTGATGCGCAGATGGGTAATATCGTTCATTATGCTGCGCACTTTTTTGTTATAACTTTTATGTTGTTGACTTACTAGACCGCTGAAGAATTAGTAGACCAGGTCCTCATGTGCATTCTGAAGTTCACTGTAACTATGCATGTCTTTGGCGTTTTTGGCTTGTATCATTCCTTTTTCATAGATTCTGACTGCCTCGTCTCGCTTACCTATCCGTTCCAGCAACTTGCCCAGATGGTAGTATGTTGCTACATATCCTTCGTTGTTGGCAAGATTTTTCATGAAACATTTTTCAGCTTCTGTCTCATTTCCTTCCTTCACATACTCAAGGGCAAGTGCGTGATTCAAAAAATTATCTTCAGGTGTCTCTTTTAAAAATGCCAGGATCTTCTCTATCCGTTGGTTCATATACTATCTGATAATTGAACTGTGATTGGCTGCAAATATACCTTATTTACTGCGGTCGGGCAGCAAGCACTGATCTGCGGCTAACAAAAAAGCGGACTGTATCTCTACAGCCCGCTTACTTAAACACTCATTTGGTGAATTGCTATTATTTAGCAATGATTATTCTTGTTTGCAGCTTATTGGTGCCGTTGGTATTATCTACGAACTGAACTGTGTAAACACCATTCTCTAATGATGTGGTATTGATCTGCTTACTGGTTTCTGTACAGTTTTCAGTAAGTACCACACGACCCAGTACATCAAGTACGCTCAATGTACCATTCACCCTGTCTATTCCTCCTATCTCAATGTTCAACTGATTTTGTGCAGGATTAGGATAGGCGTCAATGGCCATAGCTTTGGTGCTCAACTCATTTACACCGGCAGCCCATGGTGTAGCATAGAAATACTTTGTAAATCCGCAGCCAAAATCATGTGCATAGGTACCGCCTGTGGTATATCCTGCCATTGGCAAAACAGTGCCGGCAAGTTTCTTAACAAGGAATGTACCTGATGTTACGCCCGAAGGGTTGGCCCACCAATGCAAGCCATTGCAGCCGGCATCTGTAAGCTCCAGTCTGTAACAACCTGAGCTAAGGGTAACAGTATCATTGTAGATAGTAGATATCTGTGCATCAGTGCGCTGTGCTACAACATTGTTGTTCATATCATAGATCTTCCAGCTGGTCTCGCTGCTGGTGCCGGTTGTAGCTTCATTATTGGTAGCAAGTGCCAATCTTATGGTCAATGGCCACAAAGAGGCATTTACATATTGGCTTGTCTTGGTGTTGTTGGTGCTGTCTTCATCTGCAGCGCCGTTTACACTAGCTATTGTAGCGGTGAAGGTCTTTGTTCCTGATACACCCGCGCCATCATTTAATGCATACAATTCCGGTAGGTCGATGTCTGATTCATTCATAGATGCAAGGCTACCTGTCCAGTTATATGTCTGAAGGGCATTGCCTGCAACACCATAATTGATGGTCATACTGGTGATAACGCTTGATCCGCTGTTGCGCACATGAATAGTAGGCTTGCCGCAGATGGTATTCTCACGGAAATGGTTCTCATCATTCGTAGGTGATATGATATCTTCTAGCGATGCATCTGTGCCTCTGTTCATATCGCCATAATAGATAAGGTGCGCTTCGGTAGTGTAGCTTGGCGACCCTCCTGCGGCAGTATAAGCATCAAAGTCAAGGCTTGTAGTATAGTTGCTGCCGGCAATTATACCCGGCAATACATTATGGTGTGCATACACCATAGCTCCCGGACACCAGTTGCCACGGTCATATACCCATGTGCCCGACTGTGGGAACAATTCATTGCTGCCGCAGTTATTTCTCCATATTGTTTTGGTCAATGCAGCGGTTCCGTTCAGCATCACACGGTAGTCCTTAGTGCAGAATTCGCTGCAGCCTGTGTTGTCTGAACCATGACCGGTAACAGTGAATTTCAGTTCTGTTGATCTTGTTCCTGTCGGTGCCGTCTCTGTTACAGCAGGGAAATGTGTATTGATATCAGGTGTTCCGCCATAGCCAAAGCTGCCATACCATAGACGCTTTACATCTACAACATTACGTTCAGGCGTACCTTCTATGAATGCGAATTTAATATTGCCGGTAAAACCGCCAGAATAGCCTGAATATAATATACGCATTACTGCAGACCCTGTCAGTTTAGACGCATAAGGTGTAACATCAAATACATAATGCTGCAACCATGATAGTGGTGTGCGTGGTGCACCTGAATTAGCATAAGGTGTTATCAAACGACCCAGTTCGAATGTGTCCGTTGGGGTCATCAGAAAGTTCTGAACGGTATAATCCCAGTCACCGCAATAAGTCGATCCGGTTGGACACGCATATTTACCCAGGGTAAATATCATAAGCACTTTTCTGTAACTGGTTCCCGGAGCAGGGAAATTGATAGTTGTATCGTAGTTGTTATAATAAGATAGCTGTACATTGTTGGCTTGCACCCAAGTCGTATCACCCGGTGACGCTTGCGCACTTCCTGCGGCAAAAAAACAACCTAAAAGAATTAATAATACCTTTTTCATTTCAATTATTTGACTCAAAATTAATGATTAAATAGTCTGGCTCAGGCCGACTTTCTTCTTATTCGACTCTTATTAGAATTAATACTACAAATTATCCTCTTTTTTCTTTGAAAACAAAAATACGATCTGTTTTAACTAAATGTTTATTTATTTAATGAATAACATGCAGTTACGAAACTATATGATTCTAATTCATTATTCCGACCTCTTGACCACTCTTCTGGTCTTTAGCTTCAGACAATTATTATTGTAGAGAAGTATGTTATATATACCATCGGTCAGGTTATTCATATTGATCCGGTGAATATCGTTTTGTTGATCAGCAATTCTGCCTCGCTCATCAACGATCACCATGTTCACTGCAAAGGGTGCTTTGATCAGCAGGGTAGAGGTCGATGGATCAGGATCGATCCTGACTTGTTCATTCAGTCTGTTGATACTATCAGCCTCAGCCTCGCTGATCATAAATTCAGCAGAAGTGGCCATTCTGTCTTTCTTATCCGTTACGCTTACTGCAAACGTTCCTCCTCCTTCCGGTGTATATACCGAATCGTTTGCGCCGGTGATGATATGGCCGTTTTGTAACCATTGATAGGTCTTGAAGTGCCCTGTAGATAATGTCAGGCATGTTTTGGCTATCACAGGTACCGGTCCGCCGGTCTTAACTTTTATGCTGTCTGTGTACTCATTGCCATTGGCAGTCACTGTGCAATAATAGGTGGTGGTCTGTTTGGGCGATACCTGTATCGTCGTAGTCGTCTCTCCGGTTGACCAACTGACTTTTATCTTTTGTTTCCCCATCCAGTTCAGCCGGGTATTGCAGTCAAGGGCAAAATTATAGCAATGGTCTTTAGCGAAACTTTTGATACCCGAAACTTTGATACTCCCTACTGTTCTCGTAGGTGTAAATACATATATATTATTGTCGAAGTCAGTTGCGGCATACAGGTCACCTTCCAGCCTTATCCCGCCGTATCCCGGTGTGGTAAATAATACTTCTTCTATGTCTTTATGTTTACGGTAGAGTTTATTTTCAAAATAGAGCCCCCTTCTGTATAGGATATGGTCGTTGCTATAGTCTGTCAATGTGCAATACTTGTAGTTTTTATCATGGTGTATTGAATTGGTCATTTCTTGTCTGCTGGCGCCCTTTCGCTGTATAAATATATCGGTAGGCAATGCGACATAAAAATTAGCGAAATGTGAATAGGCGAAGCCATTGCCATCCGGTGCATACCTGCAGTTCTTGCTCCACAGTTGCCAGTCATTGGTAAGATTAGTTACCGCTTTGGTGTCAATGTCATATTCAAATACATCTCCGTCACGAGTCTGGTTGGGATATTCATCATTGCCATATGAATAGAGGATATGTCGTTTATCTTTACTCCAGTCCAGGTCATAGACTGCGTTCTTATTGAATTGAGGTACTAAGAACAGGATCTGTTCATTGGTACATTTTATGTTGTTGCGGCACACCCATGCCGAATCCATTATGCTATTGTACATCGCGCCTTCCCTTTGCGGACGGTACCGCACATAGAGCAGCTCTTTTTTGTCAGCCGACACAACTGCGTTCATGCGGTTATAGCTATCGGCAATTAAGGGTTCATATTTTCCTGTATTGCTGTTGCGTGCCCATAGGGTCCATCTCCCTGTTTTGGGGTTAAGGGCCGAAAAAATAAAATTACTGTAAGCTTTTGTCGAATCAATAGATAAGGTCAGGGCTGTGCCTGCCGATACGCTGGTATCATGCTGCACTATCTCATAGGTGCTTTGTGCCAGCACCGGCAAGGTAGTGGATAATAATAACAGTAAGAGGTAATGGATCCTTAAGGTCATTGGTAATTGATCGACAGCAATTTAGCGCATAATTCGATCTTCTTTTAAAAAAATAGGAGCTCCCGAAATATAAACGGACTCAATGAACGTATATAAAGAGTTTTGTACGAAGTTGTTACCCTAAGTTCAAAAATGACGTAATTTGCACCTTCTAACAATTTTTGAGTTCATGATTTTACCTGTTGTGGCCTTTGGTCATCCGGTTTTGAGGAAAGTCTGTGATGATATCACTCCTGACTATCCCGGCCTTACTAAGCTTATCGCCGATATGTGGGATACTGTTTATAACAGTAATGGAGTTGGCATTGCCGCGCCGCAGATCAACAAGCCTATTCGCTTGTTCGTAATTGATACGGTGCAGATCGTTGATGATTTCGATGACGATGATCGCAAGCAATATCCTAATGAAGTGCCGGTAAAGCAGGTATTTATCAATGCGCAGATAATAGAAGAAAGTGGCGATACATGGCCTTACAACGAAGGTTGCCTCAGTATCCCTCATGTCAGAGAAGATATTCATCGCCCCGCTAAGGTGCATATGCGCTATCTGGATGAGAATTTTGTGGAGCACGAAGGGCATTTCCATGGAATAACAGCACGTGTTATTCAGCATGAATATGATCATATTGAAGGTAAATTGTTCATCGACTACATTTCAGGTCTTAAAAAGAGACTCATGAAGAAGAAGCTCGACGATATCTCTTCAGGAAAGGTCAAGGTAGATTACAGAATGATCTTCTCTAAATAATTACATTAAAATATAACTAATTTTATACATTGCCGCCAATAGCAGCTACATATAGTGAAGAAGAACTGGTTTTGCTGCTCAAACAGCAAAGCAGGGATGCTTTTAACTATCTGTATAAAAACTATTCAGGTGTTTTGTATGGTGTCATCAACAAGGTGGTCTTCGATGAGGAGACCGCTAATGATGTGTTGCAGGAAGCTTTTGTGAAGATCTGGAACAATATTGATCAGTACGACAACAGGAAAGGCAGGATATACACATGGATGATCAATATTGCCCGTAACACAGCTATCGATAAGTTGCGGTCTAAGGGAGAGATCATGAGGGCCAAAATCCAAACCGGTGAAGATGTCGTAAATGATGTAATAAAAGGACAGAATACCGAGCAATCTACAGACACCATTGGATTGCGGAAAATGGTCGCTGCATTACGACCAGAATACGAGGTAATTGTGAGTTTGGCTTATTTTAAAGGATTTACACTCGACGAAATATCTAAAACACTCAATATCCCACTCGGCACTGTAAAAACACGAATGCGAAGTGCGATGCAGCAATTGAGAAACGAATTTAATAACTGACATAACTGATCGATAGTAATATAAATTAAGGTGACAACGAAAGAATACATAGAATCCGGCAATTTAGAAGCCTTTGTACTGGGTGCGCTGACTCCACAGGAGGAAGCCATCGTACTGGCTGATATTGCCGCCGATCCCGAACTTGCAAAAGAAGTGGCCGCCATTGAAGAGGCGCTGCTCAACTATGCGATCGCCGGTTCTATGCCTCCGCCTGATGACCTTAAAGAAAAGATCTGGGATAACATTAATACTACTCAAAAAGAAAATAAAGCGGGAATCACGCCAACAATAACTCCCGATGCTAATGAGGCTGTCGGTGGAAGATCTATTCCTTTTACTCCTCCTGTTCGAAATACCCAATGGCGCTATGCAGCTATATGGGTAGCGCTCGTAGGTAGTGTAGCTATGAACGGGATGTTCTGGGTGCAGAACAGCAATCAGAAACAACAGTTTGAACGACAGGCTTCTGTGCTCAATAAAATGACTGAGGATCAGAAAGCATTGGTTCAAGCGGTAAAAACCTACAAGAAGAACGCCGACATGATGGCCGATACCGCTATGCAGACAATAGTGATGCATACTGTGGTCAAGGGGCATCCTATGGCAGCCACTCTTTACTGGAAGAAGGATAAAGGCGAAGCCTACGTAATGATAGAAGGGTTGCCCAAACCTCCTAAAGGAATGCAATACCAGTTATGGGCCATACAGGCAGGAAAGCCGGTTGATATGGGTATGATGCCGGTTGATATGGCAGGCACTGCAAGCATACAAAAAGTTGACAGGCCGGTAATGGCAGGAGAAGCCTTCGCTATATCTTTAGAAAAGGCCGGTGGCAATCCAACCCCCACCACTGAGAACATATATGTGCTGGGCAAGTCTTAAAGATCAGAACTTAGATAAATGAACAAGAAAGCCGGACCCTGATAGCGTCCGGCTTTCTTGTTGTATCAAAAGTGTCCGTCTTTTGGGGGCCAGTTTTGGCTATTAATACCAAATAGACATTAAATTTCTGCATTATAACATTTCATTGCGCCGTTAGGTGCAAAAGCTTTGTAGCCTTTATTACCTATCTATCCTGCAGCGTCCCGTAGGGCCGAAACAATCGTAGACGTGCCTGTTTTCCATACTGTCGCGAGAGTTAGTACAGCGCTCTCGTGACCAAAAAGTTGAACCGGTCTCTGACCGGACTTCAAAGCACATAACTACTTCCCCTTAAAAAAATCCACTGTTATCTTCAATCCATCCAGAAACTCTGTGGTAGGGTGGTAGCCCAGTAATGTCTGTGCCCTCGATATATTGGCAAGGCTATCATGAATATCTCCCGCACGTGGCTCCCTATAAGTAGCCTCATGTGTTGCTCCCAGCATATCTCTTATAGACTCATACAGGAAGTTGACAGAAAAATTGAAACCCACAGCAATATTATATGCTTTTCCGAATGCCTCCGGATTTTCACACAACATACCTTTTATATTGGCCTGCACAGCATTGGCTACGAATGTAAAATCACGGGTCTGCACACCATCGCCATTGATATATACCGGTGTCTTGGCCATTATGCCACTAACAAACAATGGAATTACCGCGGCATACGGTCCATTTGGATCCTGTCTTGGTCCGAATATATTGAAGTAACGCAGACCTACAACATTCATATTGTACAACTTATGAAATACATTGGCGTACAGTTCATTGGTCATCTTGGTTACAGCATATGGCGATAGCAGATTACCTGTTCTGTCCTCCCTTTTAGGCAGGTTCGGTTCATCACCATACACAGAAGAAGAAGAAGCATAAACAAATGCTTTTACTCCGGCATTTTTGGCAGCGGTGATCATGTTCACAAATCCGCCTACATTCACATCATTGCTGGTAACAGGGTCTTTTACAGAACGTGGTACTGAGCCTAGTGCCGCCTGATGCGTTACGTAATCTATACCTTCGCATGCCTTGTCGCAGGTCGCGGCATCTCTTATATCGCCCTCCATGAATTCGTACTGAGGGTAGCTCTTGAACAGGTTGACATTATTGATAGAGCCTGTTGCAAGGTTATCCAGTACACGTACTTTCCCTGCGCCATTGGTGAGTAGATACTCAACTATATGAGAACCTATGAATCCGGCACCGCCGGTTACCAGAAAGCTGAAACCCGAAATATCTTTATTATGAAAAACGTTCATTTTTAAGTCAAAAGTTTAAAGTGTAAGCCTTAAAGTAGTGATATTACCACCATAATAGATACTCTGGAAATATTATGATGCCGAAGGTATCACATATCTATAGAAAATCAAATGCCGATTTGGTCAACGCCGAAGGTATTGTATGCCTATAGTAGGTATCCTTTTGGGTCTCAAACCCTGAAGGGGCTATTCATGTTAGCACAGGGTTTTGCCCCTGTGAACTATTGTACAACGACCGGATGTACCTTAAAAAAAAAGACCGTACATTTTTCAAAGTACGGCCTCAAATTACATTTCGAATGTTTTTTTTAGTTTTTAGCTGCAACTGTTGCTGCTGCTACTTTCTTAGCACGTGCCGGACGTGATTTGCCAAAGCTACCTATTGCTATTTTTCCTTTTTTGGTACGTTTATCGCCTCTTCCCATTGTAAATTTTGTTTTTTATGTTGCAAATGTAAAAAAAAGCGGGCAACTTATACAGTTTCCCGCTATTTAATTTTATTATCTATCTCAGTTGATTAGAATTGCTCCAGACCGCTGAAGTAAAAAGAACCTTCTATAAGAGCGTTCTCATCACTGTCAGAACCATGAACTGCATTCTCACCTATTGATGTTGCATATTTCTTGCGGATAGTACCTTCTTCAGCCTGTGCAGGATTAGTTGCACCGATCAGCTTACGGAAATCAGCAACTGCATTCTCCTTTTCAAGGATAGCAGCTACTATTGGACCGCTGCTCATGAACTGAGTCAGTTCACCATAGAATGGACGACCTGCGTGTACTTCATAAAACTTTTCAGCCTGCTTGGTAGTGATGTGCAAATATTTCATTGCTACGATCTTGAAACCACCATCAGTTATCATTTGCAAAATGTTACCTATATTACCTGCCTTCACTGCATCAGGCTTGATCATGGTAAACGTACGATTAGACATATACTTCTTTTGATTTTTGTGCCGCAAAGGTATTTAAAAATAAAAAAGTAAAAGTTAAAAAATGAAAATCATCTCCTTGTCTTTTCAATTCTGATTTTTTTACTGCTTTAATTAAACCCGCATCATCAATTGATACTCCGCATACTATCAAAAATGCGCCACAAAATGTGGATATGATTATTTTTTCATCTCTATCTACGATTGTAAATTGCACCCTCAAATTTGGATATTTCTCTACAACTCAACGGTCGTACCGGTTCCCCTGGGTCTCCAACTGTCGCGAGAGTTGTCACGACAGGGACGCTCTCGTGACGATCAAGTTTAACGGGTCTCCGACCCGACCATCGGGCATGATCGGGCATGCCTAAAAAACGTAATCACATGAAAAATAACACATTACCCCAATTCAATGCCCGATTAAAATTGTACACACCATCGGGCATACAACACAAAACGATCCCTGTCGCGAGAGTTATCCCGCAGGGACGCTCTCGTGACGATCAAGTTTAACGGGTCTCCGACCCGACTATCGGGCATGATCGGGCATGCCTAAAAAACGTAATCACATGAAAAATAATACATTACCCTAATTCAATGCCCGATTAAAATTGTACAGACCATCGGGCATACAACACAAAACGCCCCCTGTCGCGATAGTTGTCCCGACAGGGACGCTCTTGTGACGATCAAGTTTAACGGGTCTCCGACCCGAAAAAGAGAAGAACAGCCAAAAACGACCAACATGCGCTTATATTAATTGCTGTAACTATACTTATTATATACACCGTGTTTTACCTACCTTTGCCCTCCGCTGGTTATGATATTTAAAAAATGCAAATCTGGCGACATTGATTTTTTGATTATAACATTTGACTTTTTTACATAAACATGCGCTCAATACAAGACGCTTTCCCCTTACTGCAATCTCCTAAGAAGATATTTATCACTACTCATCATAAGCCTGATGGCGATGCGATAGGTAGCATGTTGGGACTATATCATTACCTGGTAAAGAAGGGGCATACGGTCTATGCAGTTTCTCCATGTGAGCTTCCCGAGTTTCTGATGTGGATGCCGGGCGTAGATATATTGTACAACTATGAGGCACAGATCAAAGTGTGTCAGCAATTACTGACCGATGCTGATCTTATTTTCTGTCTCGATTTCAACGACTACAGCCGCACCAAGCATTTGGAAGCGCCGTTAGCCGCGGCCACTCAACCTAAAATATTGTTGGATCATCACCTGATGCCCAAACCATATTGGGACTATGGCATGAGTATCCCCGAGAAGAGCAGTACCTGTGAAATGGTATATGATTTTATCAATCTGTGCAACGATAATGAACTTATTGATGCCCAAATTGCGGAATGTCTCTATACCGGTGTAATGACAGATACCGGTTCTTTCAGATTCCCTATTACCAGTGCCAGTGTACATACCATGATTGCCAACCTCAAGCATCATGGCCTGGAGCACTCTAAGATACACGAGCATATATATGATTCATGGAGCGAGAGCCGTATGCGTTTTCTTGGCTACGTTCTCACCGAGAAGATGGAAATATTCCCCGAGTATAATGCAGCATTGATTTCGTTGTCAAGAAAAGATATGGGAATGTTCGATACGCAAAGTGGTGATACAGAGGGATTGGTCAACTACCCGCTAAGTATCGCCAATATCCGCTTCGCTACTTTGATCACAGAGCGCAATGATGAGGTAAAATTATCTTTCCGCAGCAAGGGCGACTTCGATGTAAGTTCATTTGCCAGAGCCCATTTTGAGGGCGGAGGTCATTTTAATGCCTCCGGAGGACGCTCAAAAGGCACTTTAAAGGAGACAATTGCTAATTTTAAGAAAATTTTGTCGGATATTCACCCCTGAAAAAATTAAAAAATTATAGTATTAAATTAAAAAAGCTCAATTTTGCGGGCTGATAATCAAAAACTACTCTAAAAAAGAAAAACAGTAAATAAACAAACATGATAAAGAGGATACTACCTGTAGCGTTATTAGGCGCGGTTATCTTAGGTGCAGCAAGCTGCAAAAATGGTTCAGGCTTTAAAAAAGCTAATGGCGTTGAGTACATGATCGTTAAAGATGCTCCGGGCAAGGCTGCTCAGGAAGGAGACATCCTTGAAATGAACATCGTATGGAAAGTAGGTAAGAATGATGGCAAGTCTAAGGATAGTGTGATCATCGATACACGCAAGATGAACCAGGGTAAGCCGATCGTTATGCCTTTGATGGCTGCTAAGTTTGTTGGCGATATGTCTGCAGGTCTGGCTTTGCTTTCAGCAGGTGATAGCGCGGTGATCCGTGTTTCTATCGATTCTCTGAAGAAGAATTTGAAAGATCAGCCAATGCCTCCTTTTGCTAAGGAAGGTGAATACTTCATCTATGAAGTATCTATGATCTCTGTTAAGAATAAGGCGGAAGCTGAAAAAGAAGCACAGCAGAAAGCTGCTCAGCAGGTTCAGACTGATGATAAGTTGTTGCAGGAATATTTCGCTAAGAACAATATCAAGGCTGAAAAGACCGCATCTGGTGTTTACTACACGATCTCTGCTCCTGGCACAGGCGAAAACATCAGCAAGGGTAAAACTGCATCTATCATGTACACCGGTAAGTTGCTCGATGGTAAGACTTTCGACTCTAACATAGGTAAAGAAGCATTGAAGATCAATGTTGGTTCAGGTGGTGTTATCCCTGGTATGGACGAAGGTCTGCAGGTGATGAAGAAGGGAACAAAGGGTACTTTGTACATCCCATCTACATTGGGTTACGGAGAGCACGCTCAGGGGCCTATCCCTGCTAATGCTATCCTGATCTTCGAAATGGAGATCAAGGACGTTACAGAAGCTAAGATGGATATGCCACAGGCTCAGGCTCAGCCACAGGCTAAGTAATCTGTCTTCCAGATATAATTTGAAAACTACACCGGTATTTATTTTGTAAATGCTGGTGTAGTTTCTTCTTTTGGGGAACTTTACAGTTATTTATGAAAGCTATTATTACTTCTCTCTTACTTATCTTTTCCTCTCTTGCATTCGGTCAGGCGCCTACATTGGCACAACAGGATGATAAGGCACTTCAGGATTACTTTACAGCTAATAATATAAGACCTAAACAACTATCTTCAGGTGTATATATGGTCATACAAAACCCCGGTTCTGGTCCGCATATACACAAGCGGCAGGGTGTTACCATGTATTACACAGGTAAATTGTTGAACGGCACTACTTTCGATTCTAATATAGGCAGGTCCGCATTAAAGGTGCATGCAGGGTTGGGTGAGGTAATTAAAGGCATGGATATTGCTATGCTTGAAATGAAGTACGGTACCAAAGCTACTATATACATTCCTTCAGGTATGGCATATGGTGGTAAAGAACAGGCGGGCATTCCTGCTAACTCGATTCTTATTTTCGAACTGGAGATCATTGGGGTATTATAAAACCAACAATAGTATATGAAGAAAGCATTATTGCTTTTGTTACTGGGAGCGGCACCTTTGATAGGTATTGCGCAACAAAAAATGTCTAAGCAGATTATTGTTCAGCCGTTTAAACACTTCAATGGCATTGAGTACAAGATCTTAAAAGATAAAGCTGGACCTACTGCTAAAGTGGGCGATGTGGTGGAAGCCAATATTATCTGGAAGGTGGGTAAGAACAATGGTAAGAGTAAAGACTCAACCGTACTCAACAGCAGGATAATGAACAATGGGAAACCGGTGGTACTTCCCATTGCAGATCCTAAATTCACAGGAGATATTGTTGCTGGTTTCTCAAAACTCTCAGTAGGCGACAGTGCTGTCATTCGTGTTCTGGTAGATACGCTGAGAAAGAATTTTGGTGATCAGCCTATGCCTCCATTTGCCAAAGACGGCGATTATTTCATCTATGAAGTTTCGATATTGTCGGTCAGGAATAAAGAAGAGGTAGAAAGAGAGAATGCGCAGGCAGCTGGCCGTCAGGCGCAGGCAGATGAACTATTGATGATGGAATACTTTACCAAAAACAGACTGCAGCCGGTCAAATCTCCGGTTGGATTCTACTATATCATTCAGCAAGAGGGTACCGGTGATCTGATCACTTCTGGAAAAACAGCATCGGTGAACTATACTGGTAAATTACTGGATGGTACTGTTTTTGACTCCAATGTAGATACTAAGTTTGGTCATGTAGAGCCATTCAACGTGCAGGTGGGTGCAGCTGCTGTTATTCCTGGAATGGACGAAGGGTTGAAACTGATGAAGAAAGGTACTAAAGCTACAATATATGTACCATCGGGTCTTGCTTACGGAAATGCATCACCCACAGAGGCTATTCCTTCAAATTCTGTTATGATTTTTGAAATGGAAATAACTGACGTGAAATAATTGCTATATTGCATCGTTTGGCGGTTACAGGCCTCCGAACTAACTGAATGACCAGTTTTTAAACCTAATTAATCAATACATATAAGAAATGAAGAAAGTTGCCCTTTTATCTTTAATGCTTGCAGCAGGCACTATGTGCTTTGCACAGAAAAAAGCCACTACTGCAAAGCCAGCTGCTACTACTGCTAAGAGTTCAAAAGAAGACTTGGCTGGTTTTACAAAATTGCCAAGCGGTCTGATGTTCAAAATTGCCAAGCATGGCACCGGCAAACATAATCCGGGAGTGGGCGATCATCTTGAAATGCATATTCATGTGCATATCAAGGACAGTACCATGTTCGACTCACGTAAAATGAATAACAATAAGCCAGTACCCTTTCAGGTGCAGCCGCCTAACTTCAAGGGAGACCCGATCGAAGGTTTCATGAAGTTGGTTGCGGGAGATAGTGCGGTGATGAGATTGCCTGTTGATTCTTTGTTGAATCAGAACAAGCAGATGATGCCGGGCATGAAGAGAGGTGATGTGTTGGTCTATGAAGTAGTATTGGTATCTGCTGTTACCGATGCCGATTTCAAGAAGGCGGCATCAGCGGCAAGCGACAAGCAGAAAGGTATCGATGATGCGGCTATGCAGGCATACTTCAAGCAAAATAATATCAAGGCTACAAAAACTGCATCAGGTCTTTATTACTCTATTAGTAAGGAAGGTACAGGTGAAAAAGCTAAGGCAGGACAGAGCGTAAGCGTTAACTACACCGGTCGTCTGTTAAATGGCAAGGCTTTCGATTCTAATACTGATCCTGAATTCCATCACACTGATCCTTTCACACTTACATTGGGTGCAGGTCAGGTGATCAAGGGTTGGGACGAAGGTCTGGCTCTGTTGAATAAAGGCGCTAAAGCGGTATTGTATATTCCTTCAGGTTTGGCTTATGGTAGCCAGGACAGAAGCCCTACCATTCCTGCAAATTCTGTATTGGTATTCGATGTAGAGATCACAGAAATTGCTAGTCAGGCCGATATCGACGACAAGTTGATCACCGATTACCTGAAGAAGAACAACATCAAGGCTACAAAAACAGCTTCTGGTTTGTACTATTCAGTATCAAAAGAGGGTGGTGCTAAGCCGGCTGCTGGCGATAAGGTATCTGTAATGTACACTGGTATGACGCTTGATGGTCGCAAGTTCGACTCTAATATCGACTCAGCTTTTCATCACACCACACCATTGGAATTCCCTATAGGTCAGGGTCAGGTGATCAAAGGTTGGGATGAAGGAATACCAATGTTTGGTAAAGGTGGTAAGGGTACATTATACATTCCATCTGGTATAGCATACGGTCAGCGTAGCCCTACACAGGCTATTCCACCAAATGCAGTACTGGTATTCGATGTTGAATTACTGGACTTTAAGAAACCATAATGAAGAAAGTAGTTTTTATAATATTATCAATGTGGTATTTGCTCTCAGCAAATACCACATTTGCTTTTACCCATGCCGACACCTTGCGCGGTAGTAATGGCAGAGGTAGGGCGTGGTGGGATGTGCAGAAGTATGACCTGCAGGTGACCTTTGATACAATAACAAAAAGTATCAAAGGAAAGAATGTAATTATTGCATCTGTTGTTGCAGAGCCTGCCGATAGTATGCAGATAGACTTACAGGAGCCAATGATATTGGATAGGGTCGAATTCTCATTAGGCCCCGATCAGGTATCGATTGTTAATGAGGGTAATGTTTGGTGGATCAAAGGTCAGTTTAAGAAATACCCAAAAGGCACCACACTCCAATTTACTGCTTATTACCATGGGTGTCCACGTAAAGCTGTTAACCCGCCATGGGATGGTGGATTTTCATGGAAACACGATAGCACCGGAAAGCCGTGGATAGCGGTTTCTTGCCAAGGACTTGGTGCAAGTGTTTGGTGGCCATGTAAAGATGCGCAATGGGATGAGCCGGATAATGGAATGGATATCTCTTTGAGTGTGCCTCAGGACCTGGTCGCAGTAAGTAACGGAAAACTGATCAGCAGGCCTCGTGGCGATATAGGTGGCGATATGGGAGAACGATATAATTCATACTGGCAATGGAGAGTTCGATATCCGATCAACAGTTACGACGTCTCTTTCTACATTGGTGATTATGTACACTGGCACGATACACTGAAAGGAGAGGAAGGTAATTTTGATCTTGACTTCTGGGTACTGCGCTACAACGAGGAAAAAGCCAGAAAACAATTCGCAGTAGTTCCTCAAATGATCCATTGCTTTGAGTATTGGATGGGACCTTACCCGTTTTATGAAGATGGCTATAAACTGGTGGAGGCGCCTTATCTGGGTATGGAGCATCAAAGCGCTGTTGCCTATGGCAATAAGTATAAGATGGGGTATATGGGCTTCGATCGTACCGGAACCAATGTCGGCATGAAGTTCGACTACATCATTATCCACGAGAGTGGGCATGAGTGGTTTGGCAATAATGTTACCGCCAAAGACATGGCTGATAACTGGATACACGAAGGGATAACTACCTATTCAGAATCACTTTTTGCTGAGTGCCTGCTGGGGAAGGAGAAGGGACAAACATACTGCCGTGGTGAGTGGCGCAATATAGATAACGACAAGCCCATGATTGGCCCTTATGGAGTTAATGAAGAAGGCTCTAACGATATCTATGACAAGGGCACTGCCATGATGCACATGATCCGTATGCTGACCAATGATGATGAAAAGTTCAGGCAAATGCTGCGCGGATTGGGTAAAGAGTTTTACCATCAGACAGTAACTACTCAGCAGGTCGAAACGTACATTGCTACCCGCACAGGCCTTGATCTTACTGCTTTTTTCAATCAATATCTTCGTCAGACCGATATTCCACAGTTGGAGTATAAGCTTAAACACAAAAAGCTCACCTATAAGTTTACCGGTATAGTCAATGGTTTTACACTGCCAATACCAATATCAGACGGTACCACGACCATGACCATAAAACCGACTGATAAGTCACAGACGATAAAGTGGAAGGATAAGAGTGTAACGTTTTCAAAGGATTTTTTAATCAATGTTAAAAAGAAGGCCGGGAAGTGATTTCCTGTTCTGTAACTAAAAATTTGATCATTATGAAAAAGGGAATAATTAGTTCTATTTGTTTGCTTCTATTGGGGTTGGGTGTCTTTGCGCAAGATTCAACTGTTTATTATAACTCAGCGCACAGTATTGTTTCGCGTGATTCCGCAGATTACATGGTACATTTCGTACGTGGGGTTGATGGCCTTTATAGCGTTGAAAGAAGAAGGGTTAAAAACAACGATCTATTGTCAAAAGGTTATTGTGTAACACTTGACTCCCCATCTTTTACAGGTCATTACACTGCATACTCAGATAGTGGCATGATAGTAGAAGAAGGTACTTTTGTCAATAACAAAAAGCAAGGTGTATGGAAATACTATTACGAAAATACCAAGCAGATGTGGTATAACGTAGACATGGTTGAGGATAGGGAAGATGGTACACTCAAGAGTTTTTACAGGAATGGTAAGCTGAAAAGAATAGAACAATTGGACAAGGGGATGACCATTTCAGGTAACTGTTATGATAAAGAGGGCAATGACATTAAATTTACGCCTTTCATGCAAATGCCTTATCCTGAGTACAGCATATTACAATACCTTGCTAATAATCTCAATTATCCTTCCGCTGCCCGAAAAAACAGAATAGAAGGAAGAGTAAAAGTGAATTTTATTGTTGATGAAAAAGGTAAACTTACTCATTTCAAAATAGTAAAGTCACTTGGTCATGGTTGTGATGAAGAAGTACTCAGGGTAATGCACCTTATGCCTAAATGGGTGCCCGGAACAAAAGATGATGAACCCATAAAAGTATTCTACACACAGCCGGTATCATTCAAATTACAATAAGCCGGTTGAGAAATAGAGAGAAAAATTCGCTTTAAAAATATATCAGAATGGTGCTGTAAAAACTTGTTTTGTAAACCTTTATCATTACCTTTGCACTCCCCAAACGGGGAAACAGTTCTTACAGATGCGGAAGTAGCTCAGTTGGTAGAGCACGACCTTGCCAAGGTCGGGGTCGCGAGTCCGAGTCTCGTCTTCCGCTCCATTCATCCGGATCATACAAATGATCCGGATTTTTTTTGCCCTATTGCGATTGAAAATAGGATCTCGACTACCCATCCGGGCATTAGTTTTATTATTATCTTTATTGATATTGGTGTACTCATCTTTATCTGAAACTACCAACTTTATGAAGAACAAAATAGGAACTAAAGACAATCCGATGCTGTTGCAGACACCGCCGTTAAGCTCAGAGTACACCATGCATGTAGATGATAGGGATGGCAGAGAGATACTGGTATGCACAGTGGGTAAGACAGTATTGCACTATAATATTGATGCCATTAAAGACCTTCATGCTATGCTGAAGCAGCATGGTGATTGGATGGAACTGGGTAGTGCAGATGAACAGAAGCCTGCAAAAGAGGGTACTGTTGAGGCTTGGGGACGATCAGAAAGCAACCCAGTTGGAGGGTGGTACGGGATGAAGAAAGGCTTGCGTGGCCGTTTCGGCATGTACATGCCTCCGCTCATGGAAAAGTTGGGTCTTGCAGAAGTAACTCATGAAGCCAAAGGCAATAAAATGAGAGCTATATAATGGGTTATAATATACACATTACCAGGCAGGAAGAGTGGTATGATGAAGTTCCGGAACTCTGTATAACCATAGAGGAATGGGTGAATTATGTTGCTAATGACCCGGATATGCGGTTAGACAATCACGCATTTGTTAAAACAACAAGTGGAGAAGACTTTGGGGTGATCAGCGAAGGCCTTTCCGTGTGGACAAAATATTCCCGGAATGGCATTGATGGCGGCTATGCTTGGTTTAGCTACGAAGCAGGGAATATTGATGTAAAGAATCCCGACGACGAAATACTTGGCAAGATGTATGAGATAGCTGTTATTCTTGGTGCCCGTCTTGTTGGAGATGAAGGAGAAGAGTATCATTGGGATAGCAGGGCCGGTCATGTTGTATCGCATTAGTCATCATATACGAAACGTAAATGGTGGCAGTTCTGGAAATGATATTTTAAGTTGTAATAATAAAATCTGAGCAGTAAACGTTGTATTGTTAACTAATACGCACTGCTATGAACAGATCTTCTCTTCTGCCGGTAAATATTACACGCAGACCATTATTTGTTGTCCTTTCTCTCAATCTGCTCTCTTTCTTCATTGTTATCTATTTTTCTGCCGGTGCTATATCAGACTACTGGAATGTGCTCTGGAGTCTCAATTCACTGGCATTATACAACCTGATTGCGGGAAGCATCTTTATGATACTTTCCATTCGCCACAGGCATGTTGAAAAGTATGGATTAGCATTGATGCTGGTGTTCCTGCTACTCTTATTATACAGGGTTGGCAGTGCAGTAGTATATACGCAGCTCATCAGGCATTGATATTTTGCTCTTCCCGAGGTCTGCTTTTTAGTGGTAAATTGCTATGTAAAAGCGTCGCAATTATTTAAGCAGGGATTTTTAAAAGGTAATGTATAGTTGGGATTGCGGTGAGGCTATGGAAGATGCTGAATAAGCTGTATGTTTAACAATGAAGATTTTAAGCAAAGTTGAGCTGATCTATCATAAACTACAGTTACATCAATATTTCAGGCAATAATATTCTTTCATAATTAAACCAAACGATATGCAAAAGATCACTCCCTTTCTCTGGTATGATGGTAAGGCCGAAGAGGCAGCGAGGTTATATACTTCTATTTTTAAGAATTCGAAATTGTTGAGTAGTAATCCTATGTCGGCATCCATAGAGGTTGAGGGGCAATCGCTCATACTATTTAATGGTGGGCCTATGTTCCAGTTTAATCCATCATTTTCGCTATCGGTAAGTTGTGCAACACAGGCAGAGATAGATGAATACTGGGACAAGCTGATAGCTGATGGTGGTGCCGAGTCGCGCTGTGGATGGCTAACAGATAAGTATGGTCTGTCTTGGCAAATAGTGCCTGCACATCTTGGTAGTCTTTTAGGCGGACCTGATGCTGCAGGATCTAAAAGAGCTATGCAGGCAATGATGCAAATGAACAAGATGGATATTAAAGCACTGGAAGATGCTTACAATGATCGTTAAATTCTTGCTTAAATAGGATGTAAGTACTGCGTCAATATTTTACACAGTACTTACATTCAACAGACTATAGGCCCATTCTGTTTTTAAATTCTTTATTCAACATAGCAGCGAGTTTTTTATAAGAAACAAATACTCTTGTCTCAGCTTTATAGCCGCCTCCGTTATATGCATAGCAGCATAACAAGCCTTTGCCCGTTATCATAAATTTTTCAGGTATGCTGATCCTGTCTGGCGGAAATGATCTTATTGTTTCTGAGTCGGAAGTGTGTATGTATTCATTCCTTATCAGCATCGGCAGTTTTTCTTTGTCTATATTCAGTACATCAGAGAGCTTAATTGTTTTCTGATCAGTGAGATCTATACATGCATAGTGTGGCTGCATTTTTCCGGTGTAACACATTTCAAGTGATAGTATTCCATGTTCGTTATATACCGGAAAGATAAGTGTGCCATAGCTGAAGTTATATGGTCTCCATTCAGGCATGGTCGTATCTGATGGGAGCTGTCCATATCTGATCTGAAAATCGTTGAAACGTTGTTGGGCAATGGCAGATAGCATAGTAGGTACATCTGTAATGTCCTGATGATCTACTTCTGTCATTTTCAATATTTCATTATTGATAAGTTTGACCGATGTATTACTTATTGCAGATGTAGGAACAATGCCCAAATAGGTGAAATATGCTGTACGCATGGGTTTACCCGGCTGCATGGTCTTGGCACTATCATCATAAAAGACAATATCGAGTCTTGCAGATCTGCTATAATCTTCAACAAGTCTTATTGCTCCGGTTGTTTTTTTATCTGCACTTTCCCATACACCAGTCAATAAGCTATCTTTAATTACAAATGACCAGGAGGGGCAGGGCACATCATCATGATTGCCGTAATAATAGTTCACTCGTCTTTCTATGGCATGCAATTCTGCATTATGTGCAAAGCTGTTGGGCTCATATATCGACAGGCATTTGGTTTCGTCATTATCTGAAAAATACAAATAACTACCTCCGAAATTGGATGCGCCACAATAGCCATATCGCAGGTCCAGAACTACTTTTCTACCACCAATAGTGCCTGTAAAATGTTTATAGATATTTTCGCCCGGAGCATCGCTTTTACATGATTTACGGTCTCCGGCTTGTACCGAATATGAGCACAACAGGATAAAGCAGTATATAAGTTTAAGGCGCATGATCGTACTGATAAAGTGTTTTAAAGTTATTTACGAGCTGATAACATTTTGTACAGACTACCTATGCTTAATCCTTGTACGATAATTGAAAATATCACTACTATATAGGTAATTGCTACGAACATATCCCGGTGCATATTCTCGGGCAAAGACAGCGCAAGGGCAATTGACAAACCACCCCTTAGTCCACCCCATGTAAGTATAGCAACTGCATTCTTTTCAAAGTTAATTCTACGTCCCAGTAATTTTACCGGTATCAGAACAGAGACCCACCTGCCGGATAATATCACCACTATACTAATGATACCTATGACCAATATGGAGGAGTTCACTTTTATTACCAGCATCTCAAATCCCATTAACAGAAAAAGGGCTGCATTCATCATCTCGTCTATCAGTTCCCAAAATTTATTGAAGTAATCAAGTGTGATGTCCGAAATGCCCTTTTGTCGACCTTTATTGCCAACAACGATACCTGCAACGACCATAGCCAGAGGACCTGAGATGTGCAGCATGTTGGCCAACAGATAGCCTCCCATTACCAGTGCAATGCTAATGAGCACCTCTACCTCATATTTATCTATTGATTTGATGATATTAAAGCCCAGATAGCCAAGTAATAGACCATATAGCAGCCCTCCACCTGCTTCCCGCATGAATAAAAGGGCTATTTCTGTAACAGATAGTTTATCCAGCCCTGTCTGAGCGACCTCGAGTATTGTGATGAATACTACAACAGCAACGCCATCATTGAACAAGGACTCACCGGCAATTTTTAGTTCCAGTGATTTTTGAATGCCGGCCTGTTTCAGTATGGCCAATACTGCTATCGGATCGGTTGGAGATATGAGCGCTGCAAATAGGAGACAATAGATATACTTTACATCGAGTTGAAACAAACCGAACAGATAATAAAGAACAGAGCCGATCAGAAAGGTAGAGATCAATATGCCTATTGTAGATAATGTAATGACGGGCATTCGTTCTTGTTTTAACCTGCCTGCATCAATATGTATTGCCCCGGCAAACAACAGAAAGTTGAGCATTCCATTCATCAACAGATCATGAAAATTGATGGAAGTTATGATACTGATGAATCCTGATGAATAACCGGGAAATGCTTTAGCCGAGATCAGTAATACAATAGAAGAACATAGAGATAAAGCCATGATACCAATAGTGGGTGGCCACTTAATGTATCTGTGGTTGATATAAGAGAATGCAGCCGTAAGGCATACAATAAGTACGAATATCTCGTAAGGATGCATGTGGTGAAAGATAGTGAATAAGGAGGATATTAAATATATATTGTCGATTTGGGAACTCCCTGATGTGCCGCAGGATGGTTTTTAGTGAATGGCGGAATAAAATAAGGCTGTAGTTTGTATATACAGCCTTATCAATCAATGTCTTACACTATTATTTATGCATGAGCACATTCTTAGGAGTGCCCTTTTGTTCCTGACGAGGAATATCTTTTTGGAAGAATTCGTATGACTTGCGGAGTACTTTGAAAAAGGTAAGTGTTTGAATGAGTGCGGTGTCTTTTCCTCCATTGATCACAGCATACATACGGTCTGCATCATATTCATCTGGTACATCTTCATTAGGGCGCAATTTATTTTTACTTCGTTTGTTGATAGGCATCCAGTAAATATCTGCATGTTGCTTTTCTCCTTTGATTGTTTCTACTTCTATGGTGGACATTTTGGTAGCGTTCTTTATGACAGTGTCCATACCAGCAAAGCCATTGAGGTAGCCCTCGCAATTGATGTTGGTGAAATAAGTACCATAAACTTTAGCTCTGCCATTGTTCAACGGACCAACACCTATGGTGACAGCAGGGTCTCCTGTAACGGTGTAGCTGTCCTGTGATTTTGTGAATACGAATGAGTTGATGGGTTTGTCGGCATATTGAACAGAGACACTTTTGAGGTCAGAAGCAGGCACATTGAAAACTGTTCTGTCTCTCCAGTCGGATATTTTTGTTGAGAAACGAGGTCTGAGGCTACCAGAGAAACCGGGAGTCTGCACAACATAAGGCATCTTAGCACCTTCAATGAGCATGTTGGTGCCACCGCCGTTGGCAGATACTCCGCCTACATAGAATACGGTGATCTTTTTGTTGTTCTTGTCATATAGCTCCACCTTAATACCTTCTGCTGCCATGTTCTTTACCGCTTCTTCATAGGCGTTCTTAGTAACAGGGTACAATGGTTCCTGATTGTGAACGGTGAGGAGTATAAGATCTACCATGCTGGGCAATGCACGCATGGTGCCATTGAGCATCCATACACCATCTTTACGTTCAGCAGTAATAGATTCATTGTCGTTAGTGGCAATGAATATCTTATAAACTGAAGCGGTATCTTTTATGGTAAAACCTGCTTCTTTAGCACCATAAGGATTGTCTTCTTTTTTGAAAATGAAGAAGTAAATGCTTGTGCCGAGTATAGCGAGAATTACAAAATATATGAGGGTCTTAGCCATTGGTGTTAGGTTTTATGTTCTTTTTTACTTCATACCTGCGTTTTCTCATGAACAGGTAAAATGATGCGAAAGCAAGTACGAGTGCGATAGGCACAGCAACGTTGATCCACTGCCATTGTGTTTTTTCTTCGATAGCTCTTCCTTTGTCCAGCAATCTCATTTTCACGTCTTTAGAACGAGCTTCAAGAATTCCGGAATGATCTGTAAGGTATTCTATAGCATTGAGCAGGAAATCTCTGTTGGCAAAATGCTCAGCAGTGTACTTGTAGTACCCCAACTGCATTGGCCCATCTTTGGTAGAGAAGTCGTTCTGGAAGATGTTGCCAATAGATGTAACGATCATACTTCCCGGGCTGTCGCACTGTGGTTTGAACGGTTCATTAAGTGAGTCCAGAGTGGCGAGATAAGCTCTTGCCAACCTATTCTTATAGAGCGATACGAACTTGCCTTCCAGCAAAACGGCAACCGGCCTATATGGCTTGTTGAAGTTTTCCATACGACCCGGATAGTTGATCTTGGTGAAGCTGACCGTAACAGGAGATGAAGATGTGCGGCTGTATTTTGAAGTTTCGAGCAGAACTGTGCTTTTGATAGCTGCTGCACTTATGGTGTCGATACTATTGGTAAATCCACCAATGATGAAGTCCATGTTCCTTACAATAGGATGCTGCGAAGTGGGGTTAATACGCGGGAAATATACCCAGTCATTCAGTACCGGTTTGCCATTATTAGCCATTACAGGAATAGGGACACACTGCTTGTCTTCAATAAGGTCGTTGTTGATACGTGCACCATATTTGAAGAGCATATCATCCAGATTCAGTCCGTTCTCAACTGCCAGGAACTTTTGCAGACCATGAGCGAAGCTATCCATAGAAGCGCTCATAGTATTGACCGCCCACAGCACATGGCCACCACGCATAATGTATTGGTCTATTTTCAGCTTGTCGGGTTCGGAGAATGGGGTAGTAGGTGCATTGATGATAATAGCCTCGTATGCATTGGAGATGTGTATCATTCGAGACAAGTTCAGAGAGTCTAGTTTGTACAAACCGCCCAATGAAGAAAGCATGTCAACGGAGTGGATGCTCATATCTTCGCCATTGCCAAACAAATAGCCTATGCGCGGCTGGGTGGCCTTAGACATCATATTGATGGCACTTGCAAACTTGTATTCCAGTAATGCTGCCGAAAGCATGGTTAGTTCAGAACGGGTCTTACCTTGTGCATTTTCGAGCAGGTAAATAGGCATTTCTTTACCATTATACTGCACCAGTGCATAAGGGAAGCACACCTTAACAGAGTAGCCGTCTTCTTCTTTACTAGGTAAAGACATCAGATCTATACCTTTCATCTGCAGGTCACGGGCTATTTGCTTTTGTTCATTTTCGTTCTTTCCTTCGAACGGATCTATGAATCTGTAGATGATCTTGTTGCCCGCAACATTTTTGAAAGTTGCCAGTTCTTCGCGCACCGATTCCTGAACGTGCTGGAGGTCGGCCGGTAATTTACCTTTTAGATATACGTTGATGACCGCAACTTCGGGCATGCTGCGCAGCATCTTTTTGGTAGAGCCGGACAGCGTGAAGCGTTTTTCTTTAGTAAGGTCTATGCCTGTGTGGAAATAGGATGCCAGAATATTTACACAGATAAGAATAAGCGCCATAAAGACAATGCGTGTAATAGCTTGCCTGCGTTTATTGTTTTTACCTTGTTTTTTACCTTGTTTGTTGGTAGCCATATTGTGTAGGTCTTACGCCTGTCTTGCCGCGTCTGTAGTTCTGCTGCTAAGCGAAAAGCGGGTAAGTGCAATGAATAATGTGATTATCGATAAAAAGTAAACAACGTCTCTGGTGTCAATGAGTCCGCGGCTGATAGAGTTGTAATGGAACTCCATACCTATCATACTGAGATAGTAGTCGAGACCTTCTGCCATGTCGGGGAGGCGGCTGAGGTGCTCGAAACCGGTATATAGCAAATAGCATGAAAGAAGAGATACCAGAAATCCTACAATCTGATTGCCGGTGAGAGAGGAGCTGAACACCCCGACAGCCGCGAAAGTAGCCGCCAAAAATAACAGACCAGCATAAGAACCGATAATGGCGCCGGCATCGGGGCTATTGTCGGGGAGGGCCAGATTAGCGATAGTGTACACATAGATAAGCGTAGGCAATAGTGCAAAAGCTATCAATGCGAGGGTAGCAAAGTATTTGCCCAGGATGATCTCGGTATCTGTGACCGGCTTGGTACGTAGCCACTCGATAGTGCCTGAGCGAAACTCATCGGAAAAAGAGCGCATGGTGACCGCAGGAACCAAAAGCAGTAACAGCCATGGGGCGATCTCAAAAAAACGATCCATTGCGGCATAGCCATAGCCCATGATACTGTATTCGGGGATGACCCACAAAAACAGCCCGCAGGCAACAAGGAATACCAACAGGGCTACATAGCCAACTATTGAACTAAAGAATGAATTGATTTCCTTGATAAAAATACTTCGCATTATCTTGTTATGTTCGGGGAGAGCAAATATAATAAAAGGACAGCCGTTAAAAGATTTTGTGAAAAATGTAAAAGTTAAAATTTGTCGAAACAATTGATGGTCAGTAGCTGCGGGCTACTGACCAGTAGTTATATAGACGTATTTGCAGGTGGAATGCTTGGCTTTTTTAATTGTTTTTAATAGTTTTAATTTAAAAATATGAGTAGCTTCTTGAAAAGCAAGCGCTACATTAATATATTTGAGTTCGGAATGACGTATGCAGTGCCTAAAGGTTGCTGATGAGTTATGCCGATATTAAACCAAAAACACATGCTTAAAAATACCTACAGGAAAATAATGGTGGCAGCTTTGTTTGCCGGTACTGCGGCTTTTGGCGTACTGTCTTGCACTAAGAAAGTGGATACGGCCAATTATGCAAAATTCCTGGGAGACTGGAAGATCACCGATAATTGTTCGGGGTTCAACATCTCTACGATCAAGATAGGAGCCAGCACTAATAGCTATGATGTGAATGTTACCTATAAAATGGGTTGGCTCAATCCGACCTTTGGTACCAATTATGATTCTTGTCAGAGAGAGGTGACCGTTAAGGGGGTGATCAACAGTAATGCAGCAAAAGATTTTTTCAGCATAGATAATCAGGTAGTGACCGATGCTTGTGGTAATGTATATTCTATAAGTGGCGGTGCCTATATAAAGCCTGCTATAGATTTTAGCAGAGATACATTAATGATAACTATAGTAACAACTACTACAGGTGGCAGCAGTGCCTGCAACTATAAGGGGCTTCTGTAGTATATCTGCATCATATTTGTATAAGAGTTTCGCTTGCGGAACTCTTTTTTTATGTGTGTAGTGCAAGATTATGTATGTTGGTGTACAAGTGGCAGTTTTTAATAAAAGTGGCAGTTTTGCATAGGTATAGTGTGCTAAAAGTCTTTGTGGGATTGCTATTGAGGGCATTTTAACAAATTGCTACTTTCTGCCACTTTCTGCCACTTTTTGCCACTTGTTGCTACTTTTTTGTCGGGTGGTGTCTGAACCGGGATTACGCTAATTAAATGATAGGCTATGATTCCCGATGTGTGTCTCGTCCCTAAATAGGGTTACATATTGGTTAGATGATCCCTATGCCGACTTACTATGAGCCAATGCGATCTGGTATAGACGATAGGGGTCTTATGTCAAAGAACTGTTTGGAATGCGGATCCAAACGGGTGCAAATTAATACCTCATTATGGGTTTGTAAAATAAAGATATTCACAAAAGCTACGTAGGGGTAGGGCTGTAATGCGCTGTGGGTAAGGGTTTTGACGGGGTGATTTTTGTGGATATATTTTTTGCTCCTGTTTGGTATGGATAGGGAATAGAAAATGGTTGTTTGTACTGCGGTCAGAGAACACTAGCTGTTGTAGGCGTAGTCGGGAAGACAATTCCCTGCTGCTGATGTATTATCTTACAAACAGCGCGAAGTTAGAGGCGTTTTAGAAAACAGGGGATACTCATCGCTGAATATCCCCTGCTTTGTATCTATTATTTATGTTGTTTAGTCCTGGTTTTTCATCTTCACCATTGTGAGTATGGTAGCAATGGCAACGGTTTCATTGGTTTGGTCGTAAACCTCTACCAGCCATTTTACTATGCCCTTGGCGATATCTTCTGGAGTGCGTTTTTCCTGTGCAATCTTTTCCTTTACGGTCAGCTTTACACCGATAGTCATGCCCGGATAAACGGGTTTGGTGAAGCGGCACTCGTCTATGCCATAGTTGAGCAATACGGGACCTTTCTTAGCATCTACAAATAAACCCGCAGCCTTGCTGAGGATAAAGTAGCCATGTGCCACCCGGCCTTCGAATATGGTGCCTTCCAGAGATGTGGCATCCATGTGGGCGTAGAAGTTGTCTCCGCTTACGTTGGCAAAGTTGGTGATGTCGGCCTCGGTAACGGTATGTTTGGCTGTTACCAGTGTTTCGCTTATTTCCAGTTCTTCAAAGTATTTCTTGAACGGGTGTTTGTCGTACTCATGTTGCTTACCATGTTGCTGGTACACATTGGTAATAGCGCTGATGGTAGTTGGAGAGCCTTGTATAGCGGTACGGTGCAGATAGTGCATGACACCACGCTTTCCACCCATTTCTTCGCCACCGCCTGCACGACCCGGACCACCATGTACGAGCATAGGCATAGGTGAACCATGGCCTGTGCTTTCTTTAGCACAATCGGCATTCAGTATCAATATGCGGCCATGCATGGTAGCAGTGCCTAATACTATTTCTTTGGCAATATTGTCATCGGCGGTTACAACAGAGCTAACCAGAGAGCCTTTACCCATGCGGCTAAGTTCTATAGCATCATCGATAGTGTTGTAAGGCATGATGGTAGATACCGGTCCGAATGCTTCAATATCGTGGCAGTCGGTCTTTACAAACGGATCATCGTTATAGAAGATGATAGGGGCAAGGAATGCACCCTTATCTTTATCTGCGCCCATAACATCGAAGTTGTCGAGATTGCCGATAACGATGCTCTGAGACTTAGATAACAGCGCTACGCGCTCGCGCACTTCATTGCGCTGTGTAAGTCCTGCCAAAGGTCCCATGCGTACTTCTTTGATAGAAGGATCACCAATGGTGTTGCTGGCTAAGCGCTTGCCAAGAGCAATCTGTACATCTTCAACACGGTCGGCTGGAACTATGATACGGCGGATGGCAGTACACTTCTGACCGGCTTTAGTAGTGATCTCGCGAACCACTTCTTTGATGAATATATCGAATTCGGGTGAGCCAGGGTACACATCGGTACCCAGAATGCAGCAGTTGAGTGAGTCGGCCTCCATGGTGAAGGACACAGCTTCACTAACAATTCTCGGGTGAGATTTGAGCATACGGCCTGTATTAGCACTACCTGTGAAGGTAACAGTATCTTCTGTCTGTATAGTATCGAGTATGCCGCGTGCGCTACCGCAGATCAATTGCAGAGAGCCTTCGGGCAGTATATTTGATTTGATGATCTCTTCGAACACCGCTTCGGTAAGGTAAGAAGTAAGAGTGGCCGGCTTAACAATGGCCGGAACACCTGCCAGCAGGTTCACCGCTATTTTTTCGAGCATACCCCACACCGGGAAGTTGAATGCATTGATATGAATGGCAACACCTTCTTTCGGCACCATGATGTGGTGACCAATGAAGGTATTGTTCTTAGATAATTTTGCAGCTTCACCATCTACATAAAATCGCTCATCGGGAAACTGGCGACGCAGGCTGGCATAAGTGAACAGGTTGCCGATACCACCTTCGATATCGACCCAAGAATCGGCACGAGTAGCGCCGGTCATAGCACTAATGGTATAGAAATACTCTTTACGTTCCTGCAGGTGGAGTGCTAATGCCTTCAGCATCAGTCCGCGTTGTTGAAAAGTGAGTTTACGCAATGCTTTGCCACCAACCTTGCGGGCATAGTCCATCATTGCTCCAAATTCAAGTCCGTCGCTGCTGGCAGTATATATTGCAGCACCTGTTACTGCATTATGCAATACTTCTCCTTCCTGTTTGCCGCTGATCCATTTGCCTTCGGCGTAGTTTTTCAGTTGTGTTACTGACATGATATATAAAGTGCGTTTAAATAATAATGATGCTGCAATTTATAGATTTTGCGTGGGTTTAGGTACATGTTTTGGCAATTCAGCTATTATCCTTGTACTTTTATTGTTTCTAAAAATCAATAGGTAGTGGTCATAGATAAATTGGAGCATGCGCATCGTTATACGGCAATGGGAGAGGGTATAGCCCGGGCGCTCGAGTACCTGCAGGAAACAGATCTGGTGAATGTATCGTTGGGCAAGCATATCATTGACGGAGATAAGCTTTTCGCCATAGTGCAGGAGTATGATACTATGGACAGTGCTGCAGAGCAAATGGAATCTCACCGTAAATACACAGATGTGCAGTATGTGGTGAGTGGTGCAGAGCTGGTAGGCCATTCTATCTTATCGGGACAGCAAGTGAGCAAAGCATATAGCGATGAGGAGGATTTTACGCTCTATGCAGATAGGCCAGACTTTTTCAGCAGATTTGATGCCGGTACTTTCATGATCTTTTTTCCTACAGACCTGCACATGCCTTGTATAAAGGATGGCGCTGCAGTGAAAGTGAGAAAGGTGGTGGTGAAAGTGGCCAACTAACAGAGCCCGAGGTCAAAATGGCTTCAATTTGCCTTTCTTCAGCTTTATTTTAAATTCCTCAAGTGAGTCAGTTCCGGTTATGTCTATTCTTTTGATCTCATAGATGTCAGGTGCCGGGATCTTACTTACCTGATTGCCGATTCTGAAAGCGGCCTGTATTCCTTTTTCCTGCATCCAGAGTTTCAGGTCTGCCAATGCCCTCCTGTCTTTGGGTCTTGCCCCATAGGGGTATGCAAGTACATCGTGATGGTGAAGTCCGCTTTCATCCATTATTGCGGCAGATGTTCTCAAGACAGTCTTGATATCGTCAAGTCCAAGTTGGTCGAAGTGCTCGTGATGATAACCGTGCAGCGCGAGCTGGACGATGTTGTTATCCAGCTTTCTGAGGTCTTGCAAGGTCATTTTTTCATTAATGCCGGGTTCCTCACTGGGGGCAGTGCCATCTATAGTGTTGGCAATAATGAAAAAGGTAGCCTTCCATTCCATTTCTTTGAGTAATGGATAGGCATAGGTAAGGTTGTTGAGGTAGCCATCATCGAAAGTGATGAGCAGCGATCTTTTAGGGTAGTGTCTGGTTTTACCGTTGGCAATATCGAGATATTGCCCCAAAGAGAGGGTAGCGTATCCTTCATCTTTAAGGTAGCTCCATTGTTGCCGTAATTTTTCGGGTGTGATGGTCAGGTTGTCGCTCTGTCCGGGCCATACTCTGTGATACATTAAAACAGGTATCCCTTTTATTTCAGGTAGCAGCCAACTCCAATTCATGTGTCAAATATAATAACTAACTAGGCAACCTGTAGTGCTTTACGTGCAGCTTTTGAGTAGATCCTGATCTTGGTGTATTTGATGAATGATTCGTAGGAGATGTTTTTGCATAATATATAACCCCAATAACCATCGAGAAAACCCAGTCTGATGATATAATGGTAGATAAATACCCAACGGGGTGCCACAATGATCTTGAGCATAGAAACGGTTCGACCCAATGCTACAGAGTTTTTGGCTGACATTTCGGTATAGAGCTGGATCTTGCGACTATGGTCTGAAATAGTATTGTAACTGTGGTGCAAGAGGTCTCCGTTGAGCAAACAAACAGGTTCATTTTTGTCATTCATTTCGAGCCCTTCGTGAACCATTTTCTTATTGATATGCCCTTTTTGTTTATTGAGCAGACGTAATTTAGGTTGCGGATACCAGCCACAGTGTCTTATCCATTTTCCGCAATAGTTGGTAAGGATGCTGAAACTATATCCCTGGTGAGTATTATTCTGTTTTACTTCCAGTATGCTTTGTTGTAATTGAGGTGAAATTACTTCATCGGCATCTATAGAAAGGATCCAATCGTTGGTAGTTTGTTCAATTGCAAATGCTTTTTGCTCGCCAAAACCGGAAAATTTGTGAAAAAATATTTTTGCGCCTAAACTTTCAGCGATCTGAACAGTCTTATCCTGTGAATAGCTATCAACGAGTATGATCTCATCGACAACAGGTTTCAATGAGTTGATACATCGAGCTATGTTCAATTCTTCGTTATAGGCGATGATGAAAGCCGAAATTTTCATTACTTAAAAAGGTTGAGGGTCTGTATTACAAAACCTTAAGCAAAGGTTGTGCCGTTTTTTGTGAAAAAGTGAACAAACGATCGGATAATTACAGATTTTATTAAATCATAACTATGATTTAATGGATCTCTATGCTCAGGATATTTCCTTTGTATATGTAACGTGTAATTCATTTTTTTATTTTCTTTGCATTAAGGCTTTGGCGTACTAAAAGTTTGCCCTATCTTTAGCGATTATTAACATACTCATATTCACACTAACTCATAAACAAATTATAATGATGCAAAGGAAGATCTACATTTTCTGTCTGGCACTTACTATGATCTCTTTATTCCCGCGTACCACATTTGCGCAAAAGGGTAAGAGTGAGATATCTGTAGCATACGGATTGTACAGTATGTACACGTTCTACAATGGCCGGCCATATGATGTTTCATCGGGTACGGGTATGATCAACTACAAGTATTACCTAACTAAGAAGGTAACATTGGGTATGGTATTCGGTTATGAGAATCTCAATAACTGGGGTAGTTTTCTGACATTCGCTCCTGAGGCTACTTATACATACTACGATAATAAAGATGCCCGCATCCGTGTTAAAATGTATGGTGCCGCATCTGTTGGTCTTACAGTATTTGATGATTTCATAGTTTACAAGGATATATATTCTCGTCATTTGGATGAGTCAGGCGCTAAACTTACCGGTCATGTATCTCCATTTGGTATCCGTATAGGACGTAAATTGGGTGGATTTATGGAGTTAGGACTTGGTTATAAAGGATTATTCAACTTCGGTATGTCTTATCGCTTCCGCACCAAACCACGTTTTCACGAAGAGAACTAATAATACTAATAATATTTAAGTAATAACATTCAAAGGAGCTGATAATATCAGCTCCTTTTTTGTTTGGTTATTGAAAATCAGTATGTTCCGGTTATAGCAAAAAAGCAATTTTGTGCGTAATCGTCATTTTGTTTAAAATTTAGATTAGATTTGTTGAAAATACATTAAATAAATTGGCACAGTACCGTATCAACGATCTGGAGCGTCTTACAGGCGTAAAAGCACACACCATCAGAATCTGGGAAAAGCGGTATATGCTTATTTCCCCCTTACGTACGGCAACTAATCGCCGTTATTATAGTGACGCCCAATTGCTGAAGTTGATGAATGTGTCCACATTACTTGAGCATGGCTTCAAGATATCTCATCTGGCAGCAATGACCGATGAAGAACTGGCAGTACAGATAGAGGAATTGCACAGGTATCCTTCAGGAAGTACTGCTTGTACAGCTTATATACATGAGCTTACCGCTGCAATGGTCGCATTCAATGAAACAACTTTCAAGGAAGTATTTGCGGCAGCAGTTACTGAGCTTGGGTTTTATGAGGCGATGATGAATGTATTCTATCCTTTTTTGCGTAAAGCCGGTCTTTTGTGGAGGACAGATAAGGCTGTGGCCATACAGGAGCATTTCGCGACATGTATCATCAGGAACAAAATAATAATTGCAACAGATATGTTGCCTGCTCCGGCAGCAGATGCCAAGCGATTCATGCTTTTTCTGCCTTCAGAAGAGTGGCATGAAGTAGGTTTATTATTTGCCAATTATTTGATCAGGGCGAAAGGACATGCTACCATATATCTTGGTCAGAGTGTACCTGATGAAGATATAAGAGTAGTGAAGGAGACCATCAACCCGGATTATATGTTTGCATTCTTCATCAGTCCGAAGCCAACAGAGGAGCTGGAAAATGATATCAATCTTGCGGCATCAATAAATGAAAATATCCCTTTTTACATCAGCGGCGACGGATCTCTGATCAAGGAAGTAAAATTCAAGTACAAAAACATTATCTGGTTGCAATCAGTGAACGATCTTATGGAAATTTTATAATTTATTTTAGATAATAGATTTTTTTTCTGTAACATTGTTTAATATTTTTACAAAAAAATTAAACAGTTGTCCAAAATTTCAGTTATCGGAAGTGGTTTTGCAGGGTTATCTGCCGCATGTTTTATGGCCAAGGCCGGACATGACGTAACTGTTTTTGAAAAGAATGACACAGTAGGTGGTAGAGCAAGGGTCTTTTCTGAGGAGGGATTCACTTTTGATATGGGGCCAAGCTGGTACTGGATGCCGGATATCTTTGAACAATTCTTCAGTGAGTTTGGCAAGCAACCATCTGATTATTATGATCTGGTGAAACTGGATCCGGGTTTTCAGATGATCTTCAATGAAAGCGAAGCATTGAAGATACCCGCCAGCTATGAAGAATTGTGTGCCGAATTTGAACAGATAGAACCAGGCAGTACAGCCAGTCTGAATAAATTTCTAGAGGAAGCCAAGTATAAATATGATGTAGGTATGCGAAAGATGGTATATAAACCATCGTTCTCATGGCTGGAGTTTGCGAGTGTTGAAGTGATCACCGGTGCGGCCCGCCTGCAGATGTTCAAGTCCATGCGATCTCATGTCCGCAGTTATTTCAAGGATCCCCGTCTGATTGCATTAATGGAGTTCCCTGTTTTATTCCTGGGTGCTATGGCGCAAGATATTCCTGCTTTGTATAGTATGATGAATTATGCGGCATTATCTATGGGGACATTTTACCCGATGGGTGGCATGGTAGAAATAATCAATGCCATGCAAAAGCTTGCATTAGAGTTGGGGGTGAAGTTCAAAACGGGGAGTGAGATAAAGAAGATAAATGTAGCTGATAACATAGCCTCGAGTATAGATATGGCGAATGGTGAGGAATCTACTGACGCTATAATAGCAACGGGTGATTATCATCATATTGAGCAAAAGCTGCTGAATAAAGAATATCGTAATTACGATGAAGCATATTGGGATAAAAAGACCTTTGCGCCATCCAGCCTTATTTTTTATCTGGGTGTGAAGAAGAAGATCAAACGGCTTATACATCATAATCTATTCTTTGATACATCGCTGGATGATCATGCGCAGGAGATATATGATCATCCGCAATGGCCTTCAAAACCACTTTTCTATGTATGTTGTCCATCTAAGACAGATGCATCTGTAGCGCCAGCGGGCATGGAGAATTTATTTATCCTTATGCCAATAGCGCCCGGACTAGAGGATACGGAGGAGCTGAGAGAAAAGTATTTCAACATCATTATAAAGCGACTTGAACATTTATGCGGAGATAGTATTGCCGATCATATTATTTACAGAAAAAACTATTGCATCAACGATTTCGTAAATGATTATAACGCATACAAGGGTAATGCATACGGGTTGGCCAATACGCTGAGACAAACAGCAGTACTGAAACCAACACTTAGAAATAAAAAAGTAAAGAACCTTTTTTATGCCGGCCAGCTTACCGTGCCGGGCCCAGGAGTGCCGCCATCACTTATTTCGGGACAATTGGCAGCGGAACAACTTATTAAGAAACTCAAAATCACTGTATCATGAAGCAATTGTTCGATAGTGTATCACTGGCATGCAGTAAGCTAACTACAACATCTTACAGTAGTAGTTTTTCTATTGGTATCTACTGCCTTAAAAAGCCGCTTCGTGCGCCTATTTATTCCATTTATGGGTTTGTGCGGTTTGCAGATGAGATCGTAGATACTTTTCACGACTATAATAAGAAGGAATTATTTGAAGAATTCAAGCAGGACACATGGAAGGCCATTGAAAGAAAAATAAGCCTTAACCCGATACTGAATAGTTTTCAGGATGTGGTTCATAAATATGGAATAGACCGTGAACTGATTGAGTGCTTTCTGCACAGCATGGAGACCGATCTTTACGAGAAGGCGCATGATAGGGCCACTTATGATACCTATATTTTAGGTTCAGCAGAAGTGGTTGGCCTTATGTGCCTGAGAGTATTCACCAACAATGATGATGCATTGTATCAGCGATTGAAGCCATCTGCAATGAAGTTGGGGGCTGCGTTCCAGAAAGTAAACTTCCTGAGAGATGTGAAGGCCGACTATGAACAATTGGGTCGAGTGTATTTTCCCGGTGTTGATTTCGCTGCATTCTCTGAAAAGGAGAAGGCAGAAATAGAGCGGGAGATACATGATGACTTTCAGGTAGCGTTCGAAGGCATCAAAGCATTGCCATCAGAGTCGAGGTTCGGTATATATGTTGCCTATGTGTATTACAGAACGTTGTTCAATAAGATAAGTGCTATACCTTCGGCCAGAATATTGATGGAGCGTGTAAGAATATCCAATCGTAAAAAAATGCGGTTGTTGGTCGCTTCCTATTTAAGGCACTCTTTAAGTTTATTATAAGTTATGAGCGAAATGCAGCAGACTGAACTGGTGATACTGGTCGATGATCAAGACAATGAGATAGGTACAATGGAAAAACTGCAGGCGCACCGTGAGGGAAAGCTGCATAGGGCTGTATCTGTATTCATATTTAATTCTAAGAAGGAATTGTTATTACAGAAAAGAGCAAAAGGTAAATATCATAGTCCGGGATTATGGACCAATACTTGTTGCACACATCCTCGCCAGGGTGAAACTGCAAAACAAGCGGCACAAAGAAGACTGGGCGAGGAAATGGGACTTTCATGTCCGTTGCATCGCGCATTCACATTTGTATATAATGAGCGCATGAGTAATGATCTGATAGAGCATGAATTCGACCATGTGTTTACAGGTATTGCTGATGGAAAGCCTACTCCGGAAGCATCTGAGGTAGAAGAGTTCAGATATGTTACTGTAGATATGCTCGATAAAGAATTGCAGACCAATCCGGAGCGATTTACAGAGTGGTTCAAAATATGTTACGACAAGTATTTCTTTGAGCTATTCAAAGGATAAATCATAAAAATGAAAGTATATACACTACATCGGGAGCAATTTTTACCCATAACCCTTAAAGAAGCCTGGGATTTTTTTTCAACACCACTGAACCTGGAAAAGATCACACCTGAGGATATGGGATTTGTGGTTCTTACGGACGTAAAGGGTAAAAGCATATATAAAGGAATGCTCATTGAGTATAGGGTGTCTCCGTTATTGGGCATAAAGATGAAATGGGTCACTGAGATAGGAGATGTTGAAGAGCCTTATAAATTCGTTGATAATCAATTGAAAGGCCCATATGCACTATGGGAGCACACGCACATTTTTAAAGAAGTGGAAGGTGGGGTATTGATGTATGATGATGTGCGCTATGCCATACCGTTAGGTATTTTAGGAACTATAGCCCATGTATTGGTAGTAAAAAACAAATTGAAAAGTATCTTTGACTTCAGAGCAGAGACACTTAAAAAGTATTTTAAAGGATAAGCGTATGTGGATGTATAATGCACTTATTGTATTTGTAACCTTCATAGGAATGGAGGGTGTGGCGTGGTGCGCTCATAAATTTTTGATGCATGGACTATTGTGGAATTTGCATGAAGACCACCATAAAAAGAACCCTACATCCTTCTTTGAAAAGAACGATTATTTCTTTGTCATTTTTGCGGCTCCGGGTATTGCATGTTTGGCTATAGGCACTTTTTTTGAGCCGCTGCATTGGCTGATGTTCATTGGCGCGGGAATAACAGTTTATGGATTTGCCTATTTTATGGTCCATGATATTTTTATACATCAGCGTTTTAAGATATTGAGGAACTCCGATAATTTTTACTTCCGCGCTATACGTCGTGCACACAAAATGCATCACAAACACCTTGGAAAAGAAGATGGTGAGTGTTTTGGTATGTTGTGGGTGCCGATGAAGTACTTTATAGAAGCACTAAAAAGGAATAAGATACATGCCTGATCACTATACCTATCTGGCCGTAGATTTCTTCTGCATCATTTTTCCGTTCCTGTTTTCGTTCATCCCGCGCTTTAATTTCATTCGGGAATGGCGTTATTTTATGCTCCCATGCCTGCTTACCGGACTTTTCTTCATTGTCTGGGACATCCTATTTACTTATCTGGGTGTGTGGGGATTCAATCCCAGCTATGTATTGGGTTATTTTTGGTATGGTTTACCATTAGAAGAATATTTGTTCTTTATCTGCATACCTTATGCTTGTGTTTTCACCTATCATTGCATAGGTCTGTTCTTCAGTTTTTCAGCAGCCAGACATACTCATATCATCAAGTGGGTATTTATAGGGTTATTGGCGCTCACCGGTGTCATGTTCTTACCCAGGCTTTATACCTCAGTTACGTTCATACTCTTATCGTTATTTATTGCTTTTCTTTCATACAAGAAGGTCAATTATCTGCCTCGCTTTTTCTTTTGTTACTTGCTGATACTTATTCCTTTCTTCATTTCAAATGGCATACTTACCGGTAGTATATTGCAACGAACGGTGGTAATGTATAGCCGGCATCATAATCTTGGCATCAGAATGTTCACCATTCCATTTGAGGATGCCTTTTATGGTATGCTTTTATTAATGATGAATGTTGCAGGTTATGAATACTTGAAAGGGCGTTCTTTACGCAGGGAAAATCAGCCGGTTACGGATGGTAAATAATTTATGATGTGCAGCAGTTAAACCTTTTGCGTAATTTTCAGTCCCAATTTGTTTAACAATCTTCATAATGTATACAAGAATTTCCTTATTCATATTCAGTCTGTTACTAATTTCCTTTTCTTCTTTTGCGCAGCCTTATACTATCTCAGGTAAAGTTGCGGATGCCGCAGATACCTCTGCTTTGATAGGCGTAACTGTTATTGTGAAAAGTGCTGCTGATAGTACCTTGCCTGCCAATGGAGGAGTGACCGATGCAGATGGTAAATTCAATGTGGGTAACGTAAATAAGGGTACTTATCTGGTAAAATTTGACTACGTTGGATACAAAGCAGTAGTTAGAACAGTAAACATAACCGGAGGCAACATTGACCTGGGTACCATAAAAATGGTGAATGCCAATAAGGAGCTTAAGGGTGTGACCATCAAAGACAAGCAGATACGAGCAGTTCAGATGGGAGATACCAGCCAGTTCAATGCTGATGCCTATAAAACGCACCCCGATGCGACAGCTGAGGATCTGGTGACCAAGATGCCGGGAGTAACATCAGATGCAAACGGAGTGAAAGTGAACGGTGAGTCGCTGCAACAAGTATATGTAGATGGTAAGCCATTTTTCGGCAGTGACCCTACCTTAGCTTTGAAAAGTATGCCTGCTGAGATCGTTGATAAAATACAGGTATTTGATAAGCTGAGTGACCAGTCTGCATTTACCGGATTTGATGATGGCAATAGCCAGAAAACAATGAATATAGTTACCAGAGGAAGCAAGCGTGAGGGCGTTTTTGGCAAAGTGTATGCCGGCTATGGTACAGATGAGACCTATAGTGTTGGTGGCAATGTGAATATATTTAAGGGAGATAGAAGGATCACTCTGGTGGGTATGTCTAACAATATCAATCTTCAGAATTTTAGTACGCAAGATCTTTTAGGAGTGAGCAGTGGTAGTGGCGGTAACAGAGGTGGCGGCGGAGGTGGCAGAGGTAGTTTTGGTGGCGGCGGAGGTGGTAATACCGGAGCCAACTTTTTTGTTGGTCAGTCTAATGGTATCACTACAACCAATTCATTAGGTTTTAACTATAGCGATAACTGGGGCAAGAAACTGAAAGTGAGTGGCAGTTATTTCTTTAACGGCACAGATAATATAAATAACTCCGCAATAACGCGTAATTATTATACCAACAGCGACTATCTGGAACATGATACTACCGAAACAAGGAATACCAATCATAGAGTGAATCTGCGTTTTGAATATACTATCGATTCATTCAATACGGTCATCTTTACTCCGGGTATCAGTTTTCAGGACAATCATACCAGTACTACTCAATCGGCCTTTAGCGATACAGCGGACATGCCACTGTCAAGAACGCGTAACTACAATGCAGCTGATAACAGCGGTTACAGTTCTTCAGACAACATCTTACTGCAACACAAGTTCAAAAAACAGCGCAGGACCATATCCCTGAATGTGAGTACAACACTAAATGAGAAAACCGGCACCGGCGCATACAATTCTAATAATGCATATTTCTTGCATGGAGATTCTACTCAGACCAGCCTTGATCAGCATAACACCATCACTAACAGCGGGTATAATGTATCACCCAATGTAACTTACACAGAGCCGGTGGGTAAAAAAGGTCAGTTGATGGTCACTTACAATCCATCGTGGTCTAAGAATAATTCAGATAAAGAAACATACGATAAGAATGCAACCAGCGGAGCGTATGTGAATTTTGACACGTTACTATCTAATAAGTACAATACCATATATAATACGCAAAGAGGAGGATTGAGCTATAGGGTGGGTGATAGAAAAATGACCTTTTCTGTTGGCGCCAATCTGCAGTATGCAATGCTGCATGGCGAGCAAACATTTCCATACACAGCTACTACCGATCGTAATTTTGTGAGTGTGCTGCCTACTGCTATGTATAACTACAGGTACACAGATGGTCGTAATCTGCGTATCATGTATCGTACAAACACGCAGGCCCCATCTGTTACGCAATTACAGAATGTTGTAGATATAAGTAACCCGCTATTGTTAAAGACCGGCAACCCCGATCTGCAGCAGGATTATGAACATACTTTCATAGTTCGCTACGGTGCTACTAAGGCAAAATCGCAGCGCAACTTCTTTATGAACCTATATGCTAACTATATCAATAATTACATAGGTAATTCTACTATTCAGCCTGTCTCTGATATCAGATTTAAAGGGCCGCAAATGAAAGACTCTATAATTATCAAGAAGGGTAGCCAATTGACCTTGCCTGTAAATCTGAATGGTTATTTTAATGAGAGGGCTTTTGTAACTTATAGTTTGCCTGTGAAGGTTATAAAGAGTAACCTCAATTTTAACGGTGGATTGAATTTTACCCGAACACCGGGTGAGATCAACTTCAAAGTGAACTATGCCAATAATTTTGCGCCATCAGCCGGGGTGGTATTGAGCAGTAATATCAGTACTGATCTGGATTTTACTTTGTCTTACTTTGGGAATTACAATGTAGTTAATAACACGCTTCAAACACAGGCCAATAACAATTACTTCAGTCACGTAGCCTCATTCAAGATCAATTACATATTCCTGAAGAACTTTGTATTCAATACCAATATCACTAACAATTACTATGCTGCATTCAGTGGTTCAGGAGATCAGAACTACTTTTTATGGAATGCTTATGTTGGCTACAAGATGCTCAAAGGCAAGGCCCTTGAGGCAAGGATAACGGCTTTCGATATATTGAATCAGAATAAGAGTGTGACACGTACTGTATCTGATACTTATGTGGAGAATAACATCACCACAGTATTGCAGCAGTATTTTATGCTCCAGCTTACCTATACCATCCGCAACTTTAAGGGGCAAATGCCAACACTGGAAGAGGGGCCTGAACGAGGCATGCGTGGTCCGGGAGGGCCCGGTGGTTTTGGCGGACATGGCGGTCCGGGCGGATTTGGTGGACCTGGCGGCCCCGGTGGTTTTGGTCCGGGTCAGTAACGGGGGGCTATATTTTTGATGTTTTGCGGTTGTCGGATCTCAGTTCTATGATGATAGGACATGATGTTTTCGTGTGATGACTAAGAAGTATATCAGTGCGGTTGAAACGAATCTTTCAGGTGCTAATTGTCAAATCCATCTAAACATCCTTTGGCCAATAAAAATACGGCCATCAGCAAGAGAATGATAGAGAGTATGGTCCTGAAAATTCGACTCTGTTTCATTGTATATCATTAATTGATCAACACCCAACTGAATCCGAAACGAAGCATAAAGTTCTGAGTGGCATATACAGGAGTGTTGTTAAGCCCGTTGCCATAGAAATTATTTACCTGTGGAGCCACGAAAAGAATAGCATTTTTAGCGAATAGCTGTTGTAACTGGTCGGCCATGATAAAGGCGCGGAAGTGTTTTACACGGAAGTTCAGGAATGCGCTTAACTCCGGTATATTGTTTACATAAGTGGTATTCTGATAATAGAAGCGATTGAGTTGCGCATCATAACCTGCGGGGTGATAGCTGGTGTTGTAGCGTACCTCAACTCCTGTAGCTATTTTCAGTGCTCTTTTGAACATAGCTCGCTCATAAGATGCGCTGTGTCTTCCCATAAGATGTGGCACATTGATAGGTGCATTATCAACTGATGTTTGATACATCAATTCATTGTCCAGATAGAAATTGCCTAACCTGAACATTTTGCGAGCCCAAGCCTGACTTACATTGAAAGCTACTCCATATTGTGCAGGAGTACGCCCGGCATCCAAATAAATGTAATTATTGATCAGATAATTCCTGACACCGGCTGCGAAGTTGATCTTGCGACTTTCTATAGTAGCATATACGTTGGTAATGCTCTCGTCCTTGAAAGAGTATTCATGTTGCACAAACTTATTCTCGTAAGAGGAATAGCTGTACGGGGAAGATCCCAACTGCTGTTTGAACCCAGCGATAAAGCCAAAGGTATTGTTCTTAAAGTCACGACCTATCATAGCGTTCAGGTTGAAGTTACCTGCGTAGTCACCGGTTGCATATAGGTTGGCATTGGCGCCATAACCCCACTGTCCTTCTTTTAGCGCCTCTTTTTTAATCTCACCGGTAAGATAGTTGCTTACAATTTTGCTCCGATCAAGATTGACCATGTAAGCCGGAGTCACTATAAATTCATCATAACGATTACCTGCCCCTACTCTGAATTGCAACGGATTGGTCGCTTTGCCGAGAAATCCGTTCAACATTAGTTTATTATCGACCCAGAACCATTTCTGCTGGGTCATAACTGAGTCGCTGCCATTGATGTAGTATGGGGTTCCGGTATGGGCAAATGCTACATTGAATAATGAAGTGTACCTTACTGAATCGGGCGCCAGATCCTTATACACATGCTTTTCGGTACTCAATTCCAGTTTATGAGTAATGCTGAAACGTGGAGTTAGTTTATAGCTGTATTGGGTCGAATCGGCGTTATAGGTAGTATCAATAGGGCCCCAAGTATAGCTGTGTTGCAAAACTATTCCGAAGTCGCGCTGCATATTACTGATGGTAGATCGGGTAGTGCTGTAAGCTGTGTTCTGGTAGGCCACATCTACTGTTTTACGATCTATGTAAGTAAGGTCATTCAGTTCGCTGTCATTCACTATGCCACCATTCTCATCATGCTGCTGTTTATTATATACCATGCCGGCATATAGAGAATAACGCTTATTGAGACTTTTGTAATTGGTAGAAAGTGCGAAATTGTCTGTATTATTTCTGTTTACTTTATAGAATCCCGGGGCGTTCACCTTGCGGTATTCCACCATGAAATTCCAGTTTGGCCTGATATTCTGGGTGTGCATGATACCGGCCACCTGTTCCAGTTTACTACCCAGGGTATAATTGAATACAGAATAAGGGCGGTTAGTATTATAGTATTGCAATGAATCCAGACCGAATCTATAGGCATCAAAAATATGATACCCCAGTGAAGGACCTACACGATTATCGGGTGTAAAAGCCAGATCATGAATGGGGCTGCCCGGGTTACCGAGGTCGCGTGCCCACGAACCTATGAATGGCCTGCGTTGAAAATTGTGCAGACCTGTATCGGGTGTCAAAAGTTTAGCTGATCCCAATATCTCATAATACAAATTGGCATCTTCACTTTTCCAAGTATTCGTGTTGGTCTTGTTAGAGGTAGTATCTCTCTGATTACTGCCAGGCATAGTGGTGGGCGTCTGCGCATGCACAGATGTTCCGCACAACAACATAGCTATTGCAGGTAATAAACAATAAAGAGAACCGATCCGTATAAATTTCAACACGAGGTAGTTTGGAAATAAAAATTACATGCGTTTGATCATGGATTCAACCAGTCCGGCCATTTTAGGTGCCGCGGCATTAGCTGCTTCCAATACTTCTTCATGAGTTATTACAACAGGTACATCTGTAACGCCAAGGTCAGTGATCACACTTATGGCAAACACTTTCATGCCACCATGGCGGGCTACAATTACCTCAGGAACAGTGCTCATACCTACGGCATCACCACCATTCCTGTGTAACCAACGGTATTCAGCAGGTGTTTCGAAAGTAGGACCCTGAAGGCCGGTATATACACCGGTACGGATATCTATGCCTTGTTCCGCGGCCAGTTCCTTACCCAAAGCTATCAAACCTTTGTCGTAAGCTACGCTCATATCCAGAAAGCGAACACCCAGACGCTCGTCATTAGGTCCGCGCAAAGGATGTTCCGGGAATAGGTTGATATGGTCTTCGATGATCATCAGGTCGCCAATTTTAAATGTAGGATTTGTCCCACCAGATGCATTAGATACAAATACGGTATCAACACCCAGCGCCTTCATCACACGTACAGGAAAAGTAACTTCCTCCATGCTATAGCCTTCGTAATAATGGAAACGACCAGCCATCAGTATCACCTGTTTGTTACCGATCTTGCCAAATACCAGTTTGCCATCGTGACCCTGTACTGTAGAAAGCGGGAAATTAGGTATATCTGCGTATTTGATCTCGGTCTCTTTTTCGATCATATCGATCAGTCCGCCAAGACCACTACCTAGTATGATACCTGTAGTTGGGGTATTCTTTATTTTAGATTTGATGAATTCAGCAGTCGTCTGGATCTTATTGTATAATGACATGAAATATAATTGTTTAATATTTTGAGATTTTGCGTGGGCAAATATCCCACATTTTAGATTTAAAAACTAATCTATTGTCCGAACTATCGTTCATACCTCAAGAGAGGACAATTATGTCATTATCGCGATATCCAAGCATTTTGAATTTTTACTTTTGAAATTGGGAATTTGAATTTGTGTACTTTTAAGCACCATTTTAAAACACATGCAAGATTTACGCTCATTTTTTGAAACGGTGCACTTTTCAGAGGCCCGTAAAGACATAAAGTATCACCCGCTGCAGTGGGGTAACAAGATCAAATATGCATTTGATGAATCATTCAATATAGACGAAGCAGATATTATATTGGTGGGTTGTGGTGCCAGCCATATAGATCCGTTCGATGAAACGGCCAATGTCATTCGCAAACATTTGTATGGTATGTATCATTGGCATCAGGAGATCAATATTGCAGACGCAGGCAATATAAAGCTTGGTGCTACCCTCAATGATACCAGAGCTGCATTGTTGACTGTACTGGAGGAGATACATAATGCAGGTAAAATTGCCATTTTATTGGGTGCAAGGCATGACCTTACCCTGCAACAGTATGAGGTTTTCAAGAAGAAAGAGACAATGGCGGTGGCTACTATAGCCGATATGCTTATAGATCTTGATGACAGTGAGGAAAGTGATGATCGCAGTTTCTTGCTGGAGATGCTTACAGATACACCTAATTTTATCAGTCATTATAGTCACATAGCATTCCAGAGTTATTATACTCAGCCAAGGATGCTGGAGACGTTGGATAAACTTCGTTTTGACTTCTTCCGACTCGGAAAAGTGCGTGAAGATATAATGGAGATGGAGCCGGTATTAAGGGGAAGCGATATTTTCAGCTTTGATATGTCGGTAGTACGCTATGGTGATGCTCCGGCAAACATCAACGGGTCGCCTAACGGACTTTCAGGTGAAGAGGCATGTACTTTGACCCGTTTTGCAGGTATGAGCGACAAGGTATCCTCTTTAGGTATTTTCGGATATAATATAAATGAAGATACCAATGATATGACTGCCAAGCTGATCACCCAGATGATATGGTATTTCGTTGACGGATTGCTGGTACGTAAGTCGGAAGCTAATCTTACCGATATGGAGGAGTTCGCTGTTTTTCATGTGACCTTTACTGATAATGATACTCAATTTATAAAGAGTAAGCGTACGAACAGATGGTGGATGAGCATGCCGGACAAAAGTTACGTACCTTGTTCTTACAATGATTACCTCATTGCCAGCAGTAATGATATACCTGAGCGTTGGCTGAGGGCGCAGGAAAGACTTGTGTGACCGAGGAGTAATAGCTATCTGACGGGAGGTTTGCGTTGATGTGATGGAGTGATGTTTTTACTTTTTAAATTTTAATTTTTCAACTTTTGATTGACCCAAGGACCAAATTACACGAAGAAAAAGCAGTACTGGTAGGACTTGTTTACAAGGAACAGACAGAGGTCATGGTAAAGGAATACCTTGATGAATTGGCGTTTCTTGCGGAGACCGCAGGTGCTACTACCGTGAAAACATTTATACAAAAGCTGCCTAAACCCGACAGTAAGACCTTTGTAGGAAAGGGTAAGCTGGAGGAAATAAAGGTCTATGTAAAGACCAAAGGCATTACTATAGTGATATTCGATGATGAGCTTACCGGCTCGCAGTTGGGTAATATAGCCGATGTGTTGGAAGTGCGAGTAATAGACCGAAGTGACCTGATACTGGATATTTTTGCAAGCCGTGCCAAAACCGCACAGGCTAAGGTACAGGTAGAACTGGCCCAGTACCAATACATTTTGCCACGTTTGAAGGGTATGTGGAAGCACCTGGAACGTCAAGGAGGGGGTATTGGCAGCAGAGGTCCGGGTGAAACTGAGATCGAGACCGACAGGCGTATCGTAAAGGATAAGATCTCATTGTTACGCAAGCGCCTGCAGGAGATAGACCGACAGGCAGTAACGCAAAGACAGGAACGAGGTGTGTATATACGTGTGGCTCTTGTAGGGTACACCAATGTGGGCAAGAGTACCATTATGAATGTACTGAGCAAGGCCGATGTATTTGCAGAGAATAAGCTATTTGCTACATTAGACACTACAACCCGAAAAGTGGTATATGAACAGACCCCATTCTTATTAAGCGATACAGTTGGATTTATCAGGAAGTTGCCACATCATTTGGTAGAGAGCTTTAAAAGTACGCTTGATGAGGTGAGAGAGGCGGATTGCCTGTTGCATGTGGTAGATATTTCGCACCCTGCCTATGAAGATCAGATGGGTGTAGTCAATAAAACATTGCAGGAGTTAAAAGCATTTGATAAGCCTATTATGGTCATCTTTAATAAGATGGACCTGTATGAGGCCAATACATTTGATAAATGGCTGGACCCGGAAGTAAAACAAGATATGCTGGTACAGCTCAATGACCGCTGGCAGCATCTTACTAACAACATGGCCATCTTTATCTCAGCAACTGAAAGATTGAACATAGACGGTCTGAGGGAAACGATACTGAAAAGAGTAAAAGCACTTTATGAAGAACGTTATCCTTATCTGACACAGTTCTATTGATAAGATAGTTTATTATAGTTCAGTCCCGCTAGTAGCGGGACTTTTTTTTGTGTGATCAGATACTGCGACTATGAATGAAATAAGATCTTCCGATCAATAATGTGCATTATGCTCATTTTGATTGATGTATAATAGTTAGGATTGTCATCTATTTGTTTTCTTTTGATGATCAATGATCATAGTCTTATTTCTCTTAAAAAAATATAGCCGTGGTGCAATGACCCGCATCATTATACAGGGTGACTATAGTTAGTAGTATTGCTCATTGAAATTTTATTACTAAAGAATTTATACCCCCAATCAAAATGCTTAACAATCTTAATGATTCCCTTTATCTATTGGCCGGAGCCTTTGATCTGTTCCCTGATGCTATACTGGTCGTAGATGTAGAAGGAACGATACGAAATTCCAATAAGCAGGTTGAGTCTGTCTTCGGATACACAGTTGCTGAACTTCACCTTAAGAACCTTAACATGCTGTTGCCGGAAAGATACACACAGTATCATCACAACTTTGTAGCTAAATTTTTCGAGACAACAACTATTCGTAAGATGGGAGCCGGTGTATCATTATTTGGCAGAAAGAAAGACGGAAAGGAGATCAATATTGACATTGCATTGTCGCTCATTGAGACCAACACGGGTAAATTCGCACTGGCGGTCATCAGAGATATATCTGATAAGATGAAGTTGGTAGATCACATCAGTAGTATAGAAAAGATAAAGAAAGAGCTGGAACAGTTCTCTTATGTATTGACACACGATCTGAAAGCACCATTGCAAAAAGTAAAAGCATTGACCCATCTGATACATCTGGAATTGCCTGAAAAGGAGAGTGAAGATGTCAAGACCATGATCAGTTACATCAATGAGAGCGTAGATGGTATGGAAAGTCTTATTCATGGCGTACTTGAATACCATAAGGCAAAACTTACAAGAGTGGATTCTGCGACACTAGTTGATCTGAATGATGTATTTGATCAAGCAGTTAAGTTGTTAGTTGTACCAGAGACATTTACAATAAAACTGAAGAATACACTTCCGTCAATAATGATCAATAAAACTTCGGCATTGCAGCTATTTCTTAACCTTATCTCTAATGCCATTAGTCATAACAATAAAGAAAATGGACTTTTAGAGATCAGTAGTACAATAGTCGGAGATCAATTGGTGTTCGAATTTGCAGATAATGGCACACCTATCCCTGAAGGACAACGTGAAAAATTATTTGATATCGGAGTTCAGATGAAAAACGCAGGATCCAGAATATCACATGGTTTTGGACTGTCAATTGTAAAGGAAATTATAGAGAGTAGTAATGCCCAGAGGATATGGTGTGAAGACAGTGAATTGGGTGGAACGGCATTCAAATTCAGTTGGAATTTGTAAGCAGATATGAAGTTGAGCATATTATAAGAGAAAGGGCCAAAGCATATGCTTTGGCCCTTTCTCTTTATTTCAAGTATCTTTTAATTTCTCTTTCCACTTCTCTGGTTTTGGTGCTTTCACGTTTGTCATGCAGCTTTTTACCTTTACCCAGACCTATTTCCAACTTACAATAGCCCTTGTCATCAATATAGATGCTTAATGGTACAATGGTCAATCCCTTTTCTTTGGCTTTGTGCTCCCATTTACGCAGTTCTTTTTTGGTAAGGAGTAGTTTGCGGTCTCTGACAGGAACATGGCTGATATAGCCTGCATTGATGTAGATAGCTATATGCATACCCTTCAGCCACAGTTCACCGTGACTATAGAAGCAGTAGCTATCATTGAAGGTGACCTTTCCCAATCTTACCGACTTAATTTCGGAACCGGTAAGTACAATACCTGCTTTATACCTGTCTTCTATGGCATATTCAAATGTTGCGGGGCGGTTTTTAATATATATGTTAGCGTCGGCCAATTTCTTTTGGGGTAATAAGTTGTGGGTAAAGGAGGGTAAGCTGATTTTTATGAAACTAAAAAGGTTAATAAGATAACAGCAAATATCAGGCCGCCATATTACCTTATTAACCTTTTTGTCAATTATTTAGTTCTTTATGTCAGTGGCAATTTCACCTGCGGCTTCTTTTACGAACCACTGAACCACCTGAGATAACTTTATTTTCAAAACTTTTCTGTTCACAATAAAGTCCAGGAATCCATGTTCCAAAAGGAATTCAGATTTCTGGAAACCATCAGGAAGGTCTTTCTTAATTGTTTCCTTGATCACGCGAGGACCTGCAAAACCGATCAATGCGTTCGGTTCTGCTATGTTTATATCTCCCAACATAGCATAAGAAGCGGTAACACCACCCGTTGTAGGGTCTGTCATAAATGAAATATATGGCAGGCCTGCTTTAGCAAGTTGTGTAAGTTTTGCGGCTGTTTTAGCCATTTGCATCAGTGAGAATGCGCTTTCCATCATACGGGCACCACCTGATTTGGTAATGATCATGAATGGGAGCTTATGCTCTATAGCGTAATCAATACCTCTGCTGATCTTTTCACCGACTACCGATCCCATAGAACCACCAATAAAGTTGAAGTTCATACAAGCGATCACTATTGGTTGTCCGCTCATATTACCTACACCTACGGTCATAGCATCAGTAAGCTTGGTAGCTTTCTGTGCATCAACCAGACGGGCATCATATGGCTTCATGTCCACAAAGTGGAGCATGTCTTTCGGCATGATATTGCTGAATAGTTCTTCGAACTCGTTATTGTCAAATAGTATCTCGAAGTATTCTACGGCATTGATACGGTTGTGGTAGCCACAATGAGGGCATACATACAGGTTATCGCTCAGCTCCTGCTTTGTATTGGTAGCCTTACATTCCGGGCACTTATGCCACAGTCCGTCAGGAGTTTCCTTTTTTTCTTTCGTAGATGTGAGTATTCCTTGCTTACTACGACGGAACCAGGTTGATGACATAATTATAAAATTAAGAGGGCAAAGATAGGGTAATAGAATTAAGTGAGAAAGCACCAATTTATGATACCTTATTCTTTTTCAGGCGAGGCTGAATAATTTTTCCTTTTCGTATGCTTATAATTAATAATAACACTGATAATAAGAGCCCGATTATCATTGCCTGAGCAGAAGCTTCGGGGCCAAATAATCCACCTGTCAGTAGTGTTCTGCCATGAATGTTTGCAGTTATCAATCCGTTTTTCATTGCAAATCCTGAAGTAGATGCACCATAAATACCTGATTGAGCAAAATTCCAGGCAAAGTGTATGGCTATCGGAAACCAAAGATTTCGGGTGTATATGTAAGCAGCACCTAGCAACAGACCCGCCTCTATAGCTATGGCGGCAGCTGCCAGTGGGGTGCTGTTTTCGTTCATTAAATGTACTCCCCCGAAAATTGCCGCCGAAATAAGTAATGCTATATAGCTGCCTGTTTTTTCTTCGGTCAGCCTGAATATGATACCCCTGAAAATGATCTCTTCAGTGATCGCCGCATTTACAGAAATGATAAAGTAGGGGAGAAGACCACCAATGCCATTAATAGCTACAATTGTATAGCTGTTGTTGAGGTATATGCATAAGATGACCAACGATTGATAGATAAAACCCAGCAATACGCCTGCACAAATATTGCTCAACAGATTTTTTAACGATAGCTCGGAAATAACTCTCTTTTCATATTTACTGTATAATCTGCGATAGGCATATATCACTATGGCTGATGTTATTATTCCTGTAACGACGATAGAGGCATTTTCATTCCTGAAAAGGCCTGTTATTATTCTTGGTATGAACGATTGACAAATGGCTATTATGAAAACACATAGCATGAAACCGATCAGTATTTTGACCGGTGTCGAGTACAATATTCTGTTAACAAGCGTGGGTTGTTGTTGCATATTCATTCTATTGTTCCCAAAATAAGAAAGTCGTCTAAGGAATTAGACGACTTTCTCTGAAATATGGTTACAAACTTAGATTAAGCTTTTACTACCCAGTTGTGGTTGTCTTTTACACGACCGTAACGGATGTCTGCTAATGTTTTCTTTAGATAATTTGCTGTTTCCCAAGTTTCTACAGGAGGAAGCTGCATAGTCACATCATGGTAAGTAAGTGATGCGATAGGCGCTATTGATGCTGCCGTACCTGTACCAAATGCTTCCTTAAGCTGACCTGCTTTGTACGCTTCTGCAATTTCATCTATAGACAATGTGCGTTCTTCAACCTTCATGCCTTTTTCGCGGAGCAATGCCAAAACACTATCGCGGGTAACACCTGCGAGTATAGTATCATGCTTGATATCCGGAGTTATGACCGTATCGCCGATAACGAAGAATACGTTCATGGTTCCTATCTCCTGTACATATTTGTGCTCAAATCCATCTGTCCAGAGGATCTGGTCATAGCCCATTTTCTTAATTTCCTGTGTAGGGTACATGCTCATTCCGTAGTTGCCTGCAGCCTTAGTAAAGCCTATTCCACCCGGGAAAGCACGAACATACTGGTCTTGAACATAGATAGATACCGGTTTGCTGTAGTATGGACCCGCAGGGCTGGTGATGATCATAAAGCTGAACTTTTCAGCTGTCTTAACACCAATGAATTCATCTGTGGCCACCATGAATGGGCGAATGTATAGTGCAGTATCCTCACTTGCTGGTATCCAGTTCTCATCCAATTTGATCAGCGCTTTCAGCCCTTCAATGAAAATATCTTCAGGGATCTCTGGCATCGCCATACGTACCGCAGATTTATTGAAACGTTTCCAGTTGTCACGAGGACGGAAGATCAATGGTTCGCCATCAGGACCTTTGTAGGCCTTGATTCCTTCAAATATGGCCTGACCATAATGGAAGAAGGTAGTAGCCGGACTTAATGTAAGATTGTGGAACGGCATTATTTCAGGTTGTTTCCACTTTCCGTCTTCGTAATTCGCTATCAGCATGTGGTCAGAATAGATCTTCCCAAACTGAATATTAGAAAAGTCAACTTCTGAAAGGCGGCTTTTCTCTACTTTTTTAATGCTGATATCTGTCGCAGAAACGCTCATGAGTACCTTAATTACTTATTTTAATGATTAATTTTGCGCAAAGAAACGATTTTTTAATGACAGATGATAATCATCAACCGGGATTATTAAATAGTGAGTAAGTACTCACTTTATTGTGGTTCAGGTATTTATGCAGTTTTAGGTCGTTTCTTTGGTCAGACTTCTCTAATTTTAGGTTTCTTTACTCAGCTTTCATGAACATTATTAATACAGACATAATAAAGAGCGATCAGGATGTTTTTTGGAAAAATTCGCCACTATTGGCGGAACTTTCTTACCGTCCTGTTCTTGTTTTGACCAGTGAATTTGAGCATGGAAGCCTGGAAGAGGAACAATTGATCGGGATCCTGAAGTCTGGTTGCAGGTTATTGGAAGATCAGTACAATCTGATACAGCTCAAAGAAGATACTAAGGTGGCTTGGCACATGATGCGGGAACAACTGGAGCCCAGGGTGGTTTTGTTATTCAATATTTCACCGGCCCAGTTGGGTATTGCAGCTTTACTCAGATTGAATGAGATCAATAACTTTGATGACTGTTACTGGGTGCCTTCTTTGTCATTGGGGCAACTCGCACAAGATAAAGCATTGAAAGGGCAGTTATGGACAAGCGGGTTAAAACCATTATTTGTTGACAAGATACATGGCGAGGTCTTGGTAAAGCGTTCATAGGATGCCCCTATGTTCTATTCTTGCTCACTAAGGTTGTAAATATCTGACACATATCTTCTTATATATTGATCCAATTGTTCAATGTTACCATCAGCAGCAGACATATTAAAGAAGTATTGGGGGTACGATGGTTTCAGACCACTGCAAAAAGATATCATAGATTCTGTTTTAGCTGGCAATGATACGTTTGCCTTACTTCCCACCGGTGGTGGGAAATCGGTATGTTATCAGGTGCCGGCTCTAATGATGGAAGGGGTATGTCTGGTCATTTCACCTCTGATAGCTCTGATGCAGGATCAGGTTTCCCGGCTAGAGCAATTAGACATACCCGCTGCTGCTATTCACTCAGGCATGTATTTCAACGAGGTAAGGCAAATATTAGAAAATGCCATCAACGGTGACTATAAGTTACTATATGTTTCGCCCGAACGATTACAGACCAGTCTGTTTCAGGATCATATGTATAAACTGGATGTTAGGCTGATCGCAGTTGATGAGGCACATTGTATTTCGCAGTGGGGGCATGATTTCAGACCAGATTACTTGAAGATTGCTGAGCTTAGAGATATGTATAAGCGAACGCCAATGCTTGCATTGACAGCAAGTGCTACTGAAGAGATAAAGGAGGATATTGCTACCTGCCTGAAGTTAAAACACCCGAATTATTTCAAACAGAGTTTCGCCAGAAGTAATATATTCTACAGTGTAGCCTACTCAGAGAACAAGAATAAGGATATTGAGGATAATCTTAATGATTGCAGCATCATTTACTGTCGTAGTCGTAAGCAGACAGAAGCTATTGGCCGGCATTTACAGCAAGAGGGTATTTTAACGGCAGTTTATCACGCCGGGATGTCAAAGTCTGACAGGGATAAAGCGCAGGAGGAGTGGATGAGCGATAATGCTGCCGTGATGGTAGCCACCACAGCATTCGGTATGGGCATTGATAAGCCTGATGTAAGAACAGTATTACATTATGATGCTCCTGAGCATATTGAGGCTTGGTATCAGGAAGCCGGCAGAGCTGGGCGTGATGGTAAACGATCATTTGCATTGACCCTGTATAACAGTACTGATATTAAGCGACTTACAGAAAGCAGTGCATTGCAGTTTCCCCCGGAAGCCTATCTCAAAAAAGTATATCAATCGGTAGCGGAATACTTGCAGATACCAATAGGATGCGAACCGCATAAATACTATTCATTTGACATTTCTGATTTTTGCGATAAATTCTCGTTGCAACTCACGCAGGTAATATATGCCATGAAGTTGCTGGAGCGGGAAGGGTTATGGACCATGACAGAAGCAGTTCATGCGCCATCTACTGTTCAATTTATCACAGACAGGCACGTGTTGGACAATATGGCAACCTCGCATCCTAAGATGCAGTATGTAGCAGTGGGGCTGTTGAGGATGTATAATACCATATTCCATTTCCCTACGCATATCAGAGAGTTTGCAATAGCTCGCCAATTGCGGTTACAATATGATGAAGTTGTTCACATGCTGTGGCAGATGCACCGCATGGGGCTGATAGAGTATAACAAAGCAGGAGAGGGGCCGCAGTTGTTCTTTCACTCTTATAGGGTAGATAGTGCCGGTTTAAAAATAGACTTGAATCGCATTCATCTATTGCGTAAACGACATGAGATAAGGACTGAAAAAATGCTCAGTTTCCTGTACAATGATAGTATATGCCGTGAAAGGTTTGTATTACAGTATTTTGGAGAGACCGATGCGAAAGACTGCGGGCATTGCGATATCTGCAAGAAGCTGAAAGGAACTCAGACCGATACAGATGCTATAAAGCAACAACTATTCAGGTTATTAATGAAGGGTGGCAAAACATTGGTGCAGTTAACTGAAAATTATGAAGGGACAGACAAGCAAACAGCTACCGAAATGATACGTACAATGATGGACGAAGGGATTGTGATGATGGACGAGGATGGGTTGGTGAGATATTGTTCTTAGGTTAGATTATAAATAAAGGGTGGTAAGTTTTACTTACCACCCTTTATATTATGATCAATGTGCGAAATCTGTATCAAAATTGAGCATGCGCTCTTTTGGTGGGTTAAAGTAGCCGAATTTCAGGTTAGGAAATTCTTCCTGTATCAATTCTATCATTTGTTTGATACCCATATTCTCTCCCGGGTCGGTAACACCCATCTTACCTAAGTACCAGTCAGGATCGATATTGAAATTTCTCCATTGGATCATGCTGATGTCGGTTTCGCGGATGAATTCACAGAGTGCATCAAACTCTTCAATACAGTCTGTCATGCCGGGAAATACAAAGTAGTTGATGGATGACCAACCGCCATATTTACGTACTATTTTAAGACTTTCTTTTAGGTCTTCAAACTTGTAGTTGTTAGGCTGGTAGTATTTTGTGTAGATATCCGGACGGGCAGAATTCATACTTACACGTATGCTATCCAGTCCGGCTATCATCAATTGCTCCACTGCAGCAGGCTTGCTGCCATTGGTATTAATATTGATACTTCCTTTCTGGGTATGTTTGCGAATCTCTATGATAGAATCCTTGATAGTCTCCCACATCAACAGCGGCTCGCCCTCGCAGCCTTGTCCGAAACTGACGATAGGGTATGGTGCAGTTTCCAGGTGAGGGACCGTATATTCGGCAATTTCCTCAGCAGTAGGCTTGAATGTTAATCTGTCCTGAGTAGAAACGATAGTCTCATCTTCAGGCTGGAAAGAAATACATCCTATGCAATTAGCATTACATGCCGGTGATGTTGGTATAGGGCACTCCCATCTGCCCATAAAGTAATTTCTTGATGCCGGACAACTGTACGTAAGTGTGCATTTTTCAGCCAGATGCTTTACTAATCTGTTGTGCGGATATGCCTTTACAAAAAGATCTACACCCTCTTTGATCTTGCGGTCGTCATAACCACTGCATTCCTGACGAATATCTCGTTCGATACGAACTGCAGGAACATAGAACTTATTGTTCAACCAGCCTGCAGCGGTGTAAGAGAACAAAGGCAGGGTAGGAGCATCGGGCATTGTTTCAAAGGCAGCAAGGTATAAACCTGTATGTGCCGGCGGAATAAATGCAGCTACAGCCCATCCTTTTTCGCACAGGCGCATATCACCTGTCTTTACATCTATGCCTATTCCTCTTCTGCCGGGTAGTTCATATAATGTTCCGCCATCAGGCAATTCTATCCAATCTTCATCAGGTACCGGAGCTGCATCCCATCCGCTACGCCCCACTACATATAGTGTAGTGTCTTCAAAAATATTTCCCTTCCCGTCAGAATATAATATGTAAGGAGTTGTGATCATTTGTTAGTTTCAATAAATACGGTGCAAAGTTATTGGCTTATTTCCACTAATCCCACTGAAAATAGGAATAGAGCTGTCCGGTATATTTGAGGATTATTTTATAAAATAAATTTACTAATAGATTGATTGATAATTATATAGGATAATCATTTGAAGCTATTTATTAAATTTGGTGATCAAACTATAGTCGATATATTGTCAAGATCGTGTAATTACTTGTTGGTAGGCAGGTCAATAATGCGATCATAATTTATTGCACTTTCCGGAATATGAGACCTCTTCCGTTATTATCTTTTTCTTTTGCAGATCAAGATATTTTGATGGGGCAATTGTTAGACATGCACTGATTATCAATAAAATAGCTGATCTTATCAAAATATTTTTATAAAAAGAAATATGCCTTATGGACACTATGAAAGCAAGTGATGCAGTAAAGACGACATTGACCCCTAACGTAAATAGCAGGATCATCATATTACCATCAGTATAGAGCAGTCGGTATAAAATACCTGCGATCAAAACTGACAATACTACTGCTGAGATCAACGACCCAAGTATTTTCAGGATCGTGATCTCTTTATAGCTGCTTCTTTTGAAACAGTCGCGGAGTCTGATATCATTGAACAGAAAAAAGCCGCAAAGCAAATAATGTATAGAAAGGCAGATCATAGACAAAGCTATAAGCGGCAGCCCGCCGGAAAGGCCGGCAAGTTTTATCAGCACACCTATCAATGCCATTATAGTAAAAACCTTCTCTAAAAATTTCATCGGATTGTAAAGATAAGTTCTGACCGATGTTTTCAGTAATTATAGTGTCTTTTTTATTTTATTGTACCATATACATCACATATATTATCCATTATCTTTGATAATCAAACATACTTACTAAAACTGAATCACTTTACTATGCGCAGGATCCTATTGTTTTCTTTTGCTCTTCTTTTCATTTTCTCATTAAAAGCTACGGGTCAAACAACGCTCGAAGATTCTCATGAAGTATTGTTGAAGGGGGTAGGTATGTACGAAAAAGAAGAGTACAAACGAGCTATAGATATTTTTCGGACCATTCATGAATGCGATACCAACTATGCCGTGGCTACCTATGAAACTATATTGTCATTGATAGCCGATAGTCAGTTTGTTGCTGCTAAGCAACTGGCTGCCTCGGCAGTTGGTCTCAGATATGGCAATAAGCGCGATGCAATGATCACGTTGGCAGGCTGCTATGATCGGTTGAAATTAAGAGATAGTGCTTTGATGATATATGATCAATTGATGAGCCAATATCCACAGGACCATCAGCCTTATTACGAAAAAGGTGTTGAATATTTTAATATGAAGGATTATGACAAAGCAGCAGAGTATTTTCAAAAGGCTTTGATCATCAATCCATACCATTTCAGGTCTCATTATATGTTAGGTACTACCTATACCTTGCAAGGTCGTCTTACTGAAGCATTAATGGCATCTGAGGCAGCTTTGCTGGTCACTAAAAATGCAGATATGGCCCGCCAGGCTATCTCGGTCATCTCTGCTATTGCAGAGCAGACAGATAGTGTTCAAAAGGCCTACAAGGGAAAGAAAGAAAAATACAATAATCCTTCATTTGATGAGATAGATCAGATATTGAATGCAAAGATCGCCATCGGTTCGTCGTATAAATTGAAGATAGGTCTCAATGATAATATCTTCAGGCAGTCGCAGGCTATGATGGAAAAGTTACAATTTGATGCGGGTGATACCAGCTTTGCCATGCAATATTATGTACCCATCTTTTCCTCGGCGTTCAAGAATGATATGTTCGAGGGCTTTATGTTGCTTACTTTTTCTGATTTCAAGTTGGCGAGTGTAGATGCATTGGCCAGAAGAAAAGCTAATGATATTCTGGAGGCGAAGAAGGAAGTATTCCCTGAATTCAACAAGATACAATCAACCAGAGAGCTCAACTTCAATAAGCGTAAAGATGCCCGTGAGTTATATCACTATGTACCTGAGAGTGAAGTGTTGTTGGTAGGTGAAACGCTGGTAAAAGGTAAAGAAACCTCTATGAAAGGTCCTGTAACAGTTTACAGATATGATCAAACATTACTGGCTACTGGTCAATATAATGACAATGGTGAAAAGGAAGGGATATGGAAGTATTACTATAAGTCAGGCTCATTGATGAAAGAGATGATCTACAGGAAGAACATGACGGTAGATACCTTAAAGGAATATTTCACTAATGGTTATCTGAGTAAGGTCACCGTAATGGACGACAAGGGGACTGTTCTTCAGGAAGAAAGTTATAATTATAAAGGATGGAAGAGTCTTTTGGTCAAGAAATTATCAGATAAGGAAACGGAAGAGAGCACTTTTACACAGTCTGGAACTAAGGAAGTGACCGCTTATTTCAATGATAAGAAGATAAAAGACGGAGAGTACACTTTTTACTATGATAACGGCAAACCTGAAAAAACGGTAACATTCAGTAACGGTAATTATAACGGGCCATATAAAAAGTACTACGAGAGTGGAGCATTGAGCGAAGAGTCGGTATTTGAAAATGGTAAAACGGAAGGAGCCTATATCATTTATCATGAGAATGGGAAAGTAAGCAGAAAGGCTACGTTGCATAATGGTAAGTACTCTGGTCTCTATGAAGCCTTTTATGAAAATGGACAACCTGAAGAGGTATGTACTTATGAGAGGAGTAAGAAGAATGGTACAGATAAACGCTATAGCCCTAAAGGGAAGTTATATGCGGAGTTCGAGTACGATGATGATATTCCTACGTCTATAAAGTATTATGATGAGGATAATAAGGTTGTTTATGAAAAGGCATCAGGAAAGGGTATATATGAATACATATCTCATTTCCCTAATGGTAATAAATACGCCGACCTCAAGATAGATAGAGAAGGGTACACAGACGGAGAGGTCACTTATTATACTTCTACAGGGGCCAAAAGCAGTGTCATTAACTACAAAAAAGGTAATAAAGAGGGTAAAGCTTTGTTATACTTTAAAAGCGGTAAGCTGAAGTCTGAGCAGAACTATAAAGATGATGTTCAGGATGGCTATTGCAAATACTACTATGAGAATGGAAATGTGCAAAATGAAGGTTGGTATAGATATGGTAAGAAACAGGGACTGTGGAAATACTATTACATCAATGGTAAGATGCAGAGTGAAAGATATTATATGAATGACTACTGGAACGGATATGTAAAGGAGTATAATAAGAATGGTGAGTTGCAGTATAAATACATGTATGACTACAACATGCTTACCGCATGTGTCGTGTTCGATAGTTCTCACCGACGTGTGGATAGTGTTGTGTTCCCCATGGGCAGAGGTAAATATGAGTTGCCAAATAAGAATGGTAAGCGTTTTAAGGAAGCGGAAGGGCAAATGAACTATGGTGATCTTACCGGTTTACTTACAATAAGATATTTGAACGGTAACCCCAGAGAAACTATCTATTACCGAATGGGCAATAGAGATAGCTTGAATACCGTTTATTTTCCTGATGGAAAAGTGGAAAGTGTCGCGCCCTATAAAAATGGTTACTTATCCGGCCGATATCCGTCTTATGACGAGGTGGGCTCGTTGCTGTCTGAGACCGAATACCTGAAAGGGGAGTGGAGCGGTAAACACAATATTTATGCTTGCGGAAGAATGTATATTTCAAGTAATTACAAGGAAGGAGACCGTGATGGAGCAACATATTACTATGGAGAGAATGGCAGAGTAGCCTGTGTATTGTATTATGATGCCGGAGATATCATTGGTTATAGTCACGAAGGAAAGGATGGGAAATTGTTACCAATGATCCCTGTCAAGAATGGAACAGCCAATATCAGGGCATTTTATAGTAATGGTAGTAAGTCGGCCGAGATCAATGTGGACCAGAACAGATTTGACGGCACATGCAAGATATATTATAGCAATGGTAACGTATCTGAAGAAAGGAATTGTAAGATGGGTTATCTGGAAGGTGCTTTTAAGCGGTTTACGTTTGATGGTAAGCTGGTAACTGAGCTAGTATATAAAGATGGAGAGGAAATGGGACCTGAAAAGACCTATGACAAAAATGGGGCATTGCTCATCAGCAGGAACTATTATCTGGGCACACCTCATGGGCCTACAATTGTCACTGATCCTGTTTCCGGCAAGGCCAAGACCTACACTTATCACTACGGAGAATTAATAAATGTGACAGAATGATCATAGAGAAAAGAGGAATACCCTGTTACCTGAAAAACGCTTTACTGGCGATCATCTGCCTCGGCGGAATCAATGGCTATGCGCAGGAGGGGTATGAAGCGATATTGGAGCGATATAGAACTGAAAATGCTGTAATCACTAATAATACAGAGCACCTGATTATTAAGAACGTAGGTGGTGCACTGGTGGCGGAAAGTAGCATTACTCATGAAAAATTGCTGATCAGCGAGATGTCGCCGGGGCTATATAACAAAGAGTATATCTTCCATAGCTATTTCAATAAGTTAGAACAATTTGATGCTGAGGCGCTGATACCTTCTGAAAAAGGATACAGAAAGAAGAAAGATTATCTGGATAAAACCACGACATCAGAACAAGAGAATATTTTTTATGATGATGCAAAACAAACAGAGATATCTTTTAGCGGACTGACCAAGAACTCTGTACTTAAAACTACCTACACCATCAGTCATACGGACTTGCACATGCTGCCGGTATTCTATTTTCAGGAAAGCATTCCAGCGGTAAAACAAGTATTCGAGATCACTGCGCCTAAATATGTTCAATTCAAATTTGTACTGAAAGGCGATCATACTGACTGGATAAAGCAAACAACAGAAGAAGGTAAGAATACAATAACCTACAGATTTACGGCCGATAATGTGCCGGCATTAAAGGAGTTGGCCGACCTTCCTTCTGTTACTTATTACATGCCGCATGTAATACCGTTCATTACTGCTTACCAATTACCTCATGATGAAAGGCCAACTCAGATGCTGTCCGACCCATCTCAACTTTACGCTTATTACTACCATTTTATTAAGGATGTGAATCTTGTTAAAGATGATCTGCTGAGTAAAACTGCGCAGGACGTGACCAAAGGAGACAAGACCGACAGAGAAAAAGCTGCGCATATTTATCAGTGGGTGCAGCAGAATATGCATTACATAGCTTTTGAAGATAGTCTGGGAGGTTATGTGCCCAGACAGGCAGCAGATATTTGCAGACGTAAATTCGGTGATTGTAAGGACATGGCCAGTATCCTCACCGCAATGTGCCGCGAGGTAGGGTTAAAGGCATATTTTACGTGGATAGGCACCAGGCACAAGCCCTATACTTATGATGAGACCCCTTTACCATTGGTAGATAATCATATGATCTGTGCATTGAAAATAGGGGAGGAATGGTTATTTATGGATGGTACCGATCCGCTTATTCCTTTCGGGTATAATCCATCCGGAATACAGGGCAAAGAAGCTATGATTGCTATTGATGAGAAGAATTTTAAGATCATCAAAGTGTCTGAGACGCCCGCTAACGTCAATGCGGTAACAGATAGTACTTATTTGCAGATCAATGGTAAGAGCGTTGCAGGCAGAGTAAAGATGGGTTACAAGGGCTACCCAGCATGGAATCTGGAAAGCACGCTACTGTATTATAAGAACGAGGATAGAGATAAATATGTTAGAGCTATAACCAGCAGGGGTTCCAATAAGTTTGTACAGAAAAGTTATAAATATTATCAGAACGAAAAGGATGAAAAAGAAGCTAGTCTGGCGCTGGACTTCACTATCGATAACTATGTACAGAATGCAGGTAAGGAATACTACATCAATATGAACCTCAATCGCAATTTTGAGGATGACTATGTTGATGCCAAAGATCGTAATGTCGGAATTTCCTATAAGTTCAAAACTAAGGTGAAAGAAGTGGTAGTGTTGGATATACCCAAGGGTTTCAAGGCTACCTATGTGCCGCCCGACGCTGCCAATTCGCTTAATGATATGTGGGAATATAAGCTATCCTATAAGGTAACTCCTGAGCAGATCATCCTGACCAAAGACTATGAGTTAAAGACATTGATGCTGCCGGTAGATAAGTTTGCCGCCAATAATAAGATGGTGGAAGAATTGAAAAAACAATACAAAGAATCAGTAGTACTAACTGCTAACTAGAAATAGACCATATGAAGAAAATAGCTGCCGGTATCATATCACTATTAGCCGCCACAAACCATATCAATGCCCAGACCAGCTCTGCCGTAGATTGGGATCCCAAGCCGGTCATGCACAAGATAGATACTGATTTTGCAAAGGCTGAAGCAGTGATCATCTATCAGGATATTAAGCTTGAGTATAAAGAGGAAGATAAGAAAGCATATACCTATCGGAATTTGCACAGGTTGGTGAAAGTATTGGATGAAAAAGGTATCGAGAGTTTTAATAAAATGAATTTTCCAAGTCTGGAAGGCGTAGATATCATTACACTTAAAGCACGTACTATCTTGCCAAATGGTAGAATATTTGAAGTGACCAAAGACAAGATGAAAATGTCTAAAAATGATGATGGTTCATCTGAACTTGTCTTTGCCATGGAGGGTGTGGAAAAAAATGCCGAGATAGAACTATTATATGAGTACAGAAAACCTGTTGGTTTGTTTGGTGTCGAAACCTACCAGTATTCAATGCCGGTCATGCATGCGGGATTTATGATAGCTACTCCTAAAAGATTGGTATATGAAGGTCGGGGTTATAATGGGTTCCCCGATTCGCACGATTCTGTAACGGACGATATGAGATATGTCGTAGCCAATAAAGAGCACATACCTGCTTTGCAAAATGAAGTGTACAGCTTCTATGATGCCAGCAGGATGAGGATAGATTATAAGATCAGCTATTTACCAGAAGAGAAGGTAGGTGTGCGTGTTTTCACCTGGCAGGATCTGGTAAAGAGAATGTACGAGGCTACTTATCAGGTGGTGGATAAAGAGACCAAGGCGGTGACTAAATACCTGGAAACTCTGGGAGTAAATGAAAGCGATGCCGAACTCGATAAAATCAAGAAAATTGAGAATGGAATTAAAAACAACATCACACTATATAAAGAAATAGCTGATGCCAATGCGTGGAGGATCGATAATATCATCAACAAAAAATCGGCTACCGAGACAGGCATCAACCGACTATTCGCGGCTTGTTTTTTACAGGCCGGGGTCAATGCTGAAATTGGTATAACCTCAGATCGTTTTCAGGCAAAATTTGAAAATGACTTTGAGAATTGGAACCAGATGGAGAATTATGTTTTCTATTTTCCTAAGCAGGGGAAATTTCTCTATCCTACAGGTACCTATTACAGATATCCTTTTGTGCCGGCATCCATGCTCACCAATAAAGGACTGTTCTGTAAGATCACTAAATTGGGAGATATCTCCAATGCTATTGCCGATATACGCACAATATCACCTATGGCATATACGGAGAGTAAAAGCAATATAGATGCCGTTATTTCATTTAACACAGATATGGAGGCAAAGACAGATATTACCTATTCGTTTGCAGGATATTCTGCCTTTGGTCTTAGAGAAGCTGCTGTGTTGTTGTCTAAAGACAAGATAAAGGAATTTGTGCAGAGCATAGTCAGTGTATGCGACAATAAGCCTGAAAATCTGCTCAAATATTCAACGGCCAATGAGGCATTTGAGAACTATAATACCGGTGCTCCTTTGCAGATCATTGCCTCTGTAAATACTCCTCAGTTGGTTGAAAAGGCTGGTCCTAAGTATATTTTAAAGATTGGAGATGTTATTGGTCGCCAGGAAGAATTATACCAGAATACGGAACGCAAGTTACCTATGGATATTTCTTATCCGCATTCATTAGATCGCACCATCACTGTAATGATACCTGATGGATACAAGGTGCTCAACCCCGAAACGATCAATATTAGCGCTGATCTCAAAAATGCTGAAGGCATTGCTACATCAGGCTTTCACTCATCTTATGTAATGGAAGGTAATAAGCTGATCGTTACCATAAAGGAGTTCTATTCACAGTTGCATTATGAAGTAAAAGAGTATGAAGCATACCGTAAAGTGATCAATGCATCTGCCGACTTTAACAAGGTCAATCTGCTGTTGTCTAATAAATAAGGTGCTATCACTAATAAAAAAAGGAGCAACGATCGTTGCTCCTTTTTTTATCAGCTTTCTCCTTTATTGAGCGTGATATCTATTTTTTGATTTACATTTTTTACCGTGAAATAGATATAGACGCTTTGGTCATCTGAGAATTTAAACTCCGCGCTGTAATCTACATATTTACTTGCCTGATCAGTAACTGAAACATTGGCTATTACAGGCTTCTTCCTATCAAAAAATACAGATACTGCTCTATTGAATAATTTAGGAAATTCCTTTTCATAGTCAGCAGAATTTACTCTGACTCTTTCCCACAATCCACGCTCTCGGTAAGGGCTTACACCTGTAATGTAGATATGTTTTTTAGGGTCAGTATGGCTCATGTCGCTTTCTGTGAATCCATACATTTTTAGCGAGTCAATATCTTCTTTGCTGATCTCAAATGCGTATAATGTCTGGATATCATTTTGCAGTGCTATCTTCTTGTCTTTCTCAAGAATATTGGTAACAATTTCAGCGCAGATGCTGTTTATGGTCACTTTGTTATACAATACCAACGCTTTGTAGGTAACAGAATCTATATTGTAGGTGAGCCCTTCAATTATAGATTCATTCTTCTTGATGGTCTTGGCTGGTCGGGAGGTGTCTGCAACAATAGTTTCCACAGGCTGGTTGTCGGGATTGTTTCCCGTATTCTCATCAGAGCAGCTGCTTAAAATAACTGAACAGACTAATATAGCTAATACTTTATGCATAGAAGACTGGTTAGTTGATGTTTGTAAGTATAATTTATTAAAAAAACAATAGGGGTACTAATGACTTTTATCACTATTTTCAAAGATAGTCGTTTAATAATTCTTCTGCATTAAAATTAAATGAAGACTACTATTTTTAGTATTTTTTAGCATTTCAAATCAATTTCCCATTCGTTATTTCGACCGTTCATTAACTTTTTCGACCGTTCGTAAACAATTTTTGTTGAGCGCCATATAGTTTAGGTAAACTTGTATTGGAATCTGATTTATTTGATGGCGATTTAAAACTGTGGTTATGAAATACGTGACTATTACATTATCGGTGTTTCTTCTTATCTTCTACATGGTAGTTTTTGCGACTCTTTTTTATTTCATTCTTAAGTCGGCATAGTGTGTTTCAGCGCTGTTTCAGTGCAAATATCAGCAACATTTTCAAGCAATTTTTTGCAGTTTTTATACTCATGGTTTGCCCTTATAAAACTTATAGTTCGGTCGGGCAAATAGCATTTAGTTATACAGTTATTAACATCCCCTATTGATAGATGTCAATAACTCAAAAAATACTATAAAATATTGATAATTAATTGTTTATGGTATTTAATAAATTTAATTCATTGCCTCCTTATTTTGTTTTTGGAGTAGCCAAATCTATGTGCGTCGGGTTATGCACAGGCTGTTAAAAACTAAAAATATTTCCTTTCAATTCTCAGGTTACATTTGCTAAGGTCGTCGAAAAACCGCTTGCAGCTTTTTCGATGCTCCTATCGGGATCAGATATCATCATTGGCGTTTACCAATACATGTTCTCCCGATAGATAAAGCTTAATAAATGTAGTTTGTATGCATCAGAATGAAGTACTGTTAAGAGACAACAAAGACAGGTTTGTGATATTGCCCATCAACTATCCCAAAATTTGGGAGATGTACAAAAAGCACGAAGCCAGTTTCTGGACTGCCGAGGAAATTGACCTCAGCGGCGATATGAAAGACTGGAACAACCTGAACGATGGTGAACGTCACTTCATTTCTCATGTACTGGCATTTTTTGCAGCCAGCGATGGTATCGTCAATGAAAACCTTGCGGTCAACTTCATGAGAGAAGTACAACTGCCCGAAGCAAGATGTTTCTATGGTTTCCAGATAATGATGGAAAACATTCACTCTGAGACCTATGCCTTGCTCATTGATACCTACATCAAAGACAATTTCGAAAAGGATCGCTTGTTCCATGCTATGGAAACAGTGCCTGCTGTGAAGAAAAAAGCAGAATGGGCCTTACGCTGGATCCAGCAGGGCACATTTGCTGAGCGTTTGGTGGCATTTGCTGCTATTGAGGGTATTTTCTTCAGCGGTAGCTTCTGCTCTATCTTCTGGTTGAAGAAGAGAGGTCTGTTGCCGGGTCTTACTTTCAGCAATGAGTTGATCAGCCGCGATGAAGGCATGCATTGCGAGTTTGCTTGTCTGTTGTATGGCATGCTCAACGAAAAGCTTAGCCACGAGCAGGTAGCTGCTATCATTGGCGATGCGGTTGCAATTGAAAAGGAATTCATTTCAGAAGCATTGCCGGTAGATCTTATCGGTATGAATGCTAAACTGATGAAGCAATACATTGAGTTTGTGGCAGACAGATGGTTGGGAGAACTCGGATACCCTAAGATGTTCAACGCAACTAATCCGTTCGACTTCATGGAGATGATCTCTCTGCAGGGAAAGACCAACTTCTTCGAAAAGAGAGTGGGTGACTACCAGAAAGCAGGAGTACTGGGCAGCAAAGACGACCAGACCTTCTCTATGGATGAAGACTTTTAAAATTATTGATTACACCCGCTGAAATAATACCCCAACAAAACAGCATCGTAAAAACACTTAAAATATAATGAATATGTACGTTATTAAAAGAAACGGCCGGCAGGAAAGTGTGAAGTTTGACAAGATAACAGCACGTATAGAAAAACTGTCGTATAGCCTTAGCCCGTTCATCAACGTTATCGACGTTGCCAAGAAGGTGATCGAGGGTATATATGCAGGTGTGCCAACTACTGAGTTGGACAACCTTGCTGCTGAGACCGCTGCTTCTTTGACCACCAAACATCCCGACTATGCCATTCTGGCCAGCAGGATCGCGGTGAGTAACCTGCATAAGAATACCACCAAATCATTCTCTGAGACTATGCGTAAGTTATATACTTACACAGACCAGACCAATGGTAAGGTATTACCTATGATCGCAGATGATGTGATGGCTATCATTGATGCTAACGCAGAGATACTGGACAGCTCTATCATCTACGACCGCGATTTTGGCTTCGATTATTTCGGTTTCAAAACGTTGGAAAAATCATACCTGCTGAAGATAAACGGTGTGGTAGCAGAGCGCCCGCAGCACATGTACATGCGCGTGGCAATAGGCATCCATAAAGAAGATATCGAAAGCGCTATCAAGACTTACAATCTGATGAGTGAGCGTTGGTTCACACATGCTACCCCTACATTGTTCAATGCAGGTACACCTAAACCACAGATGTCTTCTTGCTTCCTTTTGTCAATGAAGGATGATAGTATCGATGGTATCTACGATACACTGAAGCAGACTGCGAAGATATCGCAGAGTGCCGGTGGTATTGGTTTGTCTGTTCACAATGTACGTGCTACTGGTAGCTACATTGGTGGTACTAATGGTACCAGCAATGGTCTGGTGCCTATGTTGCGTGTGTTCAACGATACAGCTCGTTATGTAGATCAGGGTGGCGGAAAGCGCAAAGGTGCGTTTGCTATCTATCTCGAGCCATGGCATGCCGATGTTTTTGATTTCCTCGATCTCCGTAAGAATCATGGTAAGGAAGAAGCACGTGCACGCGATCTGTTCTATGCATTATGGATACCGGATCTGTTCATGAAGAGGGTAGAGGAGAATGGCGATTGGAGCCTGTTCTGCCCTAATGAAGCACCTGATCTGTTTGAAGTACACAGCGATGAGTTCGTAGCGCTATATGAGCGTTATGAGAAAGAAGGCCGCGCGCGTAAAACAATAAAGGCTCAGGAACTGTGGTTCGCAATAGTAGAAAGCCAGATAGAAACAGGTACACCATACCTGCTCTACAAGGATGCTGCTAACAGCAAGAGCAACCAGCAGAACCTCGGTACTATCAAAAGCAGTAATCTCTGTACCGAGATCATGGAATATACCAGCGCTGATGAAGTAGCGGTATGTAACCTGGCCTCTATAGCGCTGCCGAGATTTGTTACCGACGGTAAGTTTGACTTCGACAAACTGTATGAAGTGACCTATCAGGCTGCTATCAACCTTAATAAGATCATCGACAACAATTACTATCCTGTTATAGAGGCAGAACGCTCTAACATGCGTCACCGTCCTATAGGCTTGGGTGTACAGGGTCTTGCCGATGCATTCATATTGCTGCGCTTACCTTTCGAAAGTGAGCTGGCAAAGACACTGAATAAGAACATATTTGAGACCATCTACTTTGCTGCGATGACCGCTAGTAAAGACCTCGCCAAGAGAGATGGTCATTACGAAACATTCCCTGGCTCACCATTGTCTAAGGGTATCTTCCAGTTCGATATGTGGAATGTACAGCCTAGCGATCGTTATGACTGGAGCAGCCTTCGTGCTGAAGTTATGCAGCATGGTACCCGCAACTCATTGCTGGTAGCACCAATGCCTACAGCATCTACTTCGCAGATATTGGGCAACAATGAGTGCTTCGAACCATACACATCCAATATCTACACACGTCGTGTATTGAGTGGTGAATTTGTGATCGTGAACAAGCACCTGTTGAAAGACCTGGTCAATCTGGGTCTGTGGACCAACGACATGAAGAACAAGATCATTGCAGCCAATGGTTCTGTTCAGAACATAGAAGAGATACCTGCAGATATTAAGGAACTATACAAGACCGTATGGGAAATTAAGCAGCGCAGCCTGATAGATATGTCTGCCGACCGTGGCGCATATATCTGCCAGTCACAATCACTCAACTTGTTCGTTGATGCGCCTACTACAGCCAAGCTCACATCTATGCACTTCTACGCATGGAAGAAAGGACTGAAGACAGGTATGTACTACCTCCGTACACAGGCAGCAGCACAGGCGGTACAGTTTACCGTAGAGAAACAAGGCAATAACGATATCAGTCCTGTAATACCAACTACCGGCACCACTCCTGCTACCCAGAACGATCTGGACAGCATAGAAGCCGACGTGATCACTGGCCCTGTTTGCACCATGGAAGAAGGTTGCATCACTTGCAGCGGCTAGAATACAATGACCAATTGAATATACCCCAAGAAACAAGAAAGCCGACCCAATGGTCGGCTTTCTTAATGTATAAACTATCAAAAAACAATCGCAGTTATAGTCCTGAAAGGACGACATAAATAGCGAGGGGTTTCAACCCCTCGAACGCATGTCCCCCACAACACTAGCCCTGTAAGGGCGACATAATGCACTAACAAACGCTCGCATACACATCACTAATCCCACAAATAACGCTCATCATACGCCACGTTATACTTCTTTAAAAACATCCGGTATTCATCCTGAAATGTTCTTGTTTTATGATGCTCGTGTTGGTTCTCGATGTATTCAATTACCTTACTGATCTCCGATGGATTGACCGAAAACGCACCATACCCATCCTGCCAATAAAAATTGCTCAACGATGTATCCCGCGTTTTCATCCATTTTGATGAATTGGCTTTGATGTTCTTTATCAGATCCACCAATGCTACATTCTTAGACAACATGCACAAAATATGTACATGATCTGAATATCCGCCAACCTTTACCGGGTTGCAATCAATATTCTTGCAAATACCGGCAATGTATGTGTGTAATTCTGTTTCATGCGGCGGCTGTATCAACACCTCTCTGTTCTTTGTGCTGAATATTATGTGAATATAATTATTGACTAATGATTGCCCCATGATATGAATTTTTATACCCCCTTTCAGTGCTGATAGACTTACATCACTCAATCAACCTCATAAAAAGATCTGTAATTCAGCCATCCTACCCAACCCTCACCACAACCGGCAACCCATCCCCCTCGATACCCGTTACCTGCACAATGCCCGGAGCCTTACCCACTTCTATGGTGCCTACAATATCACCCATCTTCAATGCGCGTGCACCATTGCTAGTAGCCCATGTCAGCAGCATTTCCCAACCTATATGCGGGTATTGTTGGCGTATGCTGTACAACTCAGCCATTACCGATAACTGATGATTAGATGCCAGACTATCTGTACCTATACACAAGTTGTTACTATGCTTCATCAGCAGGTCTATATCCGGCAGGCGGTTCTCTATATATAAGTTGGCATTGGGGCACAGGCACCAGGCTACGTCGGCCGATCGGCCATGAGTATAGATAATATCCTCTTCTGTAGTATAGGTATTATGTACGAACACAAAAGGCCTGCCCGGTGTCATCCATTCCAGATATGATCGTATCGACGATAGACCGGTAGGCGTGAACAAACTATCATCAATTCCCAGCCCTTTCAGCAGCTCCCTTACATCGCCTTCTTTGCTCCTGTAAAACTGGCCTTCGGCTTCACTTTCCTGATTATGTATCGCTATCAGCCCGCCTTCATTATGTGCATCTATTAGTCTGAATAATGCCGATGAAACAGAGTAGGGGGCATGTGGAGTGATACTCTGCCTCAGCACCTTTGTTTTAGATGGCTGTGCAGCAAAGGCTTCATAGGTCTTTACTGCAAAACCGAACGATAATTCAGCCCTTGCTGCTGTAAAACCTATCGACTCTATGAATGTATTGAAGTGTAGTTCATCCAGTTCGCGTATATCCAGCGTATCCGTTGTGTTGGCTATATCACCTACGGCCACTATACCATTGTTCAGCAGTTCGTAATAAGCCTTGTGCCTGGCTTCCTCTTTATCTTCGGTGGTATGGTCATTTCTATGTGCGGTCACATTTTGCAGAAAGGGTATCAGTCCAGTATGTTCCGGTATCACACCCTTCATGTGCGACAATTCCAGATGACAATGCACATTCACAAACCCCGGACACAGCACACCATCATAGTGTACTGTATCATTAGTGGGAGCGGCAAGAATAGCCTGTATGGTGCCATCATCTGCCATATCAAGTGTTGTGCCCGCAGGCAGCCAATGTGTACCATTATGTATTCTGGGAGCAGTAATGAACATAGTAGAAAAGTAAAAAAAATGATAAGCGCTCGGTGAGGTTTCATTAAGATACCACACCATTCAGATATTAAAGTTGCTATTAAAATAGTTGCCACCAACTGTAGGTCATGGTATATGAGATGCAGAGCCTGCTTTAGCCAAATATCAAAGCTGCCTTACCAATATCCATTTGCTATTTTAAAATACAGCTACCCTGATTTTTAAACCACCATAGCTATACATTTTTAGTATCTGTACGATTTTATTTGAATCGTATTTCAGCCCTGCAAAGATAACCACAGATAGGCTTCAACAAACAAAAGATCCACAACCTTCGTTGTGGATCTCGTTATATTTTGTGTCTGTTATCAATTAGCATTTGTGTACAGCTCATCAAAGCCTATCATCTTGTCTTGCTCCGGATCCCATGCCTTCAACTTCAGGCAGGCAATGATCTCAGATGGAGTAAGCCTTGTTGTTTTGGCCTGCTGCAATTCAGGGATACTGGCCATGGCCTCCGGCAGTCGGTAAAAAGGTATCTTAGAGTTAAGGTGATGAATATGGTGGAAACCGATATTAGCTGTTACCCACTGCATGAACGGATTCATAGGCATATAGCTCGATGATTCCAGAGCGGCATTTACATAATTCCAATCCACATTGTTCCTGAAGCGTACGCCGGGAAAGTTATGTTGCGCATAGAACAGATAAGAACCCAGCATGTGAGAAATAAAGAAAGGCAGAAAGAAAGTAAGGAACCATGTCAGCCAGCCAAAATGTATGAACAGGAACACCGCTATACTTACATGCACGATCACTACTACCAATGAATCCCAATGCTTGCGGAAATTGCTCATGAACGACTGTATGCACATACCATAAAGGAAGGTGGTAAAGTATGCCAGGAACATATTCAGCGGATGACGTACCGCCAGATAAAAGAACTTATCCTCTTTATTGGCCTCCATGAACTTCTGGCGGGTCATTATCGGGAAAGAGCCTATACTGGCGCTATACAGCTTGGCATTGTTGTTATGATGATGATCATGAGATCTCTTCCAGATACTTGGCGGAGTGATCATATACACACCAAACAGCGTGAAAATAACATTAGCGAAATAAGAATTGCGCAATATGGTATGATGCTGATAATCGTGGAAGATGATGAACACACGAGCCAGCATCAGAGCGCTGAATATGCTGCACAATATTCTGCCGTAAATAGGGGAGACCCCTCCGATCACAGGAAAATAGATGGTACCCAATAAAGATGCGATCAACAAGAAGAACGAGGTCAGCGTTGTGTACCAACTTTTCCAGCGAATCTCTTTAGCAAACGGTTTGGTTGCCAAAATCAGTTCTTTGCCACTGAGCATTTTTGAGGTTTAGCTTTATTTTTTATGTTGAAAAATATCAATAATTAGAGACGGTCTGAGAATCATCATACCTCCTATACAAAGATAGGATTTCCTTGTTAAGGTTGGTGTATGTGAATGTATAATATTTAATACTTTCTGTTAAATACCATCATGTGTATCAAAGCTATAAGTGAGTATATGCTGCACCAATACCACTTCAAAATTCAAAAGCCACTTCGGTTGTCCCAAGTGGCTTTTGAAAATATGATCGGAGTGAATGAACTACTCGAGTTTGAATGAGATAGGCTGTGTGTACATAACCTTTACAGCTTTACCATTCTGCTTACCCGGCTTCCATTTAGGCATTGCCATGATCACGCGCTTTGCTTCTTCATCGCAACCTGCGCCTATACCGCGGCTAACCTTTACGTCAGAGATAGAACCATCTTCATTAACAACGAATGATACGGCTACACGACCTTGTACACCTGCTTCCTTAGCATTCTCAGGGTAGTGTATATTCTTTCCCAGATATTCAAGCATGTCATAAGATGGTGCAGGCATCTGCTCTACGAACTGGTACACCTGTGGTGCTGCAGGAGCAGCTACTACACCGGTACCTGATGGTGCCATACCCGGGTCGATACCATTCGGATCTCCCTTTTCATCTTTAGGACCTGCCGCAGTGATCTTATCCTGTGGTGGCGGAACTTCAGTTTCCTTTACTTCCTCATCTTTCTTAATGACAGGAGGAGTAAATTTCACCGTTGGCTTCACCGGTGGTGGTGGTGGCGGCGGTGGCGGTGGTGGTGGCTTCTTAGGGTCAATTGGCGGCGGATCGGCAAGTGTTACCTGTTTCATTATCGCTACAGGTTTCTTCTCTACCTTGCTCAGCATGCTACTTACTATTCCATAGCCTGCAGAGGCAACAGCCACACCAACTAACACCAATAAAGACCTACCTATACGTTTAGTATAGTTTTTGCGCAACTCGTACCCTCCGTATTGTTTATTACGGCCCTCATAAATGATATCGAGGTAGTCGCTGGTTAGAATTTTATTGATATCCATTATTAACTTTTTTTGGTTGTCCCGTATCTTTCAGCGGGAGTATCCTTGTTTCTTAATGTCAAATACAGCTTGCTTTGCAGCCTGCTGCAAAAACGGTATTATCTGCCGCCATTAGCTGCTTCAGTAGCCTTGATGTTATCCTGCTCTATCGTTGATATGTCGATGATAGCGTAAACCTTCACGCCATTGATCGTCATTTCATCAAGGATGTTCACCAGGTCTCCATAAGTGCTGGTAGTGTCCGGCTTGATCAATACGGTCGCTTCATCCTTTGCGGTAAGCGCACCCTGACGTTTCAGATCATCCACCATTTTCTTCTTGGCAATGATCTCATCACGGATACCATCCTTTTGTTTGAAGCCGGTCACCTTATACTCTGGCTGCTTATTAGGGTCGTCACCTATACCTTCGTAATAGTAGATCCTGTGGTTCTTGCTGAGGAGAATGGTAAGAGCAACACTATTCTTGATCTTATTCTTGTCCTCATCCTTCATCAGCGGATCCTTATACGGCATATTGATCTCCATGGTCTTAGGCTTGGCCAATGTTGTCGTGAACATGAAGAACGTGATCAACAGAAAGCCGAGATCCACCATTGGGGTAAGATCGATACGAGTACTTAGTTTTTTCGCCTTTTTGACGCCGGGGCCCTTTTTATGCCCCCCGCCGGACGAGGTATCTAATTCTGCCATATCAAATTATTTTACTCTTTAAAGTTTGTTTACAATAGCAACCAGTTACTTTCCTTCCTTAGGTGCGTTAGCCTCTATGAATGCAGCCGTGCCCGGAGGTACAGACTTAAGGTTAGTGATCAGGTTGAACTTGAATATTTTTCCGGCTTCCAGTGTCTTGATGATCTTAGATACATTGGGATATGAAGCGTCTCCATCTGCTTTGATACAGATACGGAGCTGAGGATTGGTATTCCTTGCGCTTTCTATCCATGAATCCAGTTCATTAGATGGTACATGTATCACAGTATCAACAGGAATGCCCGGTGTAGCAAGATCCATTGCCTTCTGCTGCTCAGGAGTAGCGGAAAGGTATTGTTTGATCTGTGCCAATGGTACGCCTACTGATGCACCAAGAGCGAATGAATTCTTTTCAGCTTCCGATAATTTCAACTGACGTGCGGCATCGATATCTTCTATCAGTGCTTTACGCTTCAGCTTATTATCAATAGCGAAGAATATCCTGCCCTTGCTGTCAACTGTCAGCAACATGATATCTTTATCAGGAAGTGGAATAGACGATATCGATGATGGGGTCTTTACTACTACAGGCTCTTCCGGCTTGAACTTCGTAGCCAACATGAAGAATGTAAGTAGCAAAAAGGCCACATCGCACATAGCCGTCATGTCTATGTTCGTGCTTTTCCGTGGTATTTTAGCGTGAGGCATTATTTTTTATCTTCTAATGTTAAACAAATAAGACGCAGGACCAATTAAAATCCATAAGTCTCTTTTAAATATTTTTATTTAAAAATCATTTGTAATTAGAAGCAAAGCTCTGAGTCAAAGTGAAACCACTTTCGTCGATGCTGTAAGTAATACCGTCGATCAATGTTGTAAAGAAGTTATACGCAATGATAGCGATGAATGATGTACTGATACCAAGAGCTGTATTGATCAAGGCTTCAGAGATACCATTTGCCAATGCACCTGCATCCGGAGCACCTGCCTGGCCCATTGCCTGGAATGAACGGATCATACCCAATACCGTACCGAACAGACCCAACAGGGTTGCGCAAGAAGATATGGTTGACAAGAATACCAGATTCTTTTCCAACATAGGCAATTCCAATGAAGTTGCTTCTTCGATCTCTTTCTGGATACCGGCAAGCTTCTGGTCTGTATCAAGTTCACCTGCATGAACCATTTCCTCATACTTTACCAGACCTGCACGCATTACATTACCAACAGATCCTGCCTGCTTGTCGCACTCAGCGATAGCTGCCTGAACATTCTTGTTAGCAAGGTGATACTGTACCTTACGTACGAACTCACCACCGTCGATCTTACCCTTAGCCTTTACAATGGTCAAAGCACGCTCAATTACGAAGCTCACCAATGTAAGCAATGTTGCTAACAGGATAGGTACAACGAATCCACCTTGGTACATAGTACCCAATACACTTTTTGCTTTTTCTCTTGTTTCTCCATCAGAGAAATTTGAAGGGCTTCCTAAAACGAATTTCCATAACACCCATCCGGCTACGATACATGCCACAACTACTAACAGGTTAGTCAAAAAGTTGTTGGTGTTTTTTGGTTTGCCTGCGCGATTTCCTTGACTAGCTGGTTTTGGCGCTGCCGTTTTTACATCTGACATAATGCTGTTTTTTTTGTTTTTAGTTCTGAAAATTGGTTAAAGAAAATTGATAAAAAAATTAGAGTGTCGTTGCAAAGATATAGGTCAAGTTGAAAAAAACAATTTTGGTCAAAAAATAATTTTCAACATCCCCGAATGTCAATGCACAATTGGTTTTAAGTAATGGGTAACTATCATGTTTTACTCCTGTACTTTACTACTAGATCATGCCACAAATGGTAACATAAAATTAAAGAACAGAAAACTTCAGAAGAGACGAAGAAAGAGATACTCCGTAGTGGTTGTTATGAGAAACGAAAGGTAGAAATAATTATTGTACCGAAAATGCCTGTTAGGATATTTTTAACAAAAGAGTAGTTTTCGCCGCTATTGTGTATTCAGACCAACAGCCACTATGTCAATGCTCTTTGATACCCATGCTGGGCGTAGTCTTCTCGACTACGCCCCATGCGGCTGGCGGTCTCTGACCGCCGTCATCGTCTGCATATAAACCGCACCAACCCACAAAAATAATTGCCCTCAAATACAACTTTAAGTACAGCCATACAACCCGTTGAATATTCATATCTTACAAGAAGATGTTCACATTTTTGTGAATATCTTTATTTGACTGATCTGGAATACCACATTAATTTGCACCCGATTGGGCTAACCATCTGGTCGTTCTTTGATATAGGTACCCTTATTGAACTTCACCAGATCTACTGTCATGGTGAGCTGCCATCCTGAGTTTCTTGAAGGGCGAGCCACGACAGTCGCACGGGACGTATTCGTTTTGAGATGACCAATGTGTAAACCTATTTAGGGACAAGGTAACTGCCACTTTTATTAACAAATGTGGCAAAAAGTGGCAGAAAGTGGCAGAAAGTAGCAGTTTGTTAAAATTGGCTGAAACCCTTGCTGGAAAAGCATTTTAACCCAAACCACCCAACCAAAATTGCCACTTTTACTAAAAACTGCCACTTTTCAAAAATCTATCTTCACAATGATCAACTAATAATTTACCAACATACTTTCCATTTTATTATCAAGGTAGGCAAGGGTTACATAATGACTGGTCAGGTTTATTTGCATTTACCGGTACATTCCATGAAATTGAGTCATTAAGCCATTGAGCAATTGAGCCAATTAATGTAAATTGCGCTACTTATTAAATAACACGAATGGCAGAGTTGCTGAATCAATATAATGAAGATAGTATCCGGTCGCTCGACTGGAGAGAGCATATAAGACTGCGTCCCGGTATGTATATCGGTAAGCTGGGCGACGGTAGTAGTGTGGATGATGGTATCTATGTACTGGTAAAGGAAGTTGTAGACAACTGTATAGATGAGTTCGCAATGGGTCAGGGCAAGCGTATAGAACTGAAGATTGCCGAAGGTGAGGTGTCCGTGCGCGACTATGGTCGTGGTATTCCCCTGGGTAAGGTGGTAGATGTAGTGAGTAAGATCAATACCGGTGCCAAATACGATAGCAAAGCATTCCAGAAATCAGTAGGTCTTAACGGGGTGGGTACCAAGGCGGTAAATGCCCTCAGTAAATACTTTAAAGTAGCTTCATTCCGCGATGGCCGCACTAAGGTGGCAGAATTCGAGCAGGGCGTATTGGTAAAGGAGCACAAGGAGACCGATACCACTATGGCCAACGGTACTATGGTCGTTTTCCGCCCCGATGATACTGTTTTCCGCAATTACCACTTCCTGCACGAGTATCTCGAAAATCAGGTCTGGAACTACTGCTTCCTCAATGCCGGCTTACAGATCAACTTCAACGGTCGTAATTACATATCCAAGAATGGTCTGCTTGACTTGCTTACCCGCAAGACCAATGTAGAGTCGCTCAGGTATCCTATCATTCACCTGAAAGGAGAAGATATTGAAGTAGCCATCACCCACAACGGTGACTATGGCGAGGATATATATTCCTTCGTGAATGGTCAGCATACCACACAGGGCGGTACACATCATGGTGCTTTCAGAGAGGCTTATGTTAAGGCCATCAGAGACTTTTATAAGAAAGACTATGATGCATCAGATGTGCGCCAGAGTATCTGCGCGGCTATCGCCGTAAAGGTGCAGGAGCCTGTGTTCGAGTCACAGACCAAGACCAAGCTGGGATCACAATATGTCTATGAAGGCGGACCTTCTATGAAGACATTCGTAGGTGATTTCCTCAATAAAGAACTGAACAACTTCCTGCATAAGAATCCTGCAGTGGCCGACGCGCTCAAAAAGCGTATCGAGCAAAGTGAGCGGGAACGTAAAGAGCTGTCGGGCATACGTAAACTGGCCAATGAAAGGGCTAAGAAGGCCAACCTGCACAATAAGAAACTAAGAGATTGCCGCATACATTTTAACGACGATCCGCCATCAAAGAATAAGGAAGATTTTCAGCTCAAACAGCAGGAATCTACCATCTTCATAACGGAGGGAGACAGTGCGAGTGGAAGTATCACCAAGAGCCGCAATGTAGAAAGCCAGGCAGTATTCAGTCTGCGTGGTAAACCATTGAACTGCTATGGTCTTACCAAAAAAGTGGTGTATGAAAATGAAGAATTCAACTTGCTGCAACATGCGTTGAACATAGAGGAAGGCCTCGATGGTTTGCGTTACAATAACATTGTCATAGCTACCGATGCCGATGTGGATGGTATGCACATACGTTTGCTCATTATGACCTTCTTCCTTCAGTTCTTCCCCGATCTGGTTAGAGGCAATCATATATACATACTGCAGACGCCGCTGTTCCGTGTGCGCAACAAGCAAAAGACCATCTATTGCTACAGTGATGAGGAGCGCCAGCGTGCTATTCATGAAATAGGAGCAAAAGCAGAGATCACCCGATTCAAAGGATTAGGTGAGATCAGCCCCGAAGAGTTTGCCCGATTCATTGGCGATGACATCCGTAAAGACCCTGTCTTGATCAGTCAGGATACACAGATACAAAAGCTGTTGGAGTACTATATGGGTAAGAACACACCTGCCCGTCAGGTATTTATCATTGACAACCTGCGCATAGAAAAGGACCTTGCAGAAGAGCTGGGTGTGGAATTGGCAGAAGCATAATAGTTAACGATATACATTATATAATAAGCCCGTTCATAATACATATGAACGGGCTTATTCAAGTAACGTTTACTTATGCTAAAGTTGCGGTCAATTTCTTCTCGCAGTTGTACAACTTTGAGATAGGGCAGTTTTCTTTTGCGTCTTCAGCACACTCCAGGAATTTTTCTGCGGTGATTCCCGGAACCTTACCTGTTACGTTGATCTCGCTAAGGGTAATGGCTCCATTGTCGAGGGTAATATCGCAACGAGTATTAAGTTCATCGGGGGTGAAGCCAGCGGCATTGAGTACAAATGTCAGCTTCATGGTAAAGCAGCCAGCGTGCGCAGCAGCTACCAGTTCTTCGGGGTTGGTGCCTACACCTTCCGCAAAGCGACTGTTGAATGAGTACTGTGTTTTATTGAGGGTAGTACTTTGAGTAGTGAGGTGTCCGGTACCTTCTTTTCCTGTACCGTTCCATACGGCCGTAGCATTGCGTTTCATGTTTCTGTTGATTTTTATTGAAGTAAAGGTAAACAACCACATCTTTAAAAAGTGCAGCGGGCATAAAAAATCCCCGCTTTTAAGGGCGGGGATCAGTTATTTTTGAGTTAACTCGTTATGAATTAAGCTTCTGTATCTGTAGCTTCTGTTTCAGTTGCAGGAGCATCATCAGCAGTTTCAGCAGCAGCTGCGGCAGCTATTGCTTTTTCAGCGTTCTTAGCTTCTACCTGACGAACTGATTCGGTCATAGTGCTATGACGCTTGTCAGCTTTGTGCTTACGGTGAGCTTCTTCTCTGCGTGCAACCAATGCTTCATGCTCTCCGTTCCACTGTTCGAATTTCTCCATAGCAGTAGCTTCGTTGAACAATCCGAGAGATACACCACGATAAAGGTGCTTCAGGAACAATACACCCTTGAAAGACAAGATGCGACGGCAAGTGTTAGTTGGCTCAGCACCTTTCTGCAACCAATACAAAGCGCGCTCGCGGTTCATACGGATAGATGCAGGAACAGTCAATGGATTGTAAGTACCTAACTTTTCGATGAATTTACCATCACGAGGAGCGGTGGTGTTTGCAACTACGATAAAGTAAAAAGGGCGTTTTTTAGACCCGTGTCTCTGAAGACGAATTTTTACCGACATAAATAATTGAAATTATTTGGGGGTTAACAATAAAATTTGGACTGCAAATGTAAGTTTTTAAATGGGATTTCTACAATATTGTTTCAAATTTTTCTAAATTTTTTCTTAAAATATGTTGTGATACCATTATATGAATACCGCTGTGACGAACCTCTGTGCTTTGACTTTTGGCGTTGCCGGCTATTCCAGACTCAGTTTTTCGTCACCTTCCTTGTAGGGCAGGTAGGTAACAATGAACTGGAACATCTCGTCTGTGGCTTTCATACTGCCGTTCTGGTCTGTAATTACCTGTGGCGGACTGAAAGGGTTATTCAGGTTGGCTTTGGTATTATCATATACCCCTTCAGCTACAATGGTGCTGCCCGCAGGTATCTTTACCATCTTTTTGAAAGTGTAGAAATACTGCCAGTTAAAATCCCAACGAGGTATAGATATCAATCTGATGGTATCGCCGTTGGGTTTAAGTGCATATGCTTTGAAGCTTTTGCCCAGCAAGTGCATGTGCGGATTGATGGTGAGCACAGATATATCTTTGGTGATGACCATGCGGCTGAATACATTTTTTACTGTATTGGGCAGTATGATCATATCGGGTTCTACAGGCACTGCTCCCAGTGTGCCCAACTGAAATTCCTGAACAGGTCTGTTGGGCGGTACTTTAGTGAAGAAGATATTGATGTAAGAGGTGTCGGTAATGTCATTCTTACCAGTGAATCCGTAATGAATGTCGTTGAAGAGGAATGCGCCTTTTCTAGGGAGTATATAGCCACCAATTCCCTGAGGGTAGATCTGCCCGATAGCTCCGGGCAGGTAATTGACCACCGATTTTTGCAATACAGGATAGCTACCATCATCGTTGGGCAGGCCCAGTTTCTGGAATGCCTTTACGATACCTGCAGTATCTTCTACCATACTAATGATACGTTCGCCGGCAAAGACATCGCTCTTTTTGTTGAACTCATACTTTACCATATCTCCGTTGACATGGTGTACTACGTTATTCCTGCCCGGCACAAATTCTATTAAGCTGGCAAATGTATCTGCCGGTAATTGGTAGGGTACTTTGACCAATAAGAACTTATCAGAGCTGAAAGCCTTCATAAAATATGGAGTTACCGGTATAACCATATCAGGAGCTCCTGCGAGCGATGACGGGTATTTGGGTAAAGCCGGCATTTTATCCTTAGGGCCTTCTGGTGCGCCTTCTTTGGCCCATTGGGCCAATACATCTATTTCGTATTGCGAGAGTACCCTCTGGCCTTTGAATTCGGTGTAGTGCGGATCGGCAGGCCAGGGTGGCATCATGCGTTCTTTGGTGACAAATGCCATAGAACCGGCATATTGTTTGGCATCCTGATAGGTGATGAAGGCGAAATGTGCGCCTCCGTTGGGCCGGTGACATACTGTGCAGTTATCGTACAATATGGGGGCAACATGCTCTGTGAAGTTGACATGCTCGGGTACTTTCTTTTCTTCTTTTGAAGCAATTGGGTTTCCATTATTGCAGGCACTCAGCAGCATGACTGCAAGCGCACTTAGTGGCACGAAAGCGCTAAACTTCTTCTTCATAACTGGCATCCTGAGAAAGTTTACCTAATAAAATACTAATGTTCAATTCATAGCCCAACAATATGATCACTGTATTGAGCCACACCAATACCATAAATGCTATCAGCGTGCCGATTGAGCCATATACCTTATTATAATTCAAAAAGTTATTTACCAGAAAGAAGAAGACCGAAGTAGCCAGCATAGATGCCAGAGTAGCGAATATCGAACCTGCGGTTATGAACTTCAATTTGTGTTTCAATGAAGGGCCATATCTGTAAATGAAGCAGAAAGTAAAGAATACGATAAGTATCAAAATGCTGATACTGAGTATCTTAACTGCAACCAGATGGGGGAATATTTTAAGCAGCCATTTGTTCAGGCTTTTGTTTTGCAATACGAGTACGGCAAGGGTGAGCACGGCAACCAGTATGAGCATGATGGTCAGTTTTATAGCCATCCATCTGCGCTGCAGGCCTGTTCGTTTTTTATACAATACCTCACTGCGGTCAAAGCTTTTCATGAGCCCCATCATACCATTGCTGGAGAAGAAGAGTACCATAAGGATACCAATTGATAAGACATCGTGGTGTTGCTTGCCCATAAAATCTTTGATCACGCCACTTACGCTGCCATAGATATGTTGGTTGGGGGTTACCAGTTTTAATGTTGTGAGTATGGTTTGCTGTACGTTTTTGAGGGGCAGATAGGGCACTAGTGAGAAAATGAACAGGAAAGTAGGCGGCATTGCCATGATGAAGTTGTAGGTAACGGCTGCTGCTCTTTCGGTAAGTCTTACTTTACGCATTTCCTGAAAGAAGAACTTGCTTACCTCATATAATGTAGCCCCATCTACACCCGGTAATACCACGCTGTGTGCTTTTCTGAACACATAACGGACCGGGCGAAGTTTGTACACATTGATATCGGGTTGCTTCATCATCCTCGGGATGGACTGTATTTTAGGGTGTAAAGGTAATTATTGTACAGGGCATTACAGCATGTTGATCTACAACGCCAGTTGCTGTGTAAACTGACTGTATCAATAAATGAATAAGAGCCCCGTAGAAGGAGCTCTTATTCATATAATATAATATTTTATTTATGCAAGTTCCTTCAGTTTTTCTACTACGGTATCTACTTCTTCTTTTGTATTGTGCTTGCTGAAAGAGAAGCGTATAGGTACGAGTTCTTCAGGGCGACCATTATTTAACGCCTTGATGACATGGCTGATAGATGTTGCTCCGCTGGTGCAAGCACTACCTCCGCTTACGCAAATGCCTGCCATATCGAGACTGAACAAGAGCATATCTGACTTTTCATTGCGTGGGAAGGAAACATTCAGTACAGTGTAAAGGCTGTTGCCATAGGTGTCTCCGTTGAATGATATGCCCGGGAATAATTCCTGCAGCTTGCCACCCATGTATGTTTTCAGTCCTTTTATGTACTCACTGTCCTTTTCGTAAGTGGCAGTAGCCATTTCCAATGCTTTGGCAAAACCAACGATACCATACAGGTTTTCGGTACCTGCACGCATGTTGCGCTCCTGGCTGCCGCCATTGAGGTATGGTTTGATATGTATGTTCTCGTTGACGTATAATATACCTACTCCCTTAGGGCCATGAAACTTATGTCCGGCGCCATTGAGGAAGTGTATGTATGTGTTTTTAAGATCGAAAGGGTAGTGACCCACTGTTTGAACGGTATCAGAATGGAAGATAGCGTCATACTTTCTGCATAGTTCGCCTACGGCCTTGATATCCAACAGGTTACCAATTTCATTATTGGCATGCATGAGTGTAACAACGGTGCGGTCGGGGCTACCAGCCAGCAGTTCTTCCAGATGCTCCATGTCCACATGGCCATTAGGTGTGAGTTTTACATAGCTTAATTTGGCTTGTCCACTATGTTCGAGATACTCTACTGTGTGCAGGGTAGCATGGTGCTCTATAGGTGAGGTGATGATGTGCTTGCAACCCAGATCGCGGATCGCAGCATTTACAGCAGTGTTGGTACTTTCTGTACCACCCGATGTGAAAAATATCTCGCCGGGATTAGCATTGAGGATCTTCGCTACGCTCTTACGTGCATTTTCGATGGCCAGTTTTGTTTCCCTACCATAGGAATATACTGAAGACGGGTTACCAAACTTTTCTGTAAGAAAAGGCATCATTGCGCTCAACACTTCAGGATCAAGAGAAGTAGTTGCGGCGTTGTCGAAATAGATCCTGCTCATCAATTATATATAGTTGTATTAGTTATCGGGGATACAAAAATAACTTATTCTTTGAAATTATGGGTATCGGTGCTGTAAATGAGGGAATTGTTGGTGTTTTAACAGTTTGCTTATCGTATGTGTTGTTATTATGTGGTTGTGATTTTGGATTATGCCTGATTGTGGATGTGGTTGGTTGTTTCGGCGGGTTATTGTGTCCAACCGCTTACTTACTTTTCTTTGTCCCCGATGCATCGGGATGTTCCAGCTGCCGTCCCGCAATGAGTGGGATAAACTCCGAAAAGAAACAATGAAAGCGGCACTTTTGCGAACTGCTCCGCGCGAAAAAGGAGCCGGGCTGCGTGTTGTTGTGGTTGGCTCGACCGCTCTTCGCAGGCTCAGCCAACTCTTCTTGCTCAGTTTCTGTTGTCTTGAAGTTTGAGGGGATGCCCGATGGATTTTGAATTTTAATCGGGCATGGGTTTGGGGTAATGTGTTGGTTTTCATTTGGTTGTGGTTTTTGGGTATGCCCGATTGTGCCCGATGAAATGGGGAGCGGCGAGCGAAAGATCGGGAGCGGATGTCTCAAAGAGGACCGGCCTGATGGCTGTTGGTCTGAAGACACAACAGCGGCGAAAATTTAAACGGGTATGTGATCGTCATCATGTGTTGTTGCTGAACAGGTTTATAATGTGGTAATTATCTCTGTATTTGATCTGTGTAGCTTTGTTTCCTGGTGATAGATCTTAGTTTTTCGGATGTAAAGTTGGGGCTTGTTTGGGTATGTTCCCAAAGAAGATATCAACAGAAAATGAGTGTTCCCAGGGTTAAGTGGTGGTGGATGAATGGGTTAGTTGGGGTTATTTGATGTGGATAAGATTTTTTGGGGTGGATGTCTTAATAATAGATAAGGCAATTTGAAAATTGCCAACCGCTATTACGTAGTCGGAAGACTATGCCAAACATGGGGAGACTTCGCTTAGCGGGGCATGTTAGAGAAAGTTACAGCTAAAATCAAACAATGACACTTATCACAGAGTCGTTCGTATTCCCGACTGAAACATTTATTGTCGTACCTTTATAGGTAGTTATGGACGAATATATTTCATTTGAACAGATACCTTTTGGCAGTGATAATTTTGCTGATAATCCAGAGCCAAGGTGTCCTTGTGTATTGTTGTTAGATACTTCTATTTCTATGGGTGGCCGTCCTATCGCCGAACTGAATGAGGGTGTAAGAACTTTTAAGCAGGAGTTGATGCAGGATCATTTAGCTACCAAAAGGGTAGAAGTGGCCATTGTTACTTTTGGTCCGGTGACGGTAGAGACCGATTTTCATACTGTGCCGAATTTTCATCCTCGTGAGTTGGACACAACCGGTGATACGCCGCTAGGCGCAGCTATAAGTCTGGGTGTGGATATGGTGGCCAGAAGGAAGAAAGAATATAAGGAGCATGGTATCTCTTATTATAAGCCCTGGATAATATTGATCACTGATGGTGCACCAACGGATGAATATAAGCAGGCAGCCATGCAGATCAAAGAGGGGGAGGCGGGTAAGTCGTTCGCTTTCTTTGCTATAGGTGTAGAGGGTGCCAATATGGAGATACTGAAAGAGATATCGGTTCGTGCGCCAATAAAGCTAAAGGGGCTGATGTTCCGTGAATTTTTCCAATGGCTGTCGGCCTCTATGAAGATGGTATCGAGCAAGAACCCGGGTAGTCAGGTGAATCTGTTACCTCCAAGCGGCTGGTCTGAATTATGAGGTGGAAAGCAATAGGTAAAAGTGTTATAGGTACTTCTCATATTGCTTCAGGCAAGGCTTGTGAGGATGCATTGCAATATATAGTAGAAAAGGACACGCATGGGAATGAGGTGCTTATTTGCTGTGTAAGTGACGGTGCGGGTAGTGCGCAGTATGCGGGTGAGGCATCAGCATTCTGTACGTCAGAGGTATTGTCTTCTTTATCGGCGCTGGCCACGGCCGGAACGGCACTTACAGAGGCTTACCTTTATAGTCTGCTGGAAGATATATATGATGAGTTGCAGACTCAAGCGAATGCTAACGGGGCGGAGATCTATGATTATTCCTGTACGCTGCTGGGATGCTTCATTACCCCGACACAGGCGGTATTTTTTCAGATAGGTGATGGCGCTATAGTGCGTGATGATGCCGGCGGAGCCTATACTTATATATGGTGGCCTCATAATGGTGAATACCAGAATGTGACCGCTTTTCTGGTCGATGACCGGAATTTCAGTCATTTGCAGATGACGGTAATAGAGGAACGAATAGATGAGGTGGCGTTGTTTACGGATGGGATACAGATGCTGGCGCTCAATAATGAATACAAGCAGGTGCATCAACCATTTTTCAGCAGTTTGTTCCAGCATCTGCGTATGGCAGATGTTGATGATAAGGTGAACATGTTGAATGTAAAGATGGAGGCGTATTTGGGTGGTGATCGTATCAATGCTCGTACCGATGATGATAAAACGCTTTTTCTGGCGACGAGGTTGTAGTATAATGTTAATTGATGGGTGGTGGAATACATGAGATGTGGGTTTAACCATCAACAACAGGCACAATAATGATCGTTGCGACCCTACGGGGCGCTGTGTGGGAGGGGTGATCAATGTGCTACAAAGCTTTTGCCGCCTATCGGGGCAATGACATGCGGAAGTGTCTTTTTCAATGTCTATTATGTATAATTTAATTAATCAGACATGCGATACCTTCGGCATCGTATTCAGGTTTGGTTTTTGATTTTGCTATAGACATTTGATACCTTCGGAATCATTACGTTTTGGGGTGCATTATAGCTACTAGTTTTAGGATATGGTCCGGTTGTAATTGTCTGCGAACTTACGGCTCGCAGAGGATAAAGGGGAGGTGGTTGCTACCAACCTTTTGCACCTACGGCGCAATGACATGCGAGAAGTGTCTTTTTCAATGTCTATTATGTATAATTTAATCAATCAGACATGCGATACCTTCGGCATCGTATTCAGGTTTAGTTTTTGATTTTGCTATAGACATTTGATACCTTCGGCATCACTACGTTTTGGGGTACATTATAGCTACTAGTTTTAGGATGTGATCTGGTTGTAATTGTCTGCGAACCTACCGCTCGCTGTGTGGATGGGGGGGGAGGTGGTTGCTACCAACCTTTTGCACCTACGGCGCAATCACATAGGATAGTGTCTTTTTCAATGTCTGGTTGGTATTATTAGTTTTAGTGACTCCAATTGAATAGTGAGTGTAGAAAATACCGAACAATAATAAAGTAACAGTGCCTATAAAGAAATAGGATAAGAATAAATGACTTTCCACGGACTACATAGCGAACAATATATAACGGGCAGGGAGCTGGGCCGTGGAGGGGAGGGTACTGTGTATGAGTTGCAGAACGATGGTAGTCGTGTTCTTAAGAAATATAATGAGCCGCTGTCGTCATTGCAAATACAGAAGCTGCAGGCAATGGTAGCTATGCGCAACCCTGCGATCGATGCTTATGCCGCATGGCCATCTGCATTGGTTGTAGATGGGAATAAAACAGTCTGCGGATTCGTTATGAAAAAGCTGACGGGTTTTGTGCCGTTGCACATGATCTTTAGTCCGCTGGACAGAAAGAAGATGTTTCCTGATAAGGGGTATAATTTTCTTGTGCATGTGGCCCGTAATCTGGCAACGGCATTTCATCAACTACATGAAGCCGGCCTGCTAGTAGGCGATGTAAATGAGGGTAATATCCTGATCAATGCCAATGGGTTGGTGTCATTCATTGATTGTGATTCCTTTCAGGTAAAGCATGGAGCGGGGTATTTTTTCTGCGAAGTAGGCGTACCCAGATATACACCACCTGAATTATTGGCTAGGCAGTCGTTCGAAAATGTAGTGCGTACCACCAATACCGATAGCTTCTCACTGGCCATTCTCCTGTTCCAATTGTTGTTTTTGGGAAGGCATCCCTTTGCCGGCAGAAATAAATCGGCAATGGATATTGATGAAGAGACGGCCATTAAAATGCACGAGTTTGCCTACTCGCTGACCAATAAAAAGAAGAAGCTGTTCCCTCCATTCGACAGCTTTGATATCCATAATCTGACTCAGCCGCTGATAGATGCATTTCATAGCGCATTTGAGACAGAAAACAGGCCTGTACCTGCTGAATGGATAAAGGCTTTGGATGGGTTATTAACGGAGATGACCACCTGCAGTGTGTCCAGAATACATTCTTATCCATCTAAAATGGAAGCGTGTCCTTGGTGCGCCTTCAGGAAGGCCAAAGGGATCATGTATTTTCTGGATGATACTTATCTTCAGGCGGATGCATTGCTGTATGATATAGAGCAATTTGTCAATGGTTTCCATATAGACAAAATGGAGCTGAAGAACTGGAGTGGTAGTTTTACAGATAATTCTGTAAGGGCCAATGATATTGGGGCACAATGGCACAAGGACAGAATTATTGCTTTATCGGTTGCCGCAGGTATCATTATTACGTCTCTTATTTGTTTTGTTTTTGTTCACCCTATGTTGTTATTGGCCGTAGGCGCAGTATTGATAGGCTGGATGCATAGCGGACCTGTTGCTAAAAAGGTGAAACTGGAAAAACAGCGGTTGTTGCATAACTATGAGCAAACACAAGGGCAGATGAAAAAGCTTATTGCCGCGTATAATGATTCACCTGATAAGGAATTGTATCTGATAGGAGTCAACAAATTAATGAAAAGTGTAGAGCAGTTCCGCCGATTGCCCGACGAAAGTGACCGATTAAGAAGAGAGATGGAGGAGCTGATATATAATGACAATCTTAAAATGTATTTACGTCAGTTCGATATCAACAGTCACGCCATCTCATCGATAGGGCAAACCCGAAAAACGATATTGCTGAATGCGGGTATAAGAACTGCTGCAGACATATCTACTAACCTGCAGAAGCTGGTAGGTATAGGGCCTAAGACAATACAAATATTGCTGGACTGGCAGAGACAAATGTCCTCAGGCTTTGTTTATATACCTGATGCAGCTAAACTGGCAACCGGCATGCAGCATGTAGCTGCAGACGTAGCTACAATGAAAAGAGATCTGGAGCGAAACATAAGGCAAGAATACCAGTCACTGAATTATCTGAAGCTGAATGTTACCAACAGAGCCCTTGTTCTGGACCGTCAGATAAAAGATATAGTGACCCGAAGTACACAAGCGAAGCTGGATATGGAATCATTCTACCGTTTCAGCAGGTTCATTTGATCAGCAGGTCATAAGGACATACTACATGGATCATATCCGATAGTTACTTGCTTGCGTGCCCACACTCGGCTGCTTTCGTCTTTAAGCTCAATGAAATAGTTACCTTTTCTATCATTCACTGAGTTGAATTCTACCCATACGGTATGTCCGTCTTTATTGATCTCTTCGTGTCCATCTATTTTTCTGTAGATATCACCATTCTCTTTAAGAATAGTGACACGCATGTGGCGGACATTCTCATTCTTCCATTTGATGGGAACGAAAAGTTTGGTGGCACCGTTTTCGAGAATGGCCGGTTGGTCAGGTCGGTTGTTCTGAGCCAGTTCTGTAAATACCTCAGGTATCTTATACTTTTTAAGTTCTGCTATGTATTTGATGAGGTTTTCGGAGGCAGCAGGTTCTTTATGGTCATAAACAGTGCTGAGGCAATGTCCGTTGGTAAACATCCATACAGCAGATTGGGCTAGGGAATTACCGACCTGATTAGTTTTGATATAACCGAGCGTCTTTACCATTACACTGTCGCCCTGTTTCCAGAACTTATAATTGAGGTTTTTCTTTGGTCCGAACGCATAGCTTTTACCACAATAGGCATGCAAATTGATATCGATAGTTGCTGATGGTGCAATGGCGAGTGTTTCGCTGCCCAGAGTCACCAAATTCTGGTAAAGTGTATCATCGGGTACGAATATCAATCCGGGATCAACAGTTACAGACATATTCTTGTCGGAAGTGTTGGTAATGCTGAGTTTGAGGGAGTTGGCCCACAGACCGCCATTGGAGGTGGCTTTTACTACCAGTTGCTTACTGAAGATGCCCCGTTTCAAAGTGGTGCGCATATCGGCAGCGAAAGAAGCACTTGAAATAAGCAAAAGCAAAAGTATTGCTGATGCAATTCTTGCAGAAAATAACTTATTCATAAGTAGTTGTATTTAATGGTATAGGAAAGATATGAAAAATAATTCTACAATACTAATTTTCGTCGGGCCTTTTTGCGGCTTGTTTTTCCCTAATTTTGCGCCTCAATGAACCTGGAAGCATTACAGGGATTATACCAGAACGATATACGGCTAAAACAAATAGCTGCAGGCATGCTTATGCCCGGCCACAAGCTGAGAGTATATTTAGACAACCTTCGCGGATCATCCATCAACTTTATAGCGACTGCCCTGTGGCAGCAAACAGACGCCAACCACGTCTTTATTCTCAACGATAAAGAAGAGGCGGCTTACTTTCATAATGATCTGGAGCATTTGACCAATGCATTGGATATATGTTTCTTTCCTGACTCATTCAAGCGAACGGGATCTTTCAATGAGCTGAACAGCAGTCATGTGATGTTGCGAACAGAGGCGCTGACCAAATTTGCGGGCAACAAGCCAAGGAAGAAGGTGCTGGTCACTTATCCTGAAGCATTATTTGAAAAGGTAGTGAACCCATCATCTTTATCTACCAATATGATACATATAAAGGTAGGTGAAGACCTGAAGGTAGATGATCTGATGGCTCAATTTGTTACTCTGGGTTTTAAGCGGGAGGACTTTGTATATGAGCCGGGTCAGTTTGCGATGCGTGGAGGGATATTGGATATCTATTCGTTCGGCAATGAACATCCCTATCGTATAGAGTTGTTCGATACAGAGGTAGATAGCATACGCATCTTCAATCCTGAGACACAGTTGTCGGAGCGGAAGCTGTTGCAGGTATCTATACTGCCGAATATTGAAACCCGTTTTGATGCTAAGGAGAAAATATCGCTGCTGGACTTTCTGCCGAATAATACCATAGTATGGGCTAAGGACCTGCAGTTCGTAATAGGCAGGATAGAGAAGATGGTTGGCGATCTGCCCGATAGAATGGAGCTTGGACAGGTGGCCATAGACCATGAGGAGGAGATGCTGAAGGAAATATCCCGTGCTGATTTTGAGTCGCCGGGGGAGTGGCAGCAAAAGATAAAACAGATGCACCTGATAGAATGGTATAACCATTCTATTGAAAAGATAACCGGAGATGCGATAGATGCGACCTTTCAGTTTGCAACGGAAGAGCAGCCAGTTTTCAACAGGCAATTCAATATGCTGATAGCGGATATGCAGAAGCGTATAGCGCAGAAGTATGTGGTCTATATGTTTGCCGAAAACCCCAAGCAATTAGAGAGGTTGAGGAGTGTATTTGATGATCTGAATGCCAAAATAGAATTCGTTCCGGTGGCTACTGCCATCAGCAAGGGTTTTATAGACCATGATAAGAAGGCTATCTGCTATACCGATCACCAGATATTTCAGCGCTACCATAAATACAATCTTAAACAGGCATACAGCAAGGGCAAGGCGCTTACACTACGCGCACTGCGTGAGTTGCAGCCGGGTGATTATGTAACGCACATAGATCACGGAGTAGGTAAATACAGCGGATTACAGAAAATAGAAGTGAATGGCAATATGCAGGAAGCTATCCGCATATTGTATAAGGATAATGATGTGTTGTATGTGAATGTGAATTCGCTGCACAAGATCACCAAGTTCACCGGAAAGGAAGGGACCATACCTAAGGTGAATAAGCTGGGCAGTGATGCATGGCAGAAACTGAAGAATAAGACCAAGAAGCAGGTAAAAGATATTGCGGCCGATCTGATAAGGCTCTATGCCAAACGTAAGGCATCGGAAGGATTCGCATTCTCTCCTGACAGCTATATGCAAACGGAGCTGGAAGCCTCCTTCTTTTATGAAGATACTCCGGATCAGGGAAAGGCTACCGCAGATGTGAAGCGGGATATGGAGTCTGCCTCACCCATGGACAGGCTGGTATGTGGCGATGTTGGCTTTGGTAAGACCGAGATAGCGGTGCGTGCGGCGTTCAAGGCAGTAGCTGACAGCAAGCAGGCGGCGATATTGGTGCCCACGACGATATTGGCCTATCAGCATTACAATACCTTTAAGGAGCGATTGAAAGATTTTCCTTGTACGGTAGATTATGTGAACAGGTTCAAATCGGCGAAGGATAAGAAAGAGACATTTAAACGGCTGGAAGAAGGTAAGATAGATATATTGATAGGTACGCACGGTATACTGGGCAAGGACGTAAAGTTCAAAGATCTGGGCATATTGATCATAGATGAAGAGCAGAAATTTGGTGTAGGAGCAAAAGAGAAGTTGAGAGAGCTGAAAGCCAATGTAGATACCTTGACCTTAACAGCTACGCCTATTCCGCGTACGCTGCAATTCTCATTGATGAATGCCCGAGACCTGAGCATCATTAATACACCGCCACCTAACAGACAACCTGTGCATACAGAGGTGCTGACGTTTGATGAGTATGCCATACGCGATGCATTGTACTATGAGACGGAGCGTGGGGGACAGGTATATTTTGTGCATAACCGCGTGCAGAGTCTGCCGGAGATGGTGACCTTATTGCGAGGATTGTGTCCAGACTTGAGTATTGGTATGGCGCATGGACAAATGGAGGGGCATCATCTGGAAGAGGCGCTGATGAACTTCATTGAGAAGAAATATGATGTATTGTGTTGTACCAATATAGTAGAGAGCGGAGTGGACATTTCTAATGCCAATACCATGATCGTGAATAATGCGCATCAGTTTGGATTGAGTGATCTGCACCAGTTGAGAGGAAGGGTAGGACGTAGTAATAAAAAAGCATTCTGCTATCTGATAGCACCGCCCATGAGTTTGTTGCCGGGCGACAGCAGGAAGCGATTACAGACATTGGAACAGTTCAATGAGTTGGGTAGTGGCTTCCAGATATCCATGCGCGACCTGGACATACGCGGAGCAGGTAATCTACTTGGCGGTGAGCAGAGCGGATTTATCACTGATATTGGTTTTGAGATGTATCAGAAGATATTGGCAGAGGCAATGCGGGAGCTGAAGAGCAGCGACTTTAAGGAGGTATTTAAAGATGAGCTGAACCGAAAGAAGGATTATGTAAGTGACTGTACGATAGATACCGATCTGGAGATATTGATACCGGATACCTATATTGAAAATATCACCGAACGCTTGTCGATCTATACGCAGTTGGATGATATAGATAATGATGAAGAGCTGGATAAGTTTGCACAGGAGATGCAGGATCGCTTCGGGCCAATACCTGCACAGGTGCATGATCTGTTCACTACTATACGCTGCCGTACGGTGGCGTGCGAGCTGGGCTTTGAGAAGCTGATACTTAAGAACGAGCAAATGCGCTTATACTTTGTAAGTAATCCGGAGTCACCTTATTTCGAATCAGATACCTTTAACCATATACTCGACTACATACAAACCAAAACCCGTAATGCCCGCCTAAAGCAGGTAGGTAAGAACTTTATGCTGGTGGTAGATAGGGTGAAGAAGATGAAGGATGTGCTGTTCTTTTTGGAAGGGATGGTGATGAAGGAAGGGAAGGGGAGATAGCGGCAGAGAATCTTCAGATATTAGGTAGTCTGAAGACTACGCTAAACACAGATCTCAAAGAGAACCGGCCTGATACCGAATGTCTCGGTTAGAGGGCCTCACCGTGACAATCTTTGGCTGCTTATACGGCATTCAGCATGTTATTATTAATATCCGATTCCCATATACTCCTGCAGCATCATTACGGCAGCCACCGCATCAATGAGTTCTTTCTTTTCTCGGTCTTTTTTCTTGAGGCCCATGCCTGAAATTTCGCGGCTAGCCATTTTGGAGGTCATACGTTCGTCAACCTGAATTACCGGCATGGAGGGGAATACGTTGGCGAATTTTTTGATGAATTTTTCAACGAGTGGGGTTGCATCGGTTGGGGTGTCATCCATGTTGAGGGGATAACCTATGATGATCTTTTCAACGGGTTCGGCAGCGATGTATCTTTTCAGGTAGCCTATCAGTTCGTTAGAATCAACAGTGTCAAGAGCAGAGGCAATAATTTGTAATGGATCTGAAACCGCTATGCCTGTACGTTTTTTCCCGAAGTCGAGTGCTACTATTCTGCCCAAAATGTTACTTGCTTTTTAGTGATTTGAATACGACCTGTTTGTGTCGCTTTAATATTTCCCGTTCCATTTCCCGAAGTTTTAAAAACTTCATCATCATTCGCTGTTGTTTGGCCGGGTCTTGTTCAGTATGTAGTAATTGTGTCAACTGATCTTGTATCGTCAATATCTTTTTCAGTTCGAAGTAGGACATAGTGCTATCTACATCTACCACATAATTCATAGGTCCTGAAACGCTATCTATACCATACTTTTCTTTCCAGTTAGGACTGATGTCGGCATTGACATGAAGTAAAGATGCCATCTTGGCCCGTATGTCGGGTTCGGGGTGGTTGATGAAATAGTGTATCTCGGGTATAGAACCAAAATGGGTGAAATGGTCGAAATATTCGTTGTAGAGCTTACCTACCAGTTGATTTTCGATCATGGCAGTGTCCACACGTTCTTCTATCATTTTGGCTACAGACTCATAACCATCATAAGCCAGATGGCCGTATTCTATCAATATTCTTAATAGTGCCCATTCCTGCGGTTCATCTTTGGCAATAGGTTTGGCCATTGCCAGTTCAGGTTCCGCCTCACCGTAGGCCGCGGCCATGGCAAGGTCTTCTTCGCTTATGTTAGCCGGTGCGGCAGCTTCTTCTTTACGTTGTTTGTGGCGACTGTCTGTATCTATCTTGTCACGGATATACTTGTTGACAAGGTTTACCAGGCCGGTTTCGTCAACCTGTAATTTAGCAGATGCCGTTCTGATATAATGTTCCTGCAGGGCAAAGTCTTCGGCTTTGTTGATGCGCGAAATACTTTCGGCGATCTCGTTGACCAGCTTTGATTTTTTTACCGGGTCGTTGCCAACATCATTCAATCCTATCTGCAGACGGAAACTGATGACATCCTGTTTGTGTTCTTTGACAAATTCATGAAAGCGAGTTACGCCCGACTTTTGAATAAAGCTATCCGGGTCTTCGCCGTCGGGCAGGAGTACCAACTGAACGTTGAAGCTCTGACCGAGAGCCATATCTAAGCCTCGTAATGCTGCTTTGATACCGGCGGCATCGCCATCATATAATATGGTGAGGTTGCGAGTGAGCTGCCCGATAAGTCTGAGCTGATCTTCTGTAAGCGATGTGCCGCTACTTGCCACAACATTCTCAACCCCTCCCTGATGAAGTGAAATAACGTCGGTATAACCCTCTACCAGAAAGCACTCATCCTGTTTGCCTATGGCGGTACGGCTTTGGTACATGCCATAGAGGATCTTGCTCTTTAGGTAAAGTTCGTTCTCCGGTGTATTGATGTATTTGGGTGCCTTTTCGTTGCTTTTCAGGATACGAGCCCCGAAACCGAGGATACGACCTGTCATGCTCTGGATAGGGAAAATGACCCTTCCGCGATAGACATCATGATAGATACCGTTACGATTTTTTATCAAGCCTGCCTTCTCCAGAAGGTCTTTGTTATATCCCTTTGCTACAGAGGCCTGAAAGAACTGATCGTTATGCTCCGCATTATATCCCAATCTGAAACGCTCAATGATCTCTTTTCGGAAACCACGCTGCTTGAAATAGGACATACCTATCAGTTGTCCTTCTTCATTATTCAATAAATAATCGTGGAAATAATTAGCGGCATATTCATTGAGGATACGCAAAGCCTCACCTGCCTGCTGTTGTTGTTGCTGCTCGGGAGTACGCTCAGTTTCCTGTAAGGTGATCTTGTAATAGTCTGCCAGCCAGCGAATAGATTCGGGATAGGTCAATTTTTCATGTTCCTGAATAAAAGACACTACGTTTCCGGCCTTTCCGCAGCCAAAGCATTTGTAAATACCCTTGGCCGGCGAAACATTGAAAGATGGTGATTTTTCATTATGAAAAGGGCAATTGGCCATATAATTGGCGCCTCTTTTCTTCAATCGCACAAACTGACCTATCACGTCGACTATGTCGGCGCGGCTCATTACTTCATTTATGGATGCAGGTGCTATCACTCTTGTGCGAAAATACGCTAATTAGGTTTAAGGTAGAGGTATGAGTTATTTGTGTTTTATGTTTAATATGTTTTTGTTTTGTATTGATAGTTAATATTTATTGGATGTAGTATAATACAGGAGTAAGGTATTTCAGATGAATGAAAGTAGTTCTACAATTCATTTTTTGCCGTTTTTAGTTTTTTTATTAAAAAATTCTTTTTTGCATACGGATTTTATTATTTTTGTTTGGATTATTTTTTTAATATTATGGTCATTATTTGATAGAAACACCAACTTATTTATAAAAAGTAATGTCTATAACAGTAACACAATTCAATCTCATTCACCTAATACTCAACCCAATGAGGAACATTTTCACTACCTTATCTCTGGCGACCCTTCTGGCATTCTCAGTAAGTACACCGTTTGCAATAGCTCAGCAAAAAGAATTTCATGCCAAGAACGGAATGAATGCTGTTGAAAGGAATTATAAAACATTTACTTCATATGCCCGTGATGAGAGCAATACAGTAAAAGAAAATAATAAAGGATACGAAAATCATCCAGAGATAGGAATGGTCTATGCGGAGACCCCGTGCGATAATTGTTATGAGCTGATAGGTGAACGCACAGAAATGTCTAAGACCTATGTGAAAAAGGGGCCGAAAGCGGCTGATGGGGGAAAAGATATATACAAGCAAACATCTTCCGGTTCAATGCACTATCGTGATGATGCAGGTAACTGGCGTACGATCAAGACCCAATTGACTCCCTCTGCTCAAGCAGGTGTCTATTCTGCTACCGAACAACCTGCTCCTGTAACTATCAACACAGTAAATAAATATACATCTATAGGAAAGGCAGGTGAAAATTTTACTTATAATAATGATCTTGAGCTTATTTATGAGCAGCCAGATGGCACACAGACCGCATTGGGAAAGGCCAATTGGAGTGATCATACCGCAGGTGATGATGGTATATATGTAAAGAATGCATGGCCGGGTATAGATATTGAGATATACACTATCAGAGGTGCTACCAAAACTAATTTTTACATCAATCAGGCAATGCCTCAATATGCCAATGGTAAGCTATTGGTAAGAGATCACATGCTGATGGGCAATGGTCTGAGCCTATATACTGAGGGGAAATCTAAGTTGACAGGTAATATGGCTATCAGAAGTAAAGATGGTAGCACTGTATTCAATATTTCCGCAGCTACCGCAATGGAGAAAAGAGATATTAAATCAACATTGACCATGTTGGCGTATTATATCAATGGTAATACTGTAGATATTGCATTGCCCGGAAATTTCCTTAATCGTTCGGCATCTGCATATCCTGTCATTATAGATCCATTAGTTTCTCAGGCTACTAATACTGCAGTAACAGGTTCTACTTACAGCGCGAACTGGACAGTACCTTGTGTATATGCCAATGCAGCTACCGTTCCGGCCAATTGTACGGTAACCGATATTCAATGGACATTCAATTATATCACCAGCGGAGGAGCTGCAATGTGGGATGGAGCGGTCGACTTCAGGTTGGGCGCATGCAGAAGCCCAACGGGAGCTACAGGTGCCGGTGGATTTTACTGGTTCTGTAATACGTTTTTGACCGGAACATGTACAGGATCTAATGTTTCCATTTTTGCTGATATATCCGGTTGTGTGCCGCCACCACAGTGTCCTTCATACAACCTGAACATGACAATGGATTTTTATCAGAACTATCTGTCAACAGCGGCCTGTGCCACTACCTATATAAGTGCAGCTATTCCTTTGACGATCACAGTTATCGGTCATACAGTTGAAAGTAATGGTGTTATCAACGCAGGAGCATCTACTATCTGTGCGGGACAGTCAACTACCTTGTCAACATCTGCAATATATGGTGTTCCGCCTTATACTTTTTCATGGATGCCCGGTTCATTGGCCGGTACACCTGTGGTGGTATCTCCTACAGCAACAACAACCTATACAGCTACAGTAACAGATGCCTGCGGAATTACGGCAACAGCTACGAGTACGATCACTGTAAATCCGATAACACCTATTACAGGTACTACCACAGTATGTGTGGGAGGAACTACTGCATTGAGCAATGCTACAGGAGGTGGAACCTGGACCAGCAGTAATACATCGGTAGCTACAATAGGGTCTTCTACAGGAGTGGTATCAGGCGTAAGTGCCGGAACAACCACTATTACCTATACTACAGCAACGGGATGTACTGCTACCACAACTGTAACTGTAACACTGCTTTCGGGCATTACCGGAACAACAACAATATGTGTCAATGGTACTTCGGCCCTTGGTAATGCATCAGGAGGTGGAACCTGGTCGAGCAGTAATTCAGGTATAGCATCTGTCAATTCTACTTCAGGAGTAGTCACCGGAGTATCAGCAGGGAATGTTACTATTACCTATGCTACAGGTTCCGGATGTTCTACAACCATTGCGTTCACAGTAAATCCTCTTCCTGCCGCTATAGTTGGTCCTTCAGCTGTGTGCGTAGGATCTACGATAACCCTGACCGATGCATCAACTCCGGGAACATGGAGTAGTTCTACACCCGGTGCAGCAACTGTTTCGGCAACCGGAGTAGTAGGCGGAGTAGCCCCAGGAGCAACTACAATAACTTATACATTACCGACAGGTTGTCTGATAACAACCGGAGTATCTGTTAATCCTATTTATAGTACATCATTCAGTATCACTATTTGTACAGGTGCATCGGTAAGTTTTGCCGGTACAACCTATACAACTACAGGTGTGTATCCGCATTTGTTTACATCAATTGCAGGATGTGATTCTGTAGCAGCGCTGAATCTTACTGTTACACCGGTAACGCATACTACAGTGAACGATAGTATATGCTCCGGAACAACCTATTCATGGGGTGGCGGTGTTTACTTTACTAATGGTACTTATAATCATACCTTCTCTAATGTCAATGGATGTGACTCAATGGTCACTCTGAATTTGTTCATCAAACCATTGCCTGTAGCGCCGCTTACAGCAGATATTGATCTTTGCCAGAATGCATCGCCAGTATTTCCGCTCACAGCAGTAGGTACAAATCTGCTTTGGTATAATGTTGCCGGCGGAGGTGTAGGTAATCCAACTGCGCCAGTTCCTGCAACAGCTACTCCGGGTACATTAACATGGTATGTGAGTCAGGTAGTCAATGGTTGTGAGGGACCCAGATCACCATTGAATGTAGTGATACATAACAAGCCTAATTATACTATAGTTCCCGGTAAGCCATATGAATGTCAATTCGATACTATCAGTCTTCATTATAATGGTCCTATGTTCCCCGGTGCGCTATTCACATGGACCGTACCGACGTATTCTACAATCACTGGCGGAACGGTAGCTTCTGATCCGGCGATAGTTGTGAGATTCGATACATCGTTAGGTAACAATACAGTATATCTTACTGTCGGAGATGGTTATACACCATGTAATTCTACGGTCAGCTATAATGTTCCGGTATTCCTTACCGCACCGCCTGCATACTTTAATCACAATCCTAATGTATGTGCAGGAGACTCTGTGTTGGTAGCATTGACCTATACCAGCCCGGGTATCAATGACTATATGTGGAATTTTGACGGAGGTAATATAGTAGTTGCTTCTTCAGATCATGGCGGACCCTATAAAGTGGTTTGGTCAACTCCCGGTATCTATGTCATTACCTTGAATGCTGTGACCAATGCCAATTGCCCTGCAAGTACCATACAAGATACGGTACATGTGCAGCCACGACCAGATGCCAGAATAGCACCTTATACATTGCTGAATGGTAAAACAAGTGTATGTATGGGAGATAGTATCATCTTCAGCCCTCTGAATTTTGATGATCGCTATTCCTATTTCTGGTCTCCTGAGCATTATTTCACTCAGGATAATGCCAGCCATCAGTATGGAGTTGTTGATAATCCCGGATACATCAAGTTAACAGTCAGAACACCATTCGGTTGTCCTGCTACTGACAGTATTCTAGTTGATGCGCAACCATGTTGTACCATATCTTTCCCTACAGCGTTCACTCCTAACGGAGATGGAAAGAATGATGTATTCAGACCTATAACAGATGGTAACCATAAGATACATTTCTTCAGAATAGCCAATCGTTGGGGGCAGAATGTATTTGAATCGCTTGAAGACGGTGCAGGTGCATGGGATGGAACCTACAATGGTGAAAAGCAGGATATGGATGTATATTATTACTTCATAAGCTATGATTGCAGTGGAAAGAAAATAGTGCAGAAAGGAGAAGTGACACTCATAAGATAACATTATCTGATAATATAGAAGTTGCCGCCGGTCAGTAGATCGGCGGTTCTATTTATGCAGGGTTAATTGTGGTTAAATGTTATATGAGGAGTGAGGTCATACATTACTTTTAGGCAAGTGTGCAGATGGGTCATAAATCCTGTTTATTTTAGTGATTATTTCCCCGATTATTTCACTAATAGTGGAGAGATAGTTTATTTTTGTTTCGATTAAAAAGATATTATGCAGTTCGATCTCAAAAAGATAAGATTAGATCTTTTGGCAATTGTGGTATTTGCCGCCCTTTCATTATTGTATTGTCTGCCACAGTTACAGGGCAAAAAGTTGAGTCAACACGATAGTATCTCATGGCAGGGAGCTGCCCATGAGGGTATGGCGTATCATGATTCTACCGGTAAGGATGTTTTGTGGAGCAATAGTATGTTTGGTGGTATGCCAACTTACACTATATATGTAGGGTCGGCCAATCTTAATTATCCAAGCTTTGTGCAGACTGTTATGCAGTCAATAGGCAAGCCTGCGTACTTCTTCTTTATCGCAATGGTATGCTTCTATTTGTTGATGAGGGTATTGAAGGTGAACCATTGGCTGAGTATGATAGGGGCCTTTGCATATGCATTCTCTTCTTACAATGCCATTATCATTAGTGTAGGACATGAAACCAAGATGCTGACCATGGGTTATATACCTGCAGCTATTGCCGGATTGTATCTTATATACCGTCAAAAGTGGTTGTCGGGTGCAGCGATCTGGGGTGTTTCGGTGTGCCTGATGACGATGAACAATCACTTTCAGGTGATCTATTATTATCTGTTCATTTTCCTGAGTCTGGGTATTGTTATGTTGTTCATAGCGGTGAAGGAAGGAAAGATAAAAGAGTTCTTAATATCCACAGCTATAGCTGTAGCAGTAGGATTGCTAGGTGTAGGTCCGTCAATGCCATCTATATTGACCAGTGCGGAATATGCTAAAGAAACAATGCGTGGCGGACAGAGTGAATTGTCGAGCAAAGAGAAAAAGGTAAATGGTGGATTGGATAAAGAATATGCGTTCAGGTGGAGTAATGGAATAGGTGAGACATTCTGCCTGATGATACCATACCTATATGGTGGTGCATCGGGTGAGCCTGCTGAAATGGCTCCCAAAACCAGCGAGCGTATTGGTGGCAGCGCTGATAAATTGCCTTTGTATTGGGGGCCACAACCATTCATCAGTGGTCCTGTTTACTTTGGTGCAATTATCTGCTTCCTGTTCGTATTGGGTACTATTGTTGTGAAATCACCACATAAATGGTGGATCATAGCGGCCAGCTTCCTGGGCATTATGTTGTCTTGGGGTAAGAATTTTGAAGGAGTTAACTACTTCCTTTTTGATCATCTACCGATGCTGAATAAGTTCAGAACACCATCAATGGCATTGGTCATTCCACAATTCCTGTTCCCGCTTCTGGGTTTCTGGGGAGTACAGGAGTTCTTATCGGGAAAGACCAGTAAAGAAGAATTATTGAAAGGATTGAAGATAGCTGCAGGTGTAACTGCGGGATTATGTGTATTGCTCGGATTGGGTGGAAGCATGTTCTTTGGTTTTACCAGTGCAGAAGATGCCAACTATCAGGCAGAATTGGTGAATTTATTGAAGCAAGACCGTGCGTCGCTGGCTATGTCGAGCAGTTTAAAGAGCGCAGCGTTCATTCTTGCTGCCGCGGCATTGTTATGGGCTTTGGTAACAGATAAGATCAAACCATTAATCATGATAGGTGGTCTTGCCGCTTTGATAGCGATCGACCTATTGCCGGTAGCGCATGATTATCTCAATGATAGTAATTATGAGGATGCATCAGAATTTGATGCTACCTTCCAGCCAAGACCGGTCGATCAGGCAATATTGAAGGATAAGGATCCGTACTACAGAGTACTTGACCTTTCGAGAAATACTTACAATGATGCGGTACAGGCCTATTTCCATAAGTGCATAGGTGGTTATTCGCCTGCCAAGATGGAGATGTATCAGGACCTTATAGACGTGCACATGAGTAAAGGCTATAATGGTGAAGTACTGAACATGCTGAATACCAAATATGTGATAGTAGGTGGACAAAAGAGTGCCCCGCAGGCAATACCGAACCCGAATGCATGTGGTAACGCATGGTTTGTAGATGAGGTGAAGTGGGTGAACACTGCCGATGAGGAAATTAACAGCCTTAATGCTGCTCAACTGGGCGATACTACCATAAAGCCTGGAGCATTCCAACCAAAGAAAACAGCTGTTATCCGCAATACCTTTAAAAATGATATGGGTAATGTAGTGATAGGTAAAGACAGCGCTGCATTTGTAAAATTGACCAAGTATGGTCTGGATGAGTTGTCATTTGCTTCTAACAATAGCAAAGATGGTCTGGCAGTGTTCTCAGACATTTATTATGCCAAGGGCTGGAAAGCTTATGTTGACGGCAAGGAAACACCGATAATGAAGGCTGACTATGTGTTGAGGGCCATAAAAATACCGGCGGGTGCACACAAAATTGAATTCCAGTTCAAGCCGGAGAGTTTTTATAAGGGCAAGACCATTGCTATGGCCAGTAGTATCCTCATACTATTATTGGTGGTTGCAGCGTTTATACCTATGTTCAAAGGACCTTCAACTAAAAACGAACAGGCATGAGTGGAGTAGTAGGTGGTTTAAAGCGTGTGCTGGGCATGCGCAAGGAGATGAGTTTCAGCTTTTATGTAAGAGATTTCGTTTTCAGAAAGCTGTTGCGTAACAATGCCAAGACCACATGGGCCATACACCACACTACTACCATACACAGCCCTGAGCGAATAACACGAGGTAAAAATTGTTACCCCGGAGATTCTGCAGGTATATATATCAATGCCCGCAATGGTATAATACTTGGCGACTACACCAATATTGCACCGAATGTAGGCCTGATATCTGCCAATCATGATCCGATAGATAATGATAAACATCTTCCGGGGCCACCAATGGAGATAGGTAAGTTTTGTTGGATAGCCATGAATGTAGTGATACTACCTGGTGTTAAGTTGGGAGATTTTACCGTTGTGGGTGCAGGTACCATAGTTACCAAAAGCTTTCCTGACGGTTATTGCGTGATAGTGGGGAACCCTGCTCGGGTGGTCAAATACCTAAACAAGGAGGAATGCGATGCCTTTGCGAAAACTAAACAGTAACTCCTTATTCAGTAATTCATTTTTTATTTTCCTCATCAGGTTTTTCCCTTCTGTGGCCAACCTGATGGTGTTGTTATATTATTCCCGTCATCTGGAAAAGGCCACATACGGGACCTACCAGAATTTCTGGACACAGCTATACTTCATCTATCCCTTAGCATGTTTCGGGATACATGTGCTGATCACGACCTATGCTCCGGGTACAATACTGAAACTAAGTAAAACAGTATCTGTTAAGCAATATCTGATATATGGGATCTGGTTAGTGGCCTTGAGCGGTGGTTTTGCTGTGCTGCAGTTGGAGTCTCTGCACATAGGTTGGTCGATACCCTTGCTCTTTATGCTGAGCTTTGCGTTGGGTATCATCACAGAGTCGTTCCTGATCGTATTTAAGCGGATCAAAAGCCTACTGATCATTAACAGCGGATATGCACTCGGCTATCTGGCCATTCATAAGCTGGTGCTAGACAAAGGGTTTTCTCAGCATGATATATTTCTTGATCTATTGATACTGAATTTGGTGAGGCTAGTGGCCTCATTGGTCATATTAAGTGTCAGTGCCAAGCAATATCAACAAGAAGACGGGGAAGAGGTAAGAACGGTAAAGGAGATAAGAACGCTTTGGTTGCATATGGGTCTTTATGACATATTACAGACCGTGTCATCATGGATAGATAAATTTCTGGTCTCTATTCTACTGACAGCGGCGGCATCTGCGATATACTTCAATGGTACACAGAATGTACCTTTTCTGCCACTTATACTGAGTGCATCGGGTAGTGCTGTGCTCATACAAATGAACAAAGTGAAGGTGAAAGATGAGCGGACATCATTGCTACAGCTAATGAATCATTCGGCGCGATACCTTTCCAATATTGTATTCCCACTGATGTTTTTTTTGATGTTCTTCAGGTATGAGTTATTTGCCGTCCTATTGCCCGGCTATCAGGAGGCGGTGCCTGTTTTCTTTGTCATGTTGTTCATTCTACCTTTCAGGACGTATAGCTTTATTACTGTATTTCAGAAGTTGCACAAGGGGCATTTAAGTACTACCGGGGCAGTAGGAGAGTTGGTGCTTGCTTGTTTGTTGATGTATCCGTTATATCAATGGTTGGGTTTGCCCGGGCTTGCTCTTAGTTTTATTATTTCGAGTTATGCGCAATGCGTTTTCTATTTTTATCACATCAGCAGGTTGTTACAAACCAGATTTTATCGATTAGTGCCTATGGCCAACTGGGCAGTCAAGCTGAGTATCTTTATTCCATTGTTCGGTTTTCTGCATTATTTGGTAACTTCATTTTTTCAAACAAAGACCAGTTTATTACTGGGCATAGCGGCGATGATATTCACAATACTGGTCGCTCTGTATGTAGAGATCAAGAAAAATGGCGATATCCAATCACAAAACGAAATTTAAGGATCTAAGTAATACCGGTTTCGGAGCCAACAGCAGCGCTGAGGGTGGCAGACTGGTAAACCCTGACGGATCTAATAATCTGCGTAAAACGGGGCTGCCCTTTTATGAGCGCATCAGTGTGTACCATTCTCTCTTGCGGATGAACAGATTCAAATTCGCAATGGCCATATTTACTTTTTATACTGCCATCAATCTGTTTTTCGCGGTCATCTACTTTACAATTGGCGTTGATCATTTGTCGGGTATAGATGTGAATCATCCATTTATGGTCCGTTTTCTGGAAGCCTTCTTCTTTAGTTCGCAAACGCTGACCACTGTAGGGTATGGACATGTAGCACCATCTGGATTGCTGACCAATTTTGTAGCATCTACAGAATCATTGCTGGGCATTCTGGCATTTGCAGTAGTTACGGGTCTTATATACGGGCGTTTTTCAAGGCCGAGAGCGTATATCATGTTCAGCAACAATATTATTGTAGCACCACATAAGGGAAGCAGGGCATTGATGGCGCGCATAGCCACCTATAAGAATAATCACCTTACTGATGCGGAAGCTCAATTGACCGTGGCGCTGCATGTAAATGAAGATGGCAGAATGATCACCCGCTTTTATCAGCTGCCGCTGGAGATAAGTAAAGTTACCTCATTGGCATTGAGTTGGACCGTAGTGCACCCGATCAATGAAGACAGTCCGATAGCTAACTATACCGCTGAACAATTGAAAGATGCCAAGATGGAGGTGATATTGAGTATCAAGGCATTTGATGATCATTTTTCTAATACAGTGCAACAGCGTACATCTTACAGTCATCATCAACTGGTATATGGTGCCAAATTCGAGCCTATGTTCGAGCGTGCGCCGGATGGTAACTATACTTTGCTGGAGCTGGATAAGATAAGCCATCATTCGTTGGTTCCTTTGGAGGATAGAGCAAATTTAAATTAATGAGGAATGGTGGTTGATGTATCAGCCGATAGTGAGCCGGTGAATGTAGAATTATGGTCATTTAACTTTCCATATAGGTAGGTTCAAATATAAGTTCCGACTTCTTTTATAATTTTGTTCAAAATCTGATATTACTTGGCTGCACTATTGTTTTATCTCATCCTTCCGTTCATCTACCTGTTGTCCATACTGCCATTTCCTGTATTGTATGTTCTATCGTCTGGTGTATATTTTTTGTTATATCATGTCATAGGGTATCGTAAAGAAGTGGTGTTTGGTAACCTACGCCGCTCATTCCCTGATAAGAGTGAGGCAGAGATACAGCAGATAGGCAAGGCTTTTTATCGGTATCTGTGCGATCTGTTTCTGGAGACATTCAAGACATTGACCATAAGTAAGAAAGCCATGCTGAAGCATTGCTACTTCGGGCCGGGTACTTTAGAATTGTTCAATAAACTGGCGGATGAGCAGAAGAGTGTTGTGCTGGTACTGGGACATTATGGTAACTGGGAGTGGGCAGGGAATACTTTCAGCCTGCTATGTAAGCAGCAGTTATATGTCATCTATCATCCACTGGCCAATCAGCAATTTGATAAGCTTATGTATGATATGCGGTCGCGCTTCGGAACTAAGCTGATAGCCATGAAGAACACCTTCAAGGAAATGTTATCGAATAAAGAAGAGGTCAATACTACTGCATTCATAGCTGATCAGACCCCATCTAATCAGAATGCATACTGGACGAATTTTCTACATCAGGATACACCTGTATTCAGAGGGACAGAGATTATAGCCAAGAAGCTGGATAGAACTGTGGTGTATATGTCGATAGATAAAGTGAAGAGAGGGTATTATGAGATGAATGCAGAGATACTATGTGATCAACCGGGGACTACAATAGAAGGACAGATCTCTGAGATGCACACTAAGCGCCTGGAAAAAGACATTATTGCCCGCCCTGAAACATGGTTGTGGTCGCACAGGAGATGGAAACATAAGAGGCCTGTGGAGGGTGCGTAAGCACCTTTATATACTCAAACGAATACATTCCGATGTGGTTATCACCCCCGATTTTGGGCAAACTACGTTGCCCAAAATCGTCCCCTCTTAAAATAAGAGGGGAGCTGTAGCATTGCGCATCTCAAAAAGAATACGTCCCGATGCGCCGGTCAGGAGACCAGCAACCGCGCGAGCGTAGTCAGAGACTAACGCTCAGCTAAGCGTAAAATGTCATATAAAAGCGAATACGTCCAGCTACCGGATTGCTTACTGCGTCGCAATGACCAATCTGGGAGATACAAAACGAATACGTCCCGATGCGAATGTCGTGCTTCGAGAGCCTCAGCATGACATTTGGAGGCAAAACGAACACGTCCTGATGGCCGTCGGTCAGAGACCGACAGCAGGCGTTGATGTGAATTTTACATGTTGTGTCCGAAAACGAATACGTCCCGAAGGCCGTCGGTCAGAGACTGACAGCGGGCGTTGATACAGAGTTAAGTTGATTACAAATTATCCAATATAAACTGTGTCATTCTACGGTACAAGTGATTGCGGGTATTACCGCCGGAAATACCGTGGGCTTTGTCGGGGTAGTACTCGCTATCGAAGTCTTTGTCTGCTTTAATGAGAGCTGTAGTGAACATTACTGAGTTCTGGAAATGTACATTGTCATCAGCAGTGCCATGAATGTAGAGGAACTTACCTTTCAGTTTGTCGGCCATTTTCTCAGGTGAGTTGTCGTCGTAACCTGTCGGGTTTTCCTGAGGGGTGCGCATATAACGCTCTGTGTAGATATTATCGTAATAGCGCCAGTTGGTAACGGGTGCAACAGCAATGGCGGTCTTGAATACATCATTGCCTTTAAGAATGCAGGTACTGCTCATAAAGCCACCATAGCTCCACCCCCAAATACCTATTCTGTTTTTGTCAACATAGGGTAGTATGCTCAGATTTTTAGCAACTGCGATCTGGTCGGCGCTTTCGTATTTGCCCAATGTGAGGTAGGTCTTTTTGCGGAAAGCCTCGCCACGGTATCCTGTACCTGTACCATCCACACATATTACTATGTAGCCTTTCTGTGCCAGCATCTGGTGCCACCAGTAATTACCCACCGGGAATTTGTCTGCTACTTCCTGAGAACCGGGGCCACTGTACTGATACATCAGGACAGGATATTTTTTGTGTTTGTCGAAGTCGGGTGGGGTGATCATCCAGCCATTGAGGCTGCCGGAAGCACCTCTGAATTTCATGAACCTGATATCGCCCATGGCATATTCCTTCATTTTATCTGCGAGTGCCTTATTGTCTTCGAGTGTACGGATAACATTACCAGACGCATTGATGAGGCGATAAACCGGCACTTTATCCAACCTAGAATATTTGTCGAGGAAGAAATTAAATCCTTCGCAGGGTGTGATGCTGTGCATACCCGGTGCAGGGGTAAGGCATCTTTTGCCGCTACCATCCCAATTGACAACATAGAGGTTTCTATGCATAGGTGAAACTTCAGCAGCAGAATAATAGACCAATTGTCTCTTAATATCAACGCCTATAAGTGATTCTATATCGAAATTGCCCGGGGTAAGGTCTGTGATCTTATCATTGTCCCAATTGTATTTGTATAAATGATTCCAGCCATTCTGCTCGCTGCCAAGTATCATAGAGTGTCCATCAGGTAGGAAGGTGATCTCGTCATTGATAGCGATATAGCATTTATTCTTTTCTCTATAGATCACTCTGGTAACACCTGTATTAGCATTGGCCATCAACAATTCCAGCTTATTTTGCAGACGGTTGAGTCGGTAAACGCATAGTCTTTTAGGGCTTTCCGTCCATTTGATGCGTGGTATATAAATATCAGTCTCCGGACCTATGTCTGCTTTTACAGTATTCTTATTTTGCAGGTCGTAGATCTTAATTTCTATTACAGAATTACGTTCACCTGCTTTAGGATATTTATAGGTGTATTGTTCAGGATACAGGCCGGTATATTTAGCCATAGTATATTCAGGTACCTTGCTTTCATCAAAACGATACCATGCCAGGTGAGTTCCTGTGCTGTTCCATTCAAATGCGCGGGTAAATGAAAACTCTTCTTCATATACCCAGTCGCAATTACCATTAATGATGCTGTTCTTCTGCCCGTCGGTAGTTATCTGTACCAATTCATCAGTTTTCAGGTCTTTGTAGTAAAGGTTGTTGTTCTTTACATAGGCTACCTTGGTGCCGTCAGGAGAGAAAGTAGCATGCAGCACCTTGTCTTTGTCCAGCAGTTTTATATCTCCTGATGCTATATCGTAAACATATACATGCTGCAATATCGAGCGGCGGTAAATGTTCTCATTGTCAGTTTTAAGCAAGAGTTTGTGCTCATCAGCGCTGAAAGTGTATTCGCTGACCTTTATTTCTGTACCGTTATAGGTCTGAGTGCTGTTGTCAAATATTGTCTTATTTACTTTGCCTGTTTCCAGGTCATAGATCCTTATGTACTGATGTTTGTTTTCTTCATCCTGTTGCGTATAACGCTTGCCATCATGCATGGCATTGAAGCCCGGTACATCTTTAATCCGGAACGTATAATTTTTATAGAGGTCGTCTAATGTGATTTTCTTAGCCCCGTGCTGAGCATAAGATACCTGTACAGACAATACGGCTATTACCAGCCACAATGATTTGCGCATAAGTAGAATTGGTTATCTGCCGTAAAAGTAATGTGTAATACCCGAAATGTCTGCATGTCTGTTATCACCCGAAGTGAGGGAAATCTGAAGCCCCAAAAAATATGCCCGATGCAATTGATCGGGCATATAAGTATTTATATAAGAGCTAATTGCTATTTGGTTGAGGCGTATATCTCAGATAAGGCTTTACAATTCTTACGCCTTTTGGGAATTTTTTGTGGGCATCTTCTGTGGTTACATTGAGTGCAACAATAACATCTTCTCCTTGTTTCCAGTCGGCAGGAGTAGCTACGCTATAATCGGCTGCAAGTTGTAAGGAGTCAATTACGCGGATCACCTCAGTAAAATTGCGGCCAGTAGATGCCGGGTAGGTGAGTGTCAGTTTTATTTTTTTGTCCGGACCTATAATAAACAGAGAACGGACTGTTGCTGTAGCAGATGCATTGGGATGTATCATATCATACAGTTCGGAAACATTTCGATCTTCATCAGCAATTATAGGGAAGTCAACAATAGTGTTTTGTGTTTCATTGATATCTGATATCCATCCAAAGTGTTTATCGATAGGATCAACACTTACTGCCAATACCTTTACATTTCGTTTTTCAAATTCATTTTTCAGTTGTGCCGTTCTACCCAGTTCGGTAGTACATACCGGTGTGTAGTCTGCAGGATGAGAAAATAGAATACCCCAACTATCACCCAGATATTCATGGAACCTTATATCGCCAATTGATGTACTAGCGCTGAAATCCGGTGCGGTGTCTCCAAGTCGTAATGACATAAATACAAATTTTATGGTGTAAAGAAACTATAACTATTTTGTTGTGTTGTTGGTAACTGCCGGTTTTGTTTTATTCAGGTAGAGATGAAAGGTATCTCCCCGCAGGCCAATACGCATGGCTTCTAAAGCTATCAATTCTGATGGTGCAATATTTCCCAGATTGACGTTGGCGCCCAATAAGCTGAGGAAGTATAGCTGTTGTGCTTTTTGCGGTGCTTCCCAAATTATCTGCTCAGCAGGTATTTGTGTCAATATTTCCTGTACTAATCCTTCACGTACCTCACCGGTTCCCCTATATATGCCAACATTGCCGGCTTCTCTTGCTTCTGCAATTACATATGATGAGCCAGCCAACAATTCGGCACGCATCAGTTCTATCCATTTATATGGCGGTATGATATGTTCCGCATCTTTGGATCCGACCTCTGAAAGGACGGTGACATGCTTTGCGAGTTGCTCAATATATCGGCATTTGTCGGCATGTGGTATGGTAATAGACCCGTCAGATACTTCTACATATTGCAGATTGTATTCTTTTACCAGATCCAGATAATCCTGAAACCTATCTCTGATGATGAATGCTTCGAAAAGAGTACCTCCAAAGTAAACCGGAATATTAAACTCACGGTAGATCTCCATTTTGCCAATGAGATCGTTGGTCACATAAGCAGTACCGAATCCAAGTTTTACAATATCTGCGTAAGTAGCTGAGACAGACAGGAAATCTCTGACACCCCTTAGCCCGAGTCCTTTGTCCATAATCATAGTCAGGCCATTCACTCTGGGTTTGGCCGTTCGTTCGGGTATGCTGTTCAATTTAAAATTCATGATGTATTTTTTATTGGTGAAGTAATCAAAAAATGTAACTATGTAAATGCAGGCATGCGTTTGGTGCGAACTACATCTTTGGATTGGAAAACGAAACGACCTTCGCCGATCGTTATCGTTTTGTCTGTTCTTTTACGAATGATAATATCTATGAGTAAGCTGTCATTTTTAGTAGGGGTGTATTGGGATTCTATTTCAACAGTATCGCCGAGGTCTGCTTGTCCTATAAAATCGATCTCATAATGTGCTGCTGTAATGCTATCATAGTTCAAACCACCAAAAGCTATTTTAATTGCCCTGTCATTTAGTTTTATCATTTCATTGAGCATTTTGCATATTGCCAGCACTCCATCCTTGTTCAGATTCTCTCTGACCACTGTAAATCGTTTTGTCAGCAGGTTGTATCTGCTCATTTGTTCGGTAAATTCCATTGTTCAAGTTTTATTGGTTTCAAATAGGTCTTAATCAAAAAATGGCTTTACGCTGTGTGCGTAAAGCCATTTAATCAATCATCATTAAATAGTGCTCAACAGCTACAGCAACACCCGGTCATTGTTGTATAACAACAGCAGCTATTCTGCAGTGCCATCATGCTATTCAATGTTTTATTGTTTTTCATGGTCAATTAGTTGGAATTCTTTTTTTGCGAGTCAAAGATAGGTAAAAATCAATTAGTCTATAAAATTGGTGGACTATAATTTTATTTTGATACGATTTACCTATTTGAACATCAGAATGAGGATGTTGGTATCTTCTATGAACTATAGATATTTAGTATGAACTAGTAGAGGTGAATTTTGTATCATTACATTTCTTTTATAAAGATCTGCCAGAATAAATACTATGCTCTCTAAGAAAGCTCAATATGCACTTAAAGCCACCGGATACCTTGCGACAAGATATAAGGGTGGTCCTGTGCAGATATCTGAGATAGCCGAAAAGAAAAAGATACCTCTTAAATTCCTAGAAAATATTCTCCTCGAGCTGAGAAAGGCGGGAGTATTAGAAAGTAAAAAAGGTAAGGGTGGCGGCTATTACCTTCTCGAATCTCCGGATACAGTATCGTTGGCCAAGATCATCCGAATTGTTGACGGACCAATTTCAATGCTGCCCTGTGTAAGTCTTCATTTTTATAAAAAATGCAGCGATTGTGAAGAGGAAATCTGTAAGATCAATCAGGTATTTATAGAAACACGCGACGCTACAATAGGTGTACTTGAACACAAGACACTGGCAGATATAATAGAAGGATCCATTCAAAAATAGTTTGGTGATTAATAGTCAAGTATTTAACTTTGTATGGCTATGAGCGATGCAAAGAATGATATCATTGCGGAATTCACTAAAGAGATCATCAGGGTCAATCTTGCCTTCAGGCAATATATCCAGGCAAAGCTGAGAGCCGAGCACATGGACCTTACTTTTGAAATGGTACAGGTGTTGGGCTGCCTTTGGAATACAGACGGTATCAATCAGCAGGAAATAGCTAATATTACTGTAAAGGATAAGGCCAGCATGACCTATCTGATCGACAATCTTACCAAGCGTGAGTTGGTATATCGCCGAGAGGATATTCATGACAGAAGGAACAAGATCATTTTTTTAACGGATTCAGGAAAGGCTTTGAGAACTAAGATGCAGCCGTGGTTATGTGAGATGCACAATTTTGCCGGATCTGATCTGCCTTTAGAGAAGATAGCTGATTGCATGAGTGTATTGGAAAAATTCAGAGAGAACTTAAAGCCTGCATGCGATCATTGCCCGCAATAAAAACAATAAAACAAGAGAGATGACACCTACAATAATTATCACCAACGATTTTTCAGAATCAGCGCATAATGCAATAGAATATACCTGCAAACTTGTAGGTGATAGCCCCATCAATATTCAGTTGCTGCATATATACACCATGCCTGTCAATTACACTTCGGATGCGGTTGCTTTGGCTTCATTGAAAGACGATTACGATATCAATCAGGATAATCTGGACCATGATGTTGAGCGAACAAAAGCCCAATATCCGCATCTGAACATCAGTGGGAAAACAATAGTTGGTGGTCTTATTGAAACGTTACGTAATCAAATAGATGAAGTAAAGCCTGAGATCATTGTGATGGGCGCAGTTAGTGACTATCAGGACCTGTGGATGTGGGATAGTGAATTACTCAATTCGCTCACCAGTCTTGCCGTTCCGGTGTTACTTGTGCCTGCACACGTGCAATTTGCACCGATAATGAATATCGGTTTTGTCTGCGATTACCGAACTGTACTGGCATCGCGTCAGGTAAGCTTCTTAAAATGGTTGGTACGTCATACCAGCGCCGGTCTGCATGTAGTGCATGTATCTACTACCAAGCAAGAAGTGACCGAAGTGGAAAAGGAAAATGAAGCGATAGTAAAAGATCTGCTTGATGATGTACGACCTAGCTACTATGGCATAGAGAATCCGCATGTAATAGAAAGCATTGCCAATTTTGTAAAAGAGCATGATCTGGATTTTCTTGTTGTAATACCACATAGTCATGGAGTATGGTATAACATATTTCATCAGAGTCATACCAAGCAATTGGCCAAATTGAACAATATGCCTATTCTGGCACTACACGATTAATTATTCCTACACAAAGGAATGCCCTGCACTATAGTGCAGGGCTGTGGGTATATTCCTCTATCATTGAGGCTCAGGCAAGATATACCTCCCGTGCCTGTTCCGTACTTTTTACAACAAGTAGTATCTTCTCATCTAACTTTTTTACCGCCTGGTCCATCATTACAAGATATTCTTTAGGTGCATTGTAATCATCATCTTTTATCAGGTTCATAAATCCTATTATTGAAGAAAGTGGTCCCCTGAATTCATGTGCCTGTGTAAAAGCGATATCTCTAAGCGTCTTATTCTGCAGTGAGATATGAGCGTTTTTATGATTGAGCAGTTTCAGGCACAGGTCCAGCTCCATCAGGTGAATGGCTTGTTTGGCCAGAATAGACAGCATGGCTTGTTTACTTTCCGGAAGCGACTTAGGCCTAGCATCAAGTACACAGAGAGTACCTACATTCTGTCCATCTTCAGTTGCCAAAGGTGCACCTGCATAAAATCTGATGTAAGGTTGGTTGGTGACCAAAGGTATGTTGGAGAAACGTTCATCTTTCAACGGATCTTCTACTACCATCACGCCGGTATCCATAATGGTATGTGTGCAGAAAGAGGTGTCTCGTGGCATTTGTGTCACTTCAAGACCCTTACAGACCTTAAATTGTTGTGAATCAGCATCTATAAGGGTTATAAAAGCTACAGGAGTTTCGCATATCTCAGCCGTAAGCGTTAAAATATCTTCCAGCCCCTTATTCAGATCGAAGTTGTACCCATCGAAACGTTTTACCGCTTTTAGTCTGTCTGCTTCATTAAAGATCATATAGTTATTATTTTCAAGGTTAATGATTTTGTACCGAATTACTGAATGTTATTATTTTTCAATGCATTGTATTAAACAATCATCATGAATACTTACGTAATAACCTTGCAAATAGTTTGTATGTCTTTGCATACAGTTCTATTTTAATCCGTGTGTTCCTATATATTGTTTATTTTCTGATAAAATATTAAACAAAACAAAAGCGGTATAGGAAATAGGTATAAAGTATAATGAGCGTATTAATAGTATAGTGACCTAACTTGCAGTCTCAAACTTGTGCCTTGCATCCTATAATTGAAACTAAAAACTTATCAAAGTCATTCAAGCAGTTCAAAGCGGTGAGTGATCTTTCATTTACCATAAATCATGGTGATATCTATGGTTTTTTGGGTCAGAATGGAGCGGGTAAGAGCACTACAATGCGCATGCTGCTTGGTCTGATCTTTCCTGATAGCGGTAGTATTTACATTGATGGGGAAGAATTCAATAATGGCAGAAGACATTTATTAAGCAAGATCGGGGCTATAATTGAAAGACCTGATATGTATGGTTACTTGTCGGGGTGGGATAATTTAAAAATGTTTGCCGCACTGAGTGACAGCAGTATAAAAGCGAATCGACTTCATGAGGTGTTAGAAATTGTAGGGTTGAAGGGTAGGGAGCACGATAAGGTGAAAGCCTATTCTCAGGGAATGAAGCAAAGGCTGGGTATAGCTATTGCATTGGTTCATAAGCCGGACCTTCTGATACTTGATGAGCCGACGAATGGACTTGATCCGCAGGGTATTGCTGAAATGCGTGCGCTGATCTTATCACTAAGCCGTGATCATGGCAAGACAATTCTGATCTCATCGCATCTTTTGTATGAGATAGAGCAGGTAGCTACGAGTATGATCATCATACATAAAGGCAAAAAAGTAGTGGAAGGGAAGGTGAACAGTTTGCTGAACCCGGATGAGACATTTATAGAAATAGATATTTTACCTGACGACCATATCCTTCAAAAAATAAATGCCAGTGAGTGGAAACCATCATTAGGTTCTATCAAACAGGAAACGCTTACTTTCAAAATGAATCCTGAACGAACACCACAATTGAACTGTTGGTTGGTTGGGCAGGGAGTAGGCGTTACAGAGATCAGGTCAAAACATTCATTGGAAGCATACTTTTTATCCCTAACAGATGATACAGTTATTACGAATAGAGCTTTATAAAATTTTCAGACGACCACGAACTTATATCAGTTTTGGTATAGTCACTGCTATTACATTCGTAATACAACTGGCCATGCTCACTGACGGAAAGGGTTTCGTCAACTTCGCACTATCGGGTGTCAATGAGCAATTTGATATACAGGGCAATATACTTAATGGTTATCTGATCACTTATATCATACTACAATCGCTGCTTATTCATATTCCATTACTGGTTGCTCTTGTAGCCGGAGATGCGTTAGCGGGTGAAGCCAACCTGGGTACATTGAGGCTGTTGCTTACAAAGCCAATTTCAAGACCTAAAATAGTGATGGCCAAGTTTTTAAGTAGCTTTATCTACACTGTTCTATTAATTGTTTGGTTGGCCGTAGTTGCTTTATTTTTTTCATTACTATTATTTGGTAAGGGGGATATGATCAACCTAAAAAGTGACTCTTTCATTATGATCCTGCAGAATGATGTAATGTGGAGGTATGGTCTTGCATTTGCATTCGCAGTGTTGGCAATGACAACTATCGCATCCATGTCATTATTACTATCTGCATTCGCAGATAATTCTATAGGGCCTATCATCTCAACAATGGGTATCGTTGTGGTCCTGACCATATTGTCTAATCTTGAATTGCCCTTATTCACTATTATCAAGCCATATCTATTCACCACGCACATGATAGGTTGGAAAGGCTTTTTTGATGACCCTGTGCCATATGCAGCCATCGGTAAGAGTGCTGTAGTGTTATTTTTATATACTATTGGTTTTCTGTTGCTTACAATAGTTTATTTCAACAAAAAAGATATTAAATCATGAGAAAATATATTTCGTTATTGGTCATTATGCTTACGTTGGTATCGCACAGGGTGCGTGCGGATGATGCGACCCAATTGTTTTACACCCTTCGCACTAAAATAGCTACGGTAAAGGATTACAGGGCTGATGTAAGGATGAAGATAGATGTGAGTTTTATGCGAATTCCTCAACTAAAAGGAACCCTGCTTTTTAAAGCTCCGGATAAAATGCGGTTGGAAAGGAATGGCGGACTGTCTATGTTGCCGAAAAAAAATATCAATCTTACCATCAGCAATTTGATACCTGTAGGTAATGTAACAGTGATAGATATTGGTAATGTAACGGTAAAGGGTAAGAAGCTGAGATTGGTGAAAGTGATACCTGAGGATGATATGAACAATATAGTACTTACCAAACTCTGGATAGATGAAGCCAATCTGGTAGCAGTAAGGGCTGAAACCACTACTCGAAATGACGGAACTGTTATTATGGATCTTGATTTCAACAAGTATATGTCCTTTGGATTGCCCGATAAAGTGACCATTTACATGGATGTAAAAGATTACAAGTTGCCCAAAGGCGTGACAATGGACTATAATAATGAAGTACCGGTAGCCCCAAAAGATGCAAAACCGAAGGCGCAGAAAGGCACAATTGAGATCAATTATCTTAGTTATGCTATCAATACAGGATTAACGGATGCTCAGTTCAACAAGTAATAAAGAGCCGGGAAAAGTAATTGGAACTAATTGATAAACTTATCTAAAATTTCGCTTTATGTAAATACTTTTCAGCAATTTTCAGTATTGCTATGCTAATTATAAATTGATGATTATCTTTGTACAACATTTTTCACTTTCTACACTAAATTCTGCCGGATTCGCATGAGCTGGAAAAATTACTTTAGCACTTCCATAGGGAAAAAGCTACAAATGTCATTAACGGGGTTGTTCCTCATTACGTTTTTGATCGTCCATTGTTACATTAACGCCCAGATCTTCTACAATGATGGTGGCGTTCGTTTTACGGAAGCAGCCCATTTCATGGGTACGAACTTCCTGATCCGTACAGTTGAGATAGGGCTTATGGCCTTCCTGCTGTTACATATTATTCAAGGCCTTGCATTATGGTCAAGAAACAAGAGTCGTCGTACTAACCGCTATGCAGTGAATGCCGGTAGTGCTACCAGCCCGTGGTATAGCCGCAGTATGGCATTGTTGGGAACTCTTATTTTGTTGTTCCTCATCATGCACCTGTCAAAATTCTGGGCACCTAACCGTTTTTCTCAGATCACCGGTGGTGGTGAAAAAGACCTTTACCATATGATGAAGGAAGAATTCCAGACTGCATGGGTAGTTGGTGTTTACATCTTTGGTTGCATCTCATTGGGATGGCATCTTGTTCATGGTTTTTACAGTGCATTCCAGACATTGGGACTAGGTACTTCAAAGTACAAAGGACTCATTAAGTCAGTGGGTGTTGCATTTTCTATCATCGTTCCGTTGATATTCATTGCTATGCCGGTTGCATTCTTCATGAATTGGATCGCCTAACCATTAACTTGGCTAATGCCGTTGCAAAGCGGTGTTTTAAGTATTCATCCTGCCGCCAGGCAGGCAAGTCTTAACTTTTGAATTAGTTTATATATGCCACTTAATTCTAAAATACCAGCAGGTCCGATAGATTCCAAATGGAAAACGTACAAGGCTACTTGTAAGTTGGTTAACCCTGCCAATAAGCGTTCATTAGAAGTAATTGTTGTCGGAACCGGTCTTGCCGGAGCTTCAGCAGCAGCTTCTCTTGGTGAAATGGGTTACAAAGTGAAAGCATTCTGCTTTCAGGATAGCCCCCGCCGTGCGCACTCAATAGCAGCGCAAGGTGGTATCAATGCCGCAAAAAATTATCAGAATGATGGTGATAGTACTTATCGCCTGTTTTACGATACAATCAAAGGTGGTGACTACCGTGCCCGTGAGGGTAATGTTCACCGTCTGGCTGAAGTTAGTGCCAATATCATTGACCAATGCGTTGCTGCGGGTGTTCCCTTCGCACGTGAATATGGCGGTTTGCTGAGCAACCGTTCATTTGGTGGTACTCAGGTACAGCGTACGTTCTATGCAGCAGGTCAGACAGGTCAGCAGTTGTTGATCGGTGCTTACCAGGGTCTTGAGCGTCAGGTTTCTTTGGGTAATGTAGAAATGCATTCCCGTCATGAAATGCTGGAGGTAGTAATGGTTGATGGTGTGGCTCGTGGTATCATTGCCCGCGATCTGGTAACAGGTAAGTTAGAGCGTCACTTCGGTCATGCTGTTCTTTTGTGTACCGGTGGTTATGGTAACGTGTTCTATTTGTCAACCAATGCTATGGGTAGCAATGTTACAGCAGCATGGAAGGCACATAAGCAAGGCGCTTATTTCGGTAACCCTTGCTTTACACAGATCCACCCTACATGTATCCCAGTAAGTGGTGATCATCAGTCTAAGTTAACGCTGATGTCTGAGTCACTACGTAATGACGGTCGTATTTGGGTGCCTAAGCAAAAGAATGATCAGCGTAAACCTTCTGAGATCAAGGAAGAAGAGCGCGACTACTATCTGGAGCGCAGATATCCAGCCTTCGGTAACCTTGTACCACGCGACGTGGCCAGCCGTGCAGCAAAAGAGCGTTGCGATGCCGGTTATGGAGTAGGTTCATCTAAGATGGCGGTCTATCTTGACTTTGGTGCAGCTATCGAGCGTTATGGTAAGATAGAAGCTAACAAACAAGGAAAGCCAAACCTGAGCAAGGAAGAGATCATAGTATTAGGTAAGGGCGTAGTTAAGGAGAAATACGGTAACCTTTTCGATATGTACGAAAAAATCACCGGTGAAAATCCTTACGAAATGCCAATGCGTATATATCCTGCAGTACACTATACAATGGGTGGACTTTGGGTAGATTATGAGCTGATGACAACTGTTCCGGGCTTGTATGCTTTGGGTGAGGCTAACTTCAGTGATCACGGAGCAAACCGCCTGGGTGCATCTGCGCTCATGCAGGGTCTTGCTGATGGTTACTTTGTAATACCTTACACTCTGGGTAATCGCCTTGCTGATGATATCCGTACCAAGGCAATTCCTACAGATCATCCTGCGTTTGTTGCGGCTGAAAAAGAAGTAAGTGATCGCATCAATAAGTTGATGAGCATCAAGGGTACTGAAAGTGTTGAGAGCTTCCACAAGCGTTTAGGAAAGATCATGTGGGAGAAGTGCGGTATGGCCAGAAATGAAAAAGGACTGAAAGAAGCTATTGAAGAAATCAAGGCATTGCGCAAAGAATTCTGGAGCAACGTTCGTATCCCGGGAGATATTGATGAATTTAATCCTGAATTAGATAAGGCTGGCCGTGTTGCCGACTTTATTGAATTGGGCGAGCTTATGTGCATAGATGCATTGAATCGTAACGAAAGTTGTGGTGGTCACTTCCGCGAGGAGTATCAGACAGAAGAGGGCGAAGCGCTTCGTGATGATGAAAAGTTCATGTATGTTGCCGCATGGGAATATAAGGGCGAAGGTCAGTTTGAACTGCACAAGGAAGATCTTAACTACGAAGTCGTTCACCCAAGTGCACGTTCATACAAATAATTAGGAATTTAAAATTATTGCTACCAACAACCGGTAAATGGGCTATTGCCCGATTGTCGAATTGTCAAATTGAAAAAGTATGCAACATTATAATATGAACCTCACCTTAAAGGTGTGGAAGCAGAAAAATAACAAGACCAAGGGTGGTTTCGAAACTTACCCTGTAAAGAACGTTTCTTCTGAAATGTCTTTTTTGGAGATGTTCGACGTATTGAACGAGCAACTGGTGTCTGAAGGGAAAGAGCCGATAGCATTCGACCACGACTGTCGTGAAGGTATCTGCGGTATGTGCAGCATGGTCATCAATGGTCGTGCACATGGTCCTTGGTCTCAGAACACTACTTGTCAGCTGCACATGCGTGCTTACAAAGATGGTGATACCATAACAGTTGAGCCTTGGCGTGCAGACGCGTTCCCTGTTATTAAAGATCTGGTAGTAGATCGTACAGGTTTCGATCGCATCATTCAGGCCGGCGGATTCATTTCTGTGAACACAGGTAATGCACAGGATGCGAATGCGCTTCCTATCGATAAGCAGAAGGCAGACGAATCATTCGCAGCTGCATCTTGCATTGGCTGTGGTGCTTGCGTTGCTGCATGTCCTAATGCATCTGCAATGTTGTTCGTTTCTGCTAAGGTCTCTCACCTGGCATTGTTGCCACAGGGTGATCCTGAGCGTAAGAGTCGTGCATTCAACATGGTGAACCAGATGGATACTGAAGGTTTCGGTAGCTGCACTAACATTGGTGCCTGCGAAGCAGAGTGTCCTAAGGGAATATCTTTGGAAAACATTGCACGCCTTAACCGCGAATATATTGGCAGTATGATGTCAGGTTCAAGCGTTGAAGGAACAGCTTAATTTAACAACTATTGAATAGTACCATATTTAATGGGCATGAGTGATATCAAATCATTCATGCCCATTATTTTATTTTGTGTTCTCATCATAGTATCTGATACCATACTAAAGATAATAACTTGCCCAAAAAATGAGCCCTGCGATAATTGTATCGCAGGGCTCATTTAATATTCAGTTTTTATATTCAGACTATGATTTCATATTGATGAACTGCAATGGCAGGTCAATATTTGAAGAACGACAAAGAGCAATTACTCCTTGCAGGTCGTCTATTTTTTTTGCTGTAACGCGTATCACATCATCCATGATAGCCGCCTGCACTTTCAATCCGCTGTCTTTAATGATCTTTACAATTTTCTTAGCGTAGTCTTTATCTATTCCATTCTTTACAGGAATGGTCTTGCGAATGTACTTGCCGTTGGCATTAGGCGTTTTGGTCAGATCAAAGCAGTTAGCTTCAAGCCCCTGACGCATAGCTTTTGTAAGTAACACATCTTCCAGCTGCTGCAATTTCATGTCACTTTCAACTTCCATTGAAATGGTCATTTCCTTTTTATTGAGTTCAAAAGAAACGTGTGTTCCTTTGAAGTCAAAACGGTTGTCAATTTCCTTTTTGGCAATGTTTATGGCGTTGTCAAGTGTCTGAAGATCTACTTTGCTGGCAATGTCGAAAGAAGGCATAATATGGAATTGTTTAAATATTGCGTTTATTATAACAAAAGTAAAAAATGTTCGTTGTAAATACCATTAAACTTCTTAGTGAAAGCAATAAATCCTGAAACGTTAAAATAATGAGCTGATGATTTAATTCGTTTCATCTTTTAAGTTCAATTACTGTAATTTTAAACAAAGATTCTTAATTGCGTATGACAGCTGCCCAACAACAGCCACCCGCTATCAATTTCAAAGCCCTTACATGGACCATTGTTATCCATGCTGTACTTTTATTGCTTTTTTTTCTTTGGAGATATACTGTTCCTGTTCTGACAGCAGAAGTTGGTAATGGACTGGAGGTAAATCTTGGTTCAAGTGAGAATGGTAGCGGCGATGATCAACCAATGTCTAAGGATGATCCTGCTTCTTACAGCGCATCGGTCGTGTACAAAAATGCAGAGCTAAAGAGCCCGGTGCCTCAGGAAATGATGCATTCAGATGCAGCAGATGCTCCTGCAGTCAATGATCCCGGCAAAAAGGAAATAAAAGGACAAACCGGCACAAAGCCTGATATCGCTCCTCCTCCGGTTCCCAAATCGGTATATGGTGGTGACAATAATGGCAAAGGGGGTAATGGTGCTAAAGATAATAAGCCAGGTAGTAATGAGGGTAAAACGACCGGACCTGATGATGCAGGCGTAAATGGAGGAACACCCGGTTCAGCAAATTACTCAGGTGTACCCGGATCGGGTGGCGGTGGAGGAACCTACCATACACTTACCGGAAGAGATATTACACCAAAGAAACTGGAAGCCGAGTTCAGAGAGGGTGGTAAAGTTGTGATCAGTGTTACGGTGGATAGAGATGGTAACATTGTAAGTAAGTTTGTGAAATCTTCCTCCAATCCTGAGCTTACGAAAATAGCACTCGACAAAATAAACAAAGCACGGTTCAGCAAGAGCAATAGCTCGGCTCCGCAGCAGTTTGGTGATGTAACTATTGTATTTAAAGCACGTTAAAACTCTATGGTGAATACCACCACATACCAGCAAACACTGGACTATTTGTTCAGCAGATTGCCAATGTTTTCGAGAATAGGAAAAGCAGCATTAAAGCCTGATCTTACCAATACATTGAAGCTATGTGCTGCATTGGGCGACCCGCAGCATAAATTTAAGTCCGTTCATATTGCCGGTACCAATGGAAAGGGTAGTACCAGTCATTCTTTGGCCGCAATATTTCAACACGCAGGATACAAAACGGGTCTTTATACATCTCCGCATCTTATTGATTTTCGGGAAAGAATACGTATCAATGGTGCACCTGTGAGTGAACAATGGGTGGTCGATTTTGTTGAAAGAAACAAATACCTGATAGAAGAGATCAATCCATCATTTTTTGAGATAACTGTTGCAATGGCATTTCTTGCATTTGCTGAGGAAGGCGTTGATATTGCTATAATAGAAACCGGATTGGGAGGGCGATTGGATAGTACTAATATTATTACACCTGTATTATCCGTTATTACAAATATCAGTTTTGATCATAAAGATCTGTTGGGTGATACACTCGCACAGATCGCTTCCGAAAAAGCCGGGATCATGAAACATAATGTTCCGGTGGTGATAGGTGAACAGCATGATGAAACGGAAAAGGTCTTCTTCGAACATTCTGTTTTAAATCAAAGCCCTGTTTATTATGCTGAGTCGCATTGGGATATGGTAAGAGTAAAGCAGGATCCCAGATATCAATATTATAAAGCTGTTAATAAGGTAAAGCAAGAATTAATAGATATACAAACTGATCTTACAGGTAACTATCAGCAATACAACCTTAAGACGGTGCTCACAGCGGTTGATGTTTTGTCGTTTCTGGGATTTGACCTGTCGATAGTTGAGGCGACCGAAGCATTGAAAAATGTGAAGAAAGCTACGGGGCTGATGGGGCGTTGGGATTGGCTGAAAGAGCAGCCTGTGATAATTTGTGATGTAGCGCATAATACAGCAGGGCTGACCAATGTGTTGCAGCAATGGAGCCAGGTAGCAGCAGATAAAAAACATATAGTGCTGGGTTTTGTAAAAGACAAAGAAGTGGCAGAAGCACTGGCATTATTTCCTAAAGATGCTACCTACTATTTTTGCAATGCGCAGATACAACGAGCATTGCCCGCAACAGATCTAAAGGAAATGGCAGCGACAGCAAACTTAGCAGGTGAAAGTTATCTTACAGTAAAAGATGCCGTTAATACTGCTATCAGCAATATGGGCGAAAGTGATGCATTGCTCATCACCGGAAGTTTCTTTATTGTTGGAGAAGCACTGGAAATGGAACTGTGATATTAATGGATATATAAAATACAAAAGATCTAAGAATGCCTGTATCACAGGTCTATTCTTAGATCTTTCTTATAATTACAAAATATTATTAGCTACCTCTGGTGTACCAATAGCGCCCGCCACCACGATTACTATGAGCATTAAATCTTTTTCTGCGCCAAGGAGTGCGGCGTGGAGATACGCAACTAGCGAAAAAAGAAAAGATCAGGAGTAGAGCTATTACTTTTGTCAGTTTATCCTTCATAGACTTCAAAATTAATCAAATAATTCATTTTTCCTAGCCTTTATGGTATGTTAGTGCCGGCGGTAAATTTATGGCAATCCGCTGCTAACTTTTCTTCGTAAATAGGGCAGTAAAAATTGATTCAGATATCTTTAAAATGACAAAACCCTGATGTGTGTATCAAGGTTCAATTGCCATTACATAAGGTAAGCAGATAGATAGATCAGTTCATATCAGAGTATATTTCTTTCATAGCAAACAGTAGGCCAGAGGGGCTGAATTCGTACTTCGTAATTCTGATGTAATTTACTCAGGATAATTGCCTGCTATAAGAAAATATGACGAAATGCATGTTTTTGGCCCTGAAGTGCTGTGAAATTCCGACGGATAACAATAACCGATAGTTATATTATTTTTATTTTGGTGTGTTTGGTCGGTTTTTCAAAAGGATAATTCTAAAATTGATAAACCCCGGTAAAGAATTACCAGGGCATATTTACCAGATATTCGAATCTGAATCTTACTAACGGGATAGCGTTTACAGGAGAGTTAACATCTTAATGAAACACAAAGTAAAATGTTCCGGGCACGCCATTTAAAGAAATATGTCGAAATGAAGTGATTGCCTGACGAAATGACGAAATACACTGACGGATGAAAATGCCAATGGGTGCTTAATGTTATACATATTTAAAGGTCATTGGTCAATACTGAACATCTGTAAAAAATCACTTTTCGCTGAGCGCGATATTGGTATCTCTTTTTTATTGTTCATTATTATGAATCCCAAAGAATCGTATCTCAAAACATATCTGATGTTAATGATAAAGGATCTGTGGATCTGAAAGAACGAAAAATTATCTATGAGATATTGAAATTTTCCGATGTTACTAGTGCTTATGTATTCCTGATTCAGCGTAGCAATTCTGGTACATTTGTTCGTACTCTCAAGATATAATATCTCACTAATATTTATGTAGTCAATACCATGATTGCCGGGGATGGCTATTTTTCCATCATTTGTAATCGGTTGTATTCTTATGCCAGGTTGTACCTTAGCTAGCTTTCTGAATTGCACACGTTCCAATGCTTTGTCAACAGCTTGCGAAAGTTCCTGATCATCAATCGGTTTTAAAATATAGCCCGTTGCTGAAAGTTCGAACGCATCTACCGCATAATTATCATGTGCTGTAACGAAAATGATCTCACAATCAATGCCCGGAATCAATTTGAGAAGGTTAATGCCTGTTTTTCCGGGCATTGATATATCCATCATCAGTATGTCTACCGAAGTTGTTCTCAATGCGCTCAAAGCCTCCTGCCAGTTTGAATAAGTAGCGATAATTTGGACGTTGGTATATAGTTTCATTAATCTTGAACTGAGCAATTCAATGGCATCAAGTTCGTCATCCACAATGATACACGTGTAATTACTTTGCATTGTTCTCATATTTGATAGTGATCGTTACAGTTGTTCCGGTTTCAGGTGCTTTTTTGTCTAAATAGGATATATCCACATTTACACTTTCATATTTATTGAAAATATTTATCAGATCCTTTATGAGCAAATTACCATATGATTCCTCTTTACTCACATTCAGGCCGCTTATTTTTTTAGCTTCTTCTCTACCTACTCCATTATCATCTATTGTACATATCAGAGTATTATCTCCGATCATATTGAAGTTGATATTCAGCTGCCCTATGTCATCTTTATTCAGCAGGCCATGTTCAATTGCATTTTCTACGAATGGCTGAATTAATAATGATGGGATCCTAACAGTTCTGTTGGTAAGATTATGACTATTGATGGTATAAGAAAATCTGTTTTTGAATCTGATCTGTTGTAGTTCTATGTAGTTACTGAGATTGATGATCTCCTCATTGACGGTAATAAACTTGTTTCTGGATGATTTAATGTAGCTCCTCAATAAGCGTGAGAATTTTGAAATATGAGTATAAGCTTCTTCCATCTGGTTCTTACTTACCAATAGTAATGCCGAATTAAGTGAGTTGAATATGAAGTGTGGGTTTATTTGCGAATAAATTGCTTTTAACTCCATTTCCATTCTCAGATTTCTTTTCTTCGATGCGTTAAGTACAAGCCTTCTGGTGATGAGAATAGCCAATGCAAACAATAAGATGACAACTAAGGTGCCTGTTGCCCATAGCACAATTTGCATTCTTTTTGTTTGCCACCAATATGGGCGTATGTAGATGTTGATAGATATTGGTTTGCTCTTCCACACACCATCATACGCAATTACAACTATTTTGGAGTATTCATCTGGCGTTCGTTGTTCGTTAGATAGAACGAACTCATTAGAATTCAGCAATGAGATCGTTGACCCAATGGTAATTTTGTATCTCAGATTCCCGTTGCCGTATGGATTGATAATATCAAAACGAATAGACGGATCGTACTGATCCATGAAGATAGTATCGCCATTTTTCAGATCATTTATTTCGTTCTTGTAGTTATAGGTCAGTTTATATTTGTTGTTGTATTCATTGGTATTATTTTCAAAGTTTGTAGGGAGGTCAGATAAATAAACACCCTTGTCTGTGTTTATTATTAATTTATTGTATGCGAATTGTGCGTCGTATATAAAGTTGTAGAGAGAGTTTTTTATATTTCTGTAGTATATCGGATCAGATATTTTTTGCTTACCTGTAATTTTGCAAAAAGCCACCCCAAACCTACCGTAGGCGATCAATGTATTATCATAAACACACATTGAGGATTCCTTCAGATTGATATTAGGGAATAAATACTGAAAATGATTTCGCTCTTCATCATACATTGTTATTGCATCATTTCCCTTAAAAAAGATATTGCCAAATTTATTGTCAATCGCAATTTTCTCAGTTCTTACAACTCCAAACTTAGAAAATGAATCTTGAGTAATAATTGATTTTTGTCCATTATGCAGGGTAGTGATTTTATTAAAATTATATGTCCAATAAGTATGCCTGGTCGAGTCGTATATCAGATCTCTGTATCTGTCGCATTCAATATAATTTTTTGTGCTTACCCCTGAATCCGGGTTTATAGAGTACAGGCCAATAGTGTTGATGCAATAGTTATTATCCGGCTTGTCTTTTATCATTTTGAATATGGACACTCCCAATGCTACATCAGGTAGCCTGGATGCTTTGTTGGTCTTTACATTCAGTAAGTAGTTTTGTTTGCCTAATAAATAATATACACTATTCTGTTTTTTTAGTACTCCATATAATGTCTCTTGCTTATCTATTGCATGTATTTTATTGACGTGCAAAAGACTGTCTATAATGCAGATGTCATTAGTTTTATTGACCCATATACAATAAGATTCGTCTCCGCCTAGAAAATGATAGCCATTAAGATCTACCTCATCCCACTTTTTTAAATTACTATCTGTACTGCTTTTAATAAAAAGTCCATCTGCTGCAGACGAGATACACTTTCCCCACAATTCATCAGGTATATAGGATGTTATATTTTGTGTGGTCAACTGTGTCGTACCAAGTTCTCTTTTTATAGTGGTGGTTCCTGCATAGATCACCTTGTTGTTGAACTGATACTGTACGATGTAATTTTTTGTTATTACATAGATATTCTTGTTTGCCTTACTATTGTTGTGATATATGTTTATGATCGGCTCATTAATGCCCTGTTCTTTCAGTGAGATAATTTCCTTGGCACCGTTATTTACATTGTACACTTCCAGATAATTTCTGTTATCATAAAAAAACAATAGGATGTAATTGTCTATGAATAAGTAATTATTGGCACCAAGTATTTCATTGAGCTTGTTTTCATTGGTAGGAACTACTTTTGATATGATTATCTTCTTCCTATTGATCGAAAATTTATAAAATTTATTGTCATATATGATCCACGTATGACCATCTTCATTGGCAATCGGAGAGATTGTTTGAAAATCTTTTCCTGTTATTTGTAGTTCAGGTAAAAATTTTCGAAGTTCATCAGTTAGTGTGTAACTACGTATCGTATCATTTTGCTCTCTGAAATAACTCTCATGTAAGTTATCTGAACGGGAATTGCTGTAAAAGTTGATATGCCCATCGTTCAATTTTAAAAACATTGGATATATGATGTGGTTATTGGGCTTTTCGAAAATGGCATTCACATATCTTTCATTGAAGATATAGCCCATTTTGTTGGTAATATTTCCCAGCCAAATACGCCCTTTTCTATCTTCTACCAGTTGCCACACATCATTTACAGGTAGTCCGTCCTCTGTAGTAAATATCTTTAGTTCATAGCCATTATACCTCAAAACACCATTGTCGGTGGCTATCCACAAGTATCCATGTCTATCTACAATTGTGCTGTAAACATGATTGGTGGGCAGGCCGTTGGCAATGTTGAGATTGAATGTATTGCCTGTTTGAGCATTGGCAGAACAAGTAACAATGACAGCAACCAGCAGAATTAGTATCTTACGGAGTAAAAAGGTGGTCATGTCGGGCTTGTGGTTTTACACTCCAGTATCATCATCATTTTCGATCTGGCGCATTTATGGCGTTGTCTGTGGTTCATAGATGAGATGTGTGATAGCTTTCGGTCAGTTAATATTAAGCTCGGTTGCGCGCATAAAATATCATTGCTAAGGTATCAATAATAGTGATTGGTTAAGTAAGAGCATAAAATATTGCATATGAATAATGCACACTAATGTTAACATAACAACACACCTAAATAACCGGATATTTTTTTAAAAATATTTTCCTACCTTTGCACCTCAAATTTTAAATTTTATCTCTTTAATATAAAATAAAAATGGCAGACTTACGCTTACAGCGCAACATTGGTATAGCCGCCCACATTGATGCCGGCAAAACCACTACTACTGAACGTATCCTTTACTACACAGGTGTAAACCACAAAATCGGTGAGGTACACGAAGGTGCCGCAACCATGGACTGGATGGCACAGGAGCAGGAGCGTGGTATCACAATTACTTCAGCTGCAACTACTTGTTTCTGGAAGTTCCCTACCATTCAAGGTAAATTGACTCCGGATACAAAGAGCTACAAGTTCAATATCATTGATACTCCGGGTCACGTGGACTTTACCATCGAGGTAGAGCGTTCTATGCGTGTATTGGATGGTCTGGTTGCTTTGTTCTCTGCGGTGGATGGTGTTGAGCCTCAGTCTGAAACTGTTTGGCGCCAGGCTAACCGTTACCGTGTTCCACGTCTTGGTTTCGTTAACAAGATGGACCGTATCGGTGCTGACTTCCTGATGGTGGTGCAGCAGGTGCGTGACATGCTCGGTGCTAAGTCTGTTCCTTTGCAGTTGCCTATCGGTGCTGAAGATCATTTCAAGGGTGTTGTCGATCTTATCCAGATGAAGGGTATGATCTGGGATGACGCTACTCAGGGTGCAACTTATACAGAAGTGCCAATTCCTGATGATATGAAGGAAGATGTTGACTACTGGCGTGCACAGCTTGTAGAAGCTGTAGCTGAGTATGACGACAAGCTTATGGAGAAATTCTTCGAAGATCCTAACAGCATCAGCGAAAATGAAATTCACGAAGCGGTACGTAAAGCTACTATCGATCTGAGCATCATTCCTATGATGTGCGGTTCTGCATATAAGAATAAGGGTGTACAGACTATGCTGGATGCGGTTATCCGTTACCTGCCTAGCCCTCTTGATATCGAAGCTATCGTGGGTACTAACCCTGATACCGGTGAAGAGATCACTCGTCAGCCTGACGCTAAGGAGCCGTTCGCAGCTCTTGCGTTCAAGATCATGACCGATCCTTTCGTTGGTCGTCTTGCGTTCTTCCGTTGTTATTCAGGCCATCTGGATGCAGGTTCTTATGTATTGAACATGCGCAGTGGTAAGAATGAGCGTATCTCTCGTATCATGCAGATGCACGCCAACAAGCAGAACCCAATCGATTTCATCGAAGCAGGTGATATCGGTGCGGCTGTAGGTTTCAAGGAAATCAAGACCGGTGATACACTGTGTGATGAAAAGCACCCGATCGTTCTGGAGAACATGTTCATTCCGGAGCCGGTTATCTCTATCTCTGTTGAGCCTAAAACTCAGGCTGACGTTGATAAGATGGGTATGGCTATCGCTAAGTTGGTTGAAGAAGATCCTACGTTGCGTGTTAAGACCGACGAAGATACCGGCCAGACTATCCTGAGCGGTATGGGTGAACTTCACCTGGAGATCATCGTTGACCGTATGCGTCGTGAGTTCAAGGTGGAGATCAACCAGGGTGCACCTCAGGTTGCTTACAAGGAAGCATTTACTTTGACGGTAGAACACCGTGAAATATACAAGAAGCAGACCGGTGGTCGTGGTAAGTTCGCAGACATCCAGTTTGAGATCGGACCGGCTGACGAAGCTTTCCTTGCAGAAGGTAAGGGTCGCTTCCAGTTCATCAATGAGATCTTCGGCGGATCTATTCCTCGTGAATTCATCGCTCCTATACAGAAGGGTTTTGAAGCTTCAATGACCAATGGTCCTTTGGCTGGTTTCCCTGTAGAAAGTATGAGAGTTCGTATTTTCGACGGATCTTTCCACCAGGTGGATAGTGATGGTATGTCATTCGAACTTTGCGCTAAATCTGGTTTCCGTGAAGCCGGTAAGAAAGCAAAGACAGTTATCCTGGAGCCGATCATGAAGGTAGAAGTAACTACTCCTGATCAGTACATGGGTGATGTAACAGGTGACCTTAACCGTCGTCGTGCTATGCTGGAAGGTATGGACAGCCGTAACAACTTGCAGGTGATCAAGGCTAAGGTGCCATTGAGCGAAATGTTTGGTTATGTTACTCAGTTGCGTTCATTGTCTTCAGGCCGTGCAACTTCTACTATGGAGTTCAGCCATTACTCTGCAGCTCCTCGTAACATTGAGGAAGAAGTAGTAGCTAAGGTTAGAGGTAAGAACAACAATAACTAATCGTTATTTGGTCTATAATATAAAACGTCCCGCTTTTGCGGGACGTTTTTATTTGGGGAAATTATTTTCAGTGGATTATTTAGATCCTGTAAATACACAACTAGCGGTAACCGAACCACTAACTGTTTCAGTAAGCGTCAGGTTATTACCACTCAATGAGCCTGCGATGACCATTGTGTAAGAGTTGCCGCATAAATCAGTAAATGTCTGGTTACCCGACAGGTTATTTCCGTTTGCTGTCATGGTATAAGTGATCGCTTTATAGCATGATCCGCTTCCTGCAGACCCTGAAATGGTAACCGTATTACCACTGCTACCGGCTGAGATCACAAAATTGGTTGTTCCCGATACACAGGTGCTTGTACCTACCCAAGTACCTACAAATTTGGCCCCATCATTATTGGTGGTCGTTGTTTTGGTACAAGAGGAGAAGGTGAATGACATTAATGATAATAGAACAAGAGCAGCCATTACCATTTTACTTCTTAGTGTGGTTTGTAGTTTCATAATATAGATTTTGTTTGGTTAGTCAACAAGATAGTGACTATATTTTTATATTTATATTTTTTAACCTGTTAATTTTTGTTATTCTTCTGTTATACATCCAGACCGGCTATTTGTTGTTTATAGCGAGAGGGTAAAATGGCGGACCGTAGTATTTTATGTAAACTCAGGCGCTTCAGCCATCGGTAGAAGTCAATGAATACAGGAAACAGATCATTAGAATTCATTTTGAGCAGCCGTTTGCAGTGTGGTGGTAGCAGAAGCGCCTGCACCTGTAGCAATATCGTGTATCTTGCCCAACCCAGGTGCTTCTTGTATTGCAGAAACAGATCGGGTGTGTATTGGCTATAGGTCAGATCATTTTTCATGTGTACTATTCTGTCGGCCAACCATTGATCATAAGTTGCCGGTAAGTCCTTTAGTTTCATTCTGGTTCCCATTCTGTAAAAAACATCATATATATCCTCTTTTTCCGAAGGTGATAATTTTCTTTCCAGAAGTTCGAAAGCGTTTACAGAATAATGAATGAGCATATACAATACATCTCTGTATGCCCAATCTGGAATAGTGGTGCCGCGTTGGTCTTCTACAGAGGTATGTATGGCGGTAATAACATCAATGGCTTTGTTGGCCTCCGCTTCGGTCGCAAAAATGATGCGGTGCGCATAACCAACAGTTGAGAACAATCTACCTAGTGGGTCTGATGGCAGCTTGCCTGTAAAATATAGCCAGTCAACAGCTTTATTCAATGTAAATTCGGCAGCCGATCCTGCAAAAATAAGCATGACCATATCGCCATTGCCCCATATTTTGCGCACTACAGACTCTTGCGGAACAAATAAACGAATATCATTCATGGTCAGGAATATTTAGTTGTTGTAATACAGTATGATAGGGCAGAGTCATCAAAGCAAACCAATTCGTACCTCTCAACCGAGGTGTTTTTTGTCCCCTGCTATATGCTTTTCTGAAAGAGTGATGATACTCAGGCATTGTACAATAACTGACAAGAACCGTTATGAGCACCGGGAATGATCGCTGTCCGTTGCCCAACATAAAATATTGTAAACTGGCTTCTCCCTCTTCGTTGGCAGGGTAGGATAGCAGTGTATGTTTAATATCATGCGATTCATAGTCTGTGAGTAAATGCAATTTATATGTTTCCAGAAAGATCAGCAATTCCCTGCCCGTCGATCCATCGGGCATACCTCGCAGATCATTTACCGAATAGGGGAATTTCCCCGGTCTGATCAATATTCTAATTACCGGCAATGCCAGTTTGTGGGTGCTCCACGTAATGATATTGCACCTTATTTTTCTAAATTGCTGCATTATCTTTTTCATCATTCTTTTCTTTATTGTTCGTATTTCTCCTGCAATAGTTGATCAGTACACTTATTGCTGTTGCTATTGCAGGTATCAGGGCAAACATGTGCAGATAGTTGTTGAATCCCGTAAGTGCTATTATTACTGTATATGCGCATAGTGCTGTTGTACATGAGCAGACCATAAGAGATAGTATTGTTTTCTTCCATCCGTTAAAAGAAGTTTTTTCTATCGCCCCGAACCATATTCGATAAATGAGTATTGCCGGTATGCCTCCTATCGCCGCAAAGATTGTTGCCCATATGCCTATATATTGAAAATATATAAGATTGATGATGCCGTTGAGTATCTGAGCCGTCAACCATATTTTTAGACTAATTTTCATAAAGTGCTTTTAAATACAAAGTGAATTAGATAAAAAAATCAGCCCGAAGGCTTTGGTGAATATTAGTTGTTTTTTTGAAAGTACTTTGTATAACAAAGTTATTTAAAAATTATTTTCAAACAAATAATATTGAATTTTGTAATTGTTAAAAGTGTTTGATCTACGTTTATATACCCGAAATACGATCTGAGCAGAGATATCATATTTATTAGATGATTTTTGTCACCTTATTAATGCCAATACTATTGTTAATGGAGGAATTGGATTAATTTTAAAGCCTGTAAATGGAAGAGGACATAAAGAATAGCGGAAGAGAGTTTAATGCATTGTTCAACAATGCTGCTATTGGCATTATTGCCGTCAATGCAGAAGGGGTCATCATTCTGGTGAATGACTTTTCATTAAGACAATTCGGGTATGAGAAGGAAGAGCTATTAGGGCAAAAGATAGAATTATTGATTCCGAGAAAGTATAAAGAGCAACATGTAGCGCATAGAGAAAATTATGCTAAAGGTGCAGCTCACAGTCGCCCTATGGGTGTGGGCATGGACTTGTATGCCATAAAGAAAGATGGTACAGAGTTTCCGGTAGAGGTTAGTTTGAGTACCTATGCTACCGAAAGAGGACAGTATGCAATAGCCTTTGTCAGTGATATCACGATCCGTAAAAGCTCTGAGGATGCATTGAAACAATTGAACGCGGAGCTGGAACAAAAGGTTGAAGAACGAACATTGTCACTCTCTCAGGCATTAGAAAAAGAGAAGGAACTCAATGAACTTAAATCGAGGTTCGTATCTATGGCTTCGCATGAATTTCGTACCCCGCTCAGCACTATTTTATCATCAGCATATCTGGTATCTAAATACAGCACTACAGAAGGACAACCTAAGCGCGATAAACACATCAACCGAATAGTGTCATCAGTAAATATGCTGAACGATACTTTGAATGATTTTCTAAGTGTTGGTAAGATAGAAGAGGGTAGGATACAGATACGTCCGGTTGAATTCAATATAGAGGAGCATATCAAGGGGCAATTAAGAGAAATGCAGACCATAGTGAAGAAGGGGCAGCGTTTGATGTATAATCACACAGGCAATAACATGTCCTATCTCGACCCTTCTTTGTTGTCGCACATAATAATGAACCTGCTATCTAATGCCATTAAATTTTCTCCTGAGGAGTCTGAAATAATGGTGGCTACGATCAATACAGGTGATAGTTTAAGGTTGTCAATCAAAGACTCCGGTCTGGGTATATCGGAAGCCGATCAGGAGCATTTGTTCGAACGTTTTTTCAGAGGCACTAACGTTACAAATATTCAAGGTACAGGATTGGGCCTGCATATCGTATCAAAATATGCAGAGCTGATGAATGGTACAATAAGTTACCACAGTGAAATAGGTAAAGGAACAGAATTTATTATCAATTTTACACCCATAAACAGAGACTAATGATGAAGACCATACTCTTAATTGAAGACAATGAGGATATCAGGGAAAATATGCAGGAGATATTGGAGTTGTCTAATTATAAAGTGATCACTTCGGCAGATGGTAAAGATGGCGTGGAGCAGGCGATTCAGCACAAACCCGATCTGATCGTTTGTGATATTATGATGCCTGTATTAGACGGTTATGGAGTGATCCATATGCTACAGAAAAATGAGGATACGCAAAATATTCCTTTTATATTCCTTACGGCCAAGGCAGAGCGTACGGAGATAAGAAGGGGGATGGAACTTGGTGCGGATGATTATATTACCAAGCCATTCAACGGTACAGAATTGCTCAATGCAATTGAAAGCAGGTTGAGAAAGTCTGAACTTATCAGAAAAGAAATTGCTGCAGGTATGGCCGGATTGAATGATCTGGTAGTAACAGTAGGTGGTAAAGATGCATTGAAGACCTTTGCCGATAACCGCACAACCAGCAAATTCAGGAAAAAACAGATCATATATTCTGAGGGTAATCATCCTCATCGTATGTATTATATAGAGAAAGGAAAGGTAAAGGCATACAAGACCAATGATGATGGTAAAGAGCTGGTAATAGATCTTTATAACGAAGGTGATTTCTTTGGTTATGTAGCTATGTTCGAAGGAAGTACCTATAAAGAGACTGCAGAAGCGTTGGAGGAAACAGAAGTAGCGGTGATACCGAGAGAAGATTTTGAACAACTGATCAATAACAATAGGGATGTGATGCAGAAGTTCATACAAGTATTGGCCAATAACGTTACTGAGCGGGAAAATAAACTATTGGGATTGGCTTATAATTCTCTTCGTAAGAAAGTAGCGGATGCACTAATGACCATTTACAATAAATATAGTAACGGAAATACTGCTTTTACTATTGACATCAGCCGTGAGAATCTGGCTAACATTACCGGTACTGCAAAGGAATCTGTAATAAGAACGCTAAGCGATTTTAAAGATGAGAAGCTGATTGATATTCAGCATGGGGATATTGTGATACTTAACTCCAGAAAGTTGGAAAATCTTATTAACTAAGTACGTTATAAATTATCGGATAAGTAATTGTTGAATTGGAATTTAAGCTTATTAAATTCCTTTTCTGTTTTTTCCATGTCTTCGCGCAGCTTGTCGTGCTTTTTTACAAGCATGGTAAAGTTTCCGTTCATGGCCTCTCCGGCTTCTGCCAGCCTGTTTTGTTCTGCTATATCATATCTCAGCAGGGAAATGATGGTATCCTTATTCAAAAACTGATTCTGGAAATATTCTACTTCTTCCAGCATTTCAGGTTCAATATCGTTAATGATAATGTCGGCCAGGCAATTTTTCAATGACACATTCTCCTGCTGGATATAATCCAGAGTTCGAAGCCATGTTTCCAGCTCATGTTTCAGATGCCTGATCTTTGTATTCATACTCGATTTCGTATTTACTTTCATAACTGCGCATTATGATGCAGGATGTAAAACTATTGCGTACATCGCCATTTTAAGATAACGTACATCAACCATAAAAGTGATTTTTATCACTGCTGCAAAATATCCATAAGTCCAGTCTCAAATGGTGACCAAAGTCATCTTTTCACAAAGCCACCATCATATTAATTGGTTACCGGTCATTTTACTTTCGCATAAATAATAATGCAATGACAGCAACAGCTATTAGCTTTCCAACATATGATAATACACCTTTAGAGGAACTGGCAGAAAAACTGCATACAGATTATTATAAACTTATAAGCATACTCAGTACTCAGATCAAGGAACGTTGCGAATATCTTAGGGCGAGAGAAATGCCCCAGTCTTCTTACACCTATTTGTCTCATTGCGATGACCTGACCAATGAAGTGAAAAAATATCTTGATTACCGATTTGATGTTTTGACTGACTATGTGAAGGAATTGGCCAATAAGTCTGCAACCGGACATGATTGTGGTAATTGTTCAGGCAAATGCGATGTGCATCATAGTGCCAAGCTATTCGAATTTTTAGGTACGATACAGGATGTAAAAGAGATATTGAAAAGGATAAGGACCACGGTGGTGTTGCGTTATCGAATCACGCACACAGAGTTGGAAGTAGTCTATAACGAGATAACCCTACTTGATAATATTCTTCATGAACTTTTTCTTATAGAAGAAGCCAGTCTGTTACCAAAGATTAAACTTGCTCAAAAGACCATCAATGTTGTTAGTTAACGAGGATTCCGATCTATTAGTAGAAGAGGCACCTGTTAAGACAGATGTCTTATGTTATCATTGCGGTGCGCCATGCATAGTTACAGGCATTAACATAGAAGAAAAGGCTTTTTGCTGCGATGGATGTAAACTGGTGTATGAAATATTGAACACCAATGGTCTTTGCGACTATTACAAGTTGCAATCTCATCCGGGGCTGTCTCAGATAAAACCGATAAGGAACTATAAATATGCTTATCTGGATAATGAGGAGATTGCAAAAAAGCTATACAAGTTCACCGGAGGTCAATACACAATTGTCACTTTTTATATTCCGGGTGTACACTGTACTTCTTGTATGTGGCTTCTGGAGCATCTGAATAAACTAGATGAAAATATCACCGAGAGCAGATTGAATTTTACTACCAAAGAAGTGACCATACATTTCAGACAAGAGAAGATAAGTCTGCGTAAAGTGGTGGAACTTTTGGCAACTATAGGGTACGAACCTTACATAAGTCTTGATGATAGTGGTAAAGTAAAGGCCAAAGGATTTGACAAAGCAAAAATATACAAGCTGGGAATAGCGGGATTTTGTTTCGGAAATATAATGATGATGAGTTTCCCTGAATACTTGTCTCATAATTCAGGTATAGAGCATCAATACGCATCATTATTCAGGTATCTCAACCTTTTATTATCTATTCCGGTATTTTTTTATTGTGCAACCGAGTTCTTTACATCGGCATGGAAGGGATTACAACAAAAAATGTTGAATATAGATGCTCCGATAGTTTTGGCTTTGCTTATTACCTATAGTCGTAGTATCTACGAAATACTATCAGGCACCGGTGGTGGTTATCTCGATAGTATGAGCGGTATCGTATTTTTCATGCTGGTGGGTAGGGTAGTGCAGGAGCGCACATACAGGTCTATATCATTCAACAGAGATTATAAATCTTATTTCCCTATTGCTGTTAATGTTGTCACATCCTCAGGCATTGAGAGTCGTAGTCTGGAAATGCTTAAGGAGAAAGATGTTGTGCAGCTACATAACGATGAGATCATACCTGCAGATGCAATAGTAGTAAAAGGTAATGCCAGGGTAGATTACAGTTTTGTGACCGGTGAGAGTGATCCTGTAGTAATAAAGCCCGGCGAAACAGTGTATGCCGGTGGCAGGCAGGTGGGTGAGGAGTTGACCATTCAGATCATAAAGCCGGTTGCCGGTAGTTATCTTACTTCCTTGTGGAATCACTATGCTTTTTCAAAGAACAAGATCAAAGAGAATAAGGACAATAGTGCCGTACATCTGCTCAGTAAGTATTTTACTTACGTATTGTTCTCATTGGCTGCAATGACAGCGGTTTACTGGTGGATGCACGATCCGTCTAAGATATTACCCAGCGTGTCAGCAATGCTCATCGTAGCATGTCCGTGCGCATTATTATTAGCTGCTACATATACCAATGGTAATCTGTTACGCATTCTCAGTAATAATGGACTGTTTTTAAGAGATGCCAGTGTCATTGAGCAATTAGGCAATATCGATCATATTGTTTTTGATAAGACCGGTACACTTACACAGGGTAGTAATCATTTTCATAGTAGCGGACATCAACTCAGTGAGCAGGAAAAAAACTGGCTTTATACTGTTGTCAGTTCCAGTAAACACCCTTACAGCAAAGCGTTGGTAGCTTATCTGGGCAAAAGAGAGAAGTTGAAGGTTGCGGGGTGGAAGGAGACCACCGGTAAGGGCTTGGAAGCATATATAGACTTCAATAGAATATTGGTAGGTTCCGCTGCATTTGTAGGTGTTGCGCCGGCAGTTAAAGAAAAGGCCACTCTATATGTACGTATCAATGATAAGATCACTGCTTTTTTCTTTATTCCCGAATTCAGAGAAAATGTACCACAAGTTATCCCTAAGATAGCACAGCATTATACAATGTCTCTGTTGTCTGGCGATAATGATAAACAAAGGCCTTTATTACAGGAATTACTGGGCATACGCAGCGATCTGCGTTTTGAGCAGAAGCCCATAGATAAGTTGCAATATATTGAAGATTTGCAGCGTAAAGGCAAAAAAGTAATGATGCTTGGTGATGGTCTTAATGATGCCGGCGCATTACAGCAAAGTAATGTTGGTATTACGCTGGCTGATGACATCAACAACTTCACACCTTCCTGCGATGCGATATTAGATGCAAAAAAGTTTGAGCGATTCCCTTCATTACTGAAATTGGCACGATCTGCCAGATCTATAGTGATCCTCAGTTTTATTGTATCCGTTCTGTACAATTTCATAGGTCTGTATATATCTATGACGGGAAGAATGAGTCCAATGATCGCGGCTATTCTTATGCCGGTCAGTACATTATCAATAGTGTTGATCACTACCGGTGCCAGTAGCCTGTTAGGTAAATATCTGGGCCTTTCTTTGAAAAATCAATAGTGTTAAATAGTGAAAACATGAGCATGATCATCTTTTTGTCTGAGTATGGTCATTGCGGAGGGGGGGATAGCAAGGTAGTTTTGACCTATCAATAAAGAATAAAAATGAGCGCCTTATACCTACTAATATTAGCCAGTATTGCAGTTGCCGCTACCTTTTTGGGGGCATTCATCTGGAGCGTGAAGAGTGATCAATTTGAGGATCAGAAGGGGGCATCAATGAGAATGCTATACGACAATGAGATAATACAAGACCCGATAATAGAAATAACCAAGGAGTAATAATCAATAATCTAAAAGTATCAATACATGAGTACCTCATTAGATGCAAGTCTGCAAGCAGATGACATGAAGCCAGGAGGCAGCACCGGAAGACCGGGGGCAACACAAAACCTGGACAAATTCTTTTACGATAATAATATCGTGAAGATGTTTGCCTATGCCACAATATTGTGGGGAATAGTTGGTATGCTGGCCGGTATTCTGGCGGCTTTCCAGCTCGTTTTCCCGGTATTGAATTTAGGTATGGCCGCAACAACATTTGGCCGCGTAAGGCCGGTACACACCAATGCGGTGATCTTCGCATTTGTGGGTAACGGTATTTTTATGGGTGTTTACTATTCTCTGCAGCGTTTGTGTAAAGCGCGTATGTTCAGCGACAAGTTGAGCAAAATACATTTCTGGGGATGGCAGTCTATCATTGTCCTTGCAGCAGTCACTTTGTTGGCAGGTTATACAAGTGGCAAGGAGTATGCAGAACTGGAATGGCCTATCGATATTCTCATCGCTTTGGTGTGGGTAGTATTTGGCTGGAATATGTTTGGTACTATCCTTAAGCGTCGCGAACGTCACTTATATGTAGCTATATGGTTCTACATAGCAACATTCGTAACAGTAGCTATGCTGCATATCGTTAACTCTATCGAGTTGCCATTCTCATTCATGAAGTCTTATTCATGGTATGCAGGTGTGCAGGATGCATTGGTACAGTGGTGGTATGGTCACAATGCGGTGGCATTCTTCCTTACAACACCATATCTGGGTCTTATGTATTACTTCCTGCCAAAGGCTGCTAACCGCCCGGTCTATTCTTACAAGCTTTCTATCATTCACTTCTGGGCGCTGATATTCTTGTATATCTGGGCAGGTCCTCACCACTTGTTATATACTGCACTACCAGACTGGGCTCAGGCTTTAGGTACTGTATTCTCTGTAATGCTTATTGCACCATCATGGGGTGGTATGCTTAATGGTCTGTTCACTTTGCGTGGTGCATGGGACAAGGTACGTGAAGATGTAGTATTGAAATTCATGGTCGTTGCTGTTACCGCTTATGGTATGGCTACATTCGAAGGTCCGATGTTGAGTTTGAAGAGCGTAAATGCGATCAGTCACTTTACTGACTGGACAATTGCTCACGTACACGTTGGTGCTCTTGGCTGGAACGGCTTCCTTACTTTCGGTGTACTTTATTGGATCGTACCACGAATATTCAGGACCAAGCTTTATTCTCAGAAATTGGCTAATTGGCACTTCTGGATCGGCACACTGGGTATCATCTTCTATGTTGTTCCAATGTATTGGGCCGGATTTATGCAGAGCCTTGCCTGGAAGGAATTTACTCCGGAAGGTCAGTTGAAATATCAGTTCCTGGAAACAGTTACACAGATGCGTCCTTTCTACGCAATGCGTGGTATCGGTGGTGCTTTGTTCTTGTTCGGTGCATTGTTAATGACTTACAACCTTATCAAAACAGTTAAGTCAGGTGTTCTTTTGGCTGATGAACCAGCAGAAGCAGCGCCACTTGAAAAGGCATATGTGCCTCATCATGATCATCACTGGCACAGATGGATCGAGCGTCGTCCTATTCAGATGTTGGTATTCAGCCTTATATTAGTTGGTATTGGTGGTATGATCGAGATTATCCCTACGTTCATGGTTAAGTCAAATATCCCTACTATCAGCAGTGTAAGACCATATACTCCGCTTGAACTACAAGGACGTGATATCTACATCAGAGAAGGTTGTTACAATTGCCATAGCCAGATGATCCGTCCGTTCAGAAGTGAAGTGGCCAGATATGGTGAGTATTCTAAAGCCGGTGAATTCGTATATGATCACCCATTCCAGTGGGGTAGTAAGCGCACTGGTCCGGATCTGGCTCGTGAAGGTGGTAAATACCCTGATAGCTGGCACTTCAATCACATGTACGAACCATCAAGCATGTCTCCGGGTACTATCATGCCTAACTATCCTTGGTTATTCGAGAATGAATTGGATACCGCAATAACCGGAGCTAAGATTAGAGCTATGACCACATTGGGTGTTCCTTACTTGCCTGGTTATGATAAAATAGCCAACGCTGATATCATCAAGCAGGAAAATGAGATAGCTGCTCGTTTGGCAGGAGATAAGATCAAGATCAAGAGCAATAAAGAGATCATTGCAGTTATCGCTTATCTGCAACGCTTGGGTAAGGATATCAAGCTGGAACAAAAAACAGCTACTAATAACTAATCATTTCAGGTCAACTAAAATAATAGGTCATGAAATTCATCAATTATCTGGAAAGCATAACGGGAGTGGGTATTTACCCTTTCACCTCCCTTATGATCTTCTTCACCTTCTTCACCGTATTATCTATATGGGTGATCAAGACCGACAAGAGTTATTTCAATAAAATGAAACAGATTCCTTTTCCTTCTAACGAAAATGAATTATAAGTAATAAAATAAGCATCATAATTATGCGTACGTACTTAAATAGTATTATCCTGTTTTCTGCATTCTTGCTGGCTCCCCTGGGGATGTTTGCCGAAGGTGCAGCACCTGTAGCCGCAAAGGGTACATACTCCTACAATCCTGTAGTAGTGGTTATGGTAAGCCTTATATTGATCCTGCTGTTTGCGATCGGTATAATCGGTAATGTGCTCAGACAATTGTCCCAGGTTTATAGTGAGAAGATAAAAGAGCAAAGAAGCAGTGGCAAAGGAATAGTAAAATCACTCTTACTGATCGCAATGCTCACTTTACCTGCACTTAGTGCAATGGCAGCAGATGCGGCTAAAGTGGTTGCCCCGGCAGCACCTTTAATAGAAGGTGTTGCTGATCAGGATGCATACCTGATGATCGGAATGGTTGCTTTCGAGTTGATCATTATCATTGCACTTTCTATTTATGTGCGTATCATGGTCCGCCTTATCAGAAACAAACCGGTTGTGGTTGTTGAAGGTGCGCCTAAGGTTGCTGCTCCCAGCGCTTTCTGGGATGTCTGGAACAACGCCGTTTCCATGGAAAAGGAAAAGGACATCCTTCTGGATCATGACTACGATGGTATCAGAGAGTTGGACAATAGCTTGCCGCCTTGGTGGAAGTATGGTTTCTATGTGACCATAATAGTTGGTATCATCTATTTGTATCGCTATCAGGTTGCAGGTACGGGTCCTAATCCTGAGCAAGAGTATGCTATTGAAATGCAGGATGCTGCTGATCAAAAGGCTGCTTACCTGGCACAGTCTGCTAACAATATCGATGAGAATAATGTTGTATTGTCTAAAGATCCTGCAGATCTTGCTGCCGGTCAGCAAGTATTCCAGACAGTATGTGCCGCCTGTCATGCTAAAGATGGTGGAGGTGCTGTAGGTCCTAACCTTACCGATGATTATTGGTTACATGGTGGAGGTATCAAAGAAATCTTCAAGACCATAAAATATGGTTGGCAGGATAAGGGTATGAAGAGCTGGAAGGATGACTATTCTCCTAAGCAGATCGCCCAGATAGCAAGCTATATCAAAACATTGCATGGTACTTCACCTGCAGCGCCAAAAGATAAGCAGGGAGAGTTATATATAGAAAGTACAGAAGCACCTAAGGCTGCAGATACAACTGCAAAGACGGTCGCTAAATAATTGATCGATATGAGTAAGGAAGGAATGAAGTTGACTGAAGCATCATTCAGAGATGAGGTTGCTACGATAGGAAAAGATGGTAAGAGGGTGTGGTTGTTCCCACATCAACCTAAAGGAAAGTTATATAACCTGCGCACATTACTGAGCATCGTTTATCTGGCTGTTTTTTTTACACTACCATTTGTAAAGTATGATGGACATCCGTTTTTCCTTATTAACATATTGGAACGTAGATTTATCCTGTTTGGCCAGATCTTCTGGCCACAGGATTTTTTTATCTTCGGTTTGGGAATGATCGTATTTATTGTCTTTATAGCATTATTTACGGTTGTATTCGGACGTGTGTTTTGTGGTTGGGCCTGTCCGCAGACCATCTTCATGGAGATGGTATTTCGCAAGATCGAATTTCTTATAGAAGGTGATGGCCCCCAGCAGAGGATACTTAACAAAGCACCCTGGAATACAGAAAAGATCCTGAAGAAAGGTTCTAAATGGTTGTCTTTCTGGATGGTTAGTTTCCTTATCGCTAATACTTTCCTGTCTTATGTGATCGGTGTTGACGAATTATGGAAAATGATCCGTCAGCCTTTATCTCAGAGTATTGGCGGATTGACTACGTTGATCATATTTACCAGTGTATTCTTCTTTGTTTATTTGTGGCTCAGAGAGCAAGTTTGCACCACCATTTGTCCTTATGGTCGTATGCAGGGTGTTCTTCTCGATCGTGATACTGTGATAGTTGCCTATGATCATGTTAGAGGCGAAAACCGTGCGCACATTAAGAAGAACGAAGAGCGTACAGCAGGCGACTGTATCGATTGCAATCAATGTGTAAGAGTTTGCCCTACAGGTATTGATATCAGAAACGGTACTCAGTTGGAATGTACTAACTGCACTGCTTGTATTGATGCATGTAATAAGATGATGGACGCGGTTGGTTTTGAAAAGGGTTTGATCCGTTTCGCATCAGAAAATAATATTGCAAGTAAGAAGCCAATGACTTTTACCTGGCGTATGAAGGCTTACAGCGGGGTTATGGTCGTGTTGTTGGGTGTGTTGGTCTGGTTATTGGCAAGCCGTACAGATGTGGATGTATCTATTTTGCGTACACCGGGTCAGTTGTTCCAACAAAGCAATGGTAAGATCAGTAACCTGTATAACTACAAGATCTTGAATAAGACCTTTAAAGATAAAGAGGTAGAATTGAAGCCACTCAATTTTACCGGTGAGATAAAGCTGGTTGGTGAAACTAAGTTGGCTTTACATAAGGGTAGTTTCGCTTCAGGATCTTTGTTCATATCTGTTGATGATAAGAGTATTGTGAAAAGAAAGACAATGCTGAAGATAGGAGTTTATGAAGGCGGTGAAAAGATAAGAGAGATCAATACTGCTTTCCTTGGTCCTTTCGGTGGCAATTAATATTACTAAAACTTTGTTTATGAAAATAAGTTGGGGATTTAAAATAGCTGTATTGTACATCGGGTTTATGGGATTGATCATAACTCTTGTGGTCGCCAGTTCTCATCAGCATTTCGATCTGGTATCGAAAGATTATTATGCACAAGAAGTAGCCTATCAGGGGGTAATTGATGCAGGTAAGAATCAGGCAAATATGTCTGCTCCTATAGCATTGCATGCTGATGCAGGTAATGTCACAATAGAATTGCCCGCTGAGTTCAAAGAAAAGGTCGTATCGGGTAGTGTACAATTTTATTCACCTGTTAATTCTGCCTGGGATCAGAAGGTAGATGCCCGATTCACAAATAATTCAATGACTGTGCCTCGCAGCAAGTTGCAGAATACACGTTATACCATTAAGATATCTTTGGATGCAAATGGTAAAAAATATTATCAGGAGTCAGAAATAAATCTGCATTCATAATGAATACGCTTTCGGTTACAATGATCTTATTGATGGGTTTTACAGGTAGTCTGCATTGTGCGGGTATGTGTGGACCTATAGTATGGGTCATGCCGTTTCAGTTCCTTCATGGTTTTAAAAGGTGGTTGGGTATATTCCTCTACCACTTTGGTCGTGTTTCTGTATATGCTATGCTTGCATTGGTATTGCACTCATTCCGCAACCTTTTTCAGCCACAGGTACAGCAGTATATTTCTATTGCGCTGGGCGCATCTCTATTGCTTGCCGGTATTATTTCCTTTCTTCCACGAAGCCGTTTTCGTATCAATTTGCCTTGGGCCGATTTTGTTACTCGTAATCTGGGTACATTCATTGGCAGACCGGGTTTAGGTACTTTGTTCATTACCGGAGCGCTCAACGGTATGCTGCCTTGCGGATTGGTATATATGGCGCTTTCGGCAACGGTGGCTGCCGATAGCGCGCTGCAATCTATGGGACTTATGTATGTGTTTGGTTTAGGAACACTACCCATGCTTATCTCTCTTACAGTGTTGAAGAGTAAGGCGTCTTTCATACATCTTAAGCATATCCGCGGCATGGTTCCTGTTATCATGTTCTCTTTCGGATGCTTGTTCATGCTAAGAGGTATGAATTTAGGTATTCCATATCTTAGTCCTAAGGTTGTGGTGACCCAGCATGAGGTGAAGGCCAGTTGCTGTCATAAAAAATAATATCCTTAATACTCTTTTCTATGTCCGATATCAGTTTGGTCAATAAATATAATGTTGCTGTTCCTCGTTACACAAGCTATCCTACTGTACCTAATTGGAAGGAAAATATAGATGTTCACAGGTGGAAAGAAACTTTCAGGCAACAGTTCGAGATAACCAATCTTACTGATGGAATAAGTCTGTATTTTCATTTGCCTTTCTGTGAATCTCTATGTACTTATTGCGGGTGTAATAAAAAAATAACTACCAATCACAGCGTTGAGTCTGAATATATAACAGCGCTCTTGAAAGAGTGGAAAATGTATTTGGAGTTGATGCCTCAAAAACCTGTTGTCAGGGAAATACATTTGGGAGGTGGTACACCTACGTTCTTTTCTCCTGAGCATCTCAGATCTTTTTTGTCCACGATATTAGCTGATTGCATTGTTCCCGATGATCATGATTTTAGTCTGGAAGGTCATCCAAATAATACTACGAGACAACATTTACAGACATTATTCGACCTAGGTTTCAGGCGTGTCAGCTATGGCGTACAAGATAATAATCCTGAGGTACAGCATGTTATCAATCGCATACAACCATTTGAAAACGTGAAGAATGCAACAGAGATGGCTAGAGAGATTGGTTATACCTCTGTTAACTTTGACCTTATCTACGGACTTCCATTACAGACTTTGGAAAGAATGCGAAAGACATTAGAGCAATCTATATCACTGAGGCCTGATAGGGTAGCTTTCTATAGTTATGCTCATGTACCTTGGACCAGCAGAGGTCAGCGATTATTCAATGAACAAGATTTACCGGGGTCAGAAGAAAAAATGGCCTTGTATTTGTTAGGTCAGGAAATGTTTGCGCAAGCCGGATATGAAGATGTAGGGATGGATCATTTTGCATTAACCGGAGATGATCTGTACATAGCATGGCAAGAGAACAGGTTGCATCGTAATTTTATGGGCTATACGACCCAGCATACAAAAATATTACTGGGTATGGGTGTATCTGCTATAAGCGATACAGGTAATGCATTTGCTCAAAACTCCAAAACTATTCACGATTATTATCAGTTCATAGGTCTGGGCACTATGCCTGTTGTTAAGGGCTATTTTCTAAGCGAAGAAGATGAAGCATTCAGAAGATATATTCTTGATATCAGTTGTCAGGGCAAGACACTGTTTGCGCCACATCATCTTACTTTATTAAAACAATTTACTTTTCCCATGCTCTCTGATCTTGCTGCTGACGGTTTGATCATTTATGATGTTTCGGGTCTGGTCGTTACATCATCAGGCAGAAATTTCATTCGTAATATTTGCAGTGCATTTGATCTGTATCTCCACAGAGATCAGGATACAAAGGTCAATTCTACTTTTAGCAAAGCCATTTAGTTATTGATGTGGAATAGTTTTTGTAATGATGAGCATCATCATATACAATCGCCTGCTTCGATAATTTTGTTTTCATATACTTCTCTATATGAAACGGATATTAATGGCATTTGATGGCCGTCATTTCTCAAACGGTGTTTTTGAGTTTGCTAAGCAGATGAATCGTTACCAGCCTGTTATGGCAACCGGATTATTCCTTCCATCTATCGATTATGTTGAATTGTATTATTCTTACGGAGGAATGCCTGCAGGTCCGGTATTCGTTCAACAACCTCTAAAAGATGACGATGAGATCATCAATGAGAATATCATTAGATTTACTGACCTCTGTGCCGACAATAAAATGAAGTTTTCGGTCCACAAAGACTTTACTCGTCATGTGCTGGAAAAGATAAAGCAGGAGTCTCGTTTTGGAGATGTACTGGTATTGAGCAATTCATCTTTTTACACTAATCTGGGTGATGACACGCATGATGCGTATGTTGAAAATGTATTGCGTACGACCGAGTGCCCAGTAATGCTTGTATCTGATGACTACAAGACCCCCAATAATATCATCATTGCATACGATGGTAGTGAACGGTCTGTATATGCGATAAAGCAGTTTGCCTATTTATTTCCAGAGTTTAAAAGTATTCACACGCTATTAGTTTATTTTGATAGTGGCCATGAAGGTGTTCCTGAAAGAAAGGCTATTGAAGAATTTGCATCACTTCATTTTGATAAATTAAGTATCTTCAAACTGAAAATAAATCCTAAGAAAGATCTTGAAAACTGGTTAAGTAATTATGGCAATCCGTTATTAGTTTCCGGTTCTTTTGGTCGTTCGGGTTTTTCAGAGATGTTTAGAAAGAGTTTTATTGCAGAGGTATTACATAAGCACCTTGTGCCGGTATTTATTGCCCACAAATAGTAGATATTAAATGAAGTCAGTTGGTATAGTTTTGTCCGGTGGGGGAGCCCGTGGTGCCGCCCATCTGGGTGTGCTTCAGGCGCTGAATGATCTTAATATAGCTATATCAGCTGTTTCCGGTGTAAGTGCAGGGGCTATCATCGGAGCTTTATACGCCGCTGGGCATACCCCTAAAGATATTCTTACAACCTTAAAAGGACGTAGTTATTTTGGTATTTCTGATATTGCCTGGCTTAAGCCGGGCATTTTTTCTGCTGCAAGTTTACGTAAAGCGTTATCTGAATTGATAGGTAATGATGATTTTGCGCAATTGAAAATGCCTTTATATGTAACGGCTACAGACATGATCTGTCAAAGGTCGGTTACGTTCTCATCCGGTAAGTTGTTTGATCCGGTCATTGGCTCTTCATCTGTTCCGCTCGTATTTCAACCGGTGCTCTTTGGTGCATATGAATTGTTGGATGGTGGTATGCTTAATAATTTCCCGGTTGAGCCACTGGTAGGCAAGTACGATGTACTTATCGGGTCGCATGTCAATAAGCTGAGAGTTGACAATGATCCTGTTAAACAAGGCAAGGTTTCTGTAATTGATCAGTGTTTTCATATGGTCATCGCAGCAAGTGTTCATGAACGGTCTGCACTCTGCAATATATTCATTGAGCCATTACTTGCTGGTTTTGGTATGTTCGATATTAAACGTGCTGATCAGCTATTTGAGTTGGGCTATGCGGCAACAATGGAGCATAAGGATAGATTGATCAAAATCAATCAGACGTCTGAATAGTAATATCTGAGTTGCATGATGAGGATCATGTTATCATATGATCAGCTTTATGTTTCATGGTTGTCTGATGGTCTATCTTTGTATTCGTATCTCATACCATGAAACTATTTGCTCCAATACGATCGTTTTTATCAGAAACCGGTTCGGTTGCCCGATTTGTATCCCGATATTTTCAGGAGATATTTCAACCACGGTATGAAGTAAGGCAATTCATAAGACAATGCTTCACAATTGGCTATAAGTCGTTGCCTCTGATTGGTATCACCGGCTTTATTATGGGTCTGGTTCTTACTATGCAATTGCGCCCAACATTACTTAGTTATGGTGTAGTTTCCAAGCTGCCGGTCATGGTCAGTCTGGCAATTGTCAGAGAGATTGGTCCTGTTATTTCAGCTCTTATATTTGCAGGTAAGATCAGCTCTAGTATGGGGGCAGAATTGGGTTCTATGAAGGTGACCGAACAAATAGATGCTATGGAGGTCTCTGGTACCAACCCATTCAAATATCTTGTAGTGACCAGAGTACTAGCTGCTACATTGATGTTGCCTGTTCTTACTGTTTTATCAGATGCGATAGGGCTTTACGGTTCTTATCTCGGTGTCAATATCAAAGACCATACCAGTCTCGGATTATTCTTCTTTGAGGTATTTAATACACTTCATTTTGGTGATGTATTACCAGCAACAATCAAAACGTTCTTTTTTGGTTTCGCCATTGGCATTATTGGATGCTATAAGGGTTACAATTCTTCCAAGGGCACAGAAGGAGTGGGAAGAGCGGCAAATTCTGCAGTAGTTATCTCGTCGGTAGTTGTCTTTATAATAGATTTATTGGCTGTTCAAATCACTGATGTGTTAGGGCTAAACTAGATGATGATGACTGAAAACATACATACTAATACGACTAATGAACCCAGCACTATTGATCCTGTAATAGTGATAAAGGATCTGAAAAAAGGTTTTGGTGACAGAGTGGTACTTAATGGATTCAGTATTGAGTTAAGACGTGGAGAAAGTCTGGTCGTTTTAGGAAAGTCAGGTAGTGGTAAGTCTGTACTCATTAAATGTATCATCGGGTTAATGTTGCCTGATAGTGGTACGATAGAAGTGTTGGGTAAGAATATAGAATCTCTAGATCACAAGCATATGGATGAGCTAAGGTCTCATATTGGCTTCCTTTTTCAGAGCAATGCGCTGTATGACTCTATGACTATCAGGGAGAATCTGCAATTTCCTATGCGCAGACATTTGGGACGCCTTACCAGGCAGGAGGTGAACAGCAGGATCATGGAAACGTTGACGAATGTAGGTCTTGCCAATACAGTTGATATGTTGCCATCTGAATTGTCGGGTGGTATGCAAAAAAGAGTGGCACTGGCACGCGCACTTATCCTTAACCCGCAGATCATTTTATACGATGAACCTACTACGGGACTTGACCCTATAACCGCAAGAGAGATCAGTAAGCTCATTACCGATATACAGCATAAGTATAGTACTTCATCCATAATTATCTCACACGATATGAATTGTGTAAAACAGACAGCTGATAGGGTAGCTTTATTGCTGAATGGTGTGTGTTATGCGATAGGCACATACAATGAGTTGTTGCATTCTGATGATGAAAATATTAAACAGTTTTTTGAATAGATTTTATGGCAAAAGACACGATCAATAATGTAAAACTGGGACTGTTCATTTCGTCGGCAGTAGCAATACTTATCATCTCACTTTACCTGATAGGTAGGAACCAGAATTTCTTTGGTTCTAATTTTTATTTGCGAGCGAGGTTCTCAAATATCAATGGACTTATAGCAGGTAATAATGTCAGGTTCTCCGGCATACAGGTGGGAACGGTCGATAAGATCAGGGTAATTGATGATACAACTGTTGAGGTCACTCTGATCATTGATAAGAGTATGAAGCCATATATTCATAAGAACTCTACAGCTGCTATCGGTAACGATGGATTGATGGGCAATAAGGTCATTAATATTACACCCAATAAGATAGCGTCACCTGTAATAGAAGAAGATGGGCTATTGTTCACGCGCAAAGCTCCTTATACCGATGAGATGATAGAGAAGCTGTCCAGTACCAATAATAATGTAGAGGTACTTTCCTTTAAGCTAGTGAATACAGTTGACCAGCTTAATAACAGTAAAGCACTTTGGAGCATACTCAATGATACTACTATTCCTGTTAACCTGAAGCTGTCTATCAACAATATAAAAGAGGCTTCTATAAAGATCAACGAGCTTATGGATGTGATACATGAGATAGCTAAGGACTTGCATGAAGGAAGGGGCACTGCAGGTATGTTGCTGAAGGATGAAAAGGCAGCAACGGATATCAAGCAGGCTATTGCTAATATTGACAAAGCATCTCAGGAGTCGGTTACCGCTATAGCAGCTATAGACAGTGTTGTGCAGCAACTTCATGAGGATATGTTCTATGGCAAAGGTGCGGTACATACCTTACTCAGAGATACTCAATTCGTTTCCAGATTGAATCATAGCATGGACAATATAGAGAAAGGTACAGCAGCATTTAGTGAAGATATGGAGGCATTGAAGCACAATGCATTGACTCGTGGTTATTTTAAAAAACAGGCTAAGAAAACAAAGTCTGTCAAGTAGCCCTATATGTGGTTAATTTTTAGGGTGTACTTCTTCGACCATCTGATAATTTAAAAGTAAGCAATACTTATTATGACATAAAAATTATGTTGTGTATTGATAATTATGATCTACTGTGATAAATAGGTGTTAGTATCCCATGTGTTTGGTGAACATCATTTCGCCCGCTGGGATAGGCATATGAATGGCATTCTCATTGGGTGGGATGGGGCAGGAATAACCTTCAGCAAACGCACAGTAAGGATTGTAGCATTTATTGAAGTCTATGAGTAACCGATCGTTAGTAATATCTTTTATTGATAGATCTATGTAACGACCGCCTGCAAATGTGGTCTCGTAATTGGTAAGGTCTGTAAAGGGTATAAAAAGGTCTTCGGTAGTTGGCCTTCCGTTCACCATGTCAACACTCTGGTACATGTGCAATGTAATAGTAGTGTCGTGTATGATAAAGGTTATCGTGCCGTATTCTTTGAATGGTTTTTGTTTTCCGCTGTGCGTATCTATGAGAAATGGTTTGCTTCCCACTGTTACTTTAACATCGCCCCATACGCAGTAGCTTCTGTCAGCAGGAAAGAAATGCATGTACTTAACGTCAGCAGGTTTTATCGGGCTACGTTTATCCTCCAGTAATTCTTTAGTGTACTGTTTTTGGTAAACAGCAATGCTGTCCCGGTAAGTTTGTGCACTTACCGGGATAGCAGCTAATAATAATATGGAGAGAATAAACTTTTTCACTATGCAACGTTTTCGGGTCTCATCTGAGGGAAGAACAGTACATCCTGAATAGATACATTGCCTGTGAGCAACATAGCCAAACGCTCAATACCAATGCCTATACCCGCAGTAGGAGGCATACCATATTCCAGTGCACGCAGGAAGTCGTTATCAATGAACATCGCTTCGTCATCACCACGTTCCATGTTCTTCAGTTGTTCTTCAAAACGTTCGCGCTGGTCAATAGGATCATTCAATTCGCTATATGCATTGGCTATTTCTTTACCATTGATGATCAGTTCAAAACGTTCTACCAGACCTTCTTTTTCGCGATGTTTCTTGGTAAGCGGGCTCATTTCTACAGGGTAGTCAATGATGAAAGTTGGCTGTACGTAATGTTTTTCGCACTTGCCGCCAAAGATCTCATCAACCAGCTTGCCTTTACCCATAGTGCCGTCCACCTGAATGTTAAGTGACTTACATACCTCGCGCAGTCCTGCTTCGTCCATGTTACTGATATCGAAACCTGTATGTTCCTTTATGGCGTCATAAATGCTGATGCGTTTGTAGGGTGCTTTAAAGTCGATCTCTACTCCGTCAATAACGCTTGTAGATACACCATTAGTAGCAATAGCGGTCTCTTCAAGCATTTGCTCTGTAGTTTCCATCATCCACAGATAGTCTTTGTAGGCAACGTAAAATTCAAGGATGGTGAACTCCGGGTTGTGTGTACGGTCCATTCCTTCATTACGGAAGTTGCGGCTGAACTCATATACCCAAGGGAAACCACCAACGATCAGCCTCTTGAGGTAGAGCTCATTGGCAATACGCAGGTACAACGGGATGTCCAATGCGTTGTGATGGGTAATGAACGGACGCGCCAATGCACCACCCGGAATGCTTTGCAGTACAGGAGTATCTACCTCCAGTCCACCACGCTCATTGAGGAAAGAACGAATAGCGTTCTTCATCTTTGTGATCCTGGTGAATGTATCGCGCACGCCCGGATTAACGATAAGGTCGGCATAGCGCTGACGATATTTGAATTCGAGATCGGTAACTTCATTGAATACTTCACCATCCTTCTCTTTCACAGATGGTAACGGACGTAAAGCTTTAGACATTACAGTGAATGACTGAACATGCACAGAAGTCTCTCCTGTCTTAGTAATAAAGCCATAACCTTTGATGCCTATGATATCCCCCAGATCGAGCAGTCTTTTCCAAACAGTATCAAACAGGCTTTTATCTTCACCTGGGCATATTTCATCGCGCTTGATGTAGATCTGTATGGTGCCTGTCTCGTCTTGCAAAACGGCGAAATTGGCTTTACCCATATCGCGTCTGCTCATTATTCTTCCGGCAATAGAGATCTCTTTGTATTCGTCTTTGGTCTCTTCGGAATAGCCCTGTTTTATTTGCTGAGCAGTGTGTGTAATATTATATAATGGAGCCGGATACGGGTCTATACCCATAGCCTTGAGCTCAGCCAGTTTTTCGCGGCGTATTACTTCCTGTTCGCTAAGTGTTGCTTGCATGTTGCAAAAATAATTGATTGGTGTGTATGTTGTATGGTCAAAAAGAGTACAGAAGAACTTGTTCTCTTTATTTCTTTTCTACTACCTCTTTGAGGTTTTTCATGGCATTGTCCAGATCCTTACCCATTAATTTGTCCATGTCTGTGAAAATGATCATAGCATTCCATGGATAATCGAAATGATTGGTAAAAGATATGGTGGCTTTGGTGCCGCCTATGGTATCTACAGCACTCAGGGTGCCTGTAGAAGGGGGTGCTTCTGGTTTTATCAATTTAAATGAAAACTGCATTTCTGTACCTGATACCTTGGTATTGGTCAATTCTGCTTCGCCGGTCTTATGTTCATCGCCTGTCCAGTGGTAAATACTGCCGGGTTGTCCGTCATTACCGGTGAACTCATTTTTCATCGCCGTATCCATTCTATTCCAGGGACTCCATTTTGGCCAGTTCTTAAAATGCACCATTTCATTGAAAACTGAATCTTTGGATGCATGTATAATAATAGATCGGCTAGCAGTTATACTGCGAGGTTGCAGGGCGCCGGCAATAAGTATTGCACCTATTACTACACCGGCAAGTATAAATAAGAAACGAGTAAATTTTTGGCTTGACATATAATGGCGGCAAAATTATGAAATTAAAGCCAATAGAGGTGATAATCGGATTTTGGAGAGGAATGCCCGATGGTGCTGCAAAAATAATCGGGCATAGGATTGATGTAATGTGTTGTTTTTCATTTGGTTGTGGTTTTTGGTCATGCCCGATCGTGCCCGATCGTGCCCGATGATTGTTTGGTTTTGCTCTGTTGCTTTGTCCAACCGCTTACTTACTTTTCTTTGTCCCCGATGCATCGGGATGTTCCAGCTGCCGTCCCGCAAAGAAAAGTAACAAAAGAAAGCGGGCACTTTTTCGTATCGCTCCGCGCGAAAAAGGAGCTATGCTGCGTGTTTTTGTGGCTGGCCTGACCGCTCCTCGCAAGCTCAGCCAACGCTTCTTCCTTTGTTTGGTTTTAGCCTGTTTTTTTGCTCAATGCCCGATGGATATGTAAATTTTCATCGGGTATGGGTTTGGTGTAATGTTTTGGTTTTCATTTGATTATGGTTTTTGGTCATGCCCGATTATGCCCGATTGTCGGGTCAGAGACCCGTTAAACTAGATCGTCACGAGAGCGTCCCTAAGCGGGACAACTCTCGCGACAGGTTTTTTACTCAATGCCCGATGGGTATGTAAATTTTCATCGGGCATAGAATTGATGTAATGTGTTGGTTTTCATTTGATTGTGGTTTTCGGTCATGCCCGATCGTGCCCGATTGGGAGGTGCAGCCCTTTGAGTGTTTCAGTATAACGGCATTTTCGGGATTTCCTTGGTGTTATTGTATTGTGATAATGTTTATATGAAATCAATCTGTAAGGTTTAGGTAGGATCTTTAGCATGTGTAAATTAATGTCACTTTTTGAGGTGAACAAAAGAAGATATTCACAAAAATGTGGACATGCTGAAGTAAATACAAATGATTCAATAAGTTATTCAGCGTTATTTGAAGTGAAATAAATTAACGCGTCTGATTTGAGAAAATAAATGAAATAGGGTGGCATAGCTTTTATAGTTACTGTAGTAACTAAAATAGCAGATCATGGACAAGCTGGAATTAAAAGGTAACTGGAATCAGTTGAAAGGGAAAGTAAAACAGGCACATGCTGAATTTACAGATGATGAACTGGAGTATGAAGATGGCAAGGATGATGAATTGCTGGGACGTATTCAGAAAAAATTGGGCAAGACCCGAGATGAAGTAGTAAAGTGGCTTCACTCGCTTTAATAATACAGTAAAAGGCTTCCGTATGGAAGCCTTTTACTGTATTGATTTTATTGAGCAAATTTTTGATGAGGCATTTATTTCGCTATATCTATACGGACTTTTTTCCCTTTTATTTTCTCGTATTTTACCAGATTGAGCGCTTCTGATGCTTTTGTTTTTCTTACCGCTACAAAAGAGAAGAAATCTTTTACTTCTATCAGACCGATGTCCTCTTTTTTGAGTTGTCCTTTTTGTCCCAGAAATCCTACTATGTCCACCTTATTTACTTTATCTTTTTTACCCGCAGCTAAAAACAGGGTAGTCCACTTTGGTTTTTCGGGTATCTCAGCAGTTTCAGGCAAGGTTATTTGTTCTACTTCACCACTTACATAATCAGGTAGTGTTTCATCGGGCGATAATATAATTATTGTAGTGCCTGTAGCATCCATTCTTGCCGTACGACCATTTCTGTGCGTATAGATATCTTCGGTATGCGGCAGGTGGTAATGGATGATATTGCGGATATTAGGAATATCCAGTCCCCGTGAAGCCAGATCGGTAGTGACCAATACATTACAGGTGCCGTTTCTGAATTTACATAATGCGCTGTCACGTTCCTGTTGCTCCATTGCGCCATGATAAAACTCATTGACTATTCCTTTGCCGGCAAGAAATTCGCTGGTTCGTTCAACAGATTCTCTATGGTTGCAGAACACAATTGTGGATCTGTTGCCGATCATGCAAATGAGTCTGAAAAGTGTTTCCAGTTTATCTCTGCCATCAGACAATGCGGTCTTTGTCGTCAGTTTTTCGTTAGTTTCTTCCTCACCTGTAAGAAAATTAAGCTTGACCTCTCCCTTCATTCTTACGAAATCAGGTACTTCTACTGCTTCAGTAGCAGAGGTAAGCATGTGTTTTTCAAGATTTTTCAAGGAATCAACTATGAAAGACATTTCTTCCTGAAAGCCAAGTTCCAGTGATTTATCAAATTCATCCAGAACCAGCATTTTAATTGCCTCTACTGTAATGTTGCCTCTACGGATATGGTCGGCAAGTCGTCCGGGTGTGCCAACAATTACAGCCGGTGGTTGGATGAGGTTATTTTCTTCCGTTTCTCTCAGATGCCCTCCATAGCAGCAGGTTATTTTTAAGCCTGTGCCCATAGATTTAAATACATGTTCTATCTGAATAGCCAGTTCGCGAGACGGAACAATGATCAATGCCTGAGTGAGCTTGTTATTCTCTTCAATATTATTGAGGATCGGCATTAAAAAGCCCAGAGTTTTTCCCGACCCTGTAGCAGAAAGCAGTATTACATCATTATGTGACTTGTTTGCTTCAATTGAAGCCAGTTGCATCTCATTGAGCGCATCTATCTTTAAGTTAGACAGAATTTCGCCAATATCATATTTATTGTTTTGCATTACCGCAAAGGTACTGAAGTTTGTGTGGAGGAGGTCAGCGTGCCGAAACGATAGTCTGATATTCTTTAATCCACACTTCTCCAATTCAGACGCAATATCTCATTTTTAACTTTCGATTATAGGGAATGATCTGTACTCAGCATTGTTTTTTACTTTTTTCATTGTCAATAAGACAGAGCGTATCGTTATCATATCACTTTTTAATCATTTACAATTGATCAATTTGTTACTTTTTCATTAATACGGACCAATTTTATCGTCATTTTATTGTTATCTTATAGTTAATGAAAAATTATACAATATGTATTTGTTTAATTGAGAGTTAAAACAAAAAATGGAAACAATTTTTGTATCTATTTTAAGCAATTGAAGAATAGACCGTTAGATATTTTCGGAAAATCCACTAGAAATTATTAAAGTAGTAAAATATAATACAATGTGTATAATATTACATGTATTGTTCATCGTTTTGATTTAACGATATTTTCAGCGCATAAATTTGTAATAGAATAAACTCTACGATAAATAGTTTATTAAAAATAAGAATTTCTTCCGTTTTTAACTGTTGGTTAGTGCGCTGGAAGCGTTTTTTGATTTTTTGTAATTTGTGTCGAGGGTTTATAATTTATTTTTTTTAAGTTAAAAAAATATATTATGAAAAACGTGTGCCTCCTAGTGCTTTTGGTTTGTTCAGGTTTCAGTTCTTTCGGACAGACCACAATTTTCAATGACAATTTTAACAGATCTGCCTATAGCGGAGGTACTGCAACTTATACCCTTTCAACAAGGGGTGGAGTAGGCTCTGCACCTGTAAACAGTAATGTGTTAGCCCTGACCAGTGTTGCTACAGCAGGTAGTACCTGGTTGTCTGCTCCATTGCCGGTTTCTGCGTCATACACGGCAACCTTATCGAGCAACACAGCGCCAATAACCTGGACGTTCAATATGCAAACAAATATTGCGATAACCGGTGTTACCGGCACTCAATATGGACAGGCAGTAATTCTAGCAGGAACATCGGCCACGTTCTATAGTCTGGGTTCGGGTTATGCTGTAACCATGAACACCAACGGAAATGTAAATCTGATCAGTTACACCGGAGGTCTGAGTGGCACCCCAACTTCGATCATTACTGCGAGTACAAGCATTCCGGCTCTTGATTATTTAAGTGTGAAGATCACTTACAATCCTGCGGATAATACCTGGCAATTGTATGTAAGGGACGATGGTTCTTCTGCATTTTCAGATCCGATCTCAGGAGGAGGGGTATATACCTTAGTGGGTTCGGCCACCAATTCGACCTATACATCAGCTTCAATGACCTCATTCGGGTATTTTTATAATTACAAGGCATCGGCCGGCAAGGTGGGGAATTTTGATAATTTTACGATCACGAAAGCGGCAGCATGTTCGGGTACTCCGGCAGCAGGTACTGCGTCTGCAACGGTCACTTCCGGTTGCGCATCCTATTCGACCGTGTTATACCTACCATCTCTGGTACCTGCTTCCGGTCTTACCTATCAATGGTACTCGGGTACTGACGGAATAACATTTGGTACAACCATCAGCGGAGCAACCAATGCCATATATACTGCCTCAGTTACTACCAGCCTGACACCAACATATTATCGCGCGAATGTAACCTGCAGCGGATCAACGGGCACATCGGGATCAGTAACCTGTAATGCCAATAATATTACCTCACCGCCATATACAGAGAATTTTGATGCAAGTACTTCTTTGCCATGCGGTTGGACCGCGGTGGATGTTAACGGAGGAACTACCTGGAGTATCTCAGCAACGTCACCCACAAACGCATCGACACCCAATGTAGCACAATATTCCTATAGCAGTACACTTCCAGGTGATGACTGGTTATTTTCAAAAGGTATAAAACTAAACGGAGGTACTACCTACAATTTATCTTTTAAGTATGGCAATAATTCGAGTACATATATAGAAAAGCTGGAGTTGAAGTATGGTACTACTGCATCGGTAGCGGGAATGACGTCATCAGCACTCTTCAGCAACGCAGCCATTACTACTAATAGTGTGCTCAATTCATCAGGTACGATAACCATTACGCCAGCATCCACAGGGCAGTATTATTTTGGTTTCCATGCCTTCAGTAACCTTAATCAGTATAATTTATACATGGATGATTTCAGCATTGTTCAGGCCCCGCCTGTCGTATCTGCATTGCCATCCACATTAGCTTTCGGTGGTGTTCTGAACGGAACGACCACCACGATGACCACTACATTATCGGCAAACTATTTGTCTCCTACATCCGGTAATTTAACAGTGACAGCGCCAACAGGATATTATGTGTGGAATGGATCGGCATTTGCCAGTTCTGCAACAGTAGCATATTCCGGTAGCGGAAGTACGATTACAAGTCCTACAATTATTGTTCAGTTCGCACCTAGTGCGGTAGCTACCTATAATGGTAACCTTACTGTAACAGGGGGGGGACTTTCATCGGCCTATAACATTGTCCTGACCGGTAATGGAGCTGCCGGATGTTCGGGTACTCCCAGCGGCGGTACAGTAAGTTCTACCGTTTCCACAGGATGTTCTCCGTATAATTCCACTCTTACTTTAGGTGGAGGCGTTTCTACGAGCGCAGGAATTACCTATCAGTGGGAGGTCTCTACAGACAATTCGACATGGAGCAATGCAAGCGGAAGCAGCACTTCGTCAGCTTATATTGCATCAGTAACAGCATCGGCCTATTACAGGTGTACCCTTACTTGTACCAGCTCAGGTCTGTCGGGTTCTTCTGCATCATCACTTCTTACGTATAATGGTGTCAATCCGGCATCAATGCCATTCACTGAGAGTTTTGAGAATACCTGGGTAAGTTGTTCTTCTACACGCGAAAAACCCAATGGATATTGGTCAAATACGCCACTTTCGGGTTCAAATTCATGGCGCAGAGAAGATGACGGGGTTGCCGGTGCGGGCTGGGGAAGTCTTAGCGGCGCATATACACCTGCCGGGTCTTCCGGTTCGCATTCCGCTCGTTTCCATAGCTATGGAAGTTCATCTACAGGAACTATGGACCTGTATATTACTTTCCCTGCGGGATCGAAGCAGATAAAATATGACTATATCAATGTAGATGGTACAGACCAGCTGAAGTTGCAGCTATCATTAGACAACGGAGCTACATTTACAGATCTTGATATTCCTGCGGCAACAGCAACATCCTGGACTACGAAAATAATTACTACCAGCGCAGTGCCGACAAGTGGTACTACTGCAATACTTCGTTGGACAGTGACAGGAGATTTCGGCTCTACTGATATCGGACTGGATAATATTTCTGTTACGCAATTGCCTTCAGTACTTAGTTCGTCACCATCATTAGCATTTGGTAATGTTACTTTGCCGGGAAGTTCTATATTGTCATCTACTTTATCGGCAACCGTTCTTACTCCCGCAACAGGAACATTGACCATCAATGCGCCAAGCGGTTTTACGGTATTGGATCCTGCAACATCAACTTATGTCAGTTCATATACTATGGCCTATTCAGGTTCCGGCACTACAATTTCTACACCGACCCTGAGCGTTAAATTTACTCCTGTATCAGCGATAGCCTATAGTGGTACAATAACGATAACAGGTGGAGGCATATCTACATACAGTATTCCTGTAACAGGTGTTGGTGCGAATCCTTGTACCGGTTCACCCTCATCAGGTACACCGGTTGCAACGGCCAGTGCAGGCTGTTCGTCCTATAGTTCTACTTTATCATTGCCCTACCTGGTAGGTGTTACCGGTCTGAGTTATTTATGGCAAAGCTCTCCAGATAATTCTACCTGGAGTACAGCCAGCGGCACGAACACTGCCGCTACATACACCGCAACGGTTACCGGTGCGATATATTACCGTTGTAATGTTACGTGTACAGCCACTTCATCTACTACATCATCTGGTGGAATATTGCTGAATTACGGTGCCGGTGCATCGGCGGCAACCATGCCATTCACAGAGGATTTTGAGACAGCATGGGTCAGCTGTACCTCAACAAGAGAAAAGCCCAATTATTTTTGGATAAATACACCTGTTACCGGCGCTAATTCATGGCGCAGAGATGATGATGGTGTAGCCGGAGGCGGTTGGGGTAGTTTGAGTGGTGCCTATTCACCATTAGGTTCTGCCGGTACATTTCATTCGGCTCGTTTTCATAGTTACGGATCATCATCGGTCGGCACATTGGACCTGTATGTTACATTCCCGGCAGGCACCAAGCAGATCAAGTATGATTATATCAACACTTCAGGAACTGACAGGTTGAAATTACAGATCTCATTGGATAATGGTACTACGTATAATGATCTGGATGTTCCTGCCGGTACTGTGTCCGTATGGACCACACAAACCGTAACTACAACAGCAGTGCCTTCTTCCGGAACAACCGCCATACTTCGCTGGACAGTTACAGGAGATGGTGGATCTACAGATATAGGTTTGGATAACATATCAGTTATACAGATGCCAATAATTGTTGCTGTACCGACTTCGCTGGCATTCGGAAGTGTAAATACAGGTACCACCACCACATTAACAACAACATTGACAGCATCCGGACTTACCCCTGCATCCGGCACCCTTACGGTAACTGCTCCGAGTGGTTACTATATCTGGACAGGTTCATCGGCGGTAACTTCTACAACTATTTCATATACGGGTGGGGGCGCTACTCTTAGCCCGTCGGCTCTTTCCATACAGTTCGCACCGGTTACTTCAGGTATTTATAATGCTAATGTTACTATTACGGGTGGCGGGCTTGCAACTACTTATAATATTCCTGTGACCGGAACAGGGGCTAATGCTTGTTCGGGTGTGCCTACGGCAGGAGCTGCCAACGCAACAGTAATAAGTGGCTGCTCACCAAATTACAGCACCAGTTTGTCGCTATCGGGCGTTACATTGGCCACCGGGCTCACTTATCAATGGTATTCCGGTACCGATGGAGTCACGTATGGGACTACGATAGCGGGTGCCACCGATGCTAACTACACACCGACAGTATCGTCGGCAATCTATTACAGGTCTACCGTCACATGTCCTACCTTTGGTTCCTCCTCATCTGCAGGGGTATTTTGTAATGCTCCGGGAGCCACTATCGTGGCATCACTGCCATTCACTGAAAGTTTTGAAAATAACTGGGTATGTGGTACTACCCGTAATTTGCCTGGTTTTTATTGGGTAAGTAGTCCTACCTCAGGAGATGCGTCCTGGCGCAGACAGGATGACGGTACTTCAGGGGCATGGACATCCACCAGCGGAATATACAGTCCTGCCTCTATTGATGGTTCAAAATCAGCACGTTTTCACACGTACGATGCAACGAGCGGAACAATTGGTAATCTGGATCTGTATGTAAACTGGCCGGCCGGCAGTAAGTCCATTCGATACAGTTACATAAATACTTCAGGTACAGATGCGTTGAGTTTGAAGATATCACTTGATAATGGAGCCACATTCACTACAATAGACGGGCCTCTTGGTACTGCTGCAAGCTGGACAGGCAGAACCGTTATCAATACAAGTGTACCTACATCAGGGACAACAGCAATTTTAAGATTTACGGCTACTTCTGACTACGGTACAACAGATATAGGATTGGATAGTCTATACATTAACCAGATGCCGTCGGTAACTGCTGCGCCTGCGAGTTTATCATTCCCTATTACTGCTACGGGTAGTACAACTACGTTAAGTACCTCATTGTCAGGAATAATACTTACACCTGCAACAGGTACGCTTACTGTTACCGCGCCAACCGGATATTATATCTGGACAGGTTCATCGGCCGTAACAACAACAACTATCAGCTATACCGGTTCAGGTGCATCATTCACTCCATCTTCGCTTACGGTACAGTTTGCTCCTACCACCGCTATTACCTATAGTGGAAATGTGGTGATCTCGGGTGGGGGATTGGCCAGTTCATACAGCATTGCAGTTACGGGAGTAGGCAGTACACCTTGTTCCGGAGCACCTACAGCAGGTAGTGCTGTTGCCAGTGCTGTAGCAGGTTGCTCTTCAAGTTATCCTACAATACTATCATTATCCGGTGCTACCGTTGCTGCCGGACTTGCTTATCAATGGTATTCCGGAACAGATGGTATTACATATGGTACAACGATCGCGGGAGCTACCAACGCTACTTATAATGCAACAGTTAGTTCGGGAATATATTATAGAGCCACAGTAACCTGTCCGAGTTACGGAACCGCTACGTCATCGGGTGTCAACTGTAATACTCCGGGTCGTATCATAGCTAACATGCCTTTCACAGAGGGATTTGAGAATAACTGGGCATCCTGTGGCGCGACAAACGATATTCCTAATTTTTCATGGGCAAATACACCTGCATCCGGTGCAGCATCGTGGAGAAGAGATGATGACGGCGCATCGGCAGGATGGACGGGACTACCTTCAACTTACACACCTACGTCTTCGGTAGGGTCACACTCTGCCAGATACCATACGGCAGGCGGCCCTACTACTCCGGGAAATATGGACCTGTATATCAATTTCCCTGCGGGTACAAAACAGATCAGTTATGATTACATGAATACCGGTACGCTGACTACTCCGGGTGATATCATCAAACTGCAAATATCTATAGATAACGGTGCAACGTTCACAGATCTTGATGTTTCGGCAACAGTAACTCCATGGACCAACAGAAGTGTAACAACAACATTTACGCCACCGTCGGGAACACCTGCTATTCTCAGGTGGACCTCAACTGGAGATGGCGGTTCGTCGGATCCGGGTATAGATAATATATCTGTAACTCAATTACCAAGTGTACTAACAGCACCTTCTTCCCTTGCATTCGGTCTTGTGAATACAGGTACTAGTGTGACCTTATCTTCTGCTATAACCGGAGTAGCTTTATCAGGTTCTACAGGAACGCTTTCGGTCAATGCGCCAGCGGGATATACATTGTCATCGGGTGGTGCTTTTTCTAATCCGCTCACATTGAATTACACAGGCGGTGCGCTTTCTACTACACTTACAGTAAAGTTCTCTCCGTCTGCATTGATAGCCTATAATGGTACGATCACCATCAGCGGAGGCGGACTATCAGCTCCTGCGTCCATTACATTGACCGGTACAGGTAGTTTGCCATGTTCGGGTACGCCATCACCCGGTAATGTGGTGGCAACAACAAGTTCAAGTTGTGTTTCATTTCCTACAACTTTATCACTTGACGCTACTGCTACTTCGGGTTATTCAGGAATGAGCTATCAATGGAAATCGTCATCAGATAATATTACATATAGTAATGTTATCGGTGCCACATCAAGTACATATAGTTTGAATTACAGCACACAGGGTACTACTTATTATAAGTGTGAAATAACCTGTGCATCTTCTCCTGCTATACAAGCTACCGGACAGCCATTGACCTTTACCCCGATAACTACATTCCCTTATACAGAGAATTTCGATGCATTGACGGCACCTGCGTTGCCATGTGGCTGGACCATTGCAGACGTTAATAATGACGGAGCTCCATCTCAATGGGCGAATTATGCGGCTACTACTACAGGCAGCAGTTCTCCTAATATGCTATCATACAGATATAATTCTTCATTACCTGCCGATGATTGGATATTTACACCGGCAATTTATTGCACAGCAGGCAACACTTATAAGCTCACTTTTAATTATGGTAATAATGGCGGTACTACATACCCTGAAAGTTTTGAGGTGAAGTATGGTGCTTCAAATACAGTATCGGGAATGACTACAAGTTTATATTCAAATACCTCTGTAACGAATACCACACTCAACACTCAGTCTGTAAGTTTCTTAGCTACCACTTCGGGATATATCTATTATGGATTCCATTGTAATAGTTTAGTTAACGAGAACAGATTATATCTGGATGATATAAAAGTGGAGCAATATTTGCCATGTTCTGTTCCTCTCGGATCACCAACTGCATTGTCGTGTGGTGCTGTTACAGGTACAACAACAACCATATCTTTTACACCTCCATCGCCGGCAGTTGATTCTTATCTTGTTGTGGCTTCTTCTGCTGCCACATTGTCATCAGCTCCGGTATCAGGAACAAATTATCCGATAGGTGCATCTGTAGGAGGTGGTATTGTTATTGCAAAAGTAGCTGCGGGGTCTTCGGTCTCGCTCACCACCAGTGCTTCGGCGGGTCTTGCGTTTGCTACTACCTACAATGTATTTATGTATTCTTATAACGGGGTGTACTGTATAGGTACACAACCAAATTATAAAACCACTTCACCCGGTGTTACTTCGTTCACTACTTGTGTAAATCCACCTTCTGCACCAACTGTGAGTGGAATCTTGCCGGGTCAGGCACAGGTGAACTGGTCAGGGGGCGTATCGGGTACAGCAAATTATACTGTCAATTTATATACCAATAGTGCGGGTACAGGATCTCCTGCTGTAACATGGACCTCTGCTGACGCAACGCCTGTAAGCTATCTTTTTACAGGTCTTATTCCGGGTACACAGTATTATGCCAATGTTGTAGCCAATACTGCTACTTGCGGAGCAAGTTCAACATTGACCGCTTTCTATGTACCTTTCGGTGAGCCGTATTTTGAGAGTTTTGAGACTATTTCGTCACAGAATAATGTTCCATCCGGTTGGTCTGCTACGGCCAATTCAGGAACCTATACGCCCAAATATGGTAATGCAACATCGCCAAGCGGACCGGTAGCGGCGTATACGATGTCGCCAAGCCATGGCTTATGGGATTTTGTTTTTGTAGGAAAGAATACTACATATACAAATAATACAAATGCTAATAACTGGTTGGTATCTCCGGGAGTTTACCTGACACCCGGTACATATACTTTGGGTTTTGAGCATAGACAAGACTGGGCCAGTTCGGGCGGCGCATATCGTTGGAATCTCAATGCATATGTGACAGATGCGAATACATTGCCAGCTACTTCATCTGCAACGCCTACAGGAACAACCTATGGTACCTATACAGCTAGCAGTTTGGCCACATCAGCTGCTTCGTGGACGAGAGTTGCTCAGAGTTTCACAATAACTACCAGTGGTGTTTACTATATTCAGATGGATGCTGTTTCCAATGCTAACTCATCTTTGATATTTGTAGATAATATAGCCATATGTAAAACACCTTCAGCAGGTATTGCTAGTGCCAGCTCAACGGCAATTTGTCAGGGTACGACATTAACACTATCGTCATCACCCGCAACAGCGGGGTATAACTACTATTCCTGGGCAGGCCCGGGAGGTTATGTGAATACAGGTGTTAATGCGACAGCCGCAGCATATACGGCCAATGCCACTTATGTTAATATACCAACGGCCGGTGCAGGAATCTATACTGTAACTGTTGCGGGCGATCCGCTGGCGTCACCTTTTTGCGCTGCTACAGCTACAACTCCATCAGTTGCTGTATATCCATCAATCGCTTCACCAATCACCCCTTCAGATACGACCATATGCGCATCTGCCACTTATACATTGGGAGGTGGTAATCCTGCCAGTGCTACTGCATGGTCTGTATCTCCATCGGGATATGTGACCGTATCAAGTGCCGGAGTAGTTACCTCTGTTGCTGCAACAGGATTAAGTATGCCTATTACGATCACCTATAATACCGGTTGCAGCTCACCCGTTTCAGCTACTGTCAAAACAGTAAATAGCCTTGGAGGTACGTATACAGTAGGTGTCGGACAGCAGTTCACTACTTTGTCACAAGCAGTTGCGCTATATAATTGTGCAACGTCATTTTCCGGGCCTGTGGTATTTCAGCTGACAGACGCATCCTATCCTAATGAGGTATTCCCGATAACGATCAGTAGCAATGCTGCGGCAAGTGCAGTAAATACGCTTATTATCCGACCTGCATCCGGTGTTTCTCCAACTATTAGTGGTAGTACTTCGTTTGCGCTGTTAGGTATAAACGGAAAGTATGTGACCATTGAAGGTTCCAACAATCCTGTTGTCAATTCAGTTTGTCCGGTTTCCGTTTCTACGCGAAATCTATCTATAGTAAATACCAACACATCAACAAGTAGTGCTGTTATCTGGATGAGTTCAGGAGCCAATAATAACAGTGTTCGTAATTGTAATATTTCCGGAAGTGGCGCAGGGCAAACACTTGTGGGTATAGGATCGGGTGGTGCAACTATTGCATTGAATAGTACCGGATCGTCCAATAACAATATCTCCATTGTGAATAATGCAATTTCAGGTGTGCAGAATGGTATTTATTCAATGGGGGCTAGTGCGGGTACAAAAAACACCGGTACTGTTATCAATCAGAACATGATCACTTCGGTCGGCAATAATGGTATTTTAGTTGGATTTGAAAGTGGTATCAATATCAGAGGAAATGTTGTAACAGGAGTTGCCAGCTCTACATCCGGACGAGATGTAGTGGGTATCAATGTAGGGTTTGCCAATAATTCAATTGCTGCTACAACTACATCGGTTACCGGTAATGAAGTATCGGATGCTATGATTGAAAATAATATAGTAGGAACGATCACTTCATCAGCATCAGTTGGTGCACAATCAGCAGTAGGTATTGCTGTGGCGGGTAGTGCTGCCGGTACTGCCAACATAGTTGTAGGTAACAGTGTTTATAAGCCATTGAGTGTTTCAAATGGTTCAGACATTACAGCGGGTATTTTCCTTTCAGGTATCACTTCAGGTGTTGCTGATAATATCTGGTATAACACTGTAGCATTGACCGGAACACCTGGAAGTGGAACAAATCCAAGCTTTGCGCTTGCGGTTTCGGGAGTTGCTTCTCCAATAGATATCAAGAACAATATCCTTGTCAATGCAATGACTAATAGTACAGCCAATTCTTCAAGAGCATTAGGATTTGCTTATTCATCTTATACCAGTCTCACTTCAAATTATAATGTTTTGAGAGATAGTAGCGCTTCACCTGTATTTGTTGTTGTTGGCTCTTTAACTGCGCCAACGAGCAGCTACTCATCTATAGCTACTTGGCAATCAGGTTCCGGCAGCACTCAGGATATGAATTCCATTCTTGCAGTTCCGGTATTCAATAATCCTACTACATCTGTTCCTGATCTGGGATTGTCTTATGCAACAGCAAATATTCCGATCAATAACGCCGGAACAGTATTGTCATATACTACTGATGCAAGATGCGCTGTCCGTGATGCTTCAACACCTGATATCGGTATCAATGAGTTCAATGGATCGGCTCCTCCGCCAACCATAGCCTATACACCTATTACGGCGACAGGTAATTGTCCTACTGATAAGACATTTACAGCTACCATAACAATAGGAGGGGCAGCGCCTTCAGCTCTTGATGTAACGAATGCACCACGTGTGTATTTCAGTAAAGACAATATTAGTTGGTATTCTAATGCAGGTACTTACGTTAGTGGTTCTACTTCAGTGGGCGGTACCAGTACCTGGAGCTTTACCATTACTGCTGCAACTTTAGGATTAGTAGGAAATGAAACTATATACTACTATGTGGTGGCTCAGGATCAGTCTAGTCCTGCGTCGGTAGGTTCGCTTCCAAGTGGAGTTTCGGCACCTAGTGTAAGTTCTATAGTGGCCGCGCCAGTACCATACTCATTCAATACCTCTATTTCTACAGGTATTTATTTGGTAGGGTCAGGACAAACATTCACAAGTCTTCAAAGTGCTGTTACAGCGTTTGCCAATACTACGTGTCTATCAGGTCCGGTAGTACTTAAATTGACAGATGCGCTCTATAATTTGTCATCAACACCACTTACGATCTCGGCAAATGCAGGTTCAAGCGCATCAAAAACATTGACCATCATGCCGAATACTGGTGTCTCTCCAACTATTACTTGTAATACTTCTGGAGCAACAATATCTCTGACGGCGAATGCTAAATATATCATTATCGATGGTGCCAACGTTCCCGTCGCTAACAGCCTATGTCCATCAGTGGTGGCTACGAGAAATATGACTATCACTAATACTAATACGGGAACATCAAGTGCGGTCATCTGGATGGGTGCGGGTTCTAATAACAACATTATCAGGAATTGTGTAGTTACAGGTAATGCTATTACAACAACCTTAGTAGGTATTGGATCTGCCGGTGCTACAATTTCTATAACAGGTACCGGTAATAGTAATAACAATAACAGAATCGAGAACAACTATATTTCATTAGTGCAACATGGTATTTACTCAATGGGTGCAAGTTCATCAGTCAAGAATACCGGTACTGTCATTAACCAGAACGTTATGACTGTTACTTCAGGAATAGGAAAGAATGGTATACTTGTAGGCAATGATAATGGTGTTACGATCTCCGGTAATACCATTAATAACATGGTTAGTACAGCCAGTACGGATATTGTAGCTATCAATGTCGGTTTTGGGGATAATAACATTTTGTATTCAGCTACGGGTACTTATGAAGTAACTAATGCTACAATTACAAATAATAAGGTGGATAACATATCTACTACTGCAAGTTGGAGCGCTGTCGGTATCGCCGTGGGTGGAGCTACGACCGGAACCAGTACTATTGCCAATAACATGGTCAGTGGTGTATGGAGTAAAGCTACCCCAGACGATATTTGGGCGGGTATTTTTATAGGTGGTGTAGCAGGTTCAACAACCAATATCTATCATAATTCCATCTACCTTGCTAATACTACAACCGGCGGAACTGTCCCTGGTTTTGGTCTGGCACTTTCCGGTGCAAGTTCTATCATCAACATTAAAAACAATGTTATAGTGAACAATAATGCGTCAGGATCTGCAAGGAGTGCAGTAGGATTTGCTTATTCAACATATTCAAGCCTTACATCTGCAAGCAATGACTTGTATGCAGCTAGTGGCAATCTTGTTGGGTATGGTAATTTACAAACGCCTGCAGGATACTATACATCTATAGCCGCCTGGAATACAGCGTCGGGTAAGGATGCGCCATTAGGATACCCTGCTGTGACCTTACCTATTTCAACTCCGAGGGGGTCAATCAGTGTAATGCCGGTGTTTACTTCCATATCATCTCCGGTTGATCTGAGCCTTACAACAAGTAATAGCAATTATCTTTTGAATAATACCGGTGTGTCAGTAGCGCCAACCGTGACTACAGATATCAGCTGTAATACGCGTGATGCAAACTATCCTGATATGGGAGTCAATGAGATCACTGTGAATCCTTCAGGTTGTACCTCGACTGATCCGGGTACATTGTCGGCATCTACAGCAGCATATTGTGTTTCCGGTTCTCCGACTATTACACTCAATACCGCTACAACAGGTGCAGGTGCTTACTATCAGTGGCAATCTTCTGCTACAGGTACCGGTAGTTGGTCGTCAATCAATGGTGCAACAAACATTACTTATTCACCAACAATTACTACAACAACCTATTATCGAGCCCTTGTTGCCTGTCTGAATATTTCACCTGTTGAGCAGACACAAGCCACCCCTGCTACTATAACAATCGCACCACAGCCATCGGTTACCGGTCTGTCTGTTACTCCCGGTAATACATCAATATGTAGCGGTGGTGTTATTACACTCACCGGAGTTACCACAGGTGGTGCCGGAACACCTACTTATACATGGTCAGGACCTGGTATAGTAGCTACTACAGGTTCGACTCTTATATCGCCATTTTTGACACCAACGGTGACAAGTAGTGTGTCTGGCGCATATAGTATGACCGTCAGTTATGATGGGGTGAATTGTATGACAAGTGCACCATTTGCTACAGCATCTGTATTTACAGTATCTCCTCAACCGCTGGTTACAGCGTTATCATTACTTCCTGCTAATTTGATATTATGTTCAGGTGCTGCAATATCGTTGACTGCAAATGCAACTGGTGGTGCGGGTACGCCTGTTTATACTTGGTCGGGGCCAGGTATTATAGCTACAACAGGGACAGGAGCAACATCGGCAGTATTGAATCCAACGGTCTCTTCTTTATCCAGTGGTGCATTTAGTGTTACATTAGCTTACTCCGGTAATGGCTGCGTAGTAACAACTCCTGTACAGACAGCAGCTATATACACTGTTTCTACACAGCCCTCTATTCTTAGTGTTGTGCCGTCAGTTACAAGTCTTTGTGCGGGTCAGAGTTTAACGATCACAGCAACTACGGTCGGCGGATATGGAACAGGGACATATACTTGGAGTGGGGCAGCTATAGCGACAACTACAGGTACATCTGCTATATCTCCGGTATTCACTCCAACATTGGCATCTGCTAATGTTTACAGCGTATCAGTAGGATATAACGGAACAGGTTGCGTTGCTGCAGTTGCTACAACAACTGTTACTACAAATGCCAACCCATCTGCATCTATAAGTGCTGCTATGCCAAATATTTGTCAGCCAACAACATCAGCATCTATATGGTTGAGTAGTATTGTAGGAGCACCTTCATCATATAGTGTTGTATGGAATGCTATCGCTCATTCCGATGGTCTGTTCAGTGATATTACAGGTGCTGCACTTTCAGGCTCTTCAGTGACATTGAACTTCAATCCCGCAGGTGGAGCAGGATCGTTTGATGGTGTGCTGACACTAGCTAATGGTGCATGTGCAGGTCCGTCTTATCCTATTCATGTCATTGTTCATGCCAATCCAGCGGTTGCTGTTTCAGCTATAAATATCCCATGTGTTGGCTATGCAGGCAGTATTGACTTTACCGGTACCGACAGCGCAACTGTAGCGTATTCGGTAAATGGTGGAAGTGCAACAAGTTTCACATTCAGTGGTACTACACACAATTTGAGTACCGGAGTACTCAATACAGCGCGCAATTATCTGATCATAGATGCACACAATGCAGTTTGTACTAGTGCAGTTGGTACGACTATCACTATCGATCCTACTCCTATGGCATGGGTAGGAGGTACAATAGGACATGAAACAGATTGGAATACAGTCACCAACTGGAGTTGCGGTTTTGTGCCTACAATTGTTGATGATGTAATGATATCAGCCGCGGCTAGTGGCTTCGATCCGCTCATTCCTTCCACATTTTCAGCAACAACAAAGAATCTGACCCTAAGCAATACCGGTGTTCTGGTAATTGATGGTAGCGGAAAGGTCGATGTTAAGGGGACATTTACGAATAATAATCAAATTCATGGTAACGGTAAAGTTGTCTTGAGCGGAACGACTCTTCAGCATATTTCCGGTATTGGTACAACCAATAATCTGGAATTGAATAATAGCAATGGTGCTTCTATAGATACTGGCTCACGCCTTATCATTGGAAATACCATTACCATCACTTCAGGTACATTGACCACTAACGATAGCCTGGAGTTAGCCTCTACCGATACATTCTCCACAGCTCGTATAGCCGCCTTGACATCATCGGGTGCAGATATTTCAGGAAAGGTAAAGGTAGATCAGTATGTTATGGGAGG
>CANFKE010000002.1 GCA_947447465.1 Chitinophagaceae bacterium | reverse complement strand
GGTGAACCTAAATGCCCCGATGCGTATAAGTACCACCAGTTGCTCAAGTAGCACACTTGTTCTGCTTACAAAATCTTCCATATTAACGTACAGGCCATTTGCTAGGCGTTCTGCTACTACTCTTTCCATCAAAGAGGCTTCTCCGTCTTTTATATGAACGAAGCCTAAATAAAGGTCTGTGCCCTTCAACACAGTATAGTGATTGCTATTGTTCACACATGGCAGATGTATTGTTGCTCCAGCCTTCTTAGCTTCATTGACATACACTTTGGTTGAGTAAAAGCCACCGAAGTTGTTGATTACAGCGGTCATGAATTCGATGGGGTAATATGTTTTTAGGTATAGGCTCTGAAAGCTCTCAACGGCAAATGATGCCGAATGCGCTTTACTGAAACTGTATCCGGCAAAACTTTCAATTTGTCTCCATACTTCTTTAGCTATAGCATCAGGGTAGCCGAATTCCCTACAGTTGGCGTAATACTTATCTTCGATTTCCAGAAGGTGTCTTTTATCACGGCCCTTACCAGACATCATGCGCCTCAGTACATCTGCATCTGCAATATCAAATCCTCCAAAATGGTGTCCTACTAGACAATGAAAACAATGTCATTATTTCCATGGCAAGCGGAGACAATACTATATACAGAGGTACATCTTACTACCGGCCTAACATATTGAAACTTGACACCGGCGGAAATGTTATTCTGGCAAAACATATAGGCAGCCCATACTTTACAGAAACAGATATATCTGTAGATGGCAGAAATAACATCTACTACGCAAGCACTTTCAGCGACACAGTAACTTCTGACACAGTCTCAATCCATTCTTGCGACAGCACATCATTTAAGACTTTTGTAGTAAAAATGCGGCCAGATGGAACAACTATGTGGATAAAAGAGATCGCTTCATCTATTGCTGGTTATACGATCAGCCTACAGGAATGCTATTTCATTACAACAGACACACTTGGTAATTCTTTTGTTGGCGGAATGACAGATAATACAATTGCTTTTGGCAGCGACATTTTTAGCTGCGCAGGTTTCTATCCATTCCTTGCTAAACTAGACAGTAATGGCAACCCTGTATTTCTCAAGGGCTATCTGGATAGTTGGTTCGGCGGCCCCGGCGGAGCTACCCACTCCTATCTGTCTGATGCCTGCATTTCAAAGGCACAAAAGTTATATGTTGGCGGTAGTTTCAGAGATACTGTTCATGTAGGACCATCTGGCATTGTAGTAACCAATTCAAACGTTGTCACTCCATACCTTGGCAATACCGATATTAACAACGGTAATGCAAACTGGTACCAGTATAACCAACTATTATCGACAACATCGCTGGACAACCGATTATATTCAGTATCTGCAGATAACAATGATAATACCTTCATTGTTGGTGACATTAGCGATAGTATCTACTATTTTAATGGCAGCGGTCTGTCAACGTTGGTGACCAATCCATCTAGATCCTATTTTGCCAAGTTCAATCCATCTGGAAATTTTCATTGTTATAACACAGATTCTGCAAGGCTGATTGCAGGAACAGCATACGGATCCAATTATTATACAGTAGGTATTTCTACCAGTGATACATATATGTCAAACTATTTGATCAGGCGTGATGCTATTAAAATCATAAAATGGGACGGGGCGAATTGCATGCCTGTTTGGAAAAACAGTATTAACGACGATATCTGGATAATTTCTGAAAATGTTTCAGGTCAGGAGAATGAGAAAAAAAGCTGCTCATTTATACCCAATCCAAGTTCAAATGGGGTATTTATGCCTAAAATAAATTCAAACCTTCATTATGCCATAGAGGTATTTGACCTCTTGGGCAAAAAAATCGTTTCCGTTGATGACCATATCGCTGTTGATATCTCTTTCTGCGCTAAGGGCCTTTATATTTATAAAGTCATTTTTGATGACAAGTCTATGATAAGCGGAAAGATCCTGTATCAATAACTTATTGACTCTGCAGTTGAACTACCTCAATCTATTCGATACAAAAAGGATAAATTTAGCTCTTGCATTTTTGTTTGAATATTATTGTTGCCATCTAAAATTTATACCCCAATGTTGTTTCGAAGGTGCGATATAATGCAAGGGATTTATTACTCTAAACTAATTTCAAAGCGAATATCTGCATGAAAACATTATTAACCCGTTCCACAATTCGTTAGGCAAGACCATAAAAAAGAGAGCGGGTGCGCAAAGCGAGAGCGAAACACCCCGTTCTCTTTCCCCCTTTCACCAGCTATAGCTTCTTGAGCGAAGGTGCTCCGTTCTCATTTCCCCCACCTTTTTACATTTATTAACCTGTTAAGTATTTAGGGCATCAATGTATTGTATATATTTGTCGTTATGAAGGTAGTCATATTTGCAGGAGGCAGGGGTACCCGTATATCCGAAGAATCCTCTCTACGTCCTAAGCCTATGATCGAAATAGGCGGTAAGCCCATTTTATGGCATATAATGAAGATTTATGCTGCTTATGGTCACACAGAGTTTGTGGTCTGTCTGGGTTATAAAGCTTGGATGATAAAGGAATACTTTGCCAATTATTTCCTCCATAATGCAGATATCACGGTCGATCTGGCCAATAATGCTATAGAGGTACATCGCAATTCTGCCGAGCCTTTCAAAATATCATTGATCGATACCGGTCTCGATACTATGACCGCTGGCCGTTTGAAAAGGGTACTTCCTTATGTAGGCAACGAAACATTCATGCTCACCTATGGTGACGGTGTATGTAATGTAGATCTCGACGCACTGCTTAAATTTCACAAAGAGAGCGGTAAAGTATGCACTATGACAGCTATTCAGGCTACCAGCCGTTTTGGCGTCATCAAGATGCAAGACGATGGTACCATAGATAGCTTTGAAGAAAAACCCGCTGATTCAGGCACCTGGATCAATGGTGGTTTCTTTGTGGTAGAACCAGAAATTGCCAAATACCTGCACGATGATGCAGACGATATCATGTGGGAGCGTCAGCCAATGGACGATCTGGCGGCAGATAAACAAATAGGTGCTTATCGTCACCACGATTTCTGGAAGTGCATGGATACATTGCGTGATAAAGAAGAATTAGAGAACCTCTGGCAAACAGATCCGATATGGAAAAAGTGGTAACCACCGAATATTTACGCTCCGTTTTTCAAGGCAAACGTGTATTCCTTACCGGCCATACAGGCTTCAAGGGCTCCTGGATGTTGCAGATACTGCATTCACTGGGCGCTCAGGTAAAAGGTTATGCTCTGGCTCCCGAAAAAACAGGCGACCTCTATAATTTGATAGAAGGAGATAAGTTATGCTACTCCTCTGTAATTGCAGATATATGCGACGATAATCGATTAAAGACCGAGATCGTCAGATTTGAACCTCATTTTATTTTCCATTTTGCGGCACAGCCATTGGTAAGGCGCGGCTACAGTCAGCCTGCTTATACTTTTTGGGTCAATGCACAGGGTACTGCCCATGTATTAGATGCCATCCGTAGTCTGTCAACGCCATGTGTTGCTGTTATGATCACTACCGATAAGGTATATGATAATCCGGAACGCGGACTTCCTTTTAAAGAAGATGATAAGTTAGGTGGTTATGATCCTTACTCAGCAAGCAAGGCTGCGGCAGAGATCATTATCGACTCTTACCGTCGTTCATTTTTCAATCCTGCTGATTATATCAACCACAAAAAATCTATCGCGGCTGCAAGAGCAGGTAATGTGATAGGTGGAGGAGATTTTTCTGATGATCGTATCATTCCCGATATTGTCCGTTCAATATCCTTTGGCGAAACCGTAGGATTGCGCAACCCTAATTCTATCAGACCTTGGCAACACGTATTAGAGCCATTGGGTGGCTACTTGCTGTTGGCTGCTAAAATGAGCGAATCCCCTACTCTATTAAGCACCGCTTACAATATGGGGCCTAACCCCGACGATATGCTCACTGTTGAAGACCTGACAAAGATCTTCATCGAATGTTATGGTCATGGCAGTTACAGGTCAACAGCCGAAGAAGGTGCGCCTCATGAGGCTAAACTGCTCTTATTAGATAGTGCTAAAGTGGCTCACGATATTGGTCTGGTGCCCGTTCTTGACGCTCGTACAGCCATACAATGGACAGCACAGTGGTATGCCGATAAGTCTGCAACAGCTCATGAGAAGTGCATGGCGCAGATCAAAAAGTACTTCGGAGAGTGATCCATGTTCGTTCATTACTTCACATTATACCCGGGTCGCTCACGCGCAGCATTTCCGGCTATTATGTAAAATGCCGTAAAACAGCTCAATAAATGATATTTGAATCAACGCCCTTAAAGGACGCACAGATAATTACATTGCCTGCACCATCAGATCATCGGGGGCTTTTTGTAAAGACATTCCACGACACCACATTAAAGGCTGCAGGAATTGATTTTGAGCTGAAAGAAAGCTACTTCTCCATATCTAAAAAAGATGTGATCAGAGGTATGCATTTCCAAACGCCTCCTTATCAACATGCCAAGATCGTGTTTTGTCCGCAGGGTGCCATACTCGATGTTATTGTGGATCTGCGCAAAAATTCTGCCACTTATGGACAGTATTTTGCACAGGAACTTTCTCAGGCCAATCATAAAGCTTTCTATATCCCCCAAGGTTTCGCTCACGGATTCAGATCATTGACCGATGATGCCATTACCTATTATCTCGTAACATCGGAATACGAACGGACATGCGACACCGGCATCAGATACGACAGTATAGGGTTAGATTGGGGTGTAGAGCATCCGGTTATTTCTGATCGCGATCTCTCTTTCTCACGTTTACAGGATTTTATTACTCCCTTTTAACAGATATTTCTCCACATTTAGATTTAATGTAATCGTAACATTCAAATTACTAAGTACTTTTGCCAAAAAAATCGCAGAAATGAAATACTTAGTTAAGTTAAGCCTTATTGTGTCGCTTTTGTTTAGCGCACTTTCTTCAAAAAGTCAAACGGTTACGGTCACTGCTAATCATGGCGATACCATTTGTGCAGGTACCAATGTAGTGTTTCATGCTACTACTTTAGATACTACACTCCGCTTCAAGTGGATACACAACAGCACTGTAGTAGGTGGTGTGGGTCCTTTTTATGCCAACAATGCATTGGCAAATGGTGACACTGTTTTCTGTTATCTCACCAACGCTGCCGGCGATACAGTATTGGACAGTTCAAATATGCACATCTTTACGGTCAATACATCAATTCACCCAAGTATCATCACAGGTGGCGATAGTGTTTGCCTCGGTAGCACACTCGCCCTTTTTGATAGTGTAAGTGGAGGTGTTTGGCATTCTCAGAACCCTGCGATCTTCACTGTAGATTCAGTTACAGGTGTCGTTACAGGTGTTGCGGTAGGTATGACCCGTGTAGTATATACCATCACTACAGGTAGCTGCCCCGATAGCGTAAGATTACGCATCAGAGTGAACATTGCAGCCGGACCATTGATGGGCCCTGGCATTGTTTGCAGAGATTCGCTGTTCCGTATCAGAGATACTGCTCGTGGCGGCACATGGACTGTTTCTGACGCTACAATTGCAGACATCGCTTTCCCTAACGGCACTTTCCAGGCTTATCAGGCTGGTACAGTAACGATCTATTATGCGGTTACCAATGCTTGTGGATCTTACTTCGATTCTATGGCTGTTTCAATAGTTAATTGCGATTCTGCAGCAGGAATAAGCAATAACAATATTTCACCTGTTGGATTGAACATTTTCCCTAACCCTAACAATGGTGAATTCAGCATTAATTATACCGCTAACGACAATACATCGGCGCTGTTAGTTATTACTAACATCTTAGGTCAGCAGGTTAAGAAATTGGATGTAGTAGCCAATAAAGAATATGCTGTAGCTACAGGTTTAGTAAAAGGCATCTATTTTGTTACCCTGCACACTGCAGATAAGATCATTATTCAAAAGATGCTGGTCAACTAATTCTTTAATAATTGATTATTCAATAGTGCAGAAAATATTTTCTGCACTATTTTTTTGTTTCAAATTTTATACATAGCTTTATGATGCATTACAATACAATGCAACAAAAGGCTATGAATCAAAGCGAATTATTAAAAGGGACATTGGGTACCATAATACTCAGACTACTGGAACAGAAAGATAGGATGTATGGTTATGAGATCACCCAAATGGTAAAAGATAGGAGCGATGGAACGATACTGGTAAAAGAGGGGTCGCTCTACCCTGCTCTTCATAAGTTAGAAGCTGATGGTCTTGTCACTGTCGAAGAAGTATTTATCGGTAAGAGGGTTCGTAAATATTATAGCTTGACTCAACCCGGCAAGAACGCAGCGCAAAGATCTGTTGATGAATTATTGACATTCCTCAACACTATACATAGTTTAGTCACCTCCCAACCGCTTACTAATTATGCAACTACTAACTGATGAACAAGTAGATATTATCTTGGAACGTATAAACCTGGATAATAACATTGATCCCGGCCTGCAGCAGGGATTACTTGACCATTATTGTTGTTTCATAGAAGAAGCGATGGATGCACAAAGCATAGATTTCGAAGCAGCATATCAACAGGCGTTTATGGCCATTACGCCAAATGGCAGCCAAGAGATACAGGAGGAACTATTTTTTCTCTTAACCTTTAAAAAACAAACTAACATGAAAAGGATCATCTATGGGGTCGGCTTCGCTGCCGCATTCCTTATTTCAATGGGTTTAATGTTCAAGATCTTTCATTGGCCGGGCGCAAGTGTTACGCTGTTTTCAGGCTTTGGAGCTCTTATCATCACCCTTACTGCCATGCTGACCAACGCTGTCAAGTATATGAAAAACTATGAAGCTGGTTACAAGGTAAGGGTATTGGCAGGCTTTGTTGCCGGTGTTCTGATATCCTCGGGGAGCATGTTCAAAATATTGTCTTTCCCATCAGCCAACATTCAGACCATGCTGGGTATGATGGTACTCAACTTCGTCTTCTTGCCCCTGTTCTTTTATCAATTATACAAGCAGTCTATTGCTAAAATGTCATGATCACATTTTGTTTTCAATCTCGATCCACGGCCTCATGCCGTGGATCTTTTGTTATAAGGTAATACAGCAGCTATCTCAGTTCGGCTGGGTATTCTATACTTCGTATAGTAATTGATGTGTTTTTGAAACCCAAAGTGCCATCCGATAAATTACCTGAAAATAAAAAATATTCTATACTTCAAATAGCCCTCTCTTACTCATTGATGATCCATGATTTACGATGCGCAATTCATAAAAATGTGGATATGTTTATTTGCAGAACCTGAATCCCTATATTAATTTGCACCCGATTCAGCGACTATCCCGAATGTGATGGTGAGCCTGTCATCCTGAGGCACTCGAAGGACGAACCATTACATTCACATCAGGCAGATCATCTTTAAGAAGTGAATAATTTTTTGCCACTTTTTTAAAAAAAGTGGAAGAATGTGGCAAAAAGTGGCAGAAAGTGGCAGAATGTAGCAATTTGTTAAAACACCTCGAATATCAATACCACAAAGCATTTCAGCCGAAATACAACTCACAAAACTGCCACTTTTACGAAAAACTGCCACTTTTATAGATCCACACCCGAATGTCATGGTAAGCCTGTCATCATGATGCGCTTGAAAGAAGAACAATGACATCCTCACGGGACGTATTCGTTTGGTGTCTTTTTGTCGCTGTTGCGCACTCAGCAACAACCTTTATGACCGGGTTTACAAAAAAGTCATTTTTTTTTGCTTAATTCGCACGAAATCACCACTTCACATTGGCTACAGGTAAGATCATAGTAATTACAGCTCCATCAGGCTCGGGTAAAACAACATTGGTAAAACGTTTGCTGGCAAATTGTCCGCAATTGGCATTCTCTATATCAGCATGTACACGCCAGCCCCGTCCCGGCGAGGTGCATGGTAAAGATTACTATTATTACACCGAAGCCGAATTCAAACAGCTCATACTTGAAGATGCGTTCATTGAATGGGAAATGGTCTATACAGGTAAATATTACGGCACTCTGAAAAGTGAGTTACAACGTATATGGGACAATGGCCAATCTCCATTAGTAGATATTGATGTACAGGGCGCATTAGCAATTAAGAATAAGTTTCCCGGCATATCCCGGACTATTTTTATCGAAGCTCCTTCCATCGATGAACTAAGAAAGAGGTTGATAGCAAGAGGCACAGAAACACCTCAGACCCTTGAAGAAAGAATTGATAAGGCAGAACATGAGTTGAAATTCGCGGCCCAATTCGAACGGATCATCATCAACGATGATCTGGATAAGGCCACTAAAGAATTGATACAGGTGATAGAAGATTTTACCGGTTGTTGATTCACTGATTACAATGTATTGAAGGGACTACATAATGTGTATGTTAAGCTAATAATGACATGATCATTTTGCTGCAGAGCAATGAATTAAAATAATTACTTTTGAGTAGCATATTACAAACATGGCCAAAAAGAATAAGAGCAACCTTAAAAACGAAATTAATAATAGCATAGAACCTGTTGCAGATAATGACCAATTGGTCGTTGACCCGGCGGCACCTATGTCTTTCTCAATATATGATTTCAAGGTGCAGGCAATAATAGTCGCATTACTTGCATTCATTTTTTATATCAATACCTGGTCCAATGAATTTGCTCACGATGATGGTATCGTTATCGTAAAAAATGAATTTGTACAGGAAGGTCTGGCTGGTCTGCACAGCATATTTACAGAAGATGCCTACGCCAGTTATTACCGCCAGTTGAACACCGTTAATCAGCTCTCTGGAGGTCGTTACAGACCACTTTCTATCGCCACATTTGCAATAGAACAGCAGTTTTTTGGAGCAGTACCCAAAGAAAAAGTGGACAGTGTACTGGCCCAAAACATATCCTATGGCATTCGTGGTCCCGCTGAACAGAAGTTGGTACGTGATATGCATATTCGCCACCTGTTCAATGTATTCTGGTACATGGGACTGGCGGTCGTTTTACTTTACTTCTTGCGTTATATAGTATTCAGAAACAATCCTTTAATGGCTCTGGTAGCTACAGTATTGTTTACTATTCACCCCATTCATACCGAGGTAGTAGCCAACGTAAAAAGCCGTGACGAGATCATGTCTCTCTTTTTTATGTGCCTGACTTTCATATTGGCTTTCAAATTTGAAGAAAACAAGAAACAATATGGTTATCTGGCAGGGGCATTGGTTTGCTTCTTCCTGGCATTCTTGTCCAAAGAGTATGCAATTACAATGGCTATACTTTTGCCATTATCGCTGTTTTTGTTCAAAGACTATTCTATCAAAAAGAGCATTATTGCTACCATTCCTTATATGTTGGTCATAGGTCTGTATATCTATATCCGTATCAGAATGGCCATTCATGTAGCAGGTATTGAGGATTCTGCTAATCTCACAATTCCTGAGATACTGGATACAATAAAAGCAACAGGAGCAAATTCCGAAAAAGAGGTTTTGAATAATCCTTACTATTATGCCAGTCATGCGCAGAAGATCGCTACTGAGATATCAACAACGCTCAATTATCTTAAGTTACTGATATTCCCTCATCCGCTTTCAGCAGACTACTCTTACAATAGTATCCCATATAGTTCATTTGGCGACTTGAAGGTTTGGTTGTCCATTATCGTTCATTTGGCAATAATGGGGGCAATGTTCATCTTTATATTTGTTAAGAAGCAGTATAAGATCTTTGGCTTTGCTATTGCATTTTACATGTTGCACCTTTTATTGGTTAATAATCTAGTTTTCAATATTGGTGCGACTATGGGCGAACGTTTGATATTCCATTCTTCGGTTGGTTTCTCTATAGTACTCGCTTATTTCATGGTAAAGGGAATGGACTATATAAAGCCATTGGCCAATGCGCAGACAGCACTTGCATCCGTTTTGGGTATCATCATTTTCCTTTGTGGCTTTAAGACAATTACCCGAAACGCAGACTGGAAAAATGATAAAACGTTATTCTTTCAGGATATTAAGACCGTACCTAATAGTGTATTGGTCAACGGTAATGTGGCCGCTGCTATGATCACCATGAGCGATCTGGAGAAAAATGACAGCGTGAGAAGTAAATTACTGCATGGTTCTATTGGTCTTTTAGGCAAAGCTATTGAGATACATCCCGGCTTTGTTGCAGGTTTCCTCAACAGGGGCATAGCCTATTATAAGCTTGGACAGATGGATAGTGCCAAACTTTGTCTGGATAGTGTTAAGGCTAATTACCCCAACTACCCTAGCCTTAAAAACCTTTATACTTTGCTCGGCAACTACTACACTAAAAGTGGTTGGGATAAATATGGACAATTTGGAAAATATCCTGAAGCAATAAAGGAATTTCAGATCGGTATCAGTATTGATTCTACTAATGCAGAATTATGGTACAACCTGGGTGGTGCTTACTTCTCTAACAAACAGTATAAAGATGCTGTTGATGCCTGGAACATGACGCTGAAGTTGAACCCTCAACACATGCAGGCAAGGCAAGGTATGGGAGCTGCTATGGGCTTTTTACAACCACAGTCTATGCCGCCAGCAGCAGTGGCCAATCAACAGAAGAAATGACAAATGAAAATGGTCTCACCCGAAACCGCATAGAGATACAGCTCATATTTGCGCTGTATCTTTTTTTGCTGCCACGGGCTTCTATGGACTATGACATGAATTTCTGGCGAATTTGGGCATTACATATTCATGAGCATGGTCTTGCCGGTGCTTATGATGGTGGTGTCATCAATTACTTTCCGGTTTATATTTATGCTTTGTATGTGTTCGATTGGTTGCAGGGTTCTGTTGCTAATATCACAGCACACATCTACCAGATAAAGATGCTCTTCGTCTTTTTCGACTTTCTACCATTGTTTGTTCTTTGCTGTTTCAGACTAAAGATATTGTCATTCAAGATACCATATCTCTTCCTGTTGATCAACATTGCTTACGTCTTTAATTCTATGATGTGGGGGCAGATCGACAGTATATATACCAATCTTAGTTTTCTCGCTATTGTTATTGGCTTACTCTACCCTCTACCCGCAGTACTACTCTATTTATTGGCGCTCAATACTAAGCCACAGGCAATAGAATTTTTACCCGTTATTGGTCTGGTATTGCTGTATAGTATTCGCAATTTCAAAACCATTATCTATATCCTAATCGCGGCTACTGTATTACAGCTTTTGATATTATTACCATGGCTGGGTAATGGTGGAATACCCAAACTGATATCTTATGCTACACATTCAGTAGATCTTTATAACAAGCTGACTATCTGTGCGTTTAATATCTGGTATCTCATTGTTCCGTCCAACCATTATTTTATAAATGATAAGGATATATTTATTCTCATCTCTTATAAAACTACAGGTCTCATTATGTTTGGTGCATCATCTGCATTTATACTATGGCCAATGTTAAAGACCATATGGCACCAACGAAGTAAGAGGCTATTACCTGACGCCCAATTATACCAATACATATTCCTGGGTACCGGTCTTTTATGCCTGTACTTCTTCTATTTCAATACCCAGATGCATGAACGATATGCAAATCCTATCATCATCTTTTTCTTCTTTTATGCGGTCGTCTCAAAAAATTATAAACTTTACATCCTGTCATCCATTCCTTATTTCCTCAGCCTGGATAAGTGCTTCCCCAATTACCTTCCCATTGTACATTATAAGATCATATATGCCGATAAGATACTTGCACTCTGGTACACCGCAACAGTCATCTATGGCAGCTTCCTTTATTGGAAATTAGCAAAAGGCAGTAGCCGCAATATAGGTGTTACGGCTAACTAGTACTTTATGTGTACCGGGTCAGTATTGCAATTTTCAATGTAGCTCATTACCAATAAAAGACCATTCTAACTTGACTCTGTTTTTGCCACTACTAACACTATGTTAAATGTTGATCGGCGGCTAATATTCGACCTCATTTTACCGTCTATATAAGTAATAAAAACGGTGTGTTATGAACAGCTATTTCAGATTTATGGCGAGTGTTGCAGGACGTATTTTAAGAGTAGTATTGGGGCTAGGAGTATGCTTACTCGGATATCTTGGAAGACCCGAATCAGCTAATTCATTATTAATGGCAGTTGGCATTGCTTATGCTTTATTGGCTATTGCAAATATGTCACTCTTTGCCGCTGGATTCGGTCATTCTATTGGTGGTCATGATCTGATTACCGAATTGGACATGGAAGAGTAAATGGATGCCAATACGCCAATGAAAGGTATTTCAACTACATAAATGCTGGTTGCAGAGCAAATAATGATCATTCCTTCACTACTTTGCCTACCCTTACCACATCATTGGTCATTATTTTTACATAATAAATACCGGGTGGTAAACCACTTAGGTCGAGTCTATGTTTTGATGTTGTCATTTGCTCGCTATAGACTATCGTCCCGAGTGTATTACATACCATCAGGTTGGTTGTGCTATTTATTGCTACAGCATCCACATAGCATATACCTGTTGTAGGATTTGGGTATATAGGCAAGCTTCTGTTCTTGGTTACCGATGAAACAACAACCGGAGAATATTGCACTTTCCTTATGGCCGAATTGCCACCATCAGCAATATACAGGTTATCAGAGTCATCTGTACATACGGCAAGCGGACCTATAAAAGTACATAATGGTGCCGGTCCGTTATCTCCCGTATATCCATAATTCCCGGTTCCTGCTACAGTACCGATTATACCAAATTGATCTATGATCCTGACCACATTATTACCATAGTCAGAAACATAGAGATTGCCTTTTTTGCTCATGAACACACCATTAGGCTGTGTCAATTGTGCATTTACAGCAGGCCCTGCATTACCACTATATCCTGCTATGCCATTGCCTGCAAAAGTGGTAATAATACCGGTTGTACCATCTACTATTCTTATTCGGTGGTTATTAAAATCTGCTATATAAAGATCATTGGTCGTATTATCTATACATACAGATACCGGGTTCGATAGTTTTGCTGCCGTTGCCGGTCCATTATCTCCGCCATATCCATTAGTGCCATTTCCTGCTACTGTTGTGATGATACCTGTCGTGGTATTCATTTTACGTATTCTGCTATTCCCTTTGTCTGCAATGTATAGATTACCATCACCATCAATACATATACCTGTTGGTTGTTCCATGTGTGCAGCTGTAGCAGGTCCGTTATCACCAAAAAAACCACCTGCACCATTTCCGCAAATAGTTGTTATGGTTCCGGTAGTTTTGGTGATCTTCCTCACCACATCATCATACATGTCAACAATATATAAGTTGCCGGCAGTATCTATTGCAATTCCATATGGTCTGTCCATTTTAGCATTGGTTGCAGGACCATTATCTCCTGAATAACCCGGCACACCCGTTGCCGCAATTGTATAGATGGAATCTGTTGGTGTTATCTTTCTGACTCTGTGACTTGCAAAATCTGTTGACAGTACATTGCCTGCACCATCTATACACATCCCTGATGGTGTAGCCAGAGATAAAGAATTGGCAGGATAACCATCACCAATATATTGTGTAACCCCATTGCCGGCAATGGTAGTGATATAACCACTTTGTGCTATGGCAGTTGTATAGATAGAACATACCATCAAAATGCATAAAGACCGGGTCAATAATGTGCTCAACATAGTATTACAAATTAACTCAAAACCCTTTAAAAAACAAATGCTCCACACCGGGAGCATTTGTAATAATGATATTTATATTCAATTACTGAATAGTAAGCTTTTCAGTATGCATACCTGAAGCCGTTTTAAAGGCTACGGTATAAATTCCTGCAGGCTGATGTCCCAGGTCGATAACGCTTGAATTACCACTTACTGTAGTAGAATACACTTGCTGACCAAGTACATTGAAAATAGTAACGGTAGCATTGCTCAATTCTTCATCAGTAAACAAAGTGAATGTGCCTGATGTCGGATTAGGATAGATGCTCACCTCACCATTTGCTGTCATCGCACCATTTGCCTTAGGGCCTTTTGGTTTGATCTTACGAATTACATTGTTGCCTTCGTCAGCAATATAGATATTACCTGAATTATCAACCCATATTCCTTGTGGGTAGTTCAACTGTGCTAACTGTGATGCCGCACCATCGCCTGTATATCCTGCTACGCCATTACCTGCGATACAAAATATCTGACCTGTAGTAAGATTTACTTTACGAACCACATGATAAGTAGCATCTGTAAAATACAGACCATGATGATTGTCGATGAATAGTCCGGCAGGATTACCTATTGTAGCATCTACAGCATAACCTACGTTACCTGTATTACCAGAAACACCGGTACCAACAACTACTGTTGTAACACCTGTCATTACATTGATCTTTACTATCTGATGGGTGTACATCTGTGCTACATAAAGATCTGTTGTAGTACTTGGGTCAAAAAACACCGCAGTAGGACCTGATATAGAAGCTAATGTACTTACCAGACCGGTAGCGCCATTGACCATGCGGATCTTACCACAACCCTGATCTGCTATGTATGTATTTCCGGCTGCATCTTCGCATGAAGCTGCAGGCAACATCATTCTTGCACTTTCTCCGTCCCCTCCATCTCCGTCACATCCTTGCGAGTGACTGCCACAACGGGAAAATATATGTCCGGTAGTATGGTCTATACTAAAGGTCATGTCAAAATAATGGTCTGTTACGAGGATATCATCTGATCCGTTAATGAAGATACTGTAAGGCATCTCGAACATCGCTGTTGTAGCATCGATATCATAAGCTGTAGAAGAACCACCGCCTGCATAGGTTGAGATCAGACCTGTTGTAACATCAACCTTTCTTACTCTGTAATTGAATTTATCTACGATAAATATATTACCTGATCCATCAACGGCAACACCGCTTGGAGAACTAAGTGAAGCCGAGATAGCTGTTACTCCGTCTCCGGTATAACCTGAGGTACCAACCCCTGCTACAGTGATTATCGTACCTTGTGCATGTGCAATATTGCTGCATGCAACTGCAAACATGGCTGCAGTAAACGATTTGCGTAATATGTGTGTCATAATCAGGCTATTTAGTTATCCTAAATTTATAACTCTTTGTTAAATAAACAAACTTTTTCATGATATATTTTTAAAAAATAAGAAAAATACCATGTAAATAAATTCGACTTCTTGACAACTTAATTATATATCAATATTTTACGCAGAAAAAGACAATACCCTGCCTTTTATTATTTCGATAGTTATGATCAATTCACTACTTTTTTCAGCAAGCTGGTAGGGCTACGCAGCCAATTGATATTCTGAAACATCATGGTGAAAGATATACCATGTGAGAATGCACTCTTATTTCCATAAGTGTCATGCAGATAATTCTGAAAATCACCACTCATCACTATTGGAACGTATATATAGACCATATCTTTGATCAGATGAACTGAAAAACCTGCCTCATACAAGAAGGTAGTGCTGCTGTTGTTGGTAATACTTGGTTTAACATTGGGTATTAATCCAGCATCAGCAAACAATCTTACAGGCAGCTTTCCTAATGGAAGATCTGTTTCCAGATTGATGGTCGCCATATAGTTATCACTTCGGTCTATTTTTCCAAACACTGGTATCTTAAACCCTCCTTCCTGCATCGAAACTTGTTGTGCAGCAATATTACCTGTAGCGTTTCTGCCAAAATAAGTGCCATCATATAAATAATCATTTGCCGCAGAATATGACGAATTGAGTTGATATCTTGAGGTTATCGACGGATCATTGTTAATAGCAAAGAACTTACCCAGAAACGCCCTTACATACAATGATTTTTTTCTTACGTTATAGTCAACTCTGGCATTACCCTCCAGACTTATTTTTGCGAAATCTGCGCCTGCCTGCACTTCTGCAGTATAGCTGAAAGGATTGTAGGTTCTGTTATTGAAATGTTCATACTTGACCACACCATACATTCTTTGTTGCGTTGCAATTTTTGCTTTTCCTCCGTTCAATCCGGAAAACCGGTCTTCCCAAATGTTATAGCCCTTCAGGCAAAGCATTTTTGTTACAGTGCTCAATGCCTCTTTCTCTTTAAAAGTAAAGCTTAGTCCTGCTTCTGTCTTAATGTATCTTGTATAGGCTCTTTCTGTTAAACCTGCAAAGGTCTCGCTGTTATGAAATGTTTTAGCATCACCTTGCAGCAATATCTCCTGAAATGTAGATGTCGGATACCACATATACCCTACCGAACCGGCTCCGATAAATCCTCCTGTTGCGCCCGAATACATAGGGGTCAATATAAAACGGAACCTGTTCTCCGGAATGGTAAGATTATGCAATACTAGCCCGGCCATTATTCCATCGTATTGATTATATGCCAATGCAGGAGCAAAGAATAGCTTGTATTGCTCATCTGTATTCACACCGAAAAATCCTCTTATTCCCAACCCGAACCTATGAGATATGCCTTTCCTCTTATAAACATCATTGGTCGATTTAGCATCCGGAAAGAAATGATCTATTCTTATCTTATCCCAATCTGTAACATTAAGATTCACTTTGGTCGTGCCAGTAAATGGTTCGGTCCAGGTATTGGCTACAAGACTGTCATTACTATAAGCGTCTATCTTTACAGGTGAAACTACAGTGCCGTTATTGCGAACAGTAACAGTCGTCTTACCATTATCTGCTTTTGCCTTGGTAATAGTAAAGTCTATCTTCTTATCAGTGAAGAGCATCCCTTTGAAGAACCAATCCAGGTTTTTTGTACTGCTCTGTTCCATACAATTCCTCAGATCTTCAGGATACGGATGTTTATGATGCCAATTATTGTAATAGCTCTTCATACCCTTTTCAAAATCTGCAGCACCCATATATTGCTCTAGTACACGGAGCATCAGCCACGTCTTATAATAAACATCCAGGCCATAATTCGATTTGGTGAATTTAGCCGCATTCTGATCGATAGTTTGGTCGCTATGAGAGGCTGCCAATTGATAATATAATAGCTCTTCATTCAACTTGCTCAACTTGGACAATATGCCGGAATCTGGCCGCATAGCATCGGTGGTCTTCTTTTCATAAAAGGTATTCAAGCCCTCGTCCATCCACGGATGCTCCCTTTCATTACTACCCAGCATACCGTAAAACCAATTGTGGCCTGCCTCATGCACGACCACTGTTTTAAAGTTGATAGCAGCTGTCTTATCTATGATCGTCACAGTCGGATATTCCATACCTCCACCTGCATGCATGTCGCCAAGTACAGCCTTTATCGTATTGTACGGATATGGACCTACCCATTTACCATAATGCTCCACAGTTGCTCCAAGGTAGTTGGTCGCGTCTGCCCATATTTTTTTGTATGATGGAAGATAGGCAGCCCACGTATAGACCATATGTTCTGTTCCCGGCGATTGAACAGAGTCTTTTCTGACTATCCAGCGTTTATCTGCAAACCATGCGAAATCATGAACATTGTCCTCATGAAAATGTACTGTTTTCCATTTATTACTACTCACAGGTGTATGGTCATCTGCAGAATCAGGAATAGGTAATTTTGATAGTCCATCCATCCACGCCTGCTCGCTTTCATCCATGCAATTTCCTGTGGCCATTACAATATAGTTCTTAGGTACAGTGATCGTTACATCATAGGAGCCGAATTCACTGTAAAATTCTCCTTGATCCAGGTAGGAGATCGGATGCCAGCCTTTCCGGTCATATACTGCCGGCTTAGGAAACCACTGAGATATAAAATATGCCTGGTCAGTATGCCCCATTCTCGAAAACACCTTGGGGATCTTCACCAGAAACGGAGTAGCAACTTTTACGCTTTTGCCGGGCAACAACGGATATTTCAGATCTATACGTGCAATATCCGGGGTGTTTTCAGCAATATAATGCTCCACACTTCTGCCATCTACTGTAAAATCCAGACTGTCTATATAACCTTTATCTGCCTTAGATGAATAATAGAATGAGGTATTGCCATTCCTATCTTGTTGTTGGGCAAATGGTGTTTGATCATTTTTGTATGCATTCGGCCAAAGATGAATGTATAAGCTCTTTAATGTGTCAGGTGAATTATTGGTGTAAATAAATTCCTCATTGGCATGCAAAAAGTGGTTTTCGTCATCGAGCTTTACATCTATTTTCGTAGCAACATGTTGTTGCCAATAGGTTTGTGCAGAGGTATGGAGAACTGATAATAATAATACTGCTGAAAAAAATGCCTTCATTGCGCTAAAATAAGGTTTTATATAAAATGCCATCTGCTAATGTGACCACCAATGTCTGGTTAACGTAAAGAATGGACCAAAATTGCACCATATTGTTCTTATAATGCTATCCATTTCTGAACTATTGGGGGAAATAAAGAGGCATTTATGCTGATTACCTTGATTTTCTTAACATTTTCAGTAGAATTCCTTACCTGCTCCATTTTTATATTTATTACTTTTGCAGTGTTTCTAAAAATACATCATGGGGTTATTTGATAAACTCTTTAAACGCAACAAAGAGCAGGAAGAAGAAAAAGTAGCGCTGGACGAAGGACTAAAAAAAACCAAAGAAGGATTTTTCTCAAAGCTTACCAAGGCAATTGCAGGTAAAGATACCGTTGATGCCGAGGTGTTGGATCAGCTCGAAGACGCACTTATTGGTGCTGACGTTGGGGTCGAAACAACCGTTGCTATTATCAAACGAATTGAAGAAAGAGTAGCAAAAGACAAATATATAGGCACTGCTCAGCTTAATGGTATCCTTCAGGAGGAGATCATGTCTATGCTCACTGATGCACAGTCTAATGAATTTACCACTTTCGATACCCCTCCGGGAAAGCATCCCTATGTGATACTAGTAGTTGGTGTCAACGGAGTAGGTAAGACCACTACAATTGGTAAACTATCTTACAATTTCAAAAAAAGAGGCAAAAATGTTTTATTGGGTGCTGCAGATACATTTAGAGCAGCAGCTGTTGATCAATTAGTTATCTGGAGCGAACGTGTTGGTGTACCTATCGTGAAAAAAGATATGGGTAGCGATCCGAGTGCAGTTGCTTTTGAAGCTGTTGAAACAGGACTGTCTCGTAATAGTGATGTAGTGATCATCGACACCGCTGGTCGCTTACACAATAAAGCTCACCTTATGGATGAGCTCAGCAAGATCCGCAGGGTCATCTCAAAGAAAATGCCCGATGCGCCACACGAAGTCTTATTGGTACTTGATGGCAGTACAGGCCAGAACGCTATAGAACAAGCTAAACACTTTACTGCTGCTACCAAGGTTACAGCCATTGCTATTACTAAATTAGATGGCACAGCAAAAGGTGGTGTAGTATTGGCCATAGCCAATCAGTTCAAGATACCCGTTAAATATATAGGCGTGGGTGAACGCATGGAAGATCTGCAGATCTTTAAAAAGGAAGAATTTGTGGACAGCTTGTTTAACCTTAATAAGTAATACAGCATTTAAAATAATACTAGCGTCCTATGGAATGTTATGATGATCACAACATTCCATAGGACGAATTTATTTCTGATACTTTTGCCCTATTTTGGTTGGCTTACTTTTGACCTAGTAACCTCTTCAATTCTACTAATCCCTCTGTAGCAGGCATTTCTATGGGTATGATTTGCTTGTAGCGTTTAACCTCAGGTAGCTTCTTATCAATAATATATTTCTTCACGTTATCCTTCACATAGTCAACCAGACCGGCAGCAGGATATACGGCAAGAGAGGTGCCAACAAGTACGAATATATCCGCTTCATACATCATTGGTATCGCCTCCTCTATCATGGGTACCGGTTCTTCAAACCAAACTACATGAGGCCTGTATTGACCACCATCAATTGCTTTGTCACCTAGTTTTATGTCTTTCAGCACCGGATACAATCTATGTTCGGCACGCTCGCTACGCATCTTTACTATCTCGCCATGCAGATGCATTACTTTTGTACTTCCTGCCCGTTCATGCAGGTCATCTATATTCTGGGTTATGATCCTTACATCGTAGTTGGCTTCCAGTTCTGCCAACGTTTTATGTGCAATATTGGGTTGGGCCTGCATCACGTCCCTTCTTCGTTGATTATAAAAATCAAGCACCAACTGCGGATTGCGCCTCCAGGCACTTGGTGTAGCTACATCAGCTATATTATATCCTTCCCACAAACCATCACTATCTCTGAATGTCTTTAAACCACTTTCCGCACTTATCCCGGCACCTGTCAGCACCACCAATTTTAGCTTTGCCATTCTTAAAATTAGTAAAAGAGTCTAATAATGTTCAGTTCAGTCTTCTAAATTTAATAGGTAAATAATATCATTTTCTGCTTTCTGTGTGTTTTCATTGACACATATTAACATCAATTCTCTATTGTTCGTATGTTTTCAGAAATCACTGAAATATGAATTTATATCCTCTATATAATTTAATTAAAATGAATATAATATGACCTGCAAAGTTCATTCATTGCTTATTGCAATTTGTGTATAATTTTATCTGAAAATATCCGAGGGTATCGATATTTTTGCACCTCCCAGTGGGAAAAACAATACATGGCAGAACAAGATGAATTTTCCGGGCAGGGCTCGGTGATGATTAATGATATGTACGAGAGCTGGTTCTTAGACTATGCCAGCTATGTAATTCTTGAGCGTGCGGTTCCGGCTATCGAGGATGGTCTGAAACCCGTTCAGCGTCGCATATTGCACGCGATGAAGGAAATGGACGATGGCCGCTTTAATAAGGTAGCCAATGTCATTGGTCAGACCATGCAGTATCACCCGCATGGCGATGCCTCCATCACAGATGCAATGGTAGGACTTGGCCAGAAAGACCTGTTGATAGAAACACAGGGTAACTGGGGAGATATCCGCACCGGCGACCCTGCTGCTGCTGCTCGTTACATCGAAGCAAGGCTATCTAAGTTTGCGCTCGAAGTAGCTTTCAATGCCAAAACTACCAATTGGCAATTGAGTTACGATGGTCGTAAGAATGAACCCATTACTTTACCAATGAAGTTCCCGCTGCTGCTGGCACAGGGTACCGATGGTATTGCGGTTGGTTTGAGCACAAAAATATTACCACACAACTTCTGCGAGATCCTTGATTGTGCTATCAAACACCTCAAAGGCAAGAAGTTTGAACTCTATCCCGACTTCCTGCATGGCGGCATGGTCGATGTAAGTAATTACAATGACGGTGCGCGTGGTGGAAAGATCCGTGTAAGAGCCAAAATTGAAGAGGTAGATAAAAAAACGCTGGCCATTCGCAGCGTTCCTTATGGTGTCACCACTTCTCAATTGGTAGATAGTATTCTGAAGGCCAACGATGGCGGCAAGATCAAGATAAAGAGTGTTACCGATAATACGGCCAAAGATGTGGAACTGACCATCATCCTGCCGCCGGGTGTAGATACCAACCAGACCATAGATGCTTTGTATGCATTTACCGATTGCGAGATCAGCATCTCTCCGAATGCTTGTGTTATCATAGGCGATAAACCACATTTCATTACAGTAAGTGATATGCTCCGCCATTCTGTGCAGCATACCAAAGCGTTGTTATTGAAAGAACTGGAGATAAAGCTGGGCGAACTGGAAGACGACTGGCACTACTCTTCTCTCGAAAAAATATTCATTGAAAACCGCATTTACCGCGATATTGAAGAGGAAACTACCTGGGAAGGTGTATTGGCTGCAATAGATAAAGGCTTGACTCCTTTCAAAAAATTGCTACGTCGTCAGGTCAACCAGGATGACATCATCAAGTTGACCGAGATCAGGATCAAGCGAATTTCTAAGTTCGATGCATTCAAGGCCGATGAACATATTCGCGGAGTAGAGAACAGTATTGGTGAGGTAAAGAACAACATCGACAATCTCAACGACTACTCTATCCGCTATTACGAGAACCTGCTGAAGAAATATGGTAAGGGTCGTGAACGCCAAACAGAGATCCGCCCTTTCGAGACCATCAATGCCAATACTGTTGCTATTGCCAATGCCAAGTTATATGTTAACTGGAAAGAAGGCTTTATTGGTACAAGTCTAAAGAAAGATGAATTTCTTTTCGACTGTTCTGACCTCGATAATGTCATTATTTTCCGTAAGAACGGCCGCATGATGGTGACCAAAGTAGCGGAGAAGACCTTTGTGGGCAAAGACATATCACACGTCGCCATCTTCCAGAAGAACGATGAACGTACCACCTACAATATGATGTATGTAGATGGTAAGACCGGCATCACTTATGGTAAGCGCTTCAATGTGACAGGTATCACCCGTGACAAAGAATATGACCTTACCAAAGGCAACCCGGATAGCAAGGTGCTGCATTTCTCTGCCAACCCTAATGGTGAGGCCGAGGTGATCACCATTACCCTCAATCCGGGATGCAAGGCTCGTGTAAAGGTCTTTGACTACTATTTCGAAGAATTGGAGATCAAGAGCCGTTCTGCTCAAGGCAATCAGGTCACCAAATATCCGGTGAAGAGTACCCGTTTCAAAGAAAAGGGTCGCTCTACCCTCTCAGCAATGAAGATCTGGTATGATGATACAGTTGGTCGTCTCAACAAGGACGAACGGGGTACTTTATTAGGTCGATTTGATGAAAAGGACCGCATCATTGCCTTCTATAAAGATGGTACTTATGAGATCACCGATTATGAACTGACCAACAGATATGATACCGATAGTCTGGTGCTTATAGAGAAGTTCCATCCTAAACGTGTTGTAACTGCAGTGTATTGGGAAGCTAAATCCAACCAATTCAATGCAAAGCGATTTGTTATTGAAAGTCAGACTCTTAAGACGCGATACCTCATCATTAAAGAAGGTGAAGGCAACTATCTGGAACTTGTAACTACCCTACCTGAACCTATTGTGATCATCAGGACAGGAAAGAAGAAGAACGAACTGACAGAAGAGCAGGTGGCGCTGCATGAGACCATTGATGTGACCGGTTGGCGTACCATAGGTTCTTACCTTGCCGATGCTAATATGAAGGAGATATCGCTGGTGCCCGCAGTAAGTGAAGATACCGGTGAGCCTGAAGCACCCACTTTGTTTTGAACATAATTTGTAATTATCAACCGGCCATAAAGTATATAGACTATATTCACAAAAACATATTGTTACTGTATTTACGCCGGTCAACTTTTTTTATAAAATTTGTAACTTCGTCTAATAATTATATTTACGCCTGAATTGATTGATGAGAAAGATAGAACTTGAAATTGTAGCGTTATCACATAGTATCACCCAGACACATTCTTATGCGGTAGTACTGGGAGAAGTAAGCGGCCTTCGTCGCCTCCCTATAGTGATAGGTGGTTTTGAAGCGCAGGCAATTGCTGTTGCTTTGGAGCGCATGCACCCCAGCCGCCCGCTTACACACGATCTGTTTGCCAATTTCATGAATACCTATGGCGTAGAACTTACCGAAGTGGTCATCTATAAGCTTGAAGAAGGCATTTTCTTTGCCAAGCTCATTTGCAAGAGCCATGACGAGATCACGGAAATTGACTCCCGCACTTCCGATGCATTGGCATTAGCAGTACGCGCAGGATGCCGTATCTACACTTACGAGAACATTCTGGAAACTGCCGGACTTTTCCTGGAGAACGGAGAGGGGGCAATTCCTGCAGAAGGTGGTACCGGCGGCGGATCAGTGAATGTAAGCAATAGCTCTGTTGCCGACTCTGAAATGAAGAGCCTGAGCATCGAAGAGCTCAATACATTATTGCAACAAGTACTTGAAGCTGAAGATTATGTAAAAGCTATTCGTATTCGCGACGAGATCAATAGCCGAAAGTAGAAAGATACGATCTTACTTATAAAGACATAATGCCTGCTTTAAGCGGGCATTATACTTTTATACCCTTATCTACTCTATAGTTTATACCTATGTTGATATATATCATTACAGCTCATTTTCTAATGACACTTACTGCTTTATACTTACCTTTGTACCCGCAAATATTACCACAACTATGGTCCAACCATTCAATCTTTCAGAAGTTTTCAGAACTGCACATTTAGATAAAGGCTTACTGCGCATTGCAGAAAAAGTACAAAACGGAGAACGTATAACAGAAGACGAAGGTGTTTTACTTTTCGAAAAAGGTGAACTCGGTTTTGTTGGCGCATTGGCCAATTATATTGCCGATAAACTCCATCACGGAAAGGTCTATTTCAACCGCAATTTTCATATCGAACCAACCAATGTTTGTCTCTTTACCTGCAATTTTTGTTCTTACAGCAGGCTCTATAAAAATAAGGATGAGGGTTGGGAGCTGACCATGGAGCAGATGCTGGATATTGTGCGTAAGTATGACGGACAGCCTGTTACCGAGGTGCATATTGTAGGTGGTGTACACCCTAAAATGAATCTCGAATTTTTCTGCGAACTGGTCAGCAAGATCAAAGCGCATCGTCCTGACCTGCATATAAAGGGTTTTACAGCGGTGGAGTTGGACTATATGTTCAACAAGGCGAAACTGACTCGCGCTGAGGGTATGAAACGCATGAATGATGCGGGATTGCAGTCGCTGCCGGGTGGTGGTGCCGAGATCTTCCATCCTGATGTTCGTAACATCATTTGCCCGGATAAGGTAGATGGTGAAGGTTGGCTGGATATTCACCGCACTGCTCATAACCTGGGCATGCATTCTAATGCTACTATGCTCTATGGTCATGTAGAAAAATATGAACACAGAGTAGATCACATGAGTCGTCTTCGTCAGTTGCAGGACGAAACAGGTGGGTTTAACTGTATCATCCCATTAAAATTCCGCAATCAGGGTAATGATATGAGCCATATTGCAGAATCTACAATAGTGGAGGATATGCGCCTGTATGCGATCGCCCGCATATTCATGGACAATTTCCGCAACCTGAAGGCATACTGGCCTATGCTAGGTCGCCAGAGCGCGCAGCTTACCTTATCATTTGGCGTTAACGATCTGGATGGCACTATTGATGATTCTACGAAGATCTACTCAATGGCCGGTAGCGAAGAGCAGAACCCGGCCCTATCTACCGAAGAGCTCTGCGATATGATACGCAGTGTGGGTAAGATACCGGTAGAAAGAGGAACACTTTATAATGAGATCCATGTTTATGATAAAGAAATGGCTTAATGAGCTAACTTTTTGAATAATTGCAATAGACCATCGGGAAACTAATGGTCTATTTTTTTGCCTGTGCCTCGTTCCTAAATAGGTTTACACATTTGTTATTTCAAAACGAATACGTCCCGTGCGACTGTCGCGGTTCGAGGACCTCACCGTGACATTCGGTGGATATTTCGTGCGATTCAGAAAAGTGGCAGTTTTTAATAAAAGTGGCAATTCTGTGAGGGGTGTTTTGGGTGAAATGCTTTTGGGGTATAGGTTTCAGGGTGTTTTAACAAATTGCCGAAAACTGCCACTTTCTGCCACTTTTTGCCACATACTGCTACTTTTTCTTCCACTTTTTTGTCTGTGCCTCGTCCCTAAATAGGTTTACACATTGGTTATCTCAAAACGAATACATCCCGTGCGAATGTCGCGGTTCGAGGGCCTCAACGTGATATTCGGGTGGATATTTCGTGTGATTCAGAAAAGTGGCAGTTTTTAATAAAAGTGGCAATTCTGTGAAGAGTGTTTTGGGTGAAATGCTTTGTGGGTATAGGTTTCAGGGTGTTTTAACAAATTGCCGAAAACTGCCACTTTCTGCCACTTTTTGCCACATGCTGCTACTTTTTCTTCCACTTTTTTGCCTTTACCTCGTCCCTAAATAGGTTTACACATTGGTTATCTCAAAACGAATACGTCCTGTGCGAATGTCGCGGTTCGCCCTTCGAGAGCCTCAGGATGGCAGCTCACCGTGACATTCGATCTGGTGAAGTTAAATAAGGGTTCATATGTCAAAGAGCGACCAGATGGTAAGCCTAATCGGGTGCAAATTAATGTGGTATTCCTGATCAGGCAAATAAAGATATTCACAAAAATGTGAACATCTTCTTGTAAAGAATGGACTTTCAACGGGTTGTACGGCTGTACTTAAAGTTGTTTTTGAGGGTAATTATTTTGTGGGTGAGTGTGGTTTATATGCAGACCATGACGGCGGTCAGAGACCGCCAGCCGCGTGGGGCGTAGTCGAGAAGACTACGCCCAGCATGGGCGAATATCGTCCCCTCTTTCAAAAAGAGGGGAATGTGTTAGTATGGAAGCGAGACGCTTCCAGTGGGTAGGACGAAGCGGGACGCTTCGACCAGTAGCGATTCCGCTCAGCAAAATCAGCAACCTTTTTTATTTTTCTATATAGACTACCGCGTCTGAGATCAAAAGATATCCACATTTTGTTAATGAACTTGTCAGGAATATTACCCTCCGGTAATTTCGTCTCATGGCATTTTACAGGATCACTATAACAGATATGACGGGAAAAGTTATACAAGGAGTGAGAGAAGACCCGATTACAGATATAGATCTTTATTATAATAAAATTAGGGTTAAAGCACTTCATGCCTTGAAAAGTAATCTCAAGGCTGTAGAGGTCGTGATGCTGTGTACCAACTCTGCCGAAGTAAAAGACTTCATCAAGAAGCGCACAAATGCTACACGACCATCCGTTGCCTGGTCGCCAACATCAGGTAAAAACAAATTTGATGCATATAATAAATAGCCCCGATAATGATCGTAAGATCTGAAAGGTGGGTTGTGTATATAATATCACCCAACACCCTATCAACAAAATTTCACTGACAATTGTTTATTTTCAAGTATGGAAAAAGAGCACACCATAGCCGGGCCGGCAGCAAGAAGGAATACTGAAAATTATCAATCGTACAGATGGATAGAGAACGGACATATATTGCTATGGCTCATCAAAGATACCTGCTGGGCTATGGAGTACCGCCCGGGTGGTATGTTGATGATCACTCCCACCCTCGGAGTTGCTTTTTACATATTGTGGCGTTCTCGTAAGAGCAGGGTAGATCTGTTTCATAATATAGCAGTGTGCCTATGGATCTCGGCCAATTCAGTATGGATGGCAGGCGAATTTTATAAATTGGAAATGAGGCCTGTTGCGGCGGTATTGTTCCTGATAGGGCTATCTACCCTGCTATTCTACTACCTGTTCTTCTTCAGAAAGGATAGAAAGATGGAAATTGATGGGGCATAGAAAGTAGCTGTTGTCGTTAATGATAGCGGGTGTGTTAATTTATTTGCGGTACACGCTGAATTTTAAAAATCAGGCAATTTATCAATAACTTGCATATTGAATATGGAATCGATTTTATTTCAGGATCTGGGGAAGATAGCATACGACACAGCGTGGGATTATCAGGAGCAACTAATGAAAGTAAGTCTTGATGCAAAAGCGCAGTGGTATAATACGCCTGAGCTGGAAAGAGTGAAGGGGCCTGATACGGTGCATCATTTGCTGTTTTGCGAGCATCCGCATGTATATACCATTGGTAAGAGCGGGCATATGGAAAACCTGCTGGTGAACAATGCTATGCTGAAAGAACTGAATGTTTCCTTTTTCAAGACCAACCGTGGCGGAGACATCACGTATCATGGACCAGGACAAATAGTAGGCTATCCTATTCTGGATCTGGAACGTTTTTTTACCGATCTGGGCAAGTATATGCGCAATCTGGAGGAAGTGATGATACGGGTATTAGCCACTTATGGCATAGAAGCCGGTCGTTTGCCGGGCTCTACCGGTGTGTGGCTGGACGCTGATGTACCGGGCAAGGCGCGTAAGATATGTGCAATGGGTGTAAAGTGCAGCCGCTGGGTAACTATTCACGGATTTGCGCTGAATGTGAATACAGACCTTAATTATTTTAATTATATAGTACCTTGCGGTATTACAGATAAGAGTGTTACCTCTCTGCAGAAAGAACTGGGTCATCCGGTAAATGAGCAGGAGGTAAAAGACAGGCTGATCGAAGCATTCGGGCAGGTATTTGAAGCTGCAATGATAACAGATCAACCGGTTGCGCATGTAATGGTATAATTTTTTTAGCGTTCAAGTCAATACGAACATTGGCAAAGCAGGAAATTACATATTACTGGGGAGACAAACACTTGCTCATCAACCTTGGCAGCAGGATCAATATGCGCATGCGTGTGTTGTATATATTTGAACTGCTGTTTACCATAGGTTTGGCAACGTTGATCGTTTTCAAGTCATTTCCTGTACATAATCATTATTTTCTGTGGATCAATATTACCGGAGCATCACTCCTGTATTTTCTGGCCGTCAGGCGTTTTCTGCTCCGCATGTTCCTGAAGGAGAGTATCGTATTGGATGATCAGTATATTGCCTTTGAGAAAAAGACCTTGTTTTCCAGCAAGGTGCGTAGGTACGACTGGCGCTTGCTGGGGCCACTGCACTATGAAGGCCATGCTCCCAAAACAGACCATCCGCTAAAAGGTAAAACTTTCGATTATTTCGGTTTTGAAACGCAGGAACAGATCATACAAGTATTGCACCGCAATGGCAATCTCTATTTTGAAACAAATGAAGGCAGATTGTACTTTGCACTGGGTGTCTATTCATGGCATGCCGAAGAGATGGTGCAGATGATGAAGATGTATATGGGCAATTATTTACGCCTGGGACCGGAGTGGGAACAAATGCTGCAAACCCATGAAATGGATGATGCGCAGTGATCTGGTAACCTGAAGCAGCAACAGAGGATATATTTTATGTAGAGAAATGAGTAGTCATTCAATACATCTATCAATAGATATTCACATAGCCGGATTCCAGTTCCACCACATCGCGACGTAAGACAAACCGATACTGTCCTTTCTTCTGGAAATTACGTTTATCCAATATTACTTTGGCTGTGTTAATACGGGGGATCTCTATGACTACATGATTCTCTTTATCGTAAAATTTAATAGCATAATGATGTGTAGCCAGATCATCGGGCAGGTTGAAGGTCACATTACCTGACACGGCATCATTGAAGATATACTTTGACTTTACATCTGCCGCCTCATTTACATTCATCTCATCGGTGAACTTGATAGATATTTTCTGGCGTGGTGCAGCAGGTTCTTTTTTGGCTGCTTCGGCTACAGCTTTGGCATTGCTACCAGCAGAATCTACATTATATGAAACAGTGATCTTACTTTTTGCAGAATTAGGTAGCTTATCTACATATGCCTGAACAGCAGCCTCATCTTTAAGTGTAATGGTCACTTTCCTGGGTTCTTCAACAGGCTTGTGTTGCTCCGGCTTTTTAGGGTCTTCAATATATTTAGCCGCATCCGGTTCTGTAGTATCGACATTATAAGATACCGTAAACTTGCGGGTATCGGACTTTGGAAGCGTTGCCACAAAACCGGCCACATCGGTCTTATTGTCAAATGTTACGTTTACTTTCTTTTGAGGTTCAACAGGTTTCTTTGTATCTATGTAAGCATCGGGATCGATCTCGGCAGTATCATCTGTATAGGTAACCGCTATTTTCTTTCTGGTCTCAACCGGCAATGTTTCTATATAATCCTCTACCGATATTTCTTCCTCCTCATCATTATGCTTGGGCAATTTCAGTTTTTGCTGTGGAGTATCTACGGGTGCTGCAGCAACAGGAACAGGAGTCGGCTCTTTTCTATAGACTTCCATATACCTGTCCTTATCAGCAGGGTTTACAGCGTTCTTTACTTTATTGCTTGTCGCTACCTTTTCCGGTTTAGGCTGCTCGGTAACAATGAGTTTTTGCAAGGCTTCATTAGAAGGCAGCGACCTACCCTTTCTTACTGCTACAGAATCGACATAGACACCATAATGCAAACTACCCCATGTAAGGCCGGAGTTAAAGACAATCGTGAGCTTATAGTAGTTCTTACCCGGCATAGGATGACCATCGGCAAAGGCCTGTACGCCTTTGTATAACTTCTTTACATAACCAATTGTGGAATAATTGAAAGAGCTATCGGCAGAACGAAGTACAGCAATGGATTTCACCCCGTCGTACTGACACGTCCACGAAAGCAGTACGATGCCATTTTCCTCATCGCCTATGATGTCGGGCAAGGTAGGTTGTGCGAAAGCTGCGAAAGAAATGGTCACCAGACAGAGGAGCAATATTACCCTGCGTCTAATGTAGGATGAAATCATTTTTCAAACCTAATGCAATTTTTCACAATTAGAAAATAGGATAAAATTATAATTGAAAATTTAACTAAAGTATCGTCCTATCAAAATAAGGCGCATTGAATTGTATTTACGCAATTAACTACTATCTTAGCCTTTTGAGGGAAGTAGTATCAGTAATATCAATACATGGACCATCTTCCTGATCATAATCAAATTATTACATGGGAATATTTACAAAGAAGCCGATCGGTAAGCTGATGTTAGATTCTGCCGACGGGGAATCAGGATTGAAGCGGACGTTGAGTGCCGCAAATCTGGTGGCACTGGGTATAGGCGCCATTATTGGTGCGGGACTATTTGTACGTACGGCAGCAGCAGCAGCTAATAATGCCGGGCCATCTGTAACAATAGGCTTTATAGTGGCAGCGATAGGCTGCGCACTGGCTGGTCTGTGTTATGCCGAATTTGCCTCGATGATACCTATAGCCGGCAGTGCTTATACCTATTCTTATGCTACAATGGGAGAACTGGTAGCCTGGATAATTGGTTGGGACCTGGTATTGGAATATGCAGTAGGAGCAGCCACAGTAGGTATAGCCTGGAGTGAATACCTGAACAAGCTATTGGAAATGTTTGGTCTGCGAGTCCCCTATGAGTGGTCGCACTCACCATTCGAGACACTGAAAGACGCATCGGGTCAGGTATTGCACCATGGAATGATGAACGTTCCGGCATTGTTTATCATTTTCATGATCACAATGCTGCTTATCAGGGGCACTAAAGAATCTGCGGTAGTCAATGGTATCATAGTGATATCAAAGGTTTCGATAGTGGTATTATTCATTGTCTTAGGCTGGAGCTATATGGTTCCTGCTAATCATACCCCATACATTCCTGAAGCCGGTACCTATACAGATGTACAAGGAGTTGCCCATAATTTCGGTGGTATCTGGGGTATATTGGGTGCTGCCGGGGTCGTTTTCTTTGCCTTCATTGGTTTTGATGCTGTGTCTACTGCAGCACAAGAGGCCAAGAACCCTAAGAAAGATATGCCAATAGGTATATTAGGCTCACTGGTGGTGTGCACTATATTGTATATATTATTCGCGCACGTATTGACCGGTGTGGCCAGCGTGAACGACTTCCGCACACAAGGTAAAGAAGCATCTGTGGCATATGCTATCAAGACATATATGCATGGCTATAACTGGTTGGCCAATCTGGTAACGGTGGCTATTCTGTTTGGCTTCAGCTCGGTAATACTAGTGATGTTAATGGGTCAGTCGCGTGTATTCTACTCTATGAGTCGTGATGGATTGGTACCTAAGATATTCTCAGATCTGCATCCTAAATTCAAGACACCCCATAAATCTAACTGGATATTTCTGGTGTTGGTAGGTGCGTTCGCTGCATTTGTACCGGGAGATATAGTTGGTGATATGACCAGTATAGGTACCTTATTTGCCTTTATGCTGGTATGTGCCGGAGTATGGATATTGCGCATTACGAATCCTGAGTTACCACGACAATTTAAAGTACCGATGGTACCTGTTGTATCTATTCTAGGTATTCTGGTTTGCGGTGCTATGATAGCCGGCTTAGGCTGGACCAACTGGGCAAGGCTTGGCGGCTGGCTGGTAATAGGTCTGGTCATCTATTTTGGTTACAGCAGAAAAAACAGCAAACTACAAGACTAATACCGGTCATTGAATTATAACTAAAGGGTATCGGAATTACTTCCGATACCCTTTTTGTTTATTTGTAAAAAAAGTTATTCAATAGCTATTGTATTTGTAAATAAAGAATTAATTTGTTGGGTATTACTCACCTAAATTAACCAACATACAATTATGAAGCGTAAAATCTACTCTTTAGCAATGCTCACCCTTGCCGCTTTTTCATTTGGGAAGGCTAGTGCGCAATGCCCCTCGGGAAGGTATAATTCCTTTGTTTTCTCTTCTTATACAATGGACTCTGTAGTATATTCTACACCTTATAATCTAAAGATGGACATTTATCAGCCGGCAGGCGATGCACTTACTGCCAGACCATTGATCATTCTGGCTCACGGAGGCAGCTTTGTTGGTGGTACACGTGCTGATGATGCTACCGTAACTGACCTCTGTAAGAATTTTGCGAAGCGTGGTTACGTAACCGCATCTATAGACTATCGACTAGGAAGCCTTGTTCCGATGGTATTGGATAGTACTGTTGCTATAGATGTGGTGATCAAAGCTATAAGCGATGGAAAGGCGGCTGTAAGATTCTTCAGGCAAGATGCTGCAACAACCAATACTTATAAGATCGATGTGAATCATATCTATTATGGTGGAAACTCGGCAGGTGCAGTATTATATATGCATGCCGGCTACCTTAATGACACTATGGAAGCACCAACGTATCTACGCACCGCATTGAATGCGAACGGAGGCATAGAAGGCAACAGCGGTAATCCGGGTTATTCATCTGGTGCCAATGCGGTAATCAATCTGGCTGGTGCATTGAATAATGTATCTTTTGTAGCTACCGGCGATATGCCATCTGTAAATGCACAAGGTGATAATGATGCAACAGTACCTTATTCATGTGCCTACCCATTGAGCGGAAGTGTGCATGTAAATCTGTGTGGACTAGGCCCGCTTGAACCGCAGTATGTATCAAAGGGTATCTATCATATGAGCAAAGTATATCCGGGTGACGGACATGTGCCTTGGTCAACCGATGCTACAAAATTTGCACAGGTCGATTCTATGGTAACCGAGTTTTTGTATAATCTGACTTGCACCAATGTAGGGGTGAGTGAAGTTGCTACTACATCTGAAGTAAGTGTATTTCCTAATCCGGCTACCAGCGAAGTGAACCTTAGATCATCAGAAATGGTCAAGGAAGTGACCGTTTTTGATCAGACGGGTCGTGTGGTACTGAGCTATACAGGTGTCAACAATAAGAATTATACGCTGAATACATCTCTATTGAGCTCTGGTATTTATATGATGAAAGTTCATTTTGCAGATGACAACTTTACCCCGATCGTAAAGAGAATTGTAATTGAATAATCATTTTATAGTGCTAACAAAAAAGCTAAAACCCATGGTTTTAGCTTTTTTGTTTTATATCTGATTCAATAGAAGATCACACCCACAGTATATATGCGAGGTTATTGTGAATTACAATTGTCTAAGATATTTTACCATTTTTTCGATAACTTAGTGCTTCTAAATACCAGAACAAATAATGACCACAAAACTTTACTCGTTTACCTTCTCTCTTCTCGCCATGGGATTAGCGTTGAACACGCAAGCTCAAACAATAACCACACTTGCAGGAACCGGGACAGCAGCTTATACAGCAGACGGGGTAGCCGCATCAACATCGGCATTGAATAACCCATATGGTGTGGCTACTGACGCCGCAGGTAATGTTTATATTTCAGACTATGGCAATCACAGGATCAGAAAAGTAAGCTATGCTACCGGTATTATCACCACTATAGCCGGAACCGGAGTTGGTGGTTACATCGCAGCTCAGGATGGCGGTCCTGCAACAAATGCAGAGATACAGAACCCGAGAGGTATTACCGTTGATCCATCAGGTAATGTAGTTTTTTCGGATTATGGTAATAACAGGATCCGCAAGATCAATATGACAACCGGAATCATAACAACGATAGCAGGTATAGGTGGAGCTCCAACTTATGTAGCGGCTGATGATGGCGGCCCTGCTACCAATGCACATCTTGGTTTTCCGTGGGGATTGGTCTATGATCCGGCCGGTAACTTATATATAGCGGACAATCAGAATTGTGTGGTTCGTAAAGTAAATACCTCAGGAATCATTTCAACTATCGCAGGAACTTCTAACTGTTCTTTTGGTGGTGATAACGGTCCTGCTACAGCGGCAAAAGTACAATACCCTACCGGAATAGGCAGAGATGCCGCAGGTAATCTGTACATAGCAGATGACGGGAATAACAAAATTCGTAAGATCAATACCTCAGGTATCATTACAACTATTGCAGGCTCTCCTATCTATGGCTTTAGCGGAGATGGTGGTCCTTCGACAGCTTCACAATTATATACTCCGAGAGCAATCGCCGTTGATGGTCCGGGTAATGTATATATCTCAGACATGAATAATAGTCGCATTCGCAAGATCAATATTTTCGGCAACATCTATACCATTGCCGGAAATGGTGTAGCAACCTTTGGAGGCGATGGCGGTTTACCGGTAGCTGCATCTATCAATATGTCAACAGGATTTGCTTTAGATGTTTCTCACGGCAAGTACTATATATGTGACAATGACAATAATCGTGTCCGTGTAATCAATACTTTCAATTTCCCCTATTTTGTTGGCGGCAGTCGCCAGGTAGCAACAACATGCCATGATGCACCAAGAGGCTTAGATACACTTCTTGCGATCGATGATATTGATGTCGGTCAGACTGAAACATGGTCAGTAATAGTGCCTCCTGTCTTCGGAACTGTTTCTGCGGCCTATTCTGCGCCTTCTACGGGTTCTACTATGACCACTTCAGGACTTACCTATACCCCACCGGCAGGATTTACAGGCGTAGATTCCTTTACCGTAAATGTATTTGATGGCGTATATTATGATACCACAACGATCGTTATGTATCCAAATGCAGGTGTGATTACCGGAATTGACAGCTTATGCCAAGGTTTTACTACTACCCTATCGAATGTGATAGGCGGCGGTGTATGGAGCAGCAGTAATACAACATTGGCTACAGTAAGTGCTACAGGCCTTGTACAAAATCTATCTTTTGCAGGTGCTATTGATACAATCCGTTATACTGTTACCAATTCATGTGGTGTTACCGTTGCCATCTTCCCTATAAGATTGATAGATACAGGATTATGTCAGGGATTGTCAACACCTAATGTACACCAGAATAGTGCTGCATTGAGTGTTTTCCCTAATCCTAACAGAGGTAGTTTTACAGTGAATGTAGCTTCGGGAGAGAAAGAAGAAACTCATTTTGTGATCACAAATCTGGTGGGTGTGAAAGTGAAGAAGTTCACTGCATACACTAACACGAATGTGGATATTCAACTTGAAGATCAACCTTCAGGGATATATTATATCACAGCATCTAATAGTCATAATCAATACGTAAGAAAAATTGTTCTGACCAAATAGATCAAATAGTATTCATTTTTTGAAGCGGCCTGTTCATAAGAGCAGGCCGCTTTTTTATGAATATGCACAATCAAGAAGAACTGTAAACTTGTCCATTGGAAAATTGCGTCCTATTTTACGATGTAGAAAGGAATTAAAAGATAGTATTCCTATTTTCGCCGAGCAAATTATGGCGAATAACATTCTTTTATTAAAAGATGCGAATGGAAAGATATTGGATAAATATCTGAGTAAAGGCTGGTACAGATCGGGCAAATTTGTATTTACTACCCGAGTTGTTGCACCAACACAAGAAGATGTGTATCCGGTATTCTGGTTGAGATATAATGTGATCAAAGTAAGCCATGCAGCCAAAAACAGAAAAATACTGGATATCAACAAGCAATTCTATGTACAAGTCAGGAAGTTTACATTGACCGAAGAGCTTAAAGAATTGCATAGAGTGTATGTAAACAGCATCAATTTTACAACGGCTGCTACCCTTGAAGATCTGCTAATGGAAATACCCGCAAGGCGATTTGAAAGCTATGTAATAGAGGTAAGAGATAATAGACAACTGATAGCTGCCGGTATATTTGATAAAGGCACCAATAGTATTGCAGGTATCATCAATTTTTACAGACCCGAGTATAAAAAATACAGCCCGGGTAAATATGTGATGCTATTAAAGCACCAATATTGTATAGAGAACAATATTCCACTCTATTATCCGGGTTATTATTCAATTGGTCTTAGTGTATTTGACTATAAACTGTTTCTAGACAAAAATGCTACAGAAGTTTATCTGCCAGACCAAAATATATGGATACCTTATCTGACGTTTTCGAAAATGATATCGCCAACTAATTAGTTTCAGGATAAACATACTTCAGCATTTCTTCAAGCTGTGTGCGTTCGTTACTGAGGCGAGGTACTTTGTGCTGTCCACCAAGCTTACCTTTATCCTTCAGCCACTTTTTGAAACCATCTTTAGGCATACGATGTACTACAGGCATACGAAGTGCAATGTCTTTATGACGTTTAGCTTCATAATCTGAATTGATAGCTTGTAGTGATTTGTCGAGTAAGGTCGTGAATAATTCAAGCGAAACAGGTAAATGCTCAAATTCAATTATCCACTCATGAGCACCATTATCTTCACCGGTCATATACAGCGGCGCTGCAGAATAATCTACAACTGAAGCACCTGTCTCAGCACAAGCAATGGCAATGGCATTATCGCTATTGTCAACTATGACCTCTTCACCAAAGGCATTGATGAAGTGTTTGAGCCTGCCGGTAACCTTGATACGGAAAGGTGCCAACGATGTAAACTGAATAGTATCGCCAACCAAATAGCGCCAGAGGCCACCATTGGTACTGATGACCATAGCATATTGTTTATAAGGCTCGACCTCCTTTAAGGTCAGGGTTTCGGGGTGCTCTTTACCATATTCTTCCAATGGCATGAACTCATAGAATACACCATGATTCAGGCACAATAACATTCCGTCTTCATCTTCCTTATCCTGCACAGCAAAGAAACCCTCAGAAGCATTATAGGTCTCGCGATAATGCATATTGGGGGTAGGAATGAACTGCTCGAACTGACGACGATAAGGTGTAAAATTGACACCACCGTGTATATATAATTCAAGATTAGGCCAAATGTCGAGCAGATTTTTAGTACCAGTGATCTCAAATATGCGTTTAATAAGCACTGTTGTCCAAGTAGGCACACCAGCTATGTAGGTAACATTCTCTTTGATAGTGCTATGCGCCATACGTTCGATCTTCTCCTCCCACTCAGCCATAAGCGCAATGGACATTTCCGGAAGACGGAACATTTTACCTGCAAAAGGCATGTTCTGTAATGTAACAGCAGAAATATCACCAAAAAATGAAGCTGCATTTAGTTGATTGATCTGGTGACTACCGCCAAGAATGAGACACTTACCTGAAGTGATGTTAGAATCGGGATTATCTTTAAGGTATAATGCTAACACATCTTTACCACCTCTGAAATGATTATCATCGAGAGATTCTTTACTTACAGGTATAAATTTACTTTTATCACTTGTAGTACCGCTTGATTTAGCGAACCAGGTGATAGGAGATGGCCACAGTATATTCTGAGAACCTTCAAATATGCGCTGTATGTATGGTTTTAATGTTTCATAATCATTGATAGGAACATTTTTTTGAAAATCGGCTATGCTGTCAATATGTTCAAAATCGAACTTTTTACCATATTCTGTAAACTGAGCAGAACCAATAAGGTGGTTGAAAACCTGCTGTTGAGTATCTATAGGATTGTGCATAAAATTATCAATTGCGCTCTGTCGCAATTTGATAAAACCTTTGAATGCAGGACTGATTAAGATACTCATGTGTTGATAGAAAAATTAATTGTTTTAAAAAGTAAGCGGATAAATACTTGAGCATATCATCCTGCTCATCTAAACTGTCAGCTATAATGCGTTCACATTATTATTATGATTGGTATAGTTCTTTCTTCTGAGAATGAAATTCTGACCAAGGTAAACCTTTCTTACCTGCTCATCTTCAGCCAATTCCTCGGCAGTACCGGCTTTTAAGATCTTTCCCTCAAATAGCAAATATGCCCTATCTGTAATAGAAAGTGTTTCCTGCACATTGTGGTCAGTAATAAGGATACCAATATTTTTGAATTTCAAAGTGGCTACAATACTCTGAATATCTTCTACCGCAATAGGATCGATACCCGCAAAGGGCTCATCGAGCAAAATGAACTTTGGGTTTACTGCTAATGCTCTGGCAATCTCGGTGCGCCTGCGCTCTCCCCCGCTCAGTACGTCACCATTACTCTTACGCACATGCCCCAATCTGAACTCATCCAGTAATTCTTCTAACTTATTGGACTGCTCTTTTTTAGTCAGCTTGGTCATTTCCAACACGGAACTGATGTTATCTTCAACAGATAGTTTACGAAAGATAGATGCTTCCTGTGGTAAATAACCTATTCCTTTTTGCGCCCTTTTATACATAGGGAGCGCAGTAATATCTTCATCGTCAAGAAAAACACGACCACTGTCGGGCTTTACCAGACCAACTACCTGATAAAAAGAGGTGGTCTTGCCGGCACCGTTTGGACCTAACAATCCTACTATCTCGCCCTGGCTTACCTCGAAAGACACGTGGTTGACCACTGTGCGCTTGCCGTATTGCTTGACCAAATTTTCGGTGTGTATTCTCAACTGCGGAATTTTATGTAAAAATAATAAAATGGGGCGGAGCGTGAAGTTAAAACTTAATAGATAAAAGTTAAAAAAGAGGTCGTACAATAAATGTTGTATCCCGGCTGATGGACAACCGGGATACAAATGATGATATTATTATCAATGAGTAACTATTGATTTTTGAAAATCAGACACCTAAAACCACATTAAATCATTGAAAATTAAAGGATAAGGATAAGCATATTATTTCCACCAACTGCTGTTGTGCTCCTCTACTTCAGTAACTGCTCCCGGTTTGGGAAGGAATAGTTTTATACCTTTTTTATCCGCGAGCTGAATGGTCGTTTCGACAGGTTCGCGCCATGCATGGAGCGCAAGATTAAAAGTACCCCAATGGATAGGCATCATTAATTTGCTATTGAGCGCAAGATGAGCATCAGTAGCTTTATGTGGTCCCATGTGAATGTCCGGCCAAGATGGGTCGGAAGCACCGACTTCAAGCATTGTAAGGTCGAATGGACCAAACTGCTCTCCAATTTCTTTAAAACCCGGATGCCAGCCGGAATCTGCACCGAAGTAAATATTATGCTTAGTGCCTTTGATCGTAAATGAAGACCAAAGTGTTTGGTTGCGATTGGTAATTCCTCTGCCAGAAAAGTGACGTGCCGGTAAAGCTGTGATGGTACAATCGTTGGCCACGGAAAGCGTTTGCATCCAATCCATTTCATTGATCCTATCAGGGGCAATGCCCCACTTAATAAGATGAGCACCAACGCCTAATGAGCAATAGACAGGAGCCGGGTTATTGATGAGTTGTTTAATAGCTAAGATATCCAGATGATCGTAATGATCATGAGAAAGAATGATGCCATCCAACACAGGTGCCTGATGTAATGCTAATGGATATGGAAAAAACCTTTTGGGACCAACGGATTGCAAAAAAGATGCTCTTCCAATAACAGGATCAGTAAGGAATCTCCGTCCATCTATCTCTATCAGCAAAGAGGAATGTCCCATCCATGTAATGCGAAGCCCTGTAGTGGAAGGTGTATCGTAATGTTTTATATTGACCGGGAATGGACCTATAGGTATTTTTGGTACTCTTTCTTCTTTTGACGTAATATATTTCCAGAGTATTGGTAAAAATCCGCCATCGGTTTGAATTGTGGGGATTGGATTCTGATAAGTATTTCCGATCTTCTTTGAAGGCTGTAAAATAGACATATTTTATAATTGGGATACAAAGAAAGAGAATGTATTGCAACCGGATATCAGGTTATCGGTAGATAAGATATAATTGTAGGTGGATGGGGCTATATGAAGTTGTTTTGTCTGAATTTGAACAAAGAATGGTGAAGCTAAACGGTATATTATATACACGTAACTATACCTGCTTCTGATAAAAAATAAAACAACTTTAATAACCATATTTCTCTTTCCAGCAGTTGCGTAAATACTCACGCATACGCGACTCGGCGGCATTATCTGCCGGATCATATAGTTTCATACCACTAATTTCATCGGGCAGAAATTCCTGTTGAACAAAATTTCCGGGATGGTCATGAGCATATTCGTAACCTTTGCTGTAGCCCAGGTTTTTCATCAAGCCAGTAGGCGCATTACGAATGTGCAACGGAACAGAAAGGTCGCCGGTCTTGCTGACCAATTGCTGTGCTTTGTTGATAGCCATGTATGCTGCATTGCTTTTTGCAGAAGAAGCAAGATAAGTAGCACATTGTGACAATATGATCCTGCATTCGGGATACCCTATCATTTCAACAGCCTGAAAACAACTGGTTGCCAACAATAAAGCATTGGGGTTTGCATTACCTATATCTTCACTGGCCAATATGATCATTCGGCGAGCTATGAACTTAGGGTCTTCCCCTCCTTCAATCATACGTGCGAGATAATAGACCGCCGCATTAGGATCGCTTCCCCTTAATGACTTAATGAAAGCTGAAATTATATCATAGTGCTGCTCTCCCGACTTATCATACAGAGCCATTTTCCTTTGCACAATATCTTGTACCCTAACATTGGTAAACACTTTATCCCCTTCAGGTAAGGATGCAGCAATGAGTTCAGTAAGATTGAGCAGCCGCCGCGCATCACCTCCGCTTAGCTGGATCAATGCGTCCCATTGATCGATACGAATATGTTGATCAGAAAGCCACTTATCTCTGACCATAGCCTGATGAACCAGTGCCATCATATTGTCTTCATTAAGTGCATTAAGGACATATACCTGACAACGACTGAGCAATGCACCGATGACCTCGAAAGAAGGATTTTCTGTAGTTGCTCCGATAAGAGTAATGATACCTTTTTCAACTGCACCTAACAAACTGTCTTGCTGTGCTTTATTGAATCTGTGAATTTCGTCTATAAACAATAGCGCATGCCCTGCCTTACGCGCCAAATCTATCACTGCACGAACATCTTTTACACCGCTATCAATAGCACTTAATGTAAAAAAGGGCATATTGAGTGAATGGGCGATGATCTGCGCAAGAGTGGTCTTCCCTACACCCGGAGGGCCCCAAAAGATTATAGAGTGAGCTTTGCCGCCATGCACTATCTGCTCCAATACTTTACCCTTACCAACAAGATGGTCTTGTCCTATAAAATCATTCAGTGTCTGTGGCCTTACCCGCTCAGCTAGCGGTGTATTATTTGCTGACATAGTCTATTCTCCTCCATGCAACTTACGATTTTAATCGTTTTTATACAGCTATTCCGACAACATAATGTTTTTGATAGTGTGTTTATTTTCTGAATTGATTATTGTTATACAATGATTGATAAAATATTTTTAACAACAAATAATAGTATTACTACCAATTAAAATAGTTTTATTACTTTTGCAAAGTGATGTGCACAAAAAATTGAAAAACACATCAAGGCCATTATGAAAAAAATAAAAATAGCAGTTGCAAAAGGAGACGGAATTGGTCCTGAAATAATGGACGCTACCCTGTCAATAATCAAAGCTACCGGTGCACCATTAGAATATGAATTGGTGGACATGGGAAAGACCTGGTATGAAAAAGGATATTCATCAGGAATGACCCCGGAAGCAAAAAACAAAATAGAAGAATTAGGCATATTGCTGAAAGGCCCGATGGAAACACCCAAAGGCAAAGGCATGAAGAGTATAAATGTGACCGCACGTAAAATGTGGAGTACATATGCCAATAAACGAGTATTCAAATCGCTCAACGGAGTTGATACTGTGTTCTCAAAGGCGGGCATCCCGATTGATATTACCATGGTAAGGGAAAACATTGAGGATACTTACGGAGGAATAGAACATATGCTAACAGAGGACGTAGCATTATGCCGCAGATTTATTACACGTCCCGGTTCTATGCAGGTGCACAAATACACCTTTGATATGGCACGCAAACAAGGTGCTAAAAAAGTTACCTGCGGTCATAAGGCAAACATAATGAAAATGACAGACGGCTTGTTTCTGGAATGCTTTTATGAAGTAGCAAAAGACTATCCTGAAATAATAGCAAATGATATCATAGTTGATGATCTTGCCATGAAATTGGTAGCTCGTCCTAACGACTTTGAAGTAATAGTTTTGCCGAATCTACAGGGAGATATACTTTCTGACCTTTGCGCGGGGCTTGTAGGTGGTCTGGGATTTGCACCATCGGCTAACATCGGAGATAATGTATGCATCTTTGAAGCTGTGCATGGTTCAGCACCCGACATAGCAGGCAAGAATATAGCGAACCCTACAGCTTTGCTGATAAGCAGCTGCATGATGCTAAGACACCTTGGAATGACCAATGAAGCGATCGCAATAGAAAATTCGTTGTTCACTACATTACAACAAGGATACCACACAATAGATTTTGGCTCCGATAAAGAAAAGCAACTGAATACTACAGAATTTTCTGAGCAGATAATAAAGAATCTGCAACTCACGACCAGCACAGATGTTACTGAACATGCATTGATCAACAACCAAAGCAAAAGAGAAGAATATCAACTACTTCATACACCAACTAAAGGGGAGGTAATTGTAAATGGTGCCGACTTTTTTGTAGAAAGCACAGAACAACCAAAGGCTATAGCACACAAATTCAAAGATAAATTACCAGACAATATGTCTTTGATCATGATCAGCAACAGGGGTACGCAAGTATATCCTGATGGTTCTCTGCTTACAGATTGCGTGGATCAATACAGAGTGAGAATAGAAAGAGAGCCCGGTGCCCCATCATTATCTGCCGATGAAATACTTGATCTTGCTAAGGAAATTTCGAAATCGATAAAAATATGCTCCATAGAATGGTTAATGATGTATGGAGGTGTTAAGTCATATTCATTAGCACAAGGACAATAATGCACATATGATACACAATAACAAAGTTCGAATTGGCATACTTGGTGGCGGACAACTTGGCGCCATGCTTATAAGATCTGCGATCGATTTCGGTCTGGAAATATCGGTATTAGATAAAGATATTGACGCACCAGCAGCCAGATATACCAATTCATTTATCTGCGGTGATCCTAACATCTATGAAGACGTAGTAGCATTTGGTAAACAATGCGATATAGTGACCATCGAAAAAGAAGCTGTAAATACTGCTGCGTTGAAATTTTTACGAGATAATGGCGTGAAAATCCACCCATCGCCTGAACTAATAGAAATTATTCAAGACAAACAAGATCAAAAAGAATTTCTTATCAGGCATAATATCCCGACAGTACCCTATGTGTCGGTTCCCAATAAAGAGCAATTATATAGTCTTGTTTCAGGATTTCCTGCATGCTTGAAAATGCGTAAAAATGGCTATGATGGTAAGGGTGTAATGATGTTACATACTGAGTCGGACATTGAAAATGCTTTTGACGGACCATCGATACTAGAGCAAAAAGCAAAGATAAAACATGAAATATCGGTGATAGTAGCCAGAGGCGAAGATGGTGCTATTGAATATTATGAACCAACGCTGATGGTTTTCAATCCTGAAAAACACCTGCTGGACTTTCAGATCTGTCCTGCCAATCTGGATTTGTCGATCACCAATCAAGCATATGAAATTGCTATAAAAATTGCTACGGAAATGTCTTTGGTAGGAATCATGGCAATAGAAATGTTTGTCTGTGAAGATGGCACTTTGCTGGTAAATGAACTAGCACCCAGACCACATAACAGTGGTCATCATACAATAGAAGCATGTGCAACGTCGCAATATGAGCAACTGATACGTGCAATTACCGGTATGCCACTTGGAGATACGCGACTAAATGGCAAAGCAGGGCTAGTAAATCTGATAGAGACCGGCAAACAATATGATCTGTCGGGGATGATAAGCAGACCCGGCGTACATGTTCATTATTATGGAAAAACCAATAGTAAGATAGGCAGAAAGATAGGTCACATTACAATTACCGAACCCAATATTGAAGGAGTAATTGCACAAATAGCAGCTATTAAGAATATTTTAAACTAATAAAATGCAACCACCAATGATAGGAATAATAATGGGGAGCAGCTCTGATGCTGCCATCATGAAACCGGCAGCTGATATTTTGGATCACTACAAGATCCCTTATGAATTCACAGTTATTTCAGCACACCGTAGTCCACAAATTATGTTTGACTATGCCAATACTGCCCTTGAAAGAGGTCTGAAAGTGATCATTGCCGGAGCCGGAGGATCAGCACATTTGCCCGGGATGGTAGCTGCTATTACTACAATACCGGTGATAGGTGTTCCGGTAAAATCAAGCAATTCACTGGATGGTTGGGATTCTTTACTGTCTATAGTGCAGATGCCTAATGATATACCTGTAGCTACTGTAGCTGTAAACGGAGCTCATAATGCAGGATTGCTGGCGGTGCAAATGTTGGCCATACATGATGACAGGCTCATGAATATGCTAAAGGAAGCAAAAGCAAAAAATGTTGAGAAGGTCAAAAGCCAGCAAACAGATATAAGTCGGAAAGCATAGGAATAACATTCTTTACCTCATAAATGCAAACAAATGACACAACAAAACGAGATCGTGATGATACAGGGTAGCTTTCAGTCTGAACATGCTAAAGGACTTATCATGAATTTAATAAAGGATAAAATTCAGATAGAATTAAAAAGTTTCAAAGGGAGCACCATTACCGAAGATTATTTGCAATATGATGAAGAAAGAAGAGTTACAGTAGCCGCAGAACTTAAAAAGGCTTTGGATAAGATAGGCGACAAAATAGTCAATCTTCATGCAATAATTGTTGTAGAACCATTACTGGATTAGTATGAATGCTACAATCAGGCAATACTTCGCGGGTAGAAAAGTTGCCATTGCTACTATGCATGGTAAAGATGCAATAATAGGTCCTATTCTTAAAAATGAAATAGGTGTAGAGATAGTAGTACCTGCAAATTTCGATACTGATAAATACGGCACCTTCAGTGGAGAGATAGAGCGAATTGTTGACCCTGTTGAAGCCGGAAGAATAAAATGTATTGCTGCGTGTGAGCTTACAGGATGTGATGTGGCAATTGCCAGTGAAGGTTCATTTGGACCACATCCTACAATGTTCTTTGCTTCGGCAGACGAAGAGATACTGGTATTGCTGGATCTGAAAAATAATATAGAAATAAAAACAAGGTTGATCAGTACCGATACAAATTTTGCCGGAGATACATTTACAGATTGGCACGATGCTAAAAAATTTGCTGCAACAGTTCAATTTCCCTCTCATGCTCTTATCATTCGCAGATCAAAAAGTAGTAATGATGATATAATAAAAGGGATATCATCCTGGGAGATGCTTCAGGAAAAGTTTGAATTATTCTTCAGTAAATATGGAGCAGTATTTATAGAGACGGATATGAGGGCGATGAATAACCCCTCCAGACAAAAAATAATACAAGAAGCTACTCACAAACTTGTACAGACTATATATAATGGGTGTCCGAATTGTATGCTACCCGGGTTTGATGTAAAGGTTGTAAGGGCAGGACTACCTTGCAAGATATGTGGATCTCCGACCAAAAGCACCTATTCATATGTTTATGAATGCCAACGATGTGAACACAGGGTAGAAAGAAAATACCCTGCCGGCAGAGCATATGAAGACCCTATGTATTGTGATTATTGCAACCCATGACAAACAAAAGTGAAGACATGATATTCAATACTGAAACAGGCACAGATATATTGCTTGCAAAGCACTACCTGGACAAAGAAGACATTGTAGCGATACCAACAGAAACTGTGTATGGCCTTGCAGCAAACATATTTAGTGAGCCGGCAATAAAAAAGGTTTATTCTGCAAAAAAAAGACCTGCCACCAATCCATTGATCATTCATATAGCTAATAAAGAATGGATATATGAATTGGCTGAAGACGTTAATGAGCAGGCAAAACTATTGATCGATAACTTCATGCCCGGTCCATTAACGATCTTACTTCCTAAAAAGAAATTGATACCCGACATGGTCACCTCCGGTTTGCCAAATGTTGCGATCAGATTACCTGCCCACCCTATTGCAAACAATTTATTAAAGCAACTGGATTATCCGTTAGCTGCTCCCAGCGCAAACCCTTTTGGCTACATAAGTCCTACAACAGCACAACATGTGTATGATCAAATGGGTGGTAAAATACCTTATATATTGGATGGCGGCAAATGCAAAGCGGGGATAGAATCAACGATTATCGGCTTTAAAGAACATGAAACTGTTGTTTATCGCTTAGGGTCTATAACCATTGCAGAGCTGGAAGCTGTTGTGGGTAAAGTAATCCTGAATTCAAATACAAAAGACATTGTTGCTCCGGGCATGTTGAAAAAACACTATTCACCAAGAACACCGCTTTTGCTGACCCAAAATATTGAGGACGCTTTGACTCAATATACCGGCAAAAAAATCGGCCTATTGACCTATGATAGCTACAGTCAACTACTGCCATACGAACATCAGATAATTTTAGGAGAGACAAAAAATATGAGTTTGATCGCACACAACTTATACTCCGCAATGCATATTATGGATGCCGCCGGATATGATATTATAATAGTCAAAAGACTGCCGGATGAAGGCATAGGCAGATCAATAAACGACAGATTAAACAGGGCCTCATCTCTTTAATATTGCAAGGATCAATCTGAATATCATGATCACTGTAATTTTTATTGCGTACTTATTTTATTTATAAGGTCAGAAATTAATAATGCAGAAGATATGAATTACAACCTTTTGGTCAATGATCTTATTCATCCTAGAATACTGTTTTTTTGCTCTTGTGGTAATGGCAAGCAGTGCAACTTACATTGCTGTGCCGGTAGCTATGAAACGGCATCACCTAAAGCAGAGAAAAGATCAAATATAACAATGGCAACAAGGTTAACACCGCTATCAATAGTACAATAGGACTGCCATTCTACGGGATAATCATACAATATTTTTTCAACTATTACATGGTGATGTATTACTATCACCAATCTATTAAAACACATTATTCATAAAACTGTATCAATCTTTAATATTAACTTTGCTACGGTAAATACTATTACAATTATGGAAGTTCAGCTACAAATAAAAATGAATGCCAAGTTATATTTACGCGATCCTGAGACGTCGGAACTGGGTAAGGGCATCATCAGACATGGCATTGAAATGATCTACGAGCTAGGATTCGAAGAGTTTACATTCAAAAAACTGGCAGTAAAGGTTGGCACTACAGAAGCCAGCATATATAGATACTTTGAAAATAAGCACCGATTACTGACCTATATTACTACATGGTTCTGGACCTGGCTGGAATACCAACTAGTATTTCGCACAAACAACATAAGTGATAGTAAACAAAAAATCGACGCAGTAATAAAGCTGCTAACTTATCAGGAAAAAGATGAATTTGCATTGGAGCATATTAACAAAAGTGTACTCCAGAAAATAGTAATCTCTGAAGGTGACAAATCATATCTGACAAAACATGTAACAGAGGATAATATGGCTATGTTATTTAAGCCTTATAAAGATCTGTGTCATAGAATAGCTGAAATATTTCTTGAGTATAGACCCAACTATCCCTACCCTCACTCATTAGCAAGTACATTAATTGAAACAGCACACAGGCAGATCTATTTCAAGGACCATTTACCCAGACTAACAGATTTTGGTAATGTAAAGGATACCAATATTGTAGTAAATTATCTTAGCCACCTGATATACAGCGTGCTTGATGCAGCTAAAAAAAAGTAACTTAATATAGTGTACCAGATGACCAAAGAAGGCTGACATAGGCTTTTTGCCACTTAGCCTTTAGCTCTATTATCTTTTGAGCAGTCTCCAACACCTTACTTTGACGAGAATTGAGCAGAAACAGTGAACTTTCACCGGTTTCAAATTTTATCCGCTCGCCTTGATATAACTTAATAAAATTGTTATTCGTATTCATCATTATATTGAGTTGCTGTCTTACTGACAGCAACTCATTGTAATAAGATCGTGTTTTGTTTTCAATTTGTAGTTTGGTATTGTTTCTATCCAGGTCTGTCTCCAATAACTTTAGTTTAGCCGCACTATATGCCCCTCTGGCATCTCTTAAAAACAATGGCATAGCAAAGCTGAGGCCTACTTTATGGTTATTTTCCAACAATGGCATATTCACTACATCGGGGTACTTATAGCCCTTGCTTAATAAATTGCCACTTAAGCTTAGCTTAGGTATCAAAGATTGTGCTTTTAATTTCTTTTCTATTTCGAGAATATCCATTTTGTAATTGATCGATCTAAGTTTTGGATGTTCCTCAATAGCAGCTATCAATGCACTCAGATCGGGAATGACATTTGCAGCTCTGTCAAATTCAGAAGTATCTGGCAGTATATTATCAGTCCATTCGACCGGTAAATTATTTTCCAACCATAGATAGTTAGACAGCTCAATTCCTGCGTTACGAAATGCAAGCTGCATAGCGTTTTCCTGAAAGTAAAAGGTCTGCAACTGTGTAATAGCCTCTATTGTGTCAATAGCAGGACGCAAACCTTGCTCATATTCTAACTTTACAAAACGTAATCTTTCCTCCCCTACTGCAACGGCACTTGAAATAATTTTATAGCTACAGTATTTTTCCACCCAATTCCAATATGCAGCAAGTCCATCATAGAGAACATTATTAATGGCCAGTTTTCTTTCTTCCGCTGTTTGTTGTTGAAATGCCTGAGCTTGCCTGAGTGCAGCCCTACGTTTATCAAAAAATATTTGTCCGGCAGACACCTTAACGCCAATGAAGCTTGTTTGACCCAATGTAGATTCAGTAGATACTCTACTTCCTATTATCTCTTCTACTCCGGCTTTCAGATCTATACCGTACCAGGTAGGTATTGTCAGTTCCGGCTTGAAATAACTATAATATAGTTTACCATCAAATGTCTTTCTATCAAGCGTTGTGCCTAATTCAGGATCAAATGCACCACGAGATTGCTGCACATTAGCCTTAGACCTTTCTACCTGCAGATCGGCCTGTTTAGCAATAGGATGGTATTGTTTGACAATATTGATAAAGTCATCTTTTGTCAATATATGAAGCGTACTATCACTGGCAAAAGAGCTCACTGATAGTAATACAGATATAAGGACCAATAAATATTTACTTCTTTGCTTTGTCATTATTTTTTTCGTTTTTCTGGTAGTATTCAGGTGGGAAGCCATTTATATTTCTCCACAACTCATACCATACGGGTACATCTTTGAGCAGCGCTATTGCTGATGCGCCGGTGCCAAGCATCAGTGTTTTTGGCCAAGGCCTGTAAGACCTATCTTCTGCAACAAGTATTCTGAATTTACCATTACTGCTCACAGAGCTTTCAATCACGGCTATTTCGCCACTAAAAATTCCGTATGATGCCTTAGGCCATCCGCTGAATACAATAGCCGGATAACCATCGAAAAGGAAACGAACTTTTTGACCTATTGATAACAATGGAAGATCGACCGGACGAACAAAGATCTCAACCGCATGATCAATTTGCAATGGAACTATCTCCGCAATTTTTTCTCCCTCTTTAAGGATCTCGTTGAGTCCGGATTTATTGGCTTGCACTATTTGTCCTCCTTGCGGTGCGATCAAATAATACATACCATTTCTAATTCTGTAGTTTTCGTACTGATTACTCAGTTTGGCAACATCTGCGGTACTGTTGGAAATTTCACTCTGTGCAGCAGCTTTTTCACCATCAGCTTTTGACTTCTTTTCCAAAAATTCTGCCTGAACCTGGATCAATTCAGTTTTGGTGTTAAAGAATTTCATTTCGGCACTCGTTTTTTTAGCCAGAGCACTCTGATAATATTGATTGCGTTGCTCCAACTGAACAAGAGATGACAAGCCACTATCCCTCATTATTTTCTGTCTGCGATACTGAGCCTCCGCAATTTTCATATCGTTTGCCGCAGATATGGCCTCAAAACTGTCTGCAATTACTTTTAATGATAATTGCTTCATTTTTAATTTTAGCACCTGCTGCATTGCATTGATCTGAGCGTCAGTAGCAGCCACCTTATCTCCATAATAGCCAACGCTTGATCTTTTTGCATTGATCTGCTCTTTTGTTCTATTCAACAATTCCGGATCAAGGTAATTATCTTTTATTTCGGCAAGTTGGGCAATAGTATCACCTGCCTTTACAATATCACCCTCCTTTACATACCATTTGATGATGCGGCCGGGAATGATAGAGTTCAATTCCTGGGGGCGTTGTTCCTGTCTCAAAGTAGTTATCGCACCCTTAGCTCGTATGTTTTGCGTCCATGGCAGAAAGAGCACAACTATAAGGCTGATCAAAGCACCTATCAACCAGTATCGTATATGATTTTTAACTCCGATCCTGTAAACCAGATCAAATGATCGAAATTTCGTGTTAGTTATTTCCTGTTCTATCGTTTGTCTGATCTCTTTCATAGGTTGTTTGTTTTTATCGATTTAACAGCACCTTTGTCCATTTCTATCACCAGATCACATTTTTCAGCGAAATCTATATCATTTGTAACTGTAATGATCGTCCTGCCAATCAATTGTTCCAGAATGTAAGTCTTGATCTGTTTAACATACTGTTCTTCAAGTCCCAGCCAAGGCTCCTCAAGTAGTAATAATTGAGGGTTGTGTATGAGTGCTCTTACCAGTAATACCTTCTTAACTATTTTATCAGGAAGGTGATTACCTATCGGTTTTATTTCGAAATTATACCCCTCTTTATGACTATCTACAAATTGTTTCAGTCCTGTAATTTCAGCCAGATGATCCATTTGCTCATAGCTTATGCTATCATCACCTATACAGATGTTGTCTTTTATGGTTCCCTGGAATATTTCTTGTATGCTTAACAAAACACCAATGTTTGCTCGTATAGAACGAATGTCGTAGGTGGCTATAGGGATCTGATTGATGAGAATGCTCCCTTCAAAATCCTGATATGCACCGCTTAACAATCTGATCAGGGTAGATTTACCCGCACTGTTGGGTCCGATGATACATACCTTACTACCTGCAGGTATATTGAATGACAGATCATTGAGTATCCTTTTTTCGCTATTGTAGCCGAAGCATACATCCTTCACATCGATAGCAAATCCAACGTTCGAATTCATTATCTGATGCTTGCCTACTTTTTCTTTAGGTTTCTCGATGAGCTTATTAATTTTTTCAACTGAGGTAAGCACGTCATAGATATTATCCAGACTAACAATCATTTTTTCTACTGATGCGATGATCATCAGGATAACGATTTCAGATGCTATGAACTGTCCGACATTAATTTGCTGATCGACCAATAAAACAGCGCCAACTATTAGCATTGCAGAAATGATCAACAACTTAAATACTATCAAGGTCCAATATTGAAATAATAGTATTTTAAAATGCGATGTTCTTGATCCGAGATAACCGGAAACATATTCATCAGTTTTATTGATGTGTAGCGAACTATCCCGAGAAAATTTAAATGTGGTGATAACTCTTGCTATTTCCTGTAAATAGCCGGCTACTTTGTATTTATAGTTACTTTCTTCCAGACTAGTTTGTAATCCTTTATTACCGGTAGTAATTAAGATGAGATACAATACAATGAGCAGTAATAAGCCAAAAAAGATAAATACTGGATGATAGAAGGAAAGAAGTATAAGACCGAAGATGATCTGTATCGAAGCTGCGGGAATATCGAGCAGTATCTTGGATATCCCTTTTTGTAAAGAAACAGTATCAAAAAAGCGGTTTACTAACTCCGGAAGGTAATAGTTATCTACATCTTGCAGATTTAATTTAGGGATAGTATCCGCATAGTTGAAAGCATATCTTACAAATAGTTGCTGCTGTATCTTTTCTATCAACTTCATTTGGTTTACCTGAAGCAAACCTGCTACCAACACGCCTATTATCACTAAGACAATAAGTAAAACCATTGATGTAGAGATCGTTCCTCCAAGAACGAAACTAATGATAGATTGTATGCCAAGAGGTAAGGATAACTGAACAATACCTGCAATAATTGCATAAAAATAAATAGATGTTATTTCCGCTTTTTCAAACTTCAGTACTTCAAGAAGTTTTATTAATGTATTCGTTCGCTTCTCTGCCATAGAGTTTACATTTTGGCGAAAATACAAATAATACTTACCTGTTTAATAGTATTACTATTATAAAAGTGTTAAAAATATTAAAATGGAATAGTAATGAAATTTCTGTGTTTGCAAGAAAGGAAATTAGATTAAACACTTGAGGAAGCGTATTGATCACTTTAAGAGAAAGAGGCGATTAAAACGACAAAACCCACGCAATGCGTGGGTTTTATTTTTAAGCTGAGTGGAGAGGGATTCGAACCCCTTAAATCACACCCTAAAAAATTTAACTACAATCCTCTGAAAGCTATACCCAGCAATACTTTCAATAGTTTGAAACTAATTTTATTTTTGCAATATTTATGCCAGTTTTAAAAATGTCTCCGAAATTACACCAACGTAGAAAATATATTTATATAAGTTAATTACATAACATTAATGAATTGACTAAAATTATCGGTTTACCTTTAAATTTATTATATGTATTATAACATTCAAAACTACCAAAAAAACTAAATTAATGCAGTTTTTTTTGAATACAATTTAAACATACTTTTATAAAGTAGTTAAGGTTGATCCCTCTCCTCACTACAGACATTAGTGAATAAATGAGAGCTGACCAGATAATGAAATCTAAGCCGAAGCCAACACCGCAGCACTTCTTATGCTAAATATTTCATAGGCATATTAAAAAATTAGTTCTTCGGGTAAGTGCATGTGCATACATGCACTTTTGATATATTTAAAATGAAATAATACTACTAATACAGTTAGTATTTTACAACTTTATTTACATTTGGCTCTCAAATCTCAATCCATGAATTTTTCAATGAAAGTAATATTAATATTAATATTAATAACTGCATGCTCATCTCGCGTTGCTTATTGTCAAAAATCTAATCAAGAAAAAGTAGACTCTTTGTTGGCCGAGTTGCCAAAAGAAAAGGACGACACAAACAGAATAAAGTTATTGAATCTAATTGCAGGTCTTTATTCCACATTAAATCCTGGTGAAGGACTTAAAAATGCACAAAAATCCTCACAGCTGGCAGAAAAAGCTGGCTGGAAGCCAGGAATAGCTGGTGCTGAAATAGAAATCGGTAATTATTACTATAAAACGACAAACTATCCTGAGGCGCTTGATCACCTGAACAGGGCCTTGAAAATAAATGAAGAAATAGTGAATAAACCGGGCATAGCAAGTGCTTTAGTAAGAATTGGTAATGTTATTGTATCGCAAGGAAACTATACGAAGGGGCTGGAGATCTACTTTAAAGCCTTGAAGATGCATGAAGATATAGGAAATAAAAAAGGCATAGCAGCAACGAACACATCTATAGGAAAAGTGTTTGTGATGAAAAAAGATAAGCAGAAGGCCCTTGAGTATTTTGAAAAGGGCATGAAGGTATACGAGGAGATGGGCAATATTGAAGGAGTTGCTGCCTGTCAACGCGGTATAGGTGGCACCTATGAACATGCTCGTGAATTTGGAAAAGCTATCGAATATTATTCTAAGGCACTTTTCACGTTTCAGAAATTAGGCGACAAAAGCCAGATTTCAGGGGTGCTCGGCAATTTAGGGCAGGTGTACTCCAATATAAAGCAGTATGAATTGTGTATAGGCTACACACTAAAGGCACTGGCTATATCACAAGAAATAGGTAACAAGCACAGCGTAGCCTATCAGCTAAGAAATCTAGGGTATGCCTATTATTTTCTCGCGGAAACAAACCTGGTCATTACACAAGAAGAAATTAATAAATCAAAAGATTTGGAAATGTATGTACCCGTTCCAACCGGAAGAGCTGAACGGTTGAATATGGCAATCAGGTACATGGAGCAATGTGCTAATATTGCAAATGAGATCGGAGAACTTGACCTTGACAGAGATTGTATGGGAGGGCTTATAGATGTATATAAGTTAAAAGGGGATTACAAAAAGGCATCAGACTATACAGATGCCTACTGGCGTTTAAATGATTCACTTAACTCCGTTGATAAGAAGGTAGAAATAGCTAAACTTGAAACAGAAAGGGAGGCATCTCTGAAAGAAAACCAAGTGAAACTCAATAGTGTAATGGCGCAAAATGTAAAACGTGAGAGAGTGTTTTACCTGGTGGGTATTGCACTACTTGCGGTAGTAGTGCTGGTAGTAGTACGTGGCTTTGTAGCGCAGAAGAAGGCCAATGTGGTGAAGGCCGAATTATTATTGCAAAAGGATATGCTGATGAAAGAGATACACCATAGAGTAAAAAATAACCTACAGGTGATCACTGCTCTATTAGATCTTCAGGGATATAGTCTTAAGGATGAACAATCAAAGGCGGCTATCACTGAGAGTACAACTAGAGTACGGGCTATTTCACTTATTCACCAGCAATTATATCAGGACGACAACATCACTGTAATAGAATTTTCAAAATTTGTCAATGATCTGTTTAACCAGGTGGCGGGTCTATATCAAAGGGCCGATACAAAGGTGATATTAGAAAACAAAATTGCTGAAAGATTATTTGATATTGACACCGTTGTTCCGCTTGGTCTTATGCTGAACGAACTCTTTACGAATTCTTTCAAGTATGCATTTACCGATGATAAACAAGGTACGATAACCATAGATTTGAAGGACGAAAAAAATCACACGTTTGAATTGTCTTACAGAGATAATGGCCCCGGACTTCCAACAGATTTTGATGTAGAAAAATCCAGAAGTTTAGGTATTCGGATGATCAAGAGACTCAGCCGACAGATTGGCGGGAAGTTAGATTACAAGTTACCAGATAATACGTTTTACATATTATTCCTTGATGAGGATGGCAGGAAGAATCTTGACTAGAAAATTTCTTAGTGTTAGTTAAAAAGGTTGCATGAAAACAAGAGTAGGTATAGTTGAAGACGAGTTGCTGGTGGCTGATAATATTGCAGAGGCACTCACAGAGATGGGTTATATAGCATTGGAACCCGCAATCAGCTACATGGAGGCTTTAACCATGATTGCAAATGAACGGCCTGATGTACTGCTACTAGATATCAACCTGGTAGGTAAGAAAGATGGGATTGAACTGGCTGAAAAGATTAAGGAGGATTATGATATACCATTCATTTTCCTTACTGCTAATTCTGACCCAATTACTGTAGACAGAGTAAAAAAATTAAACCCGCCTGCTTTTCTTGTTAAGCCTTTTTCTAAAGAAGCGTTGTACTCGTCCATTGAAATTTGCTTACACAATTATTCTTTACAAAGATCAAAACAGACAGAGCTTGTTGATAAAGAAAATTTCATAGTTAAGGATAGTGTTTTTGTAAAACAGGGACAGTATTTTCATAAGGTTAAGATAGATGATATATTGTATCTGGAAAGCGACAAGAATTACATATTTGTGCATACTGTAGACAATAAGCTTTGGGTAAGAACATCGTTTCAGCGTTTTATGGAACTAGCAGGTAGTAAAAACCTTATGAGGATACATAAAGGATATGTAGTAAATGTGAATAAGGTGACTGTTATCAATACAGATAAAATTTATATAGATAAAGTAGACATACCAATTGGTAAGTCATATAGAGATGATTTATTATCTCATTTAATGACTACATAAGTTTTTGTTTACGATTTAACTAAGAATATCAGCCGGGTGCTGATATTTTTTTGCATGCGACGACACATTACAAATTGCTTCACTTCATTTTCTATCATACCTCATTAGAATACGTTCATCCACACGCAGAAGCCTTTCATCACATTTCATACATCAAGTTTTTCAACTGAAATAGTTTTACCTGGTGAACATAGTTTTTTTAATGCACCCTCCCCCCGATCTGTCAGACAAAGAACATAGCGTACTACTGCATTTTGGTTGAACGAAGTTTGATTTAGCAAATACTAACCGATGAAATTACATACATTTTTATTATCATAGGAAAATCTGAGAACAACATACATTTAAAATAATACAATGAATAATAGTGCTTTAAAACTCAATTTTTTGAGTATCATATTTCTAACCCTTATTACGAGTGTTGCTGTTGCTCAACCAAGTATTAGTACTGTGAGTACAATTTCCGGAAATCCGGGAGCTACGATTACAATCAGCGGTTCTAATTTCAATACCACTGCAACCAATAACAAAGTTTACTTTGGCGCAACAAAAGCTACCGTCACCTCAGCGTCTGCAAACACGCTAACAGTAACATTACCTATAGGTGCTACTTACATGCCCATATCTGTTACAGACAGTACGGCGGGCAGAACGGCATACACGAAGGCATTCTTCACACCAACATATAATAATTCGCTACTTGTGCCAAGCAGTATTGGTTATGGCAATAGGGTAACTTTTACTTCCGGAACCAATCCTAATGCGGTAGCATTTGGCGACTTTGATGGTGATGGAAAGACGGATATGGCTGTAGTTGCCCAAGCATCAACAAGCACATTGTCGATATTCAGAAACACAAGTACCAGTGGCAGTATGAGCAGTAGTTCGTTTGCAACGAAAGTTGATTTTTCTATTGCGAATAATTCTAACGGAATAACGATAGGCGATCTGGATGGAGATGGCAGGCTGGATATAGTTGTTAATAATCAGCTCAGTAACTCAGTATCCATTTTTCGTAATATATCAACGCCTGGAAGTTTTACAACAAGTTCTCTGGCATCAAGAATAGATCTGGGTGTTGGCTCTAACCCTACGAGTGTAGCTATTGGCGATGTGGATGGAGATGGGCGTCCTGAAATAATGGCTTCTAACTCAGGAGCAAATAACATATCAGTTTTACGCAATGTTAGTGTACCCGGCACCTTCAATTCAGCATCATTTTCATCTGCGGTTAATTTTACTACAGGTTCGTCGCCAAGAAATATTGTTTTAGGAGATTTAAATGGAGATGGCAAGCCCGAAATGATAGTAACCAACCAGTCTTCAACTACCATATCTGTATTTACCAATACAAGTACGGCAGGTACAATATCTGCAAGTTCATTTGCCGCAAAGGTAGATTTCACAACAGGCTCATCACCTGTTTATGTTGCAGTAGGAGACTTCGACCTTGATGGTAAGGCTGACCTCGCGGTAACAAACCAAGGCGCCAATACTGTTTCTGTGTTTCAAAATACACATACAACTGGCAGCATATCTACCAGTTCATTGGCAGCAAAAGTAGATTTCACTTTAGGATCCAGTCCACTTATGTTGGCCCTGGGCGATCTGGATGGCGATGGCAAACTAGATATTGCTGCTGCTAATGCAGGTACGAATACGTTATCCATTTTAAGAAATACGAGCACCAGCGGAAGTATAACTTCGGGGTCGTTTGCAAGTAAGATTGATTTGACTACAGCTTCAGCTCCCTATGGTATTACTATAGGAGATCTGGATGGAGATGGCTATCCTGATATCGCAGCCGCTGAAATAAGCAGTAGCACTACTATTTCTGTATTCCGTTTTACTCCTGTTTCACAACCACCGGCAATTACATCAGTAACACCTAATGCCGGCAATCCCGGTTCAACGATAACGATCTCAGGTACCAACTTCAATGCTACTGCCGCAAATAATAAAGTCTTTTTTGGGGCTACATCAGCTACGGTGCTATCTGGCACGTCAACAGCATTGGTTGTAACCTCACCGGTGGGCGGCACTTTTGATCGCATATCACTTTTAGACAGCGTTGGCGGCCTTACAGGATTTGAGCAGTATCCCTACACCCCTACATATAATAACAGCTCTTATTTATCGGGGGTGATCAATTTGGGAGGTAAGGTAGATTTTACACCGGGTACTAATCCACAGCACGTGACATTTGGTGATATAGATGGTGATGGTAAGTCGGATATGGTAGTAGTGAACTACACGAGCAATACGGCTTCCGTTTATCGCAACATCAGCACCACAGGTAGTATCGCTGCAGGTTCATTTGCTGCAAAAGTAGATTTCACAACCGGAACCACTCCAGTAAATGTGGTTGTAAAAGATATAGACGGGGACGGCAAGCAAGACATGATTGTTGTTAGCTATAACAGTGCAATAGTATCAATTTATCGTAATATCGGTTCTACAGGTAGTATTACTAGTGGCACATTTGCTACAAAAGTTGATTATGCTACTGCAACAGGCCCATGGTATGTAGCGGTAGGAGATCTGGATGGCGACGGCAAGCCAGATATTGCAGTGGCGAATGAACAGTCAAATTCAATGTCCATCTATCGTAATTTATCAACCTCAGGATCTCTTGCATTCACTACTAAATCGGATTATACCACAGGTACCGGCTGCCGTGTAATAGCTATTGGTGACCTGGATGGAGATGGCAAACAAGATCTGATAACGAGTAATTATACAGGCACATCACTCTCTGTTTTTCGCAATGTAAGTAATACTGGTGTTCTCAGTACTTCATCATTCGCTGCAAGAGTTGACTTAACAACAGGTTCCAACCCCTGGGGTGTAGGCATAGGTGACATAGATGGCGATGGCAAGCTGGACCTGGCTACAGCTAATTACAATTCTAATACTATATCATTGTTCAGGAACACAGGATCAAGTGGTACAATATCATTTTCTACTAAGGTCGACTTCACTACCCCAACCCAGCCACACGGTTTGGCTTTAGGTGATATGGATGGTGATGGCAAGGTAGATATTGCAGTAGCCAATGCAGGTAGTGCCAGTGCATCTTTATTCAGAAATGCGGCAACTAGTGGCAGTATCACTACAAGTTCGCTTGGAGGCAGAGTAGACTTGAGTGCAGGTAATACACCATATAATGTATCGATAGCAGATATAGATGGTGATGGAAAGCCTGATATGGTGGTTACCAACTACGGAAGTAATACCGTATCTGTCTATCGCAATATTCCTATGTCCCCGCCACCAACAATAACGGCAGTGAATCCGAATGTTGGCAATCCGGGTACTACCGTTACTATAACAGGTACAAACTTCAATACTACCGCGGCCAACAATGTAGTGTACTTTGGTGCTACAAAGGCCACAGTATCATCCGCGTCTTCGACCACACTTACTGTTGTATCACCTATAGGTGCAACCAACGAAAGATTATCTGTGACAAACGTGCCCAATTCAGCCGTGGGATGGCAACAATACCCCTTCGTTCCGAAGTTTAACAACAGTGCGTTCCCTGCTGGCTCACTAAATTATGCACCCAAAGTTGATTTTACTTCAACCGGTAATTCTAATGGTTTTGCTTTTGGTGATGTAGATGGAGATGGAAAAACCGATATGATCGTAGCCAATACATTGGGTAGTGGCGTATCTGTATTCCGTAACATTTCAACAAGCGGAGTTATTGCCTCAAATTCGTTTGCAGCCAAGGTAGATTTTACCACTGCCACGGGTGCCAGAGGTGTATCAATAGTCGATATGGATGGTGACGGTAAGCTGGATATAGTAGTAGGTAACTTTAACTCGAATAATGTATCAATACTATTGAATACAGCTACGAGCGGAAGCATCACATCCGGTTCATTTGCCGCAGCAGTTTCATATACCGTGGGAACTAGTCCGGTGAACATTGTAACGGGCGATTTTGATGGCGACGGCAAAGCAGATGTAGCTGTTGTTAATAACGGATCTACGACTATGTCTATCCTCCGCAATTTATCGTCTATCGGTTCCATTTCATTGGCGGCAAAGGTAGATTTCACTACCGGCAGTGCCCCTACAGGCATTGCAGCCGGAGACGTAGATGGAGATGGCAAATTGGATATTGCGATTACCAATTCCTCATCAGCAACAGTATCGGTGTTTCGTAATACATCAAGTATAGGCAGTATTAACAGTAGCTCTTTTGCGGCAAAAGTAGATTTCACAACAGGAACGTCGCCAACCGGTGTATCGATAGGCGATATAGATGGAGATGGCAAACCCGATATGATGGTTGGTAATTCGAGTTCAAATACGCTTTCATTGTTCCGCAACATATCAACGAGCGGAACTGTGACAACAGGTTCATTTGAAGCCAAGGTTGACTATGCTACAGGTACAGGCGCTAATTATACAGCCCTCGGCGATCTTGATGGCGATGGCAAAGTAGATGTAGCGGTGTCAAATATCACTTCAAATACAGTTTCATTATTCCGCAATACAACAAGTGTGGCGGGAAGTTTTACCTCAGGTTCGTTAGCTACCAAGGTAGACCTGACCACAGGTAACACCCCTATTATGGTATGGATAGGTGATCTGGACGGTGATGGGAGACCTGAAGTTGCTACCACTAACTACGGGGGATTGAGTGCAAGTATACTGCGCGGTAGTAGCCCACCGCCCACTATTACTTCAGTAAATTCTAACGCGGCAATACCAGGCAGTACCATAACACTTACCGGATATGGATTTAATACGGCTAGTGCGGCTAATAATAAGGTATACTTTGGTGCCACGAAGGCAACTGTAACAGCAGTATCAGCTACATCGCTAACTGTAACATCGCCACTAGGCGGCACTTACATGCCGATATCTGTAACCGATAGCACATCGGGCTTATCCGGTGTTTCAAAATTACCTTTCATTCCTACTTACAACAATGCTCCTTTTGTTCCGGGAAGTATAAGTTATAGCAACAGGGTTACATTTACTTCAGTTGTCAATCCTAACTCAGTAGCGTTTGGTGATTTTGATGGCGATGGCAAGACAGACATGGCGGTAATATCTCAGGCTACTACAAGTACATTGTCTATATACAGAAATACAAGCACCAGCGGTAGTATGAGCAGTAGCTCATTTGCGACGAAGGTTGATTTTTCTATGCCGAATAATTCTAACGGAATAGCCATTGGTGATCTGGATGGTGATGGCAGGCTGGATATAGTTGTCAACAACCAGTCTAGTAACTCAATTTCTATTTTCCGTAACACATCAACACCAGGTAGCTTTACAACCAGCTCACTGGCCACCAGATTTGATATAGGCGTAGGCTCTAACCCAACAAGTGTGGCTATAGGTGACGTAGATGGAGATGGGCGCCCGGAAATTTTTGTAACAAATTTTAGCGCAAATACAGTATCGGTGATACGTAATGTGAGTGCGCCGGGAACATTGACTCCAAGTTCATTTTCGTCAGCGGTTAACTTTACCACCGGCACTTCTCCAAGAGATGTTGTTGTTGGCGACCTAAATGGGGATGGAAAGGCAGAGATGATCGTTACCAATCAGGGAGCAACAACCGTTTCTGTATTTACGAATACCAGCAGTATGGGCGGTATTAATGCAAGTTCATTTGCAGCCAAAGTAGATTTTGCTACCGGCTCATCACCGGTATATGTTGCTGTAGGAGATTTCGACCTTGATGGCAAATCGGATCTGGCAGTAACAAACCAGGGTGCTAATACTGTTTCCGTATTCTCAAATACGCATACCAGTGGTAATATATCTACCGGTTCATTCGCTGCGAAAGTAGATTTTACTGTAGGCTCCAGTCCACTTATGTTGGCTATTGGCGATCTAGATGGAGATGGTAAACCTGAAATTGCTACAGCTAATTCCGGCACAACTACTTTATCAATCCTCAGAAATACAAGCACCAGCGGAAGTATAACTTCAGGGTCATTTGCAAACAGATTGGATTTGACAGTAGCATCAAATCCATATAGTATAGCCATCGGTGACCTGGACGGTGATGGTTATCCTGATATTGCAGCTGCTGAAATAAACAGTAGCACAACCGTATCTGTAATACGTAATTCTCCGGCGCAACTGCCGCCCGCAATTACATCGGTATCGCCTAATACCGGCAATCCCGGCACAACGATAACGATCTCTGGTACCAACTTCAATGCTACACCAGCGAATAATAAAGTCTATTTTGGTGCTACATCAGCTACTGTGATCTCTGGATCTTCAACTACACTGGTTGTAACCTCACCTGTAGGCGGAACCTTTGATCGCTTAACACTTTTAGACAGTGTTGCCGGCCTTACAGCATTTGAGCAGTATCCGTACACTCCTACATTTAATAACAGTTCCTATTTATCCGGCGTAATAAATTTCGGTGGCAAGGTAGATTTCTCACCAGGCACCAATCCACAGCACGTATCATTTGGTGATATAGATGGTGATGGCAAATCAGATATGGCAGTTGTAAACTACACAAGCAATACAGTTTCCGTATATCGCAATATCAGCACTTCAGGTAGTATCGCAGCAGGTTCATTTGCTGCAAAAGTAGATTTCACAACCGGAACCACTCCTGTGTATGTGGTTATAAAAGATATAGACGGGGATGGCAAACAGGACATGATTGTTGTCAACTATAACAGCGCAACAGTTTCAATTTTTCGCAATATAGGTTCTTTAGGTACTATCAGTGCCAGTACATTTGCTACGAAAGTAGATTTCACCACAGCAACCGGGCCATGGTATGCAACCATCGGTGATCTGGATGGTGATGGCAAGCCTGATATGGCTGTAGCGAATGAGCAGTCTAATTCGATGTCTGTGTATCGTAACTTATGTACTCCCGGAAACATTACTGTATCCACGTTTACTACCAAGTCAGATCTAGCAACTGGTAATGGTCCGAGGGTAATTGCAATGGGCGACATGGATGGTGACGGCAAACAAGATCTGGTGACAAGTAATTATTCCGGAACATCACTTTCTGTATTTCGTAACATAGCTACAACAGGCAACCTTGGCAGCACATCATTTGCTACAAGAGTTGACTTAACAACAGGTGCCAACCCATGGGGTGTAGGCGTGGGTGATATAGATGGCGATGGCAAGTTGGATATAGCAACGGCCAATTACAATTCCAACACTGTTTCATTGTTCAGGAACACAGGATCAAGCGGAACAATATCATTTTCAACGAAGGTAGATTTTACTACCCCAACCCAGCCACACGCTTTGTCTTTAGGTGATTTGGATGGAGATGGCAAGGTAGATCTTGCAGTGGCCAATGCAGGTAGTGCCAATGTATCTGTGTTCAGAAATACGGCAACAAGCGGCAGTATCACTACGAGTTCACTTGGAGGCAGATTAGACTTGAATGCAGGCGGCACACCATACAATGTATCTATAGCAGATATAGATGGCGATGGTAAGCCAGACATGGCTGTTACCAATTACGGAAGCAATACGGTGTCTATATACCTTAATAATCCGATGTCTCAACCGCCAACTATTACAGGCGTTAGTCCGAATGTTGGTAATCCGGGTACTACGGTTACTATAACAGGCACAAACTTCAATACTACTGCTGCCAACAATGTTGTATATTTTGGTGCTACTAAGGCTACAGTATCTGCGGCATCAGCAACATCACTTACTGTTGTATCACCTATAGGTGCAACCAACGAAAGATTATCTGTGATCAATGTACCCAATTCATCAGCAGCATGGGAGCAATACTCTTTCCTTCCAAAATTTGACAATAGTTTATTTCCGGCAGGTGCGATGAATTTCAACCCAAAAGTTGATTTTGCGCCTACGAATAATTCATATGGTTTCGCTTTTGGAGATGTGGATGGCGATGGTAAAACTGACATGGTGATAGCCAATACATTGGGTAGTGGTGTATCTGTATTCCGCAATATTTCAACAACCGGTACCATAGCCTCGAGCTCATTTGCCGCCAAAGTAGATTTTGCAACTGCAGCCGGCGCCAGAGCAGTATCGATAGTAGATATGGATGGCGATGGCAAGTTGGATATAGTAGTAGGTAATATTAACTCAAATAATGTATCGGTGCTATTGAATACAAGTACAAGCGGAAGCGTCACATCAGGTTCATTTGCCGCAGCGGTTTCTTATGCTGTGGGAACTAGTCCGGTGAACATTGTAACCGGCGATTTTGATGGCGATGGTAAAGCAGATGTTGCTGTTACTAATAACGGATCTACGACAATGTCTATCTTGCGCAATTTATCTGCCAACGGTTCCATTTCACTGGCCGGCAAAATAGATTTTACAACAGGGGCATCTCCACTGGGTATAGCAGCAGGCGACATAGATGGCGATGGCAAATTAGATATTGCTGTTACCAATTCCTCAGCAGCTACTGTATCTGTGTTTCGTAATACATCAAGTATAGGAAGCATTAGTAGTGGCTCTTTTGCCGCTAAAGTAGATTTCACAACAGGAACATCACCAAGTGGTGTATCAATAGGCGATATAGATGGAGACGGTAAGCCGGATATATTAGTCGGCAATACAAGTTCAAATACACTTTCATTGTTCCGCAACATAGCATCAAGCGGGTCTTTAACCACAGGTTCGTTAGAAGCAAAAGTTGACTATACTACAGGTACCGGAGCCAACTATATAGCCCTCGGCGATCTGGATGGCGATGGCAAAGTAGATATTGCGGTGTCAAATCTTACATCAAATACTGTTTCATTATTCCGTAATGCAAACAGTGCAGCAGGAAGTTTTACTTCTGGATCGCTGGCAGCAAAGGTAGATCTGGTAACAGGTAATAGCCCCAATATTGTATGGATTGGTGATCTGGATGGAGATGGCCGACCAGAAATTGCCACCAATAATTACAATGGATTAAACGCGAGTATAATGCGCGGTAGTAATCCGCCGCCAACCATTACTGCGGTAAGTCCGAATACTGCCATACCCGGTAGTACAATAACACTCACTGGCTATAGTTTCAACACTACAGCAGCCAACAACAAAGTGTACTTTGGTGCTACCAGGGCTACAGTTACAGCTGCATCAGCTACAACGCTAACTGTAACTACACCTACAGGAGCTACGTATATGCCTGTAACGGTAACAGATAGTATTGCGGGACTCTCTGGCAGTGCAAAATTATCCTTCACACCTACATATAATAATGGGTCTTTTGTTCCTGGCCTGATCAATTATGCAAGCAGAACTACTTTTACATCAGTTGTCAATCCAAACTCTATAGCTTTTGGTGATTTTGATGGAGATGGCAAGACAGATATGGCTGTAGTTTCTCAAGCTACTACAAGTACCTTGTCTATATTCAGAAACACCAGCACTACCGGAAGTATGACAAGTGGATCATTTGCGGCTAAAGTAGACTTTACGTTGGGCAACAATGCAAATGGCATAGCGGTAGCAGACCTCGATCGGGACGGCAAGCTAGATATAGTTGTCAACAACCAGTCCAGTAACACAGTCAGCATTTTTCGGAATACAGCTACAGCGGGAAGCATTACAACCAGCTCATTGGCTACGAGAGTGGATATTAGTGTTGGTGCAAACCCAACGAGTGTAGCTCTGGGCGATGTAGATGGAGATGGCCGCCCTGAAATTCTTGTAACAAATAGCAGTGCAAATACAGTTTCTGTGATGCGCAACATATCTGTGCAAGGAGCAATAACTACAGGATCTTTTTCGTCAAGTGTTACTTATGCAACGGGAACAACACCAAGGGATGTAGTTTTAGGCGATATCAATGGTGATGGAAAGGCAGAGATGATCGTTACCAACCAGGGTGCCAACACTATTTCTGTATTTACAAACACGAGTGGTGCAGGTAGTATATCAATAGCATCGTTTGCTGCTAAGGTAGATTTCACAACAGGCACAACACCAGTTTATGTTGCTGTAGGAGACTTTGACCGAGATGGCAAGTCAGATCTGGCAGTAACGAATCAGGGTGCCAATACCGTTTCTGTGTTTTTAAATACGCATACCAGTGGAAATATATCAACCGGTTCGTTGGCTGCTAAAGTAGATTTTGCGGTAGGAGCAAGCCCACTTATGCTAGCTATAGGTGATGTAGATGGAGATAGCAAGCCGGATATTGCTACAGCCAACTCTGGTACAACTACTTTGTCCATCCTGAGAAATACAAGCACCACGGGAAGTATAAGCTCAGGCTCATTTGCAACCAAAACTGATTTCACTACTGCTTCATCTCCTTATGGCATAGCAATTGGTGATCTGGACGGTGATGGATTGTCTGATATAGCCATTGCTGAAATTAATAGTTCAACCACTATATCAGTGTTGCGTAATGCCCCTCCGTATTTGGCACCCTCAATTACTTCAGTAATACCAAATAAAGCTAAGCCAGGTGCTACAGTAACCCTTACAGGCACAAACTTTAATACTACAGCCAACAACAATAAGGTATATTTTGGTTCGATAAAAGCAACTGTTTCCTCAGCAACTTCAACAACACTTTCGGTAGTTGTTCCATTTGGTGCCCTGTATGGTCCTGTATCTGTTACAGATACAGTTACAGGCCTCTCATCTGCATCGGGTCAGGTATCAGGCTACCCACTTGTGTCATTCATGCCGGTATTTGATACTATGGGTTTCATAATAGATACCGTTAACCTGAAAAATAAAACTGACTTTATTGTAACATCACTTACCGGAAGTAAGCCAGTGGGAGCAGCTATTGGCGATATTAACGGCGATGGCAAGGCAGATCTTGTAAGTGCCAATTCGGATAGCTCCAGTGTTTCTATCTTTCTGAACGCGTCTTCCGGTGGTACTATCACGGCTGGTTCATTTAACCTTTATACAAAAATTGTATTGGCAGGCAAGCCAAACAATGTAAAGCTTGCAGATATAGACGGTGATGGTATGTTGGATATAGTTGCGGCATTAACAAACAGCACCAGTATCAATATCATAAGGAACACAACAATAAACCCTTCAACACCAACTTTTGCTGCAAGATCAAGCATTGCCGCTGGTAGTGTATCTTCTGTTGCAGGAATTGCTGATTTTAATGGTGACGGAAAATTAGATATTGTTCTTTCTTTGCCTACAGGCGTTCTCGCAATCTTGAAGAATACTTCTGTTATTGGCACAATTAGCTTTGCCAGTGCCGTCAATGCTACTGCGGGTGCAGTACCACTGGGTATAGCTGTAGCTGACTATGATGGCGATGGGTTAGCAGATCTGGCTACCGTAAATTCGGGTTTTACCGGTTCTGCTTACACAGGATCTACAGCATCTGTTTTCAGGAATACGTCGACCTATAATACAATATCTTTTGCTACAGCTACCACAATAACTACGGGAAGCGGGCCAATTGACATTTGCACGGGAGACATTGATGGTGATGGCAAAATGGATCTTGTTACTTCCAATTTTAATGATGCCACCTTCTCTGCATTTAGAAACACATCCTCCACCGGTACAATTTCATTTACATCAGGCGCCACATTTAGTGCAGGAGTAGGAGTGGTAGGCGTAAATGTAGCTGATATGACCGGAGACGGACGGACAGACATTGTAATGTCTAATGCTGTAACAAATAGTATCTCGGTATTGCGCAATACTACTACCGGCACTACATTCTCATTTGCGCCAAAGGTGGACAGGGCAGCTGGTTCTGCGCCAAGCACTGTTACCTTAGGTGATCTTGACGGAGATGGTTATACCGATGTTGTTGCAGGAAACCAGGGTAGCAATACAATATCTATACTTGAAAATTATCCACTGCCGAAAATAGATACAATAGCGGGTGTTTCATCTCTTTGTGTGGGAGATTCATCAACTTTTACAAATTCAATATCAGGCGGCACATGGAGACATACCAACGCTACAGCAGCAGGACTTAGTGCTACAGGTGCCATTTCTGCACTTTCGGCAGGAATAGATACTGTATTCTACACAAGGATAATAAATGGAGATACAAACTTTGTGAAACGAGTTATCACGATAAACGCAACTCCTTCTATCACTGTAACACCTGTCACTTCAAGCGTGTGTAGCGGGTCAAATACTTATATAACATCTTCCGGCGCGGCTACGTATAACTGGGCACCTGCTTCTTCATTGAGTGCTACTACAGGTACTACTGTATTAAGCACACCTGCAACAAGTACAACTTATACTGTTTCCGGCACAAGCGCAGCAGGTTGTACCGCATCTAATACCCAGTTGATCACCGTAATTTCTGCACCAACTGCAGGTACTATTTCCGGCCCTTCGGCACTTTGCGTTGGGACAACAGTTACCCTTATTGATACAGTAAGCGGCGGCAATTGGATTTCTTCTTCCACTGCTATTGCAACGATCAGCAACTCAGGTATATTAACAGGCATTACTAATGGCACCTCGACAATTAGCTATAAAGTTGCTAATGCCTGTGATACTGTTTTTGCTACCTATGCCGTTTCAGTAAACACTACTCAATGGGTAGGAACAATTTCAGGAAACTGGAACACCCCGGTAAACTGGTCATGTGGAATCGTGCCTACAGTCACAGACGATATACTTATCCCCGTTGCGCCATTTGCACCTGTAATAGGTACATTAGCTAGCGGTAGTGTAAAGAACATTTATATTGCATCATTAGCTACTGTCACTGTTGATTCTGCTGCAATATTAAATATTAAGGGAAACTTACAGAATAGTGGACGCATTATTGGAAAGGGACGTGCCATTTTGAATAACAATTTACAGCAGACAATCACTGGAAAAGGCACCGTTGTCAATTTAGAACTGAATAACAGTAATGGAGCAAAAATTGACACTGCGTCTAAGCTGTCTGTCTCCGGTACATTAACGGTTACTTTCGGTACATTGATTACCAATGATAGTCTTGAACTGGCATCAGCAGATACGTTCAATTCATCTTCAACCTATGCTATTATACCTGGTAGAATTGCGGCTATTCCTGTTTCGGGTGCTTCAATATCAGGCAAGGTAAAGGTTGCCCAATACGTACAAGGTAACTATCGCAGATACCGCTTCTGGAGTCATCCTTTCAATGCGTCATTGTCGCTGAGTCAGGTACAACAATTCATTGATATCACTGGTAAGGCTGGCGCAGCCAATGGCTTTACAACAACAGCAAGTAATGCACCGTCTGCGTTCAGGCTCGATCCATATACATCTAACGACACTTTGGGCTATGATCCAGGATGGAAGCCATACACTAAGATCAACTCATCTGCCGCCGATAGTAATATGGTAAGGAGATATCAGGGCATCCGTTTGTTTTTCAGAGGTGCCAAGGGAGAAGGCTTAGGTTATACAGGATACCTGGGGCTCTACAATCCTTCTCCGGTAACGGTGAAGATGTTCGGCAATGTCAATCAGGGACCACAAACTGCCTTCATGGCACAAGGTGCTGCAGACCCATACCATCAATCATTCAATATGATGGGCAACCCCTACCCTTCACCAATAGATATTGGGCAGGTATTGTGGCGTGCAGCGCAGACAGGTAATGTACAGGGTTCCGCCTTCTATGTCTGGGATCCAACATATGGCGCGGGAGGTAATTTTATCACAGTTCCTATTGGCACTGCTACGCCTGTGCACTATAATATCGGAGCAAACACCTGCTTCCAGGTAAGAGCAGGCCATGACGGCGATTCACTCAACTTCCTGGAGAGTGATAAGACTACTGGTATCAACAGTTACCTGTTCAAAATGCCTGTAGATTACCTTACACTGAATGTATATGACAGCAGCTATCATATATGGGATGCACTAAATGTGCAATTCAATGAAAAGGCAACAGAGAGCGAAGACAATAAATATGATGCTGTGAAGCAATTAAATGCAGATTTCACATTTTACAGTCTTTCAACCGAACGTCGTAAGCTGGCAATTGATGCACGTCCATTTGAAGCAGAGACCGTTATCCCGTTAGGTATATCTAGTTCATATAAACAAAGGTTCATAATACGGGCAGAAAATGTGGCTGTACCTGTTGGTGGCACAGTATACCTACACGATAAACTGCTCAATAAATTCACAGAACTGACTCCGGGTGCAGAGTATGCGTTCACCATTGAAAAGGAACGGGAGACACAGGGAGACAATAGATTTGAACTCCGTCTTAAATCTACTGCAAAGACTTTTGACAATGACTTCCATTTCACGATGACACCTAACCCTGCTACCGACGATGTGGGCATTTCATTTTCAACAGGCCGTCAGGAGCAAGTGCACGTGAGAATCATAGACATGTCTGGCGTAAATGTGTATAGCAAAGACCTGGGTATATTGCAAAGTGGTAAAGTGAACATATCACTCCACAATCTTGCTGCTGGCATATACGTAGTAGAGTTCACACAGGGCGACAAGAAAAATGCACAACGTTTAATAAAAGAATAAAGCAGCCATTATAGTGAATAATAAGGCTATTTATAAACATCCCGATCGTCTTTTTGATCGGGATGTTTGTCTTTAAGGATATAGTCGGGTGTCTTGGATTCCCTTCGAAGCCGAACGTTGTGTCTTTTTGTGTCAACAGTTCAAAACTAATTTAATTAACTACAATATTTGTGCCAGTCATAAAAAATGTCTCTGAAATTATACCGACTTAAATAATTTGATTATATGTGTTAATTATATAACATTAATTAATTGACTAAAAAATGACGTATATAAATCTGAATTTAATATATATGTAATTTAATATTTATAATTACTTGAAAAACTAACTGAAATGGAAGTTTTTGGAATACACTTTAAAGCATATTTTAATAGAGTAGTTAAGGTTCGATCCCATTTCTTACTACCAAAAAGGGGAACTTCAATTTTCATTGCACTTACTTTTTTCTTTTTTCGCTAAATCCGTTAAACTACAATCATAAGATAGAAAAATAACAAGAAAGAGACTATAAAATCAAAACCTAATGCGCCAATATTATGATGTTTATAGCTTGCTGGCAAGTAGCGATGTTCAGGCATTCATAGGTACATAGCAATATATTGACCATAAAAATGTAAGATTCCCTAAAGTAGATTTATTGACCCCGATATCTCAAAATGAAGCATTTCTACTTAGTGACGTAGCGTTGAGAGCGCAATTTATAGAGCGATATAAAGCAACAGAAAAGCTCTACTATAAAGGACAGCCACCTTTTGAAGAATTGCTTTCTAGAATCAGAGAAAATATTAATTATGTTTAATTACAATTTAAGGATTCGACTACTTAATGACAGTTCGTTCCTTAAATAATATTACCTGTAGTTGGTCGTGTGTATCTAAAGAGTTAATATTCCTTTTTAATTTGAGGAAGTGGCAATGAGCTATGTACGCTAGAAATTCCTTTCAAATTTGTGTTGTGGCCTGCTATACACTAATCAAGTAATTTCCCTTAAACAAATATCTACAATGTCTCTTTATGTTCTAGTCTGGACGGGGGCTTTAGTAATTGTCTGAAATGAACTAAAATCGACTCTGGTGTACACTTAGAGTCACTTGGGAGAATTACGGAAAGAAGGTAGGTGTACAGATTAGTACGCAGTGGTACAAAGCTGTTTAGCGACTCTCTACGGTGGCTCTACGGAAGTGGATAAATTGGACACTCCGAAATCATAAGTATTAGTTAGGCAGATTATTCTAATTTGAATTGTTGCCATGAGACGTAAAATAGCCGTTTAAAACATATATGGACAAGGAAAAGCTGCAACAGAGCCATTTCGAATTTCACTCAACCCAAATCGTGCCTTTTTGAGCTTCAATAAATTCTATAGAGATACCTAAATAGTTGCCTATGGCTTTCGAACCTTGAACTTAAAAATATCTTCAATTAGTCTAGGTTGGTATTCTTTAGCAATGCCAGGACCAGAGCCTCTCACGAAAAATCGCAAATTCGCGTTATTCTTTTTTGCATCTCTGCAAACGTACCAATTCTTAAACGGAAAAATAATGTTGACTCTTTATTTATTCTACATACTTTCGTATCTCTAAACTTATCTTATGAAAACAAGCCTTGTTCTTTTGATGTTGCTTTGCTCCGTCGCCTCTCGTGGAAATGACATCAGGCCCCATGACGGAAGCTTTCTCTGCCCTCTAAGAATTTTAGAGAATAAAGGGCAAGTCACTGACCAGTATGGTGTCAGGAGGTTAGATGTTGAGTATAAAATTTCTGGTAATTCCCTAAATGTTTTTGTAAGCAAAGGCTGTCTCCAATACCAATTTTACAGGCCATCCATCCATACAACTTCAAAGTCAGATGCAAGTAAGTACTGCACGGCTGCTGAAATGCCCCTTTACGATGCCTACCGTCTCGATATGCAGCTAATAGGTGCTGACCCCGAAGCTAGGGTGGTTCCCGAGAATATGCAGCCTTTTTATGAGCGCTATCTGAATGGCTATGTCGAGAGTTCGGATATTGTCCGTTCGTATCAAAGGATAACCTACAAGAACATTTATAAGAATATTGATTGGTGCATTTACATTAATGGGAATTCGTTGGAATACGATTTCATTGTCAACCCTGGAGGGAACCCTAGGGATATCATGATCAAGTATAGTGGAGCTACAAGCTTCACCTACACGAACAACAATATCAATATCTCTACTCCTTTAGGTTGTGTCAAAGAAAATAATTTGCACGTTTTTTCCGCAACAACCCATGAGCCAATACAATCTTCTTTTGTTCTTAAGGATAGCATCCTGAGGTTCAAAATAAATAATCCCAATGAATTGAAAGGCGAACGTTACATAATAGATCCAACATTAGAATGGGGCACATATTACGGTGGCAGCAACCTTAATAACGGATATGCGGTTGCGTGCGATAACTCTGGCAACGCATATGTTACAGGAACAACTACAAGTACTGACAATATTGTTACTGTAGGGGCTTATCAAACTACGCTTATTGCAGGTTCAGATGCGTTCTTAGCAAAATTTGATATCAATGGGGTTCTACTTTGGGGAACTTATTACGGAGGGTATGGATATGAGGTCGGGCATGGAATTTGCTGCGACCATAGCGGGAATGTTTATGTCACAGGAGAAACAGATAGTTATGACCATATAGCTACCACCGGCGCATACAAAACCGTCCATCCGGGCATGGATGAAGATGCATTTATCGCGAAATTTTCTGGTAGCGGTGCCTTGATATGGGGGTCGTTCTTCGGTGGCGACAGCGCAGAAATAGGAAACAACATTACATGTGATGCGCTTGATAATGTATATCTTGCGGGCAGGACAACTAGCCACTCTAATATAGCTACGATAGGGGCATATCAGGTTGTTTTTGGTGGGACTGCGGACATTTTTGTCGCTAAATTTTCTCCCATCGGTATACTGCAATGGTCAACCTATTTTGGCGGAATTGGAGAAGAAAACAGCGCCTGCATCGCTATAAATAACGATCAGAACATATTTATTGGCGGAAGTACTAAAAGCCCGGATTATATTGCTACTTCTGGAGTATATCAGACGGTATTAAATGGCATTGAGGATGCTTTTCTTGCAAAATTTAATACGGAGGGTTCTCGCCTCTGGGCTACCTACTATGGTGGTAGTGGATACGACGTTGGAGCAGGTATTTGTACTGATAATTCAGGAAATATCTACATGGGCGGAACAACGTCGAGTTCTTTCGGCATAGCTACACCTGCCGCGCACCAGTTAATTTATGGAGGGGGCGCATATGATGCTTTTTTGACGAAATTCGACACCTCAGGCACTCCTCTTTGGGGTACCTACTATGGCGGGGCGGGGAATGATGGCACCACGCAGTTGACCTGCATCTCGCCGGGCAACATTGCAATCACGGGTACCACGTGGAGTAACGCCGGGATTAGCACGTCTGATGGATGGCAAACGAACCTCGGTGGAACAAGAAATGCCTTTATCGCCGACTTCAACGCTTCCGGCGCACTATTATGGGGCAGTTACTATGGTGGCGATGGGACAACGGCAATGGGGATTTCTTCCGATATTTCCGGTAACATATATGCCACAGGGACAGCGAGGGCTGATAGCGACATAGCAACTCCGGGAGCACATCAAGAGTCGCTTCCCGGCTTGTCAAGCGCCTACCTCGCTAAATTTGGCTCCTTTGCCTTAGGTATCCAGAATGATCAGGTATCTATAAAAAAACTTCAGGTGTATCCAGTTCCCAATAATGGGACATTTTCGGTTAACTATCAATTTCTATTACCTGTAAAAGAAGTGACAATTTCTGTAGTCAGCATGGACGGACGTATTCAATATTTCCAGCAACACCTGGTTTCCGGCTCTGTTTGTAAGGAAGACCTCTCTCTCCCGCAGTTACCGGATGGAACCTACACATTTCAAATCTCCACTGGCACCGAGAAGGCTGCTATACAATTTTCCATTTCCCGATAATTTTTTTTCACTATAAAAATCAAATATGAAAACAAGAATCAAAGCCCCAATGACTGGGGTTAAAGGGCGTGTAGCCATGATTGGACTGACGCTAAGCTCATTATTTATTGGCTATCAAACCACATCAGCCATGCCTAACGTCATACCCGTAACCGGAGGAAATCATACCTGCCTGATGTATGCACAGACCACAAATTCAAGTAACCCTATTCCGGATGCAACGATCTACGATGATGGCTCAGGGAATTATTATTTTCCGACCGGATGGACCAATTTCAATTGTGGTAATCACTTTCTGATACGAGAGTATGTAAATACAGACATAAATATTGGCTTTAACTACGAGGATATAATCGATCCTTCGCTTGCATCGCCACCTGTAACCGCACACAACATTGTAATAAAAAATCTTACCACAACGTCGGTTCCAACCGTCACTGCGTCTGGATGGACAGACATCAACCCAGACGGCTCATTTCATTTTTACGTATTCCACCCAACTGTACAAGGTATTTACCAGATAGAATATTTCAGGCCTGGTGCCACCGTGCCCGATATTACTGGTAGGATCGCAATTATTAGAAAGATCACCAGTCTGGGACTCACATTACCCGCTGTGTGTCCTGGGTCCACCACACAGTATAATTTTAATGTAACTTCTACGCCCTCTTTCTCATCTTTGTTATATGGAAGTAATGCTTGGGCTGCCCAATCTGAATTACAATAAAGTCCGGTAAACACGTCGGCTCGTTGTCCGCGATAGACAATTCTCAAAACAATCGGCGAATTACCTTCTTTATTTAGATAGGTTGTCCGATGAAAAAAGGAAAATTTAATTTCCAGCAATAACAAATTCATTTGTCCCAGATTAAAATGTAAAGGAATAACTTGGTGTAAAAATGAAAGTGCAGCTGGATGCAGGGGGATGCAAGCGAGGAAAAAATAACAAAAAAGGCTAAAAAATTACACCAAATGTGTCCGAAATGACACCAAAAGCGTGCATTTTGTTGCACTTATTTGCATTTTTCGTTAAACGTAAAACGCTGCAATTCATTGAATTGCAGCGTTTTACACTTTTTAAGCGGAGAGAGAGGGATTCGAACCCCCGGACCTTTGACAGTCAGCGGTTTTCAAGACCGCCGCAATCGACCACTCTGCCATCTCTCCGAGGACAAAATTAAAGCATTGAGTTGATTTTCAAAGTCTTTTTTCATCTTTTTTGACATATTTTCTGATAGCATGTTATTTAATGCTAAAGTTATTATTATCAAATCTGTTGAAAGCCTTTATTATCAAGGGTTATGTCAACAAATTGCCAATTGATATTTGTCTATATCGATATAGAAATCCTCGTGCTGACTATCATCGTATATAGTCCTAAATTTGATAACGATGCTAAAGCAACTCAAACACGGTGCATTATTGCTATTGCAACTTGCCGGATTATCGGCCTGTGCACAACATGACAATCTTCAATACTCAAAAACTTTTCAAAAAATGAATGATCAAAAAAGTGAGACTACCGCTCATTTAGATACAGCTACTTTTGGTGCCGGCTGTTATTGGTGCACCGAAGCACAGTTTCAGGAATTAAAAGGTGTGATCTCTGTAGAGTCCGGTTTTACCGGTGGGCATGTTAAGAACCCAACGTATAAGGAAGTGTGCAATGGCACTACAGGACATGCAGAGGTGTGTAACATCGTGTTCGACCCTACCATCATTAGCTATGACGAGATGCTTGCAGCATTCTGGATGACTCACGACCCTACTCAGTTGAACAGACAGGGTAATGATGTGGGCACACAATACCGCTCTTCGATTTTCTATCATAATGCGCAACAAAAAGCCAAGGCTGAGGAGTATAAGAAAAAGCTGAACGATGAAAAGGTATTTGACAAACCTGTTGTAACTGAGATAGCTCCATTTACTATTTTCTACAAAGCAGAAGATTATCATCAAAATTACTACAATGATAATGGCGATGCCCCGTATTGCTCTTTCGTTATCAGACCCAAAGTTGAAAAATTCCAGAAAGTGTTCAAAGATAAATTGAAATCCAAACACTGATCAATTCATTAAAAAACATAAGCGCCTTCGATGAAAGGCGCTTATGTTTTATTGCATTTGACTTTTGTACTCAGTTATCTGCTATTATTATCTACGGCCAATACTGTACGCAGATTAAGGTCGTGAGCAGCGCGCATAACAGCAACTATATTATCGGCAGTAGCCAACTTATCTGCGTTGATCACAACGGTTGGTTCAGCATCCTGAGACTTAGCGAGTGCTCCTGATATATACAGCTTCAAAGAATCTGCAGCAACTGCTGTAGTACCCACAAAGAACTGTTGTTTGTCGTTGATAGACACAACTACGGTCTGCTTTGCTTTGGTGTCGCTCTTAGCTTTAGGAATGCTTAGTTTCACCACATTGGGATTGGCCAATGTAGATATGATCAGAAAAAACAAAAGCAGAATGAATAAAATATCATTCAACGCTGATGAATGTCCGTGTGGTTCTTCTCTTAATCGCCTCCTGATATTCATTATTCGCCCTTTGTTTCCATGACAATATCTAAAAACTCTACAGAAGCTGCTTCCATTCTGTTTACACTCTTATTGATCTGAGCATTGAGATAGGCACTACCCAGATATGCAAAAAGACCAATGATCAATCCGGATGCCGAAGTGACCATCTTGGTATAGATACCTCCCGCAATAGTCTCCAAAGAAAAGCCCTGGTGCTGAACATTGAAGAACAGAATGATCATACCAGCTATTGTACCCAGAAACCCAAGAACTGGCGCAATACCGGATATAGCATTGATGACAGAGAGATTTCTTTCCAGTTTGTAGACCTCAAGTTTACCGGTATTTTCGAGTGTCTTTTCAACAATATCATATGGCTTATCTATCCTGTCGAGCCCTTTCTCTATCATACGAGCTACCGGTGTATTACTAGTGCGACAGCTAGCTTTAGCCGCCTCTACATTTTTATTCATCACCTGCTCTTTGATACGCTGCATAAACTTATCGTCAATAACAGCGGCTTTCCGAACAACTGAAAGTCGCTCAAAGAATACATATACCAATACCAGAGAGCACAACAACAAGGGTATCATCAATACGCCTCCTTCCATCAACAGATGGAATAATGATATCTTTTCAGCGGGTGCTGTTGCTTGTACAGCAGCTTTTACAGCAGTATCAGGCAATGCAGTAGTAGCCTGTAGCAATAAAACGGAAAGTATTTGCATGAGTTAGTTTTCGGATGGTAAATGTAATAAAGTAATGACAAAAAAGCCCTGTAGGAAAGGAACAATACTATCGATCCAACCAACGTAAATTTACAGGTAATGTTGTATCAATGCCGTTAATATTTTAATAAAATATGACAGTAATGCTATTGAGATAATTTAAACTAAGCAGACCTTACAGGACTACCGCCCCAATTGGTTTCCGGTTGCAGATTCTCCCCTTTCATTACCAATGACAAAGGATCGACACCTACATCATTACCTATCTCACTATCATAGAGAATGATGGAACGAGCGCCAATATTGCAGCGCTTACCGATCTTGATCGGACCAACCTTCATTACCCTGTCTTCAAACAAATGAGTTTGGGGACCACAATCTTCATTCAATGCAGTATCATCTCCAATGCTCACCATGTCAAATTCTGTGATATCGGTTGTGTTCATCCAAACTCTCTTTCCGATTTTTACGCCCATCAGACGAAGTAATATTGGTAACCATGGTGTTCCCCTCATATAGTCGAGAACAAAAGGAACAGTCAATGCTTCATATGTTGATGTAATTGCTTCACTGATCCATACCTTGGGCGTCCACATAGGTTTTTGCTCTGCATTGAACTTTCGTACGAACAACCATTTCATAACAAAAGTGACCAAAAACGCAGGCAGCCCCATGTAGTATAAATAATATATAGGCAATGTATATGCGATCTCCCACCAATGTTTTTCTACCAGCAGGTCGTGAGCATAGGCAATAAACAGAATACTGCAGATCAGAATAGTAGTTTCTGGAATAAGTATCCTGATAAACTCTATGATGGTTCTACCCAATATTCGTTGAGGAGACGGGCGTAATGTTTGCTCGGCAGGAAAGGTTCGACTTTCTTGTCGGCGTGGCAGAGCTATTGCCGGGGAACCGAACCAATCTTTTGCTTTTGCACCTTCCAGTTGTTGTGCGTCAGGTGGAGTTGACAGTACACCTATCAACATTCTACCCGGTAAATGATAGCCTTGAGGAATCAAGGCGCTATTACCTACAAAACTATTATTGCCGATAACTGTTTTCTCCAGAATAAGTTGTTGCCCGCGAACATCGGCTTCTCCAAGGGTCACAGCATCAGCTACAAATGCATTCTTACCAATTTCAAGTAAGGGATGCGTAACACTACTTGCTGTAGATATCTCTGTGTTCTTTCCAACCTTTGCTCCCAGTGCCTTGAACCATATACTAACAAATACCGTAGCATAAATAGGATGCAATACGATAAGTGAAAGACTCATCAACTGATCGGCAAACCACTTACGCAGATAGAAACCACTGTAAATAGAATATTTGCCCGGCTTTATACCCCACTGGAGTAAACGAGTGAGGCCTATAGTAACTAAGGAGAATATAATAATGTAACTCAATGCTAATGAAGGCGTTACGATCATATAACTGAAGTCATAATCGGGCGTAGAGTTATCCAGATCATTCAATATTATGACTGTTGGCAATAAGGGAAGTAGTATGACAAACGGGAACAATAACAAGAGTAATAGGAATATCAATTTATACACTCCCCTCTTTAAGTTGGAAACGTGAAGTGGTTGAGGCAGATCCTCTATAGCCTTGGTCTGCTTGAGTGCCGCAGGACTACCCTGCCATATTTCTCCGCTCTTTATTATCTTCCCTTCCTGAAGATAACTGAGATCCTGCAGTTCTCCCCAATCTTCAATTGTAGCTCCTCCTGCAATAATTGCACTACTTCCAACATAAGCATGGTCACCTATATGTACCTTACGAAGTTTGAGCATACCATCCTCTACCCATGCATTATTAATGACCACCTGTGAGCTAAGGCTGGCATCACTGCCAATGCTTACCAGATCTTCAGCACCAATGGTAATAGCAGCCAATTGCGAGTCATCTGCTATCTTCACGCCCATACGACGTAAGAAGCCACAATATAATGGCGTGCCATTCAAGAACTCTGATGGCAACAATCTCTGAAATGTTTTAACAAACCACCATCTGAAATAATAACCACCCCATAAAGGATAGTCACCTTCCTTCATCTTGCCGATGACAACCCATTTTACAATGATACTCAGTGTTGCAAAAAATGGCGGAATCAGAAAATACACTCCTAAGGCAGTAGCAATACCCAAACCTATGTTACTTGTATATTCTTTAATACCGTAATAACCCAGATACGGAAAAAAGATCTGTACAGCAAACAGGCCATACATCAACAGCAAAGAAAGTGTTTGAGCAGCCCAGCAAGTATAAAAACGCTTTTTCGATATTTGGTTAAATACTTTCTTCTCCTTGGGTTGTTCTGTCTTCTTGCTCTCCCAGTATTCAATAAGGTTCCCTAACGGGCGATTGAGATAAATATCCTTTAGTGATGCCTGAGGAATATTAGCTTCTTTACGCAGTCTGGATACAAATGATGCTGCAAGCAAGGAATGTCCTCCCAGATCAGTAAAGAAATCTAGTTTTCCATCAATATTCCTATTCGGGAAATTTTTCTTTAATGCAGCGATGACCCTATCACCCAATGGTGCGTCCAGATCAATGATCTCTTCAGTTCCCGAAACAGAACTTTCCATCAGCATTGCCGGTATGGGTAGTTCTTTTCGATTGATCTTCCCACTTGGAAGCCTCGGCATCTCAGATAACTGAACAATGACACTCGGCACCATATAAGCAGGCAATACCTTTGCTAGAGCATCTCTGATGCTTTGCTGATTCATATTGACCGGATCATCGCATACTACATATCCCGCAAGATGATCCTGACCATTGATATCTTTTTTTACAGCAACAGCCGCTGCTGTAATATCTGTAAGATTACTCAGCTGATTTTCTATTTCACCAAGTTCTATTCGATAACCTCTTAACTTTATTTGATCATCTAACCTACCCTGAAAATCAATGCTGCCATCCGGATTTATAATAGCCGCATCACCGGTTTTATAGACAAAGTTGCCTGGTAAGGCAGACAAACGATCAGGTTTGGGTACAAATTTTTCAACAGTAAGGTCGGGACGATTGACATAACCATGTGAGACACCCGGACCAGTAATGACCAATTCACCACGCTCACCAACAGGTAATATATTGAGCTGTTCATCTACTACTGCCAGATTGTAATTAGGTAACGGCTGTCCTATAGTAATAGGTTCACCCGGTTTTAATGTTGTAATGGTAGCAGTGACGGTAGTTTCAGTAGGACCATAACTATTAAAGAATTGTCTTGAAGGAACTGACCACCTTGACACTACCTGTGCTGTACAGGCCTCTCCACCTGCATTCACTAATCTTATCAGTGGTACATCATCATTCATTACAGCCAACAGACTGGGAACAGTATGCAATACAGTAATGTGATGCTTTCTCAGCACCTCATCAAGTTCGTCTATCGATTTTGTTGTAGTTGCATCGGCTACCCACATAGTAGCACCAACAAAGTATGAAATCCATACCTCCTCGCACCACATATCAAAAGAAACCGAAAAACCCTGATAAACCATATCCGTACTGCGGATATTCAATACACTCTGTTCGGCTCTTACAAAATGACAGATCATTCTGTGAGTGATGGGGATACCCTTGGGTTTGCCTGTACTGCCTGAAGTATATAAGACATAAGCCCAGTTATCGGGCGATGGTCCGCCTATCTGAGTAATAATATCATCAGATGCAGGTTGATCAATGACTTTGAAAACCGGACAACTAATATCCAGATGACCATCTGTAATACAGCCTTTAGCCTCAACTTCATTGAGTACGGTTTCCACCCTCTCTGCCGGCATCTCTCTATCTAAAGGAACATATGCCGCCCCGCACTTCACAATCCCCAAAACAGCAACATGTAGTTCAATACTTCTGGGCCACCACAGACCGATAGCATCTCCGGCTTTTATACCTTTATCTCTTAGATAGAGAGCCATAGCATCACTCCACTTATCCAATTCACCGTACGTAACTGATCTATCACCAAATATCAACGCTGTTTTATTCGCATGTTGCTTTACAGACATACGAAATATGTCTGAAAGTGTTTCTTCCAGCAAAAAATCAGGTCGCGATATTCCGAGTACTATACCAGAGGGCATCAAAAAACTTAATAAATAATAGTAAAAAACTGAGTGCTGTATTCGCCCCGTATTTCAAGGTGAAAAGTACAACAATATCTTCAGTGAGTGATTGAAAACTTATCTAATTTCGTGCCAGATTCTTTCAAAACCTATTCATTTATGACATGACTCATCAATACATTTATACAAAGTCTGTTGGCTATTGAATATTTTAATCTGTCTTGATTATTTTTGTGCCCATACCTTAAATAAAATGACTCCCGAAAGAACGAACAAAATACTACATGTACTGAACCGTCGCCAACCCGATCTTGCGATAGTGATGGAAAATGTTTCAGATCCTCATAATGTATTTGCAGTAATGCGCACCTGCGAGGCAATGGGTGTGCAGAATATATATGTGCTCAATACTGTAATGAGCAGACATAAACATTTTGGGAAAAAAAGCAGCTCCAGTGCACTTGGCTGGCTTACGGTTCATGAATATGACAATACCGACACCTGCATGAAGGTAGTGAAAGAACGATATGGCAAAATATATGCTACCCACCTGGGAGTTGAGTCATGTTCATTATACGATCTTGACCTTACTCAAAGTATGGCATTGGTTTTTGGAAATGAGAAAGAAGGGGTTACTGAAGCATGCCTTAATTATTGTGATGGCAACTTTATAATACCAATGGTAGGTATGATACAATCACTCAATATTTCGGTGGCATGTGCGGTTACATTGTACGAAGCCTTCAGACAAAGAAGTGTAGCGGGTTTCTATAATGGAGAATTAAGATTAGGAACTGAGGAAGCAACTGCCCTGTCAAAGAAATGGAAACTGTTCAGCGAGACACTTCCTGCAGGTGAAATAATATAATACCGTCAATATATATCCATAAAAAAACCTCCAGTAAGGAGGTTTTTTTATGGATATATGATCAAAATTATTTTACAAATAAATTTACCAAGGTAAAGATTATCCCTGCCATCAAACCACTAATAGGTATGGTAATGATCCACGCCCACATTAAATTAATAGTAAGTCCCCAACGTACTGCCGACAAACGTTTTGTAGCACCCACCCCAATGATGGCGCCCGTGATAGTGTGTGTGGTACTTACCGGTATCTTTAGATTTTCAGTGAGGAACAAAGTAATCGCACCGGCAGTTTCAGCCGCTACTCCTTCAAATGGTGTCACCTTAGTTATACGGGTACCCATTGTTTTGATGATCTTCATACCTCCACTAAGCGTTCCAACTGAAATTGCAGTATAACATGCTAGAGGCACCCACACAGGCATTGCAGTAAGACTAGGTATCATATGATCGCAAAGCAATGCTGCAGAAATGATACCCATAACTTTTTGCGCATCGTTACCACCATGACCAATACTGAAAATAGCTGAGGAGATGAGCTGAAATTTCTTTAGATAAACATTTGCCCTTGCTGTATTCAAAGAGCCTAAGATCATAGTAAAAAGACAAATAGCAAAAAGAACTGTTGCTAATAAAAGCCATTTGAGGTTTTTCCCTTCTAAGACAATATTAAGGAAATGACTTTCGTAAATACCTTTAAGTTTAGTTGGATCTGTCTCTATTGTGTAATATAAAAAAACTGACAAAGCGGCCATAATGATAAAAGAAACAATCTTTGGCCAAGGACCTTTCCTGAATGAATAGATAAACCACAATGAGATGATGAATGCCATTATCATACCAATGAATGGCGCAAGAAATATGAAGCTTACAGTCTTTATGATTGGTTCTGAATTAACTGCACCAAAACCGGCGTGAGCAATTGCAGCTCCTGCAAAACCACCTATCAATGTGTGAGAGGAACTGGATGGAATACCGAACCACCAGGTAATAAGGTTCCAAATAATAGCTGCAATTAAGCCCGACATAATAACAGGAAGGGTAATTGCACTTTCCTGTACTGTTTTAGCTATAGTATTGGCAACACCATGATCTTTAAAAATAAAGAAAGCTACAAAGTTGAATATCGCAGCCCAAATAACAGCTTGCAATGGAGTAAGAACCTTAGTAGAAACGATAGTGGCAATAGAATTTGCCGCATCGTGGAAGCCATTGATATAGTCAAAACCTAAAGCAAGTATTATAATAACTATCAGCAATACTGACATAAGCGTATTATGAATATTTAATAATGATGGACTCGATTACATTAGCTGCATCTTCACACTTATCAGTAACAATTTCCAACATTTGGAAAATATCTTTCTGTTTGATCAGCTCTACTGCTGATATCTGAGAAGAGAATAACTTCAGTAAAGTTGCGTCTAAAAGATCATCCGCATCATTTTCAAGACTATTGATAGCAACGCAAGATTTAGTAATACCTGTAAGATCCTTCATTTCACGTAAAGCAAATACCGCAACGTTGATAGCTTTTACTGATTTGGAAATGATCTCTGCAAAACCGACCAAAGCACCATTTGTGTCATTGATCTGATAATTGACCACTCTTTTACCTGCGCCCCACATATAATCTGCAATGTCATCCAGAGATGTAGCCAGATAATGAATGTCTTCGCGATCAAGCGGAGTAATGAAATTTTGTCCCAGTTGAATAAAGATCTCATGGGTAACATCATCATTTCTATGTTCCATTTCCTCTAGCTTACGCAATAGAACATCCCTTTTTGTCAGGTCTGTTTCCTTCATAGCCGCACTGAACATATCGCTCATCTGCACCAGGTTAGTTGCTACCTGCTCAAATAAATTATAAAATACCTTGTCTTTAGGAAGAAAAATCTTTAAAATCGAACCAAGTGACATAATTCAAACCAAAATTTGATATACAGTGCAAAACTATTCCCATATTCCCGGCTTTAGAAGTTATTATTAAGGCTTAATAATTTGGTAACATTGATCGAACTTACGATTGTGAAAACAAAAAAAGGTGTCAGAGTTCATCTGACACCTTTTTATATTTAAATAGATCTTACAATCTGGCGCTCTGTATTCTCAGAACTTTTCTGTTCTTCTTTTGAACTCTCATTTTCTCAGGTACCAGTTTCAATATTTCATCCATCATGGACTGTAAAATAGAAAAATGAACAAAGTGATCATTAGTAACCAAACTGATCTCACGAACAGGTTCTGGCTCTACGAAATATCTAACATTCTCAATTCTGTCTTCATCAAATTCTGTAGTTGCCATTTCCGGAAGAATGGTCAATCCGCCATTCTTATCCACCATTCTGCGCAATGTTTCTACATTACTGCTTTCATAACGGAATGGTCTTTTAGCCTGCAACCGCTGCACCTGATCACTACAAAGATCAATGATCTGATTGCGCATACAATGACCTTCATTAAGCATCCAGATACGATCCAGTTCTACATCTGAAGGTTCTATCATACGTTTCTTCAGCAATTTATCATCGTTGCGCAAGTACGCTACAAATGGCTCATAATATAGGGGATATTCCTTTATGTCTTTTTGCTCCAATGGTGTACTGAGCAAACCTGCATCTATTTCATTATTACGCAGAGCAGTAATGATACGGTTCGTTTCCATTTCCGTAACATCTAATCTGATATCCGGGAAATTGACAGCATAGTGCTCCAGCAATGTCGGCAAGATACTAGGTGCAATGGTTGGAATTACAGCCAACTTGAATGTACCGGATATTACATTTTGCTGCTGTTGGATCAATTCGTGGATACGCTCGAACTCTTCAAGCGTTTTGCGAATTTGTTCTATAATGACCTTTCCCATTGCTGTGATGTCAATAGGATGTTTGCTTCGATCGAATATCTTCACCCCCAACTCTTCTTCCAGCTTTTGTATCTGCAGACTAAGTGTAGGTTGTGTAACAAACGATTTCTCTGCTGCAGCTACAAAGCTTTTGTAAGTTGCGAGAGCAATTGCGTACTCAAGTTGGATTATGGTCATAAAATTGTTGTGGTTTCGTGAATCAGAACACAAACATACAATTATGCAGACAAATTATTTGTTTAATTTTTTTAAATAAAAGTTAAACAAAACAAATTCAGTTACAAAACAGTTATTTTTTGATCACCGGTAATGATTTTCTAGGGATCATTTCATCTCTCATTGCTGTATTATATACAAATGATGCCACAACAATAGATGCCTGCATCAGATCGTTAGCATTGACTCTATCAAGACAATCCATATTGGTATGATGGGTACGAGTACCATACTCTAACGGATCTTGAATAAACTGGAATCCCGGAATGCCAACCTCATCAAATGAGATATGATCTGTGGATCCTGTTGTTCTGATAGTAGCTGTGGTTACGCCCAAGTCTTTAAAAGGCTCCATCCAGGTTTCAAAGATATTTCTTACCTCATCATTACTTTGCAAATGAATGCCTCTGATCTTGCCGGCACCATTGTCTAAATTATAATATGCTGAGACTTTTGGGTGATCAGATTTCAATTCCATGGTCAGTCTGTCAGCAAAGTGATTCTTCACATAGGCCCGAGACCCAAGAAGCCCCTGCTCTTCCCCACTCCATAAAACTATCCTGATGGTGCGGCGCGGTTTAACATCAATTGCTTTCAGGATCCTTATAGCTTCCATCATCACTGCAACTCCTGTTCCATTATCAGTTGTACCGGTTGATGCATGCCAGCTATCCATGTGAGCACCAATGATTACTAATTCAGACTTTAGTTTTTTATCAGTTCCGGGTATCTCGGCAATTACATTATTCTCTATACTATCGGTTGTCTGAAAGGTAGTACGAGTATCCATCTCTATCTTCACTTCTTTATTTATCTCCAGTAGTCTGATCAATCTGCCCAAATGTTCACTACCCATTTCCATTTCCGGCAAAACAGGTTTAGCATCCCATGCACGTGAGGCACCATTGCTGGTAAACAATGTACCCATTGTACCCCGTCCACCACTCAGCACAGCAGTTGCACCTTCAGCATATAAAAAAGAATCGACCATTTTTCTGAGATTAGCTCCCGGACGCCCTGCTGGCGCAGGAACTTTAGGTTTCTGGCTAAGGTTGGTAGGATTTTCATCATTGTGCCAATCGATCATTTTAGCCAATTCTTCCTCGGTATATCTTTTCGCATCCGGAGTAAAATTGAGTTTTACTTCACTGCTCATTCCTCCCATCACCACTATCTTACCACGAAGTTGACCGGCATATTTAGCCATATCCTGCACGCTATCGATCTTCACTAATACCGCTACACCACTAACCAAACCATTAGTGCCCGGTGTCCAGGCTTTAGGGCAAGCTATCAACGCCTGATAATAGGGTGCGGTCATTGCCACATAACTTTTATTGATCTCCCAACCTTTACCAAACCCTCCCCATGGTTCTATAGCTACATTGGCCAGCCCCCACTCTGTAAGTTTATTCTTAGCCCACACTTCAGCACTCTTCATACCTGCAGAACCTGTAAGCCTTGGCCCGTTTACATCAGTTAATTCAAATAAAGTATTCAATACCTTAGAATTATTGAATCCTTCATTTTTTATCAGCATTACAGAATGTATATCTACCCTTTCTGAACTATCACCTTTAAAAGATAGTATTGAAGCAGCAATTGCAAGAAGTATAATAGTTTGTTTCATTCAGATTTTTTATGGCAGCAAAATAGGTAAATAATGAGAGCTTTTATAATGGTCGGTCATCCTATAATGAAAGTCAGCACATGGATAAGATAGCCTGATATAAGGTCAATTTATACGAAAGATCATGAATTGTACTATTTAAATTAGGCCTAAAAAAAGCTGCATCTCTGCAGCTTTACTATTTATTATTTCATTTTTTCTCTTAAGTGCATCAGCATATCTGCTGTCATGCTGTCGAGATCGAAATTATTTTTCCAGCCCCAATCTGCACGGGCTAAAGAGTCATCTATACTTTTAGGCCAACCGTCTGCTATTGCCTGACGGAAATCAGGTTTATAATCTATTGTAAATTCCGGGATGTGCTTTTGTATTGCTGCTGCGATCTCTTTGGGAGAGAAGCTCATTGCTGACAGGTTGTAAGACATTCTTGTCTTCATCATCTCCACGGGAGCTTCCATCAACTCAATGGTGGCGCGAATAGCGTCGTCCATATACATCATGGGCAGATAAGTATTTTCAGACAAGAAACTGGTATATTTCTTATTCTTTAGTGCTTCATGATAGATCTCAACAGCATAATCTGTTGTGCCACCACCCGGTTCAGATTTCCAACTGATAAGACCGGGATAACGAATACTACGCACATCCAATCCCCAACGTTGATTATAATATTGGCACCACAACTCACCGGTATATTTACTTATGCCATATACTGTCCTCGGTTCTACAATAGTCTGTTGCGGCGTATTCAGTGTTGGCGTTGTAGGCCCGAAAACAGCAATAGAACTAGGCCAGTATATTTTGGTCAACTTCTCTTGTACACCAATTTCTAATACTTGCAGCAGGCTGTTCATATTCACATCCCATGCTTTCATCGGAGCTTTTTCACCCGTAGCAGACAACATAGCAGCAAGTAAATATATTTGAGTTATCCCCTCTTTCTTTACTAATTCATGAATGGCCTTACCATCCATAGCATCAAGTATCACATAAGGTCCGGCATCTTTAAGTAATGGATGTGCTTCACGAAGATCACTGGCAATGACATTATCAGCTCCATAAACTTTACGTAAAGCCATTGCCAACTCTACGCCTATTTGTCCTCCCGAACCTATGATGAGTACCTTTTCCTGCTTCATTTCTGTTTGAGTAATATGTAGTGAATAATGTATGTGACAGGCAAATGTCAAATATATAAACTGCAAAGCAATTATTACTATAAAGTCTTCTGCTTAAAGTATATAGACTTTTAACTAATAGATGCTTTTTGTTGGGAATTATTGCTGACTTGCAACAATATTACTGATAAAGTCATCAAATAAGTAACGGCTATCAAAAGGGCCGGGAGTAGATTCAGGATGATATTGAACTGAAAATGCTGCTCTACCTTTCATTCGGATACCCTCAATAGAGCCATCATTCAGGTTAACGTGAGTAACTTCTACTTTATCACTATTCTTTACAGATTCAGGATTGACACCAAAACCATGATTCTGGGTAGTGATCTCACTTTTGCCGGTGATCAGGTTCTTTACAGGATGATTGAGCCCTCTGTGACCGTGATGCATCTTGAAGGTAGGAATATCATTGGCACGAGCTAATAATTGATGCCCGAGACAGATGCCGAAAAAAGGCTTGTTAGTTGCTAAAATATCTTTTACAGTTTTTACTGCATAATCCATTGATGCCGGATCGCCGGGACCATTAGAAATGAAGTATCCATGTGCTTCGAATTGCTTCAATTCTTCAATACCGGTCTTGGCAGGGAATACTTTTATGTATGCTCCACGATCTACCATGCACTGCAAAATGTGTTTCTTAACTCCGAAATCCATAACAGCTATTCGGATGGAGGCATCAGGAGAACCAACTGTGTAGGGGACTTTTGTAGATATTTCAGAAGATAATTCCAATCCATCCATGTCAGGCACTTTTGCAAGTGCTTCCTTCAATGATGTCTCATCAGAAAACTCAGTACTGATGATACAATTCATTGCCCCCTTGCTACGTATATGTTGCACCAATGCACGGGTATCTACATCATGAATGGCAACAATTTTGTTTTCGACAAGATAGTTTTCCAGATTATCATTCGCATTCATACGCGAAAAACGATCTGAAATATTCTTACATATTAAGCCGCTGATCTTAACCGAATCACTCTCTACATCTTCATTTTTCACACCGTAATTACCTACATAAGCATTGTTCATGATCAATACCTGACCGGTATATGACGGATCTGTAAATACTTCCTGATAACCGGTCATTCCGGTATTAAAACAAATTTCGCCACCGGTAGTGCCTTTGGCGCCGAAAGATATTCCTTTAAATATTGTACCGTCCTTCAGTAATAACCAGGCGGGAGTATTTTGAGTAGAAGTCATGAAAAAAACAAATTGTGCAAATGTAAGAAAATTGATTTTACCACTCCATGCTAATTTTCCATTTTTGATAATCGTATTTGAAAATAACTGGCTGTCAATACCAAAATGAAAAATACTCTTTGAAATGATACCATACATCGGACAACACTGAGTTGCTAAAACTATAAAGGGATATAATTGTTACATTTGTACTTTAAAGCAGGTACTTGATGAAATTATTTACCAACAAGGATATTGAGAATTACTACGACCAGACGGAAGTGCACTACCGTATGCACTGGAAACTGGAAGAAGGAATGGGATTGCACTACGGGATATGGGATGAAAACACCAAAAATCTCGCTGAAGCAGTACTCAATTCAAATTACCTGCTGATGAATATGGGGGGTATCAAGGCATCCGATGTTGTACTTGACGGAGGTTGCGGCATTGGGGGGTCAAGCATCTATCTAGCTAAAAATATTGGCTGTACCGTAAAAGGTATCACCCTTAGCGAAAAGCAAGTAAACACGGCTACAGAGTTGGCCAAAAGTAAAGGTGTAGGCGACAAGGTCTCATTTTCACAACAAGACTACACTCAAACTAACTTTGCCGACAATACTTTCGATTTTGCCTGGTGCATAGAAAGTATGCAGACCGCTACTAATAAAGACGACTTCTTCAAAGAAATGAAGCGGATCATAAAACCCGGTGGTAAAATTTTGTTTGCAGACATCTTTAAGCCACAACCTTATGATGTGACTAAAGAACCAGATATGCTCACTATGCTTAATGGCTGGGCAATGTCTGATATTCTATCTATCTCTGAGCTTCATGAGGTGACATCTCGTAACTCATTTGAGGTAAGTAAGATAAGAGATGTTAGTAAGGAAGTAGTCAAGTCTGTGAATCGTATGTATCTGGCCAGCCTTGCAGGTGCAATAGGCACAAAAGCATACAACATGATCTACAATGCCAGTCACTTTTCAAAGATCCATTACAAAACAGGACTGGCGCAAAAGAAGGCCTACCTGAAACAAAAGTGGGGGTATTACCTGATCATGTGCGAAAATAAAAAGTAAATTGGCTTATATATTGACGCAAAGCTTAATTGCTTCATTCCCAAACTGAAAGAAGTTTGTCATTTTACTTTTGAATTATTATCTTGCAACTGCAAAATACTTGTGTAAACAATGAAACTACGCCCAACTATACTTTTAGCAATAGCATTTATCTGTATGATGTCTTACACTTCATGTGTTAAAAAGTACATCTGTCATTGCGATATCAAGTATAGCGGCTATCCCGGTCTTCCTACCAATACAAGCAAAGAATTTGAGATACAGGATCTGAAATCAGGCGCGAAAACCACCTGTGAAAAAGAATCAGACAGTTCTGTCACCAATAATATCAAAGCAATAGAGACCTGCTATCTTTATTAAGATACCTTTATCATTACGGCAATCTATTAAAACGCTATTTTTGAGCGTTAATTACTTATTATGGATATTGACGTTCAACAACCCGTTGAGAAAAAAGGTTTTTCAGTAAAACGTATACCAGGACTTATATTGCTGATATTACTTGCCGGTGTATTTTTTTTCTCCGGCTACAGTAAGATCCACAGCTATAATGCCTTTGATAATTTCCAATGGACATTTATTGACCTTGGTTTTGATAGTCAGTTGGTTGCCGGCATTATGGCCAGGGCTATGATAGGAATTGAATTTATGCTCGGATTATTTCTGTTGCTGCATATATTTCTTCAAAAATTCACTTACAAGGCCGTCATAGGTACGCTGGTATTTTTTATTATTTACCTCATCTTCGTTATTATCAAACATGGCAATGCCGGCGATTGTGGTTGCTTCGGAGATAAATTATCTATGTCGCCACTCAATGCTATCATTAAGAATATTATCATGATAGCCATGACCATTGTGCTCATGTATATCTATCCGGTAAAACCATATAAATATCAGGATATAATGCTTCCTCCGGTAATTGTGATAGCAATGTCCATCTGCTTTATTGTCAATCCGTTAGACACCAGTAATGCACCGGTACCTTATAAAAAGACGCTGGATATTACCCCCCTATATAGCTTTGACAGCAAACCCAATGTGGACCTATTACATGGTAAGCACATACTTATATATGCCAGCTATTATTGTCCACATTGTAAAAAAGCGGCTTACCTTTTACAGATCATTCATCGTAAACATCCTGAGTTCCCTATATACATGGTATTGGCAGGAGCACCTGAACAGGAAAAACAGTTCTTTGATGAATCTCATGCTATAGATATACCCCACCTTTATTATCCACACAATAATGAATTTACCAAAATGGCAGGAGAAGGCACACCGGCTATCTATTGGATCAATAACGGGAAGGCGGAATTTCAGAGCAACTATTACCAATTGGATCCGGTATATATGGAGAAATGGCTAAAACAATAAGCGCTAATATTTTCACCCCATAGCCACATTCATCTTTCAGACTTATCGATTAACTTTGCACACATGGCTACCAATAAGATCATTGTTGCGATAGATGGTTTTTCATCATGTGGTAAAAGCACTATAGCTAAGCAGCTTGCTGTTAGGTTGGGTTATGCCTACATAGATAGTGGCGCAATGTATCGTGCTATTACACTGTATTTTCTCCGTAATGGTGTTAATTACAACGATCATAACGAAGTAATTGCAGCACTTAATAACATTCATATCACCTTTATATTTAACGAAGAGTCTAAGACCTCTGATATTTATCTGAATGATGAAGACGTATCTCTACCAATAAGAGATATGTTGGTTGCAGACAAAGTGAGTCAGGTTGCTGCAATAAAAGAAGTAAGACACTTTGCTGTGGCCCAACAAAAACGACTTGGACGGAAAAAAGGAATTGTTATGGACGGTCGTGACATTGGTTCTGTTGTTTTCCCAGATGCTGAGTTAAAGATATTCATGGTTGCCGATCCCGCTGTTCGTGTTATGCGCCGTTTCAAGGAAATGTATGCTACCAATCCGCACATAACGATAGAAGAAGTACGTCATAATCTTGAGCTACGAGATTATATTGATAGTACACGAGAAGAAAGCCCGCTACACCAGGCAAAAGATGCGCTACTACTTGACAACAGCTCAATGAGTCGAGAAGAACAATTGGACAAGGTAATAAGCTGGGTAAAGGAAAGGTCAATGGCCAAAGCGCAAGCATAATAATAAGTGACCGATTACTTACCTTTTCTTGTACTACCAACCTGTATGATCATATAAATAGCCCTCAGGAAACAATCAATATCTTTATAAACTACTGATTTTCAATAAATTAATTGCGAATCGCCTCTATTTGAGGGGGTTTCTTCCATCACTGCTATTTTATCCCGAAAAATTGTTGTAAAATTGCGCAGCATTTTAACATAATCATGGATTTTAAATACACGGATACCCAGAATTCAATTGCGGAAATGGTCCGCGATTTTGCAAACAAACATATCCGTCCCGAAATGATGGAGTGGGACGAATCTCAGAAATTCCCTGTTGAAGTATTCAAAAAATTGGGTGAATTAGGCCTGATGGGGGTACTTGTACCAACAGAATACGGTGGTTCCGGTCTCGGTTATTTTGAATATGTAACTGTAGTTAGTGAAATTGCAAAGGTTTGTGGATCTATTGGTCTCTCTGTAGCAGCTCACAATTCACTTTGTACAGGTCACATCCTTTATTTCGGCAACGAAGAGCAGAAGAAGAAATATCTGCCTAAGTTGGCTACCGGAGAATGGATAGGTGCATGGGGACTGACTGAAGCTAACACCGGAAGTGATTCAGGCAACATGACCTGCACTGCTACCCGTGATGGTGACGATTGGATCTTGAATGGCACTAAGAACTGGATCACACATGGTATCACAGGTAATGTGGCTGTAGTATTGGCTCGTACCGGTGAAAAGCGCGCTAAGAATAATGTAACCGCATTTATAGTAGAACGTGGCACTCCGGGTTTTGCAGCCGGTAAGAAAGAAAATAAATTGGGTATGCGCGCGAGCGAGACCGCTGAATTAGTTTTTGACAACTGCCGTATCTCTGACGCACAACGTATGGGTGAAGTAGGTAGCGGCTTCAAGCAGGCTATGAAAATACTGGATGGTGGTCGTATTTCTATTGCAGCACTTTCATTGGGTATTGCAAAGGGTGCTTATGAAGCATCGTTGAAGTATTCAAAAGAGCGTCATCAATTCGATCAGCCTATATGTAATTTCCAGGCTATCGCTTTCAAGTTGGCTGATATGGCTACTGAGATCGAAGCATCTGAATTACTCATCTATCAGGCTGCTGACTTGAAAAACCGCAACATGCCAATGACCAAGGAGTCTGCATTTGCTAAGTATTATGCATCTGAGGTTTGTGTAAAAGCAGCAACAGAGGCGGTACAGATCTTCGGCGGTTACGGTTATACTAAAGACTTCCCTGTTGAAAAGTACTATCGCGACAGCAAGCTATGTACAATTGGTGAAGGTACCAGCGAAATACAGAAACTGGTAATATCAAGAGCAATTTTGTCATAATCCAGATAATATAATAAAATAATACAGGCCATCCCGAAAGAGATGGCCTGTATTATTTTTACTTAATCACTTCACATAATTTGAACCTCACTTTGCTCTGTTCAACAACTGCTCATGTAATCGAAAGACTTGCGGAATAATAGCATCTGAATCATTATTATTGATCACAAAATCACAACGCCCCATCTTTTCCTCTTCATTCATTTGTTTTGATATGATTTCCAATACTTTATCTCGAGTCTGTCCTCCCCTTGCCATAGTGCGAGATATACGTATTTCTAGTGGTGCATATACTCCAACCATTACATCCATTTCTTTATAGCTTCCACTCTCAAAGAAAATAGCTGCTTCTTTTATAATATAAGGAGTACTTTGTCTGGAAACCCAAGCTGATGCATTGTTTATAGTAACAGGATGTACCAAAGCATTAAGTTGCTGTAGCTTTTCGGGTTGACGAAAGATAATATCAGAAACCTTTGCCCTATTCAGTCGCCCTTCTTCATACACGTCTTTTCCCAATAACAAGGTTATTGAAGCCACCAACCGCTCATCATGTTCCATCAGATATCGGGCCGCATTGTCTGCGTTGAACACAGGAATACCAAGTGCTTCAAACACCTTGCAGACAACAGATTTACCTGATCCTATTCCTCCTGTGATACCTACCTTGAGCAATGTTTAAAGATTTTCCTACTTTGATGATAATAGCACTTGGTAACATTAATCAAAAAAAATGCCAACTACCGATTAAAGGTAGTTGACATGATTTAATATTTATGCGAAAACGCGTATTAGTTATTTTGCTGCAACAGCAGTTCCTGAAGTTGCATCTTGCTTTTTGCGATAAGCAATCGTTGTTTCCATAGAAACAGCCGCACGCTCTATCTTTACCACCATACCGCGAGCAATTTCCAACTGTAGTGTACCATCATCGTTAGCTTTCTGTATAGTACCATGAATACCGGCAGTAGTAATGACGTACTCACCCTGATTCATGCTATCAGCAAATTTCTTTTGCTCCTTAGCACGCTTTGCCTGTGGGCGCAGCATAAAAAAGTACATAACGGCAAACATACCTACCATTAATACTATAGACATAGTAGGGCTACCGCCACCTGCCTGCAACATAATTGAATTGAATACTAATTGCATTTTTCTGATTTTTATATTTGAAATTTAACCTTTAGCAATATTTTATTACCAACCGGGGCTGGCTAATTCTTACTTATTTTTCGGCACTTCTACCTCACCCTTTATGTACAACATATGAATACCTCTTAAGGTATTTGTGGTGATAGTTACAGACTTTTCCTGATGTCCGCCCTTACCTGCTGAATTGAAAGTAACTTTTATAACTTCTGTTTTCCCTGGTGCTACCGGATCATGAGGATATACGGGAACGGTACAACCGCATGAACCTGATGCATTGGTAATGATCAGTGGTGTCTTTCCGTTATTCGTAAAAGTAAATTCGTATGTAACAGATTCTCCCTGATGGATAGTACCAAACTCGTGTAAGGTATCTTTGAAATCCATTGTAGGTTTTCTTGCAGCAGAGACCGTGTCCATACCATTCGCAGTATGTGGATTGCTGACAAGACTTGTTGGAAGTTGTCCTTTAGGAGCATCAGGTGTATTGTTGTTGCATGATGCAGCACCAATACCAAAAAGAGCAATTAACAGATAGCGTTTCATATTTTCTATATTTTATCTTCCTGTTCTTTCTTCTTTACGAATCATATTTTCCTTCACAAGATCCTTCAACAGATTATCCAATACCCCATTCACGAATTGACCGCTCTGTGGCATACTGTATTGCTTGGCAATATCGATATATTCATTAATGGTAACCTTAGTAGGTATGGTTGGGAAATACAGGAATTCACAAACTGCCATACGTAACAGTAACATATCTATCAACGCCACACGTTCCTTATCCCAGTTGTTCAATCTTGGCTCTATCAACTCAAGGCAATATGCCTCTTTATCAAGCACAGCTAACAGAAGATCGTGAGCATACTCTTTTTTCTCAGGCGACAGCAATTTAAGAAAATCTACTTTAGAACTGTTCTTGAAAAAGTTTTGCATGAGCATAACGATAAGCTCACTATTGTCTTCCCAACCCGGCAGATCATCTACAAATGAGCTCACCATAGCTTCATTATCCATGATAAGCTTATCCCAGATGAACTGTATGATAATCTTATCACCTGCAGGTGTCTGTGGAGTTTCAAGATAAAGAGCATATTCATCACTCTTTATTAATTGTTGGTATATTTTCTTCACCCACTCTTCATCAATGAAACGCTCCAGCTTGTCTTTCTTTATTTTTTCATTAAAAGAAGACTTTTCCAACGTCTTTAGAACATAAGAATTGGTCGCTATGCGCACATTTACATTCATATCTTCTTCAGTACGGATGTACTTGGAAGAACGATGTAATGAATCCGATTCGGCGTATTGTGCTATTTTGATCGGGTAAAGTACACACACGGTAAAAACATCCAGTACGTGATCTAACTTCTCATTGAGCATGCGTGCAACGGCCAATTTATTGTCAGTCTCAGTTTTTTCAAACGAGGCCAAAGAATAAAGCGTTTGCATCACCTTCACCCTGATATTTCTCCTGCTAATCATATATGAGTAAAGAACCCCTTGTTTTGGGGTGCAAAGGTATGCAAAGTGAATCTTTAAACAACAAAAAATGTGTTAATGAAAATACATAAAGCAGCCTTGTTTAGCTTATCGAACGAATAATTGAAACAAAATATACTTAAAGTGGTAGCTAAACTGTTGGTTGAAAACTATAAAATAGCTTATTTTACACGTTCTACTATCTAGCTAATGAGTAAGCAACAACAACCGAAAAATAAACCTGCTGCAGCACAGCCGTCAAAAGTAAAGGCTGCGCCTGAACAACAAATATTGTCAGACAAAAAAAGCGGTCTGTCTAATTTTACTATTCTGTCTGTTATACTTGCCATTGTATCATTTGCATTGTATTTCAATTCATTACAAAACGGCTTTGTAATGGACGACGTAATAATGGTAAAAGAAAATACTATTGTCGCAAAGGGTTTTGGCGGTATCATGGAACTGCTCACTACCCCCCATATGCGCGGATATTTAATAATACCCAACGATACATACCGTCCATTGTCTTTGGTCATGTTCGCTATGGAGTATCAGTTTTTCGGCCTCAACCCTATGCCTTACCACTTTTTTAATATTGTAGTTTTTATTGGCTGTGTTTTGATGTTCTTTTCTTTTCTCAACAACTTCTTTGATAAGAAAAAGATAGTTGTTGCATTTATTGGTGCATTCTTATTCGCAATACACCCCACTCATACCGAAGTTGTTGCCAATATTAAGAGCCGAGACGAGCTGTTATGTTTCTTTTTTGCTTTCTTATCACTGAATGTTTTCATGAAATACATGAAAGAAGGCAAAACAGGCAAATTGATATTGGGAATTGTGACGATGTACCTATCCTATATTTCCAAAGAGAACGTCATCACATTTATAGGTGTTATACCGGTTTTATTCTTCCTGTTCAAAAATGAGCATAGACATAGGGCATTGTTCATTACTGCCGGTACAGTATTAAGTACAATAGCTTTTATTGTCGTTAGAGCTATGATACTCAGCAAGTATAATGCAAATGAAACCAGTCAGATAGAATTCATAGATAATGCACTTACAAAAGCGCCCGATCTTATGACCAGGCTTGCTACCTCGATCCAGATCTCAGGCAAGTATCTATGGCTGTTATTCATACCTAATCCACTCATCTGTAACTATTCTTACAATGCCATACCCTATGCATCATTGACCAATATCAGCGTCATAGCTACTATAATTGCTTACGGAACTATGATCTGGTATGCTATTACGAGACTGATAAAAAATAATAAAGACCCATTGGCGTTTGCTATACTATTCTACCTGGCCACAATTGCCCTTTTCAACAATATGTTCATTCTTATAGGTGCAGAAATGGGCGAACGCTTTCTGTTCATGGCATCAGCAGGTTGGTGTATGGCTGGTGCATTTGCAATAGACAAATGGATATTGAAAGACGAAACTCCGTCTGCAGATATTCTTAAAAGCCCTAAATTCCTTGCAATACTCATACCTCTGTTATTAATATTTGGTGGTATAACTGTGGCACGAAATTCAGAGTGGAAGGATAGCGTAACTCTTTACAGAGCGGATCTATTAAAATCGCCAAACGATAGCAGACTCAATTATTATCTGGGTACTGCACTGGCAGAGGATCTCTATGCACAGGAGCCGGACTCGAATAAAAAGAAAGCGATAGATCTGGAGGCGAAAGACCACCTAAGAACTGCATTGTCTATATATCCTCAATTTACGGAAGCTAATGCCGAAATGGGGAGAATATTCGACAGGTTACATCAATACGATTCTGCGGAATTATATGATAAACGTGCATTGGCACTAAACCCCAATCACCCTATTGCCACAAACAATCTTGGTAGTGTATATATGGCAACCGGGAAATACCAAAATGCTATAGCAATTTTCCAAAAGGCCTTACAGATAAATCCCAATTTCGTACTGGCCTATTTCAATATGGGACGTACCTATACGCAGTTGAAAAATTACGACTCAGCAATCTATAATTATAAGAAAATGCTTGAACTACAACCGGGTTATCCTGCTGCGATCCAGGAATTCGGCATAGCATACTTCTCCATGGGTAAATATGACTCAGCAGAAGTGTACTTTAAAAAAGCACTGACAATAGATCCCAACGACGCCAATATGATCAATAACTTAGGTGCAATATATCTGAATACTAAAAACTATCCGCAAGCTATAGTTCAGTTTACCAGATCATTAAGCCTTAATCCCAACTATGTTAATGCTTATTCCAATCTGGGTCGTGCGTATTTTTTCAACAAGCAATACGATCTTTGTATTCAAACATTCAGTAAACAATTGTCGCTGGACCCGACACAAGTAGTCAACATTCCTTATATCGCATTATCATATCAGGAATTAGGCAACATGGAGCAAGCACATAAGTATGAGGCTATTTCCAGAAAATATTTTTCAGATTTTAAATTAAAATAGTAGTGGCTAAGAAGATTAACCAGAGCAATCAACCAAGACCAAATGTACCGCCGCGCCAACCTGTGCAAAACAGGCCTAATGCAGCGCCGCAAAGTAAAGAGCCAAAGGAAAAGAAACCAATGTCTATGGTCACCAAGTTGTCTATACTTCTTGGACTTATTGGTATGCTTGTATACAGCAACACACTGTTCAATGGCTATGTACTCGATGACGTAATGGTGATCAAAGATAATTTTGTGGTTCCACAAGGGGTAAAGATGATCCCAGATATACTGGGTACATTAAGGCTTAAAGGCTATGCTAACATGTCTAATGAATACAGACCCATGTCATTAGTGATGTTTGCAACGGAGTGTGAACTATCTACAATGTTCACCGCTGCTAAAACTCCATTTACTCCATGGTTACATCACTTCGCCAATCTTTTGGTTTTCGGAGGATGCGTGTCCGGTCTGTTCATTTTTCTTAACAAGCTTTTCGATCGTAAAAAAATGGCAGTTGCTTTTATAGCAACCCTTCTTTTTGCAGTTCATCCTATTCATACAGAGGTAGTTGCCAACATCAAGAGTCGTGATGAATTATTGTGTTTCTTCTTTGCATTTGTGTCGCTCAACATGTTTGCAAATTATATGAAATCAGCTAAGACCATGCAGCTCTTCATGGGTACATTTGCATTGTTCCTCTCTTTTCTTTCAAAAGAGACAGTCATTACATTTCTGGCAATTGTTCCGCTGATATTCTTCTTTTTCATTGACGATGATCGTCAGCGTGCCATTAGAATTACAGTAGGTACTTTTATAGCCACAGGCTTATATCTTGCCATCAGAGCAAAAATTGTAGCTGATAATGGCAATATGGAATTCCCTATAAATTTTGTTGATAACATGCTTGTCAATGCACCTAATGCAATGTCGCGACTAGCTACAGAAATATGGATACTTGGAGATTATATACGATTGCTTTTCGTGCCTTATCCGTTAGCTATAGATCGATCTTACCGCACCATCGACTACATGACATTTGCTAATTTCCGTGTAATTATATCATTACTGGTTTACCTTGGTTTGGCAGCTATAGCGATCTTGCGATTGGTAAAAAGCAAGAAAGACCCATGGGCATTCAGTATTCTGTTTTTTTTAGCCACTATCTCTTTGTTCTCCAACATATTCATAATGCTGGCATCTACGTTTGCAGAACGTTTCCTTTTCTTCTGCTCAGTAGGTTCATGCCTGGCAATAGCATTGGCAATAGAAAAGTGGATAATACAAAAGGAAGATGCTTCATTTGCAGATATAAAATTGCCTAAGGTATTAGCTGTAGTTGCCATTTTATGTCTTCCATTTACAGTGGAGACCTTTGCTCGCAACCGTGACTGGAAGGATAGTTATACCTTATACAGTGCAGATGCTGCAAAAATGCCTAAGAATACCCGCCTTAATTATTATGTAGCCAGTGAACTACAAAAAAAATGCGGCGCAGAGACCGACTCAGTAAAAGCCAAACAGTATAATGATGAGAGCTTTACGTTCCTCAACAGATCATTGGCCATCTATTACGACAATGTGGACGCTCAGGCAGAAATAGGCGCTGCATTCTTCAGAGCAAAAAGGTATGACTCTGCTGAATACCACCTTAAATACGCATTGAGGATCAATCCACAAAAATCTAATGCTTTGGCAAATCTTGGGACTTTATATCTGACCAAAGTAGATTATGCCAATGCATTATTCTACTACCGACTTACAAATATTTATGACCCGAGAAATGTAGTTGCTCAATTTAACGGTGGTGTATGCTACTATCAAATGAAAAAGCCGGATTCTGCAATTCTGAACTTCAAACATACTATAGAGTTGCAACCCGATTTCTATGGCTATAAATCATTTCAGTTCATTGCTATCATCTACAAAGAACTTGGCAATGTGAATGAAGCCCGAAATTATGAGCAGCAGGCAAAGCAGTTCGATCCGAACTTCCATTTGTAAACCATAGGATCTTGAAAAGGCTCTTAGTCCTTATTGTAGTATTGTTGCTGGTAAGATCAGAATTACTGGCACAATCTTATGTGGACACCGGTGATTGGTTCATGGTCTACAATGCGAAACACAGGCAAAAAAGGGGCAATAAATACGTCATTCATCTTTCAAGAGTGGGCACCAGATATATGCTTACGCATAAGGATCCACTGTACTCTGCATCCTTACCTCCGGAAGGAGCCTATGAATTGAATAATTCAGGCAACTTGGTACAAGGAAAACTTGTACTATACCCAGGCAATAAAATCATTCGTTGCAATACAAGCAGCCAGATAGAATTGTTATTTATGCCTTATTATCTGCATTCGCTTGATAGTTTTGCTGCTGCATCTTACATGATAGATCAATTCGCAGGAGACTCATTAAAGACAAAACCAAAATCTTTATTGACAAAAAGCATTCAACTTACTAAAGATATACTGACAGTTAATACTAAATGTATTGAATGCTATTATAATCTGGCAATTGCGTGGTACTATGTAGGCAATATGGATAGCTCAATTGAGGCGTTCAGAATGATGAAGGAATTGGACTCTAGCTATGAAGGCATCTCTAAATTATCTCCATCTTATGCCGATTATTACAATCGCAATGGATGGGAGACTTACGGAAAAAAATCTAAATATAAAGAAGCTGTACTTGAATTTAAAAAGGGTTTGGCTTTTGATCCCAACAATGTTGATCTTTGGTATAATATGGGCGGTGCCTATTACTCTGACGATCAATTTGCTAAAGCCATCGCTTGTTTTAAGAAATGCCTTACTCTAGATCCCGATAATGAAGGTGCACATGAAGGGCTGCAAGCAGCAACTGCCAAAACTGCAAGAAAGAAATAACAAATATTATTCAGCTTTAGTACCTGAAAGTTATCTCAGTTGCCCCAAAACCATACTTGCCACTCCATTCATTTTTAAAGCGTTTTACCTCCGGTGTTTTCTTCAAAATGGCATGCACTTCTTCCCGAAGTTTACCCTTCCCCAAACCATGTATGACTATCATGGTCTGCTGATGATGGGCTATGGCCAGGTGAAGATATTTATCTAATGTGTCCAATTGTTTTTTAATGATCTCGTCATTGCTGAGTGCGGCAACATTCTTTACCAGTTGCTCTATATGGAGGTCTAACTCATACTTTGCCGGCTCTAATGTTCGCTTACTGACAGTCCCCTGCATCTCAGGCTCCTTTAGTTCAGCCTTGATCTGTGGTTCCGGTTTCTTCTTTGGCAAAAACTCTTGTATCAACATATAGCTGAATGAGGGTTCACTGTTCAGCATAACATTATTAATATGTTCAAATAACTTTGTTGGCCTGATACGAACTATACCTTCCGCCATCTCCATTTTTTCATTACCTATATCCCTGACTTTCCAAGTAAAACGTGGCTGATCATTCATGTCGCTGTAAGACACATTGTTGAGATAAATATTACCAAAAGAGTGCAGTGAACCTTCATGTTTGAAGATACTTTTATTTGCCAGCTGCACATCATAACTGAATTTTATATCTACCGGCAATTCATTCAGGAGGTATATCTTGATAAAATCCACGACCTCTTCCATATCCTCTGTTCTGAAAACCGGAACGAAAGACAGATAAATACCCCTTGCCAGCTTTGGCTTACGTTCAATGATCCGTTCAACCGGTATCTCGGGTAATGCAATACTTTTCTTTTGGGGTTTCTTTTCTGTAAACCATTTCAAGTAAGGATGATCTACATCTTCAATATATACAGGAAAAGCAGTACCATTGACTTCTACCTCCATCATCTGTTTATCTATCAACGCTACTACATGACCTTCCTCTCCGGTACGTTTCAATAATACCTTATCCCCTATTGTAAATTTCATAATGCCTATCGTTTTTTGAAGTAAACCCGAACAATTGATTTACTGACCTTTCTTTGGTCTTTAATTTTGACTCATAGTATTCAAAAACTCGACCATTTTTCTTACAGCTTTCCCCCTGTGGCTAATACTATTCTTTATATCCATTGGTAACTCTGCGAAAGTTTGTTCGTACCCGTCTGGTATGAAAATCGGATCATATCCAAAACCTCCGCTACCTTGCTTTACTTCTGTAATGCGACCATTACATATCCCTTCGAAGTAATAGACCTCATCGGCCCAAATAAGGCAAATAACAGCCTTATAGTAGGCAGTGCGATCCTCTGACCCTTGCAGGTCATGCAGCAATTTCTGCAAATTTTGCTCATCATCTCTTGACCCGGAATAATGTGCACTATCTACGCCCGGCAAACCATTTAGCGCATTAACACAAATACCACTGTCATCAGCAAACGTATTTTTCTGGCAAAATGCATGTATGGCGGATGCCTTAGCCAAAGCATTTTGTTCGAATGTATGAAATGGCTCCTCTATTTCTTCATTAAAACCAACATCTTGTAACGATAACAGTTCAATGCCATCGATCAAAGGCTTTATTTCTCTGATCTTTCCCTTATTATTAGATGCTATAACCAGTTCCATACTGCAAATATACTTATCCTAATGGCTGGATAAATAAATAGACTTTAATACCGCTTCTGTTCATGTTGATCTATGTCCTTATAAAAGTTCAAAACATGCGTTTACAATTCAAGACGATTAGTTCATTGGAGAAAAATAGCCCTGTAGCCGAAACTTTCTATTTATTTTACTCATTACCCTATCATCAAACCTTATAATTCAATTCACATCACCACTCTACCTTTGTAAAAACAAACGATCATCATGGCTAAAAAAAATCAGATAGGACTTGACGAAAAGCAGGGAAAACAATTGGCAGAAAAACTAAACAACCTGCTTAGTAACTATCAATTATTTTATATCAATGCACGTGGATTTCATTGGAACATAACCGGTGAAAAATTCTTTGAACTACATCTAAAATTTGAAGAACTGTACACTGACGCATTATTGAAAATTGATGAGATTGCGGAGCGTATCCTTACCTTAGGTCATACGCCTCTGCACTCTTTCAGCGACTATGTCAGAAATTCAGCAATAAAAGAAGTGACTAATATCTCAAAAGGAAAGGAAGCTGTAAGTATCGTATTAGAGTCATTCAGCACATTATTAACATTAGAGCGTGAGATATTGGCAATGTCAGCAGATGCAAACGACGAAGGAACAAACTCACTCATGAGTGATTACATCAAACAACAGGAGAAGTTGGTGTGGATGTACTCTGCTTCGATCAAATAAACTAGTTCAAATGATAAGGCCAACCAAATGAACATTGGTTGGCCTTTTACTTTTTTTATTCTGCCTCTCAAGAATTTACAATAAAGGTAAGTTCATCAATCTTGCAATTGACATACCTACAATTTGCTTTACACTCCCTAAGAGCCTATTCTGTGCTTAAGATCGCTGATCTGAGAACTCCATAGTTGCTCTTGATCCTTGATATCACCTTTATCAGCAAAATCTGTGATCCTCAGGATCGTCTCACTGGTAACAGGGCTCTGTTCGATACTGAACTCAAAGAATTCATCGCTTGGATAATACTCCCAACGATATCTAATAAATTCATTCTCAACATTTTCCAAAACCTCAGCCCATTCTGTAGATCCGTTCCAGGTAAAGAAAAACTTATGGTCCCTCTGATCTACCCTATCGGCAAACCACTCCTGCAATCCTACGGGTGTTGATAAAAACTCAAACAAGATTCCCGGGGAGCAACGAATGGGAAATTCTACCGAATACATTATTTTCTTCTTACTCATTTCGAACTGTTCACTTAATTCTTAGAGTGCAATAATAAAAAAAGGATGTTACAAACAAAATTTTATTCGTCAATTCAATAGATATTTTTAAATCAAATCATTGGTATTGTATTGAGTTAGTTAATACAATCATAATTTTTTTTGGGTTGGATTGTTAAGAACCTTAGATTTGCTTTAACAAACACCACTATTTATTCGTTTTCAATAACTCTGAGTCTATCTCTAACCACTCAACTGTCTGCCAATGTCTATGCGTCAACTAAAGATCACGAAATCAATTACTAATCGTGAAAGCCAATCTCTTGAAAAGTATTTGCAGGAAATAGGCAAAGTGGACCTTATAACACCTGAAGAAGAAGTTCAGCTAGCTATTAAAATTAAACAAGGCGACCAACGTGCACTCGAAAAACTAACGAAAGCTAATCTTCGTTTCGTAGTATCGGTGGCAAAGCAATACCAGAATCAGGGACTTTCTTTAAGTGACCTGATCAATGAAGGTAATCTTGGCTTGATCAAAGCTGCTCAGCGCTTTGATGAAACAAGAGGTTTTAAATTTATCTCCTATGCAGTATGGTGGATACGACAGTCAATTTTGCAGGCTCTTGCCGAACAATCGCGTATCGTACGTTTACCACTCAATAAAGTAGGACTTTCCAATAAAATAAGTAAAGCATATTCTCAGCTTGAACAGGAATTTGAGCGCGAGCCTTCTACTGAAGAACTTGCAGAATTGCTGGATATAGGTACAGAAGAAGTGGAAACAACACTTGGTGTTGCTGCCCGCCACGTATCTGTAGATGCCCCGTTTGTTGATAGCGAGGACAACAGCCTGTTGGACATACTTGAAAACCCTAACTCTGTTGCAGCTGATGCAGACCTATATCATGGTGAATCACTTCGTTGCGAAATAGAGCGATCTTTGAGTACCCTTACAGACCGTCAGAGAGATGTTATTAAACTATACTTTGGTATTGGTGTTGCCAACCCGATGAGCCTTGAAGATATAGGTGATAAATTCTCACTTACCCGCGAACGCGTAAGACAGATCAAGGATAAAGCTATCACAAAACTGCGCACGGCCAGCCGCTGCCAGTTGCTGAAGACTTACTTAGGTAATTAATCAATTATACACATGCTATTTATATTATAAACCCGTACTTTTAAAGTACGGGTTTTGTTTTTACTATCTGACCGCCATCAGATAATTAAGCTATAAATATTCGATCTTCTCGGAGCCTATATACTGTGTAGAATATAACTTCAAAACTTCACCCTCTTGCACTATTTCACTGACGGCTCGAAATCCCAATTTTTCAAGCAGTTTTATAGAATTTACGTTCTCACCTACAGTGATCGCTAATAGACGAGGATATAGTAGATCATTGGTTATTCCATTCAACACAGCCAATGCCCCTTCATATGCATACCCTTTACCCATATATTCAGAAAGAAACGCAAATCCAATATCCGAGTACTCCAGATAATCTCGTTTGATCAAAGTAATGATACCTATTGGCACAGTTTCTATTATTGTTCGTACTACCCAATAGGTAACATTTTCATTATCCTTTATTCGCTGCACATAATCCTTAGCATCTGTTATGTTCTTTACATTTCTATCACCTATGAACTGTAGCCAACCTTCTGAATTTACCAATTCATAAATAAAGGATGCGTCGTCCAAATCCAACCTACTCAATGTAAGCCTGTCAGTATTAAAATTGTATCTCATGGAGGAATGGGATTGGTCTATGCCAAATTTATGACCGTTTCTTCATTTCCTTATCCAATGCCTGTTGCATCACCTTAGCAAACTCCTTACTATTAGGTGGAAACAGGAATGTCTTGTGGTCTCCTGGCACTTCATATACATCTACCCCCATCAGTGCAAATTTATCCCATCCCAGATGCACAAGATCATCAAGAAAATACACTCGTTTTTTTACCCTGAATAAAACCACCTTTATGTCCAAAGGAGTAAGCACATAATTATCCAAGGCATCACTATATTTTTTATAGACAGTCGTTTCATACTCATTAAAAGTATCTTCAGGGATCAATGGCCCATCTGTCTGAATTTTCTGTAATCTTCTTTGAACCGTTAGTAATTGATATTCAAAAGCTTCTTTAGGATTATCTATAAATGACTTAGTATAAAACGGGATCTTATTGAATTGGCGGGCGATCTTTTTTACTGTACGTGTGGTCTTATTGGGAATAAACATGTTATTACCAGCATAAGTATCCATAACACCAAGAAAAGACACTACTTTATCCAATGCTTTTAACTGGCGAGCCATTTCAAAAGCAAGAAATCCTCCGAGGGAGTAACCTGCTAATGCATATGGCCCTGATGGATGAACTTTTAAAATTTCCTGTATATACCTTTTAGCTATAGCCTGAATAGTGTTTGGAACATCTGTTCTATGATTGAATCCTAAAGCTTGAACCCCATATACAGGCTGATCTTCGTCGAAGAACTCAATGATTGATTTGAACAAGAGCACATTCATACCTCCACCATGAACCAGGAATACCGGAGTTTTAGATCCCGAAGTTCTTATTGGCACTAAAGAATCCCAAACTACCTCAGGTTTTTCATCGCTCAATTGTGCGGCAAGTTTTTCAATAGTTGAATTATTGAATAAAGTGGCAATTGGCAAGCGCTTTCCTGTCTTCTTTTCAATTGCAACCATCACTTTTACAGCAAGAAGGGAATGACCTCCAAGTTGAAAGAAATCATCACCGGGGTCAAGATCTGTCAAGCCTAAGACATCTCTCCAAATATCAGTCACAAGTTGCTCATTAACAGTCAGCACTGTTCTTTTATTTTGCTTGTCAACATCCCTCTTTATCTGTGGTCTTGGAAGTGCTTTTCTATCAATTTTGGCGTTGGGCGTTAAGGGAAATTTTTGCAACACAATGAACTCATCCGGCACCATATAAGCAGGTAGCACATCATGTAAGTTTTTCTTCCACATATCGACCAATTCAGCGGGCACATGGACCTCATTATTGATGACCGGAGTTCTGGCAAATCCATAGATATCTGCGTCTGCTATATCCACCGGGCATACAGGCAATGTTAGTTTATCTGAAACCGGAATAAATACAACATCATACATGCCGTCTGTGCCATCAGTTGTCCAACGTATATGTGCCCGATAATCATTCTTATCAGCTATGTCCCAAAATATATCAGGATGGATTCCTCCATTGGCAGCTTCAACCTCTTTTCTTATATCACCAACCTTAATACCCGGATCAACAGAATGCAATAGATGCAAGAGCTTATGGTCTTTCACAGTCCTTGAATTGACAATATGTTTCAACTCAATTACATTGCCTCTATTCGATCGTAAGATGCCTTCAACTTTTTCAATAGTCGATATATCCTTCCAATCATTTATAATGGTAGCCTCAAAGACTTCAGGTGTTATCCCGACATACAACCATACATCATAATGATACTTAGTGGTCTCATTGACAGACTGACCATGTCTGAGTTGAACATCTACACCGGTTATATGAGGTATCAACTGTGGAAGTAAATAGAAAAATGCAGGATCAGCAACGAACTCCTCTTCTATTCTCATTCTGTTATCAACAACCTCTCTGAACTGTCTTACGGAAGTATTACCTGAAGATCGCGGAAAATGATCCATTGAATGATACATTTCCAGCGAAGCCATACCTTGCATATCTCCAATGAACAAACAGCCCCCTTTATCTAACTTATTTACTGCTTGACGAACTACATTGATCATGTATTCGGTTTTCGGGAAATACTGGGCTACACTATTGATAAGTATCAGATCAAGTGAAGTATCTCCAACTACAGAGAAATCATCAGCTGCTGCAACACTGGCATAAACATGTTTCCACCTTGACTCGTCTGCAGTCAGTCGTGATTTGATATTATTAATTGCTGCCTGCGCATAGTCTGTTGCCATGTAGTAATCGATACCATCAGCCAGTTCAAACATAATTTGTCCTGCCCCACTACCGATCTCATAAATTCGCCTGGCATTGATCTCTTTAATTCTAGTAACAGATGTTTGTAACCATTCTGCAAGTTGCTTGGTTAATTCTTCACTATTTTCAAGACTTTCCAGAAGAGTACCATCAATATTCGCATTATCTGAGGATTCGTTCTGTTTCTTTTGCGCTCCTGTCTCATAAAGGGTATCCCACCTATCTTTCCAACTTGGATGCCCTGCATTATCCTGTTTATCATTCAGCGTAAGGTAGGCAACTAATCTTTTATCATTAGGCGCATCTTCACGTGCAACAACTACAGCTTGTTTAACTCCCGGCTGCTCAGCTGCAATAGACTCAATTTCGCCAAGTTCTATGCGGTGACCCCTGATCTTCACTTGATGATCTATTCTGCCCAAACATACCAGCTCGCCATTTTGTTGTATCTTGACCAGATCACCTGTACGATATAGTCTTTGCCTTGTATTGGATGCAGAACTATCGACCACGAATTTTTCCTCGGTCAACTCTGGTCTGTCATGATAACCATCAGCAACACCGGCCCCACCTATATATAACTCTCCGGCAGCACCCATTGGTAATGGCTTACCATACTCATCCATAACGAATACAGTAGTGTTGTTGATCGGCTTACCAATGGTGATTAGTTTCTCTCCCGGCATCACCTGCTTTACAGTTGACCAGATAGTAGTTTCCGTAGGTCCGTACATATTCCACAAAGAGGTACCACGTTGCAAAAGTTTATCCGCAAGTTCCTTTGGCAGCGCCTCTCCACCTGATAGCATTATTAGATCACTACGCTTCTCCCAACCAGAATCCAGCAACATCTGCCAGGTAGATGGAGTAGCCTGCATGATGGATATTTTTTCTTTCTCAAGCAGATAGATCAATAGGCGCCCATCTTTAGTTGCTTCAGTTTCTGCTAATACAACCACCGCACCTGAGATCAAAGGCAAATAAAGCTCTAAACCGGCAATATCGAAAGAAATTGATGTTATAGCTAACAGTCTGTCATTCTCAGTAATTCCCGGCAATACCTGCATACTGACCAGGAAATTTACCAGATTGGTGTGTGTGATTTTTACCCCTTTAGGCTTACCTGTGGACCCAGAAGTGTATAATAAATAAGCTATATCCTTTCCTTCAATGGGTTGTCTGGCTTTTTGCTTGATATAAATACCCAAACTAGCCCAAACCTCATCAATGATCAGCTCTTTAGTAATTCCCAGAAATTTGTATTTATACTCTTTTGAGGTAATGAGCAGTTTGGAGCAAGAATCATGAAGCATGAATCGGGTTCTGTCCAAAGGATATTCAGGATCAAGTGGCAAATAAGTTGCTCCTGCTTTCATAACACCGATCATACATACCAACATCTCAATTGACCTATCTATTGAGATCGCTACAATATCTCCTTTACCAATTCCCTTTTGCTGTAATAATGTAGATAGCTGATCGGTTTTATCATTTATCTGCTTGTAAGTATATGGAACTGTATTAAATACTACGGCTACACTATCTGCATATTTAGCTACAGCCTCTTCAAATTGATTGATAAAAGTACGGTCAGGGTCTATACTAAATTGCACCTCAGGCACAATAATATCTATGGACTGAAGGCCTGCAAGTTCTTCAATAGTTGTAACAGGAGATGCAATGATCTTCTTTAAAATATCCTCATAACTTTCATTAAAAGAATTAATGGTAGCGATATCAAAGAGATCCGTATTGTATGACCACTCCAAAATGATACCGTCTTTCGAACCTGTTGCATTGAGGTATATTTCAAAAGTCTCGTATTCTCTTGGATTACTTATTAATTTAAATTTCAACCCGTCGAAAGCCACAGAGTTGTCCATCCCCATGTCAATATTGAACATAACAGGCACCAACGGAATGCGGGACGGATCTCGGGTAATGTATAACTTCTTGATCAATTCACCGAACGTAAGTCGTTGATGATCATAGGCATCTAATACTTCTGACTTACGCCTTTTTAAATAATCTGCGAAAGAAATTGTAGTATCAATATGAGTCTTTAATGGCAATAGATTTACACAATGCCCTACCACATCGGTTAAACCTGATGCAGCCTGACCTGAAGATGGTAGTCCAACTACAAGATCTTTCTGACGAGTTACCTTATAAAGAAAGATCTCAAATGCTGCCAATAATGTTGTAACCAAACTTGCCCCTTGTTTAGCTCCTACAGCCTTCAGTTGGTCAGCCATTTGCTTCGAAACAGGATGATCTGATCTGTTTCCCTTATACGTCTTAGTGTGTGGGCGTGGCCTGTCAGTTGGCACATCTACAACCGGCACATCATCTTTATATAGATCTAGCCAATACTTTTCAGTATCCCTATAACTTTTGCTGAGTTTAAAATTAACTTGTGCTGATGCATAATCACTAATCTGTGCCGCAGGCGGCAACACTAGATGTTCATTCTTTAAAAGAGCATTATACATTTTACTCAGGTCTTCAAGTATAATACCTGTAGACCATCCATCTCCGATAATATGATGCTTGATGATAGTTAAATAGTATTCTTTATCGGCTGTCTTATGTAAAAATACTTTAAATAATGGGCCTTCATGAATATCCAGCTCTGTGTTCATTTCCTTTTTCAGGAATGAATGAAATACTTCCTTTGCATCATTTCTTCCTAACAAAGAGATATCAGTAAGAACTAATCCGGTGGGGATATTTTTATAAATGATCAATTGCTCTCCGTTAGGACTAACAGTAGCTCTTAGTGCTTCATGACGTAATACAAGGTTATCAATTGCTTCTTTCAACAACTCAAATCGAAGTTCTCCATCTATTTTTAAAGATACAGACTCATTATACGATAGATTGGCTTCTGCACCACCAATAATGCAGGATAGCCATATCTCTCGCTGAGGCTCGTTTGTAAATGTTATCTTCTCTATTGTCCTTTCCTCTTCGAAAGGATCAAAATCAACCGGTATAAAACTGATCATAGTTATTAGAATCTGACATTAATTAGTAATAGCAACCTGCAGGTATTTTCCGGGATTATTTTCATCCTTTACAAACCATGCAGGATTACCATCTTTGTCTTTGCCTAACCTGGCTCCAGGCACGGGAGGTGTATTTAGCTCTTTGTTTTCATCTACTGCTTCGTGCTGGTACTCAGGTATAAAGCCGGCATCCTTCAATTCGGTCATACTTTCCTCAAAACATGCAATGATCCTTTGCATGTCTTCATCAGTATGCGCCTCTGTCATAAAACAAGGAAATCCTTCTTGAATATGGATTCCTTTGAAACGCATCTTGGTAAAGAACAACTCCATATAAGGATACTCCTCCAAGAACCTCATTCTCCATAGTGAACCAAACTGCGCTACGAAAACAGGAACCTTGAGCTTCCTGCAAATTGCATTGAGCATGTTAGCCATATGCGCCCCTTTTGCATTCAGCTTTTCTTGCAACTGAGGGCCTGCTTGTTTGAAATATAATAAAGATGCCTTTGCTGTAGCCAATACCAATGGGTGCCTAACAAATGTCCCGGCAAAGTAAGTGACCCCGATTTCCGGTATGGAGTCATCGCCATATTGCCACATACCACCGTCAAGACAATCCATGAACTGACGAGCACCTGCAATTACACCAATTGACAATCCCCCACCAACTACCTTACCATATGTACCGATATCTGCCTTGATACCAAACATAGCCTGTACCCCACCTGGATGAAATCTGAATCCTGATATTACCTCATCAAATACCAAAACCGTCTTTGAGGATGCTGTTATCGACCTTAGTTTCTTTAAAAATTCAACAGGCTGAAAATCACATCTGCGACTTTGAACAGGCTCTACCAAAACTGCAGCAATTTCATGTCCTCTCTCTTCTATGATTCTCAACGTTTCGTCAGTACCATAATCGAGTATCAACATATTCTGAACAGCTTCAGGCATAATACCGGGTGCAGCAGGATATGTTTTAAATTTTTTACTTCCTCTTGCTATTACTTCATCAGTAATGCCATGATATGAACCGGAAAATGCGACGATCAATGACCTTCCGGTTACTGTTCTGGCAATACGCATAGCTCCCAATACTGCCTCTGATCCCGTGTTACATAATGCTGCTCTGTCAAACCCGGTAAACTCACATACAAGATCACACACTTCTCCGGCCAATTCATGCTGCGGACCAATCTCGTATCCTTTTTCTATCTGATCTATCAAAGCATTTTTTAGTACATCTGGCTGATAACCAAGCATATTTGAGCCGAAACCATTCAAGGCATCTATATATTCATTTCCATCAATATCCCATAGTCTGCTTCCTTTCGATTTCTTAATTACAATAGAATAGACCAATTCCTTAGTAGCAGGCCTGAAACCTGACACAACTCGGGGATCAGCCATTTTGGCTCTGTGTTGTTGTGTATATGACTTACTACCCTTTGTCTTCTCATTATATTGTTCGGTAAATGCATGGAGATATTTTTTTTGTGCATCATTGAGTTCAGCTGAATGTTTTTCAATTCGGGCTACAGCACCAAAAGGTTTTTTGATCTCTGCTTGTTCTTCTGCAGATAACTCATGTAATCCTTGTTTAGTGGCCTCTTTAGCAACTGTTACAGCCGGCACTGCTGATACTGTTGGCATAGGCACACCTTGCATCAACGATACCTGCTTTGCAAGTAGTTGAATTTGCTGACTGATAAGATCAAGTGCAGTTGCATTTACCGGCATTCCGGCAACCTGAGTTTGATTTGATATTATTTGAGGAGTATGAACAGCTACATTTACTACCCTTTGTTGAGGAGCAGCTTCTGCCGGCAAATTTGCATCCAAATAATCAGTCAGCAAGTCAATAGTACCAAGATCTTCATTCAACTGTCGGAAGGTAACAGGAAGATCGAATTGTCTCTTCACCATTAACGCTACCTGAGTCAGCAGTAGTGAATCAAGTCCAAGCTCTATAAATGTCATTTCAGGACTAGCAGCAGCCATCTCAATGCCAGATGCGTCCTCCAGAATACTTTTTACTTTCTCTATTAATTGTGGTTTTCTTGCCATTGGCACGAGTTCATTGCTGATTAAATAATTATTATCGTCTATTAATGAAACGGGATTTATACCAGGTGTGTAAGAAGAAACATTTTGCAAAGGTGCTTCAACCCAATGATCCTGTTTATTAAAAGCATATGTTGGTATTTGTATTTTTTTACGTTGTTCAGTGGCATAGTAGTTGTTCCAATCCGGCTGAATACTATTCAACCATAGATTACCCAAAGCTTTCAAAATAGAGACCTCTGATGATTGGGCTACCTCATCTTTCTCTAATGAGGATATTACTGAAACAGCCCTACCGGCAGCCTGCTGCCTCGCCAATGTAGTAACTGACTTTCCGGGACCAAGTTCCAAAAACAGCACATATGAATCATCCAGTAACTTCTGCACAGCCTTACCAAAATAAACAGTGGATCTGAGATGTTTGGCCCAATATCCTGCTGAGGTTGCATCTGCCGCTGTCATCCAATCTCCTGTTACACTTGAAACAATAGGTATAACAGGGGCATTAAGTGGTATTGTTTTTACAAATTGTTCAAACGGCTCTACCACGGGGTCCATCATGTGCGAATGGAATGCATGACTTGTAGATAGAAGTCTGTTTAGTACACCATTACTGTTTAACGTTTCACTTAATGCACCAATTTCTTCAGAGGTACCAGCCAAAACAGATAACTGAGGGCTGTTGGCTGCTGCAAGAGCTATTGAATCAGAAAGATATGGCTGAATTCCATCTTCTGCCAGTCTTACCGACAACATACTACCTCTCGGCAAGTCTCCCATCATCTTTCCGCGCTTAGCGATCAATCTCAGGGCATCTTTGAGAGAGAATACGCCTGAAAAATATGCTGCAACAAACTCACCTATGCTATGACCTACGAATACTGAAGGATATACGCCCCAACTCATCCATAACTTACCCAATGCATAGCCTATTGTTAACAGAGCGGGTTGACTGTATGCTGTATTATTGATCTTTTCAGTAGCAGCTTCATCAGCAATCGCAGGATATATTATATCAAGAATATGCTCATTCAGATCTGACTTTAATAGATCAGCACACTCATTCATCGCCTGTCTGAAGACCGGCTCATTATCATATAGTCCTTTACACATGTTCACATACTGGTCTCCCTGACCAGGGAACATGAAAACTATATTTTGTTGCTTTTCTTTTACCAATTTGGTATTAGAAGAAAACTGGGACTTGTTTGCTGATTGTTCAAGAACATCTTCAATTCCGGTTGCCACTAAGAATCTCCTATGCTCAAAATCTGTCCTACCTGTATGCAAGGAATAAGCAACATCAGACAATTTTATGTCTTTATTATCAGAAAGGTAATTGATCAGTTTTTTACCAAACCCATCCAGACTTTTCTCCGCTTTTGCAGACCAACATAGTAGCTGTGCAGGTCGCGAAGATCCGCTTTCTGAAGGGGGTACATCCCACTCCGACAAAATTATATGTGCATTTGTTCCACCAACGCCAAATGAACTTACTCCGGCTATCCTTTTCTTATCAACATTCCAATCTCTTAGCTCTGTATTTACAAAGAACGGGCTATGTTCAAAATCGATATGAGGATTAGAAACAGTATAATTGATAGATGGAGGTAATTGCTTGTAATGCAATGACAAACAGGCCTTTATAAACCCGGCAACTCCTGCAGCTGTTGTAAGATGGCCAAAATTACTTTTAGCTGATCCTATTGCACAATATTGATGTTGGGTCTGTTCTCCAAATGCAATATTTAACCCTTCAATTTCTATCGGGTCTCCAAGTGGAGTAGCTGTACCATGCGCTTCTATATAGGTGATATCAGCAGGATCTATACCAGCTTCATCTATTGCCATGCTGATAGCCGCAGCCTGACCTTCTGCACTCGGAGCAGTAAAGCTACCCTTTCCTCCGCCATCATTACTCAACCCCACACCTTTGATGACTGCAAAAATAGTATCCCCATCTCTGATAGCATCGTCCATATTTTTCAATACAACTACACCTGCCCCATCACTGAATACAGTTCCTGTAGCTCCGGCATCAAATGGTTTGCAATGTCCGTCACTGGTCAAAATTGCCCCCTCATTGTATAGATGGCCCGACTTTATTGGGGTAGTAATATTAGCACCACCTGCCAATGCCAATTCACACTGTCCGTTACGAATACTCTCTACAGCCTGTGCTATGGCAACTAATGAAGTAGAGCACGCAGATTGAACATTGACAGCAGGTCCTTTTAAATTTAAAGAATAGGCGGTACGACTGGCGACATAATCTTTATCATTCAGAGTAACTACCTGAAAACTGCCGATGTTTTCAATAAGTTCTGCATTCGGTTGAACATTATTCGCATAATAGCTGTTGAAACGAACACCTGCAAACACTCCTACAGTACCATCATAAGTTCCCGGACCATAACCGGCACGCTCCATAGCCTCCCAGGATATTTCAAGAAAGATACGTTGCTGAGGATCCATTAACTCAGCTTGCCTTGGTGGTATTCCAAAAAAAGCAGCATCAAATCCTTTCGGATCATTAATAATACCTTTTGCTTTTACATAGTTGGGGTTGTTCCTTAATGACCCGGGAATACCGGCATCAAGCTCACTTTCGGTAAAAAAACTTGTTGTTTCTTTACCTGCTTTCAGTACTTCCCACAATTCCTCTATATTATCTGCTCCGGGAAACCGGCCAGACATACCTATTACAGCTACATCAGCAGTAGTTCTTTTAGTTGCACTTCTAACCTTTCTGGCAACTGTTTTTCCATCTAGAAATGAAGCAAGGTCCTTTATCTTTGGAAACTGATATAGCTTTACAATAGGTAATACAACATTATGTCTTGATTTTAGGATCGCTACTGACTTCTGTGCCAGTAAGGATGAGCCACCTAATTCAAAGAAATTATCATCAGCTCCTGCTCTTTGTACACCCAAAACCTCTTTCCAAACGTCTGAAAGTAATTTTTCAGTATGGCTTATGGGCGCATAATAATCATTAGTAAGCAACGAAGATGCATCCGGATTGGGTAGTGCTTTCTTATCCACCTTTCCATTAGGGAAGAATGGAAATTCATCCATGTGCACCATTAATTGTGGCACCATGAATACCGGTAATTGCTCACTCAGATAACCGAGTATTGATTGTTTATCAAATCCATCAGGACAAACTACATAACCAACCAATCTCTTTTCTCCACTTGCACCATCATTCGCCAAAACAACACATTGCTTAACACCGGGTGCTTTTTGCAGTACATTTTCAATTTCTCCTAACTCTATTCGATAACCTCTTATTTTGACTTGATCATCTATTCGACCAAGAAATTCAATATCACCATCCGGCAACATTCTAACAAGATCTCCCGTCTTGTACATTCGGGCATCAGGATCTTGACCAAATTTGTTAGGTACAAAACGTTCCTCGGTCAATTCTGGCCTATTCAGATAGCCACGAGCTACACAGGTACCACTGATGAATAATTCTCCTGTCTCACCGGCAACTACTTCTTCACCACTGTCATTCAATATATAAACTGTAGCATCAGTAAATGGCTTACCTATAGGTATAGTATGGCCATATTCCAGTTTTTCATTGATAATATGGATCAATTGCCCTACTGTAGTTTCAGTTGGACCATAATGATTGAGCATTATACAAGTACGGGCAGTCGATGGTAAGATGTCTTTTACCATGGCTGTGTATAATGCTTCACCACCGAACATTAATATTTTTCTCGGCAATAGTTCTTTGCCATTCAATGAAAGCGATTTCCAATGGCTGGGCACAGCTTTTAAGCAATCAATGCCATGACTCTCAAAATAACCATGAATATATTCCACATTATTGTAGTCTTCTTTTGAGAAAACATGCAACTCTCCGCCAGCAAGTACTGAGCCGAATAAATGTGTAATAACAGAATCTGCTGCAAATGATACCCCTAAAGCAAATGAGGTACAGGTGTTGTAAGGTAACTTTGTAAACAATCCCGTTAGATAATCAATAGCTGATCTATGTTCTATCAATACCCCTTTGGGTTTGCCTGTAGAACCGGATGTATAAATTATATATGCCAGATCATCTCGTGTTATTTGAATATCAGGAATAACTTCAGGCTCATTGCTGACTACTTTCCAGTTATCATCAGCAAATACCGCATCTGTATCACCAATTGCTTCAAGAAATTTCTTTGACCATCTATCTGTAACAACAAGTTTTGCCCCGGTATCACCTACCATGTAACTTATTCGATCTACCGGAAATTCCGGATCGATAGGAACATATGCAGCCCCTGCTTTAAGAATTCCCCAAATACCAATGACCATATCAAATGGTCGTTGCAAACAAATTGGAACCAATGTACCCCTTGCAACTCCTTTCGAAATTAAGTGATTGGCAATTTGGGTACTTATTTCGTCAAGTTGCTTGTAGGAAAGTTCATTCTCACCCATTTTTAGTGCCAACCTCAATGGGCTGGTTTTCACCTGAGCGAGAAATACATCTATTAGTGTTTTTGCATTGATCATTTATCGATCAAATATTATATGAATTAATGATTGGTTAATATCTACCAATTAAATGTAAATATCTCTCAGAAGCACTAAATTATGATTTCTAAACAAACTTTTATACCTAATTGCCTAATTGTTTTTAAAAGTTTAATAGTGCTCCAATATAGGGTCAAACCATTGTCATTTCTGAAAAAGATGATTTGGATGATCGCAAATTTGCGCTTCGTAACAGTAAGAAAATATTGCTTTCATAAAAATAATTTTGTCCGAATGAGTTTAGCAAGATAAATTACAGGGATGTCTGTTTTAAACTTAGAAAAACTGAAGAATAAACACTTCTTATCCCTAATGGGTAATGGTGTTATCTCTTTGTTCGGACTACTACAATTTGCCATTCTTTACAAAGTATTTACGAAAGAAGACGTAGGTATTTGGCTCTTCTTTATGACCACTCAGGGTGTTCTGGATTCGATCAGGAACGGATTCCTTGGCACAGCAACTGTCAAGTTCTATGCGGGTTCAGAACCTATCAGGGCAAAAAATGTACTTGGGTCTATATGGTATCTGGCATTTATGATTACCGGCATTATGATCGCTGCAAATGCAACATCATTGTTACTTATTCCTTTTATTGGCAATGAATCAGTAATAGTTTCTATTAAATGGATCGGCCTAACTATGCTGAGTTCATTACCCTTCCTGGTAATATTCGGCAAACTACAATCTGACGAGCATTACGGTACTATTCTATGGCTAAGAATGATCAATAGCGGCTCCACCATTCTTGCATTCCTTATACTTATCTATCTCAATAAATTCGACCTGAACAATGCTCTTCTTTGGAATTTCATAACCAACTGCCTGACAAGTATAATAGGGCTATTTTCGGGCCATGGCGGCTTAAAGACTATTAGTAACAGATCAAAAGCCACCATTAGAGAAATATATAATTTTGGCAAATACAGCATGGCTACCAGCCTGACATCCAATCTGCTTAGTGCCTCTAATACCTATATAGTCACGTTTATGCTCGGCCCGGGTGCAGTTGCAATCTTAAGTGTACCTGCTAAGTTAATGGAGCTGGTAGAGATCCCTTTACGAAGTTTTGTCGGCACAGGCATGTCTTCAATGGCTTCGGCGTTCAATCAAAAAAACATGCATCAAGTCACGTATATCATGAACAAATATGCAGGTATGCTCACATGGATATTTATCCCTTTGGCAATTGGTGTATTTTTTCTGGCAGATATCCCTGTTAACATACTAAGCAGTGGTAAATACAAGGGTACTGAAGCAGCAAATCTATATCGCATTGTAATGGCCATTGCTATTCTATACCCTATCGACAGATTTAACGGTGTAGCATTAGATATTATTCACCAACCTAAACTCAACTTTATCAAAGTGCAGATCATGTTGTTAGTAAAAGTTGTAACAACATTCGGATGCATAACCTTACTGCATAATGTTTATGGCGCTCCTCTGGGTGGCTTATTGACTATGATAGCCGGTCTTGGGTTTGGTTACTTTAGTCTTAAAAAATTTATGGAATTCAGCATTGCCGATATAATGAGAACAGGATATTCAGAGCTTATTCTCCTGATCAGCAAAAAGAATAAATAAGGCTGGCACTCCTTATTTTAGATCTTCAACACATACAACATTATTCAGAATGGACAATCAATTATCAGAACTGTTACAGATTTGGATGGTGTATATGATATTAAATTGTAAGACACCGGCATCTATTCAATAGAAGTATGCTATGTGGGATATCAAACTCAAATAATTGCCAAACATATTCTCTCTCAAAAACAAACCATTGCTAATTTTTTTCTTGCAAGCAACTTGCCAAGTAAAGAAATATATAAAAGAGGTGGATTCACAAAAAGATATCCATTTATCAATAAATGAAAACAGAACTGAGGTTTCTGACATCAATGTAAATAAACTACATAGACATATCTTGATCACATCAAGAGGCTAAAAAACATAGAGGAGTATAATAATATGCGGGATGTATCTTCATCCTGCTCTCTATCGGGTACTTAAAGATATTTCTTAACTATTGATAACGCACTTACAGGCAAGATCAAGATACAGCATAAAAAAAGCGGGATGTACAACATCCCGCCTATAACTAACAATACTCTTATTTTTTAAATTAACCCTTCAGGCTCCTTGCAATAATATCTATACATTCATCGATCTGAGCTCTGTCAATGAGCAATGGCGGAGCAAATCGGATACGATCACCATGTGTAGGCTTGGCGAGCAATCCATTATCTTTCATGCGCATACACATTTCCCATGCAGCATTTTTATCAGGATGATTGATAACTATTGCATTGAACAATCCCTTACCTCTTACTATAGAAATATATTCACTGTTCAAAGCAACTAACTCACGACGAAGGTGAGCACCCTGTACAGCTGAGTTTTCAGCCATACGTTCATCGCGTAATACTTCAAGCGACGCTATCGCTACCTTACAAGCCAAAGGATTACCACCATAAGTAGATCCGTGTTCACCCGGCTTTATAGTGAGCATAATTTCATTGTCCGCCAATACTGCTGACACAGGCATTGTGCCACCCGAAAGTGCTTTACCCAATAACAATATATCTGGTCTTATCTCTTCATGATCACAAGCAAGCATCTTTCCTGTGCGGGCAAGACCTGTCTGTATCTCATCGGCTATTAAAAGTACATTAGCATCTTTACATATCTGTGCGCACTGTGCCAGATAGCCCTCATCAGGAACAACAACTCCAGCTTCACCTTGTATCGGCTCAACCAAAAAGGCTACTACATTTGGATCTTGTACAGCTAACTTCAACGCAGCAGCATCATTATAAGGTATTACTTCGAATCCAGGCGTAAACGGACCAAAGTCACGACGTGAGTCATCATCAGTACTGAATGATATGACACTTAGCGTACGACCATGAAAATTATGGGAACAAGTAATGATCTTTGCTTTCCCGGGTTGCACTCCCTTTACATCATAACCCCAACGACGAGCCAGTTTCAAACCTGTTTCAACAGCTTCAACACCGGTATTCATAGGAAGTACTTTATCGTAACCAAAGAATTTTGTAATAAATTCTTCGTATTCACCCAATACATTATTGTGAAATGCACGAGAGGTTAGTGTCAATTGTTGTGCTTGCTCTAAAAATACCTCAATGATACGTGGATGACAATGACCCTGATTGATCGCTGAATATCCTGAAAGAAAATCATAATAACGTTTATCATCAACATCCCATACATACACTCCCCTACCTTTTTTAAGTACTACAGGTAGCGGATGATAGTTATGTGCACCATATTGTTCTTCTTTTTCAAGAAAATATTGAGTTGTAGATGTTAATTGAGTAGTTGCTTGCATAGCGCAAATTTACAGATTTAAGCCTGAAATACCATATCTACATATATTATAGCTATAGATAAAACCAATAAATGACAAATTGAGAATGCATCCTATTTGTTAGCTTATATGTGATGTAAGGAGTATAATAATTGCCAACTTTTATAAGCGATACAAATATGCAATTTGACAAAACAAAACAGCCATTCAAATAATTGAACGGCTGTGATCAATGAGTACGCTATGATATCAATTTGTTCTTTCCCAAACTGTAGTCCTGCCTATCAATGAAATACCTACATAACCTCTCACATCCAGTTTATCACCTTTATAAGTGATCTTACAGCTATAGGTCTTACCATTTTTCGGGTCGTAAATTTCGCCATTATGGTAAGTAACTTTATCATCAATTTCAAAATGCTTTAACAATACTAACCCAAGAAGAGGAACTTTTTTTAATGACTCTTTAGGGTTTTTATCATCCATCTTAGGCACGCCATTTCTCAATGGCTCTTTTAGCCAAACAATCTTTCCCCAAAACTTTCCGTCTGTAGCTTTGTATATTTCTACTTTAGCGGTCTTCTCTTCATTATACCACAATCCTTCTATCTTGTCCTTTTGTGCAAATGCTGAAAGGGCAGTACTGATTATGATACTTAGTATCATAACTGCTTGTAATGAAAATCGTTTTATCATAAACTTAAGATTGAATAGTTTGTAAATAGCAGATATAAATTTATAAAATTATCTCAGAAAAGCTATGCCTTTGGTTGTGGATGATCTTCTGTATAATCATGACTTTTAGGTGTTTGATGAAATAGTATATTCAATTCTTCTGGCAATGCTGTCAGCTTCCTTTGTATGGTATCTATCCATGCACCATCAACGTTTATTATAGCTGCTTTAGTACTATCACTTCTATATATTTCATGTCGTATAGACCATCTTGAACCATCTGATCTGCTTTTGGTCAATTCACACGTTACGCGGACCATATCATTCGGACGCACTTCTTTCAAATATAGGGTCTCCTCACGAAATAATATAGGTCCTATATTTTGCTTCAAAAAAACAGATGGTTTCAATCCGAATTTTTCTAACAGATTCAACCTGGCTTGTGCCGCAAAATCAGCATAGGCAGAGTGGCGAAGATGAGCGTTTGCATCGACCATCGACCACATTACTTGCCCTTCAAAAAATACATTGTTCATACGATCACTTCATTTTAAAGCAAAAGGTGTACCAATTACAGCAGCAGCATATAAAAGGTACACCTATGTTGTTTTGTTATGGGAATCTTACTCCTGAATATTTGTTCACATCAACCAAAGGTATAGTTGAATTATATTTATTGTTGATAGTCAATAAAATATAATTAGCTGCCAGCGCATAACCGCGTGGTGTTAAATGCACTCCATCTAATGAGAAAGCACCTCCTGAAACGAACGTAGCATTAAATGTTACGCCATTGAATGTAGTTCCTGAGCTAATTGTCTTCAGGTATGAATTCATATCTGCTACAGGCAAATTATGAGCAGCAGCAGCGGCTGAGATCACATTATTGAAAGCAGTAGTAGCGTTCTTCACATTGGCAACTTCATCTGCAGTCAAAACATAGTCCTTTGGTATCGGCTTACGACTACCCCAACCTGCACACTTCAGAGAATCCTGAGGAGTGGTCAATATGATGTATTCACCATCTCTGATCTTTCTCATACCTCCCGGGGCAGATGCATCTTGAATGATAAAATAGTTGGCACCAGCAGTGAATGTTATTCCTAATGCAGTGTATGCTGCTGAAAGAGAATCTGCCTGACCCTGACGAAGTACGAGACCTTTGGCAGGTATTGTAGTGAAATAGGGAATGCTGGTAACATCAGGAATATTGATCAATACACCCTTGGCACCATTAGCGGTCATAGAATCTACAACAGCATTATATACAGTAGTAAAGGTGGTTATTGGAGAAATGTCCGACTGTCCGGTGCCACTAACAGCACCATTACCACCGGAGGTTGCATAACCCAATACATCATTGGCACCCAACCACATTGTAAAAAATGTTGCCTTTATTTTAGTGGCCTGCGTTACAGCTTTTTCCATTGGAGAATTAAAGAAACGAGCCGCATATGGATTAAATATGGCATAGCCGGCAGTTAAATAGTCAATACACCTTATCCCCGGAACGCCTACATTGTTATATGGACCACCTGCGGCAATATTTGCAGAATTACCTGCTGTATCCATTGTGCCACTATACAGAACAGGTCCGAGCGCAGTAACGCCATCGCAACCTGTACTATAGCCCAACACCCTTTTCAAACTCGGATAACCTGCTTCTCCGGGCAACAGTGGTTGCTTAAAATCCCCGCCGCCCACTAATTTGAACTGTCCGGCTAACATGGACGGATAGGAGTACAACTGTCCGCTTCGGTACAAAGTACCATCCGCATAGCCGGCAGTCAACGAATTACCCACCGATACGTAGGTTGTAAAATCAGCATCCCCTTTAGAGGGTTTTGCCGGATCGATGTTAGGCTTACATGCAGAAAATGACAGCGCAGCCAATCCAACTATATATATCTTCTTCATTGTTTCTTCGATTTAATTGATTAGAAATGATATGCGAATCCAACTCCTGCTGTAAATGCTGTCGACTGATATTTCCCGCTGAAATTGGCAGGAAGAAAAGTAGCATCTCTTTTATCAGAACTTACAAATTCAAGTGCCGCCATGATAGTCAGCTTTTTAATGGGACTGAAAGTAGCACCTACTGTACCTACATACCTGTTTGCATCAGGCAATTCAGGAGACACATATCCATCTCTTACAGGTGACGGATCGTAAGCGACACCTGCACTGACAGATAACATTTTCATCAATTGATAATTAGCACCAAGCCTTATGGCCATAACACTCTGATAAAGACGTGGGGTACGTGTATCGGCTAATGAAGAAGTATTTACCTTGTAATCGAACACCAATGAATCATAAACTTTCCATCCTGTATATTCCAGATCAGCTAAGACGATCAATTTTGAATTGACCTTAAACCCGGCTCCCAATGTCAACACATCAGGCAGTTTCAGATTAGTTGAAAAATTGGTATTGGGAAAATTTGCAGACAATGAAGTAGGCACCACAAATGTAGCAGTACCATCATCGACCTTCATTTTTACCTGAGAACGATAGGTAAGACCAAGCTGCAATTTATTGGTCGCCTTAACATGTACTCCTAAATTGAATCCCACTCCATTAGCATTGCCTTCAAGTGTACCCTTTCCGTCCGCACCATTGGCAAACTGAACAGGTAGAGCCTGTTCGATCTTTACATTGCCAAAAGCATATATAAACCCTGCTCCGACACTCACCAAATCATTGATCTTATAGCTCACAGTAGGCTGAACAAAGACACTTTGCAATGATATATTTCTGTTGATGTATCTGCCCTCCCAATTATCATCCCACTTTGTCCCACTTCCAAATGGCGTATAAACACCAATTCCAACACCTATCTTATTGTGTTTCTTTAATGTGCCGCCGGCATAGATACTGAACGGAGTGAATGTCTGCGCCTTAGTCTCAGACGAATATCCACCGGTAGGTGTTTGTACATATTTGATACTAGGCATAACAAAATTGAGACTTCCATATACCTGCATTCCGTCTAATCTGGAAAGCGCGCCGGGATTATAAAATATCGACGAGGCATCCCATGCCCATGCAGTACCCGTGTTAGCCATTGCTAACTGGCGAAGCCCCTGCAGATTTAACTGAAAACCGGCACCAAATGCTCCGGAAGAGCAAAGGAAGCAGGCTATTGCTGAAATACATAGTTTTTTCATAAATGGTCTGTTGTTAAAGGGTGAGCGATCAATAAAGTAACATCCTATTCTTATATCTTTCTGCTGCTGAAATTACCCTAAGTGCAATTGCTGACACAGCAAAATCAGGATAGTAGAAGCAGGAGTAATTATTTTAATAGCAATACTTATTCTCAGCAATGATCCGGGCTGCTATATTCCTGCGAGCTTCTGTTGTATTCAGATCTTCTGTTTTGGTAAATCTTTTGAGTCCCATCATCATCATTCTTCTCTCATCTCCTTCTGCAAAAGCATTTAATGCTTCCTTTCCTGACTTGAAGATATGTTCGGCAGCATCATTGATATAGACCCGCATGATATCTATGTATTCTTTGCAGTTTTCTTCACCTCTCATGCTGACCAACTTTTCCACACGCAATTGCAGTGATTCGCTGACATATAACTCGATAAGCATGTCAGCTAGATTCATCAATACCTCTTGTTCCTTGGCAAGATTCATCATCAGCTTTTGTACTGCGCCTCCTGCTGCCATCAAAATAGCTTTCTTAAAGTTAGCTATATATTTCTTCTCTTTCGCAAACAATGTATCATCAACACCACCAAAATCAGGAATACTTACTAACTCATTCGCAACTTGTTGGGCCGGCCCCATGAGATCTAACTCACCTTTCATAGCCCGTTTCAGCATCATATCGACCGTCAACATTCTGTTGATCTCATTTGTACCTTCAAATATGCGATTGATACGACTGTCCCGATATGCTCTATCCATAGGTGCTTCTGCACTATAACCCATACCTCCATATACCTGCACACCTTCATCCACAACATAATCAAGTGTTTCCGAGCCATGAACTTTAATGATCGCGGCCTCTATTGCAAATTGCTCAGTTCCTTTAAGCTTTGCCTTGATCGGATCCATGCCACCTGCTATCAAAGTATCGGTAGCCTCTTCCATACTCTGACTGGCACGATATATTGCTGACTCAGATGCGAATGTTTTAATCGCCTGCTCCGCTATCTTATAACGGATAGCGCCATACTTAGATATCGGGCGACCAAACTGTTCCCGCTCATTAGCATACTTAACGGTCTGTGAGATCACTTCCTTACTTGCACCAATAGTGCCACCACCCAATTTAATTCTCCCCAGATTCAATATATTTACTGCGATCTTGAATCCATTCTGCCTTTCAGATAACAGATTCTCAACCGGTACTTTACAATCATTGAAGAATACCTGACGTGTAGAACTTCCTTTTATGCCCATCTTATGCTCCTCTGCATTTAAAGTAAGTCCTTCAAATCCTTTTTCAACAATAAATGCACTTAGGTTTTCATCATCATCTATCTTGGCAAATACAGTAAATACATCTGCAAAGCCTGCATTAGTGATCCACATCTTCTGCCCGTTCAGCAAGTAGTGCTTTCCATCTTCTGTAAGTTTAGCTCTGGTCTTTCCGGAATTGGCATCACTACCCGCACTAGGTTCAGTAAGACAGTAGGCCCCCTTCCATTCGCCACTGGCTAACTTAGGAATATACTTCGCCTTCTGCTCCTCATTGCCATAATATAGAATAGGTAAAGTACCTATTCCGGTATGTGCAGCAAAAGCTACTGAAAATGAATGTCCTGCACCTAAACGCTCAGTTACCAGCATAGAGGTTTTGAAGTCCTTACCAAAACCACCATACTCTTCAGGAACAGAAATTCCAAGCAGACCTAATTCCCCTGCTTTGGTCATAAGATCATTCATTAATCCTTCTTCCTGTTCATCAATTCTTACCAAATTAGGATTAACATGCTGAGCCAAAAAAGTAGTGCACGTGTCTGCTATCATCAACTGTTCTTCGGTCCACTCTTCAGGTATAAATATCTCTGCTGCATGCGACTCTTTTATTAGAAATTCTCCACCTTTTATAGTGGTCTTAGTTACGTTTTCTGTGCTCATGATTATATCAGTGTTTGTTGGTTATTGTTATTTTATGCCCATATCAGCTAATGGCGAAGGTGGACATGATTCTTAATTCATCATTTCGAAGATACCTGCAGCACCCTGTCCTGTTCCTACACACATGGTGACCATACCATATTTACCTTTGCGCCGTCTCAACTCGCTGAACAATTGAACAGATAGTTTAGCGCCGGAACAACCCAAAGGATGACCTAATGCGATAGCACCACCATTTACATTGACAATATCTGGGTTAAGATTAAGTGTTCGGCAAACAGCTAATGACTGTGATGCAAAAGCTTCATTCAATTCTATCAGATCAATATCATTCTTTGTCAATCCTGCCAACTTCAATGCTTTTGGAATTGCATATACTGGACCAATACCCATAATGCGGGGAGGTACTCCTGCCACACCATAGCTCACAAATCGGGCAATAGGGGTAAGGTTATGTTCCTTCATAAATCGTTCGCTGACTACCATTACAAATGCGGCGCCATCGCTGGTCTGCGAAGAGTTTCCGGCAGTTACTACACCCTTAGCATCAAACACAGGCTTAAGTTTGGCAAGTGCTTCTATAGATGTATCAGCTCTTGGCCCTTCATCTGTATCAACAATGAACTCTCTATTCTTTTTCTTACCATCTTCGGCTATGTAGGTTTCCTTTACGGTAACCGGAACTATCTCATCTTTGAATTTTCCTGAGCCGATAGCAGCAGTTGCCTTTTGGTGAGAATTGAGGGAAAACTGATCCTGATCTTCTCGCGATACATTATATTCTCTGGCTACAGCTTCTGCAGTAAGCCCCATTCCCCAGTAATAATCTGGGTTTGTCTTGGCAATATCCAGATCCGGAACGATACGCCAGCCACCCATTGGCAATAAGCTCATACTTTCTACCCCACCTGCTATGATACATTCAGACAATCCGCTATTGATCTTAGAGGCCGCGATGGCAATGGTTTCAAGACCGGATGCACAGTATCTGTTCACTGTCATTCCCGGCACTTTATCCGTATCCAATGACATCAATGAGATCAATCGGCCTACATTAAGACCCTGCTCTGCTTCTGGAGTTGCATTACCAACTATTACATCCTCAATAAGATCTTTATCTACCTGCGGCACAGAAGCCATGAGATGACGGATGACATGTGATGCCAGTTCGTCAGGTCTGGTAAATCGGAATCCGCCACGACCGGCCTTGCCTACTGCGCTACGAAAACCGGCTACTATATATGCATTCATTTGATTAGCTTTTTTGTTGTTGACAATTAGTTCCTTAACACCTTACCACCTGTAATAATGCTTTGTAATCTTTCCAGAGTTTTCTTTTCAGCACATAGTTGCAAAAAAGCCTCTCGCTCCAGGTCAAGCAAATATTGCTCACTCACCAATGAAGGCTGTGAAAGGTCGCCACCCGACATTACGTATGCTAGCTTTTGAGAGATCTTTACATCATGTTCGCTGATATAGTTTCCTGAGTACATGCTGTTAGCTCCAATATATCCAAGACCCAACGCCTGTTTTCCCAGAACCCTGATATCCTTTCTGCGAACCGGGGGCGTATAACCTTCATCAGCCATCATTAAGCATTGTTCCTTAGCTTCAGATAGAACTCTGTTACGGGAGGTAACAACTATATCTCTGCCCTTTCTCAAATAACCATGTTCGAAGGCTTCATAGGCTGATGTTGACACCTTTGCCTGACCAACAGTAAGGAATCGCTGCCTGAAATTATTAAGCTCTATATCTCCCTCCTGCAATTCATCACTGAGGCGTAAAGCGAATTCCTTAGTTCCTCCACCACCCGGAATGAGACCAACCCCAAACTCTACAAGCCCCATATATAATTCTGAATGTGCAACAACCTTATCTGAATGCAAACACATTTCGCAACCTCCACCCAATGCCATGTTATGCGGCGCAAGAACAACAGGTATAGATGAATACCTGATACGCATCATTGTATTCTGGAACATCCTGACAGCCATATCTAACTCATCATATTCCTGCTCTACCGCCAACATAAAGATCATAGCAACATTGGCACCTGCACTAAAGTTGGCACCTTCATTAGAAATGACCAGCCCCTTATGATCTTTCTCTGCCAGTTCTATGGCTTTATTGATACCTTCTAATACTTCTCCGCCTATAGCATTCATTTTGGTATGAAACTCAAGATTCAGGATACCATCACCAAGATCAGTGATCGTACTTCCGCTATTCTTCCACACAGTATTAGTAGCCCTTATATTATCGAGCAATATGAATGACTCTGTACCGGGTATTACTTTGTATGTCTTTGACGCGATATCATAGTACTGTTTCTTACCATTCTCAACTTTATAGAATGTGGTAAAACCAGCGGCCAACATATCATAGACCCACTGAGCAGGTTTTCTACCCGCATCTTCCATATCTTTTACTGTGTTGGCAACACCCAATGCATCCCATGTTTCAAATCCACCCAATTCCCATCCGAATCCTGCCTTTACAGCATCATCTATTTTGTAGAAATCATCAGTGATCTCAGGTATGCGGTTACTGGCATATGCGAATAGCGCATAAAATGTATTGCGATAAAAATCGCCGGCCTTATCTTTCGATGCAACTAATGTTTTAATTCTTGTCCGCAGATCATCAATATTCTTCGCTGCTTCAAGCGATGCAAACTTGACCTTTTGTGATGGCTTATACTCAAGTGTTTTAAGATCGAGTGCCAGAAATACCGACTTCCCATCAACTTTATCTTTCTTGAAAAATCCCTGATTGGTCTTACTACCTAACCACTTATTTTCTAGCATCTTGGCTATAAAACCGGGAATTTGAAAGGTAGCCTTTTCTTCATCATTGGGCACATTATTCGTAAGACCATTGGCTACCAAAACCAGAGTATCCAATCCAACCACATCACTGGTTCTGAAAGTAGCAGACTTAGGACGACCTATGACAGGCCCGGTAAGCTTATCTACTTCCTCTATCGTCATACCCATTTCCTCAACTAGATGCAGAACATGCATCATACTGTAAACACCTACCCTGTTACCTATGAACGCTGGTGTATCCTTAGCGAGAACCGTTGTTTTGCCGAGGAATTGCTCACCATATAACATCAGAAAGTCGGTAACCTCTTTCAACGTATCTGCAGTAGGTATGATCTCCAATAATCTCAGGTAACGTGGCGGATTAAAAAAGTGTGTTCCGCAAAAGTGCTTCCTGAAGTCTTCACTTCGGCCTTCTGCCATCAAATGAATAGGTATGCCGGAAGTATTGGAGGTGATCAATGTACCCGGCTTTCTGTATTTTTCTACTTTTTCAAATACTTGCTGCTTTATATCTAAACGCTCTATGACCACTTCTATTATCCAGTCACAAGTAGCAATATCTTTCATGTTATCATCAAAATTGCCGGTATTGATCCTTTTGGCAAATGACTTCATGTAGATTGGCGACGGATTAGACTTCAGCGCAACATCAAGCGCATCGTTTACTATCTTGTTACGAGCCTTTTTATCGCCTTCAGGCGCGTCTTTAGGTACAATGTCCAGCAATAGTACCTCAACGCCAATATTGGCGAAATGGCATGCTATTCTACTGCCCATGACACCGGAGCCCAGTACTGCTACTTTCTTAATTTTTCTATTCATTGCTATATGGGTGCTTATTGTGTTTTAGTTGATCTGTTGACATAATCATGCCATCCAGTATTACGCTACATAAATGTAGGCAGGTTTTCTGCCATAGCAAAGGGCGGAAATTCGGTTGTATTGGTCAAAAAGTCGGAAATCTAAAAACGACTGCGCTAAAAAAATGAAGACCATATTGATTATCAATATGGCGATACATTGACTACGAAAATAAGATCAATATTAATTTTTCAATGCTGTCCTGTATTCAGACGGGGAAAGCGAAGTATGCTTTTTGAAATACTTCCCAAAAGTAGATTGATCGGGAAAATGAATATCTGCTGCAATAGCCGCAATGCTAATATCCTGATTCCGTAGTAGTACTTTGGCTTCAAGTACCACTGCATCATCGATCCATTCACCGGCTGTTTTACCAGAGACCTCTTTGATAGTTTCAGTAAGATGTTTAGGAGAAACAAACAGCGCATCTGCATAGAACTGTACATTCCTGTGCTCTTTGTAGTGTTTGAATACCAGGTTATGAAAAAGTGTGTTGAGCTCCTGCTTACGGGTCAATTTTTTACTGATGATAGCATATTGATACTTGTATATAGCTTCTACTTCATAAAGTAAGGTAGCCACAATACTTCTGGTTATCTCTGCCCTGTAAGGATGCTCCTCCCTTCTTACCTTTTCCTGTATCATAGAGAAAAGATCGAGCAACATCTTGGCGTCCTTCTGCTCAACATTTACAGTTGGTATCGAATCATTCTTAAAATAGCTGAACTTATCCAGAAAGTGACTATCGTTGTAACTCTCCGTCATGAATGCTTTAGAGAACACTATAAAACGGCAAAGAAAATCCTCACTTTGATTATATATCCTCGATACATGAAATGGTGTTGACATCATCATCGCATAAGGCTTTGCATCATACTCCTTAAGGTTCACCTCTACTTGAGCTGTACCACGGGTGCAAATGCCAATGATATATCCGTCAGAACGGTAAGGAAATTCACTCAGATCCAGTATTTGCTTCTCCTCTGAAATAAAAAAATCGCCTTCTATCAGCTTAGCTGCATACAGATCTGCAAATTTTGAAAAACTGAGATGTGCTATCTTTTTACTCATGGTTTTTAAAGCAAAGTATATGAGTACCAAAATAGGAAAAACTGCCGAGAATCATGTTATAACAATAATGAAATGTATCTACTCTCTTGGTAAACGTTCAAATGCATATCCATTAATAGATTTCACTTATCAGTCCCTAAATTTAATATCCTGATTCCCACAAAAAAGTCCATGTCATTGCATGAACATGGACTTTTTATTAATTAACTAACAACCTATACTCCGGCTGCGCTTATTTCTTTTACCTCACCATTTTCAATCCGTACAACTCTTGCTGGGTATTTCTGTATGATCGAATAGTCGTGTGTGGCCATGATAAATGCAGTTTGATAATCGCGGCAGATATTGAACAGAAGCTGCATGATCTCATCAGTAGTATCAGGATCCAGATTTCCCGTTGGCTCATCCGCCAATATCAGCTTAGGATTATTGAGCAATGCACGGGCAATATCTACTCTTTGTTGCTCCCCACCCGACATTTCATAAGGCATCTTTACTCCCTTATTCTTCAACCCTACTTTAGTCAGTACGTTCTCTATCTTCTCTTTCATCAGGGCTTTATCTTTCCAACCTGTAGCCTTTAGAACGAATTCAAGATTGTCATATACATTCCTGTCAGTGAGTAATCTGAAATCCTGAAAAACGATGCCCAGATTCCTTCTCAACAAAGGTATTTTCTTCCACGAAAGATCTTTTAGATTAAAGCCAGCTACCACTCCACTGCCTTCCTTCAGGTATATATCACCATAAAGGGTCTTGAGTAAGCTGGATTTACCACTACCTGTACGGCCTATCATATATATGAACTCACCCACGCCAACTTCCAGATTGACATTATTGAGCACTAAACTGCTCCCCTGGTAGATATTGGCCTGACTAAGCGATACTATACTAGTTGGGTTCATTTAAAACTATTTGTAACAAAGATAATCGCAATTGAACATTTTATTCACTACAATTTTCTGCATGTTCTGTTAATTAAAAACGGCCGCCAAATGCATGGCGGCCGTCGAATGAATGCTACTAAGCTAATTAATAAACAACAAGTTTCTGGGTCTTAGTAAGACCACCTGTTGTAGTCTGTACCATATAGATACCCTGAACCTGAATGTAAGACTGAGGGATCTCGATACGGGTTTCGCTACCAACTATTGGTTGGATAACCTTATAGATCACCTTTCCTGCAATATCAGAAACTGTAACTTCTGCTGTAGTGTTACCTGCATCCTTAACCACTACATAGGCATTACCATTTGTTGGGTTAGGCACTACGATCGCATCAAGATTACCGATAGTTACATCATTAACACCCGCTGCGTATGGGCTGAAACTCAACCTATCCATGTAGAAGTTGTTACCTGTGCTGATCTCATAACCATTGTGATCATCACCAGGGAAGTAACGGAAACGGAAGACTACATAATTCTGACGTGCAGCTGCTGGAATTGAGATAGTTCTGCCCACCCAATCAGTAGTAGTTGTTGGCACGTATGGAGTAGATATCGCTCCCTTGTTCAAAAGGTCAGACTTAGCTAATACTTTAAGCGTAGTCCAGGTCTTTGCCTTATCAACTGAATAAGAAATGATCATCGTATCAGAGATATCCAATGAATTACTGCTACGTGATGCTCCCGAAGTAAAGAAATTCAAATTGCAATTTCCGGACGCCATTGATGTCAGATCAACTGGAACACTGAAGAAATCGTCATAATCTCCTTTTGGCATGCCTGTAGGCGGATAAATACCAAGTGTTGGGTTGACACGGCTGTCATAACCATTATACTTGATAGAGTGATTATCATAGAATCCGACATTAGATGCTTCCCACTTGAATTCATTGTTGTAATAGTTGAACATTGGCCATTTAGCAAGATTCTCAGCAGGATTGAACTCTTCTACGATATTAGCAGCCGGTGTTGCAACAGGATCGGCAACAAATACAGACTTATCAAAAACTACAGTAGTGTCTCCTGAATTATTACCCGTAGCTTTCATCGTAATATTCACCCATCCACCATCTGTAAATGAATTATTCACAAAACTAGAGAACGAAGGATTTGAGATAGTAGTTGACGGAGTTGACGCGCCATTAGAGAATGACCATACCAGACTTGAAACTGTATCATTCCATGTCTTATTGGTAAATCTTAATGAAGTTCCGGGACAAGTGAACATTTGCAATCTTGGAGCAGATCCTGCCAAATATGTACAATTGAACTCAGGAATTGGCTTCAGATCCGGTCTTGCGGCAAGTGCACCTGTGTACAATAAGTTGGTATCGTTCCAAAGGTGATTTCTACCTGCAACTGTGCTGTTCAACGCAGCATGCATACGATTTACCTGCCCTCTTGTGAACATCTTTGAACAATAAGTATAATCCATAATGTTCTCAGAATTGGTAGTGTCAGGATAGTTGACCAATGAATCCAATCCGGCAACGTTAGGATATATCTTAAAATAGTTATGAGCACAAGTTGTATCATAAAGTGCTGCTGCAGTGCAACCTGTAACATTATGACCCAATGTAGGAGGCGTATCATCTACATTATCAGTACCGCCATCAGAACATGCACCTGCACCTGCACTGTTATTGTTACCCCAAGGATGATCTAAGTAAAAACAATGTCCGATTTCATGGTTGATAGTATTGTCATTGACAATATAATCATATAATGAAATCACACCATCATAATATGGTATAGCGTCTGCTGTTGGTGGCTGATATGCATAAGCAGCAGCTCCGGTATGTGCGCCACTGAACTTGTTGATAAACCAAATGTTCATGTAAGAGGATGGTGACCAGTCATCTAACTTAGCCTTATCACCTCCGTTGGTAGCCATATACGATCTGTGACGGGTAATACCATGTGTTGGATTACCCATTGGATCTTTCGTAGCAAGATGCAATCTGATATGCGCATTTCCAATATACTTCTTGAAAGGAGCTATTACAGTAGCAGTGTCTGCATTCTGTTTTGCATATACGATATTCCATTGCTTTACTGCATCAAATATGCTATTATCAGTTATGTATTCTGCACCGTAATCATGAACGATATGAACAACGATAGGAATTTCATACCAGAAATCTTCATTGCCAGTTTGATCTGTAGTGGTCTTTTTTTCTAACTTACTATAGTCAATATGCTTCAGCGCTTCATTGATCTGCTTATTAAGATCTGCTTCGCGAACCAATATTTCAGGATGAGCGGCCAATATTTCTTTGCGCACCTCATCTGTGTAACAGTGTTTCTGTCCGTAACTAAGGCCCGACAACAACATTGCTGTTAGAGAAAAGAATAAAGTTTTTTTGTTCATATCTATTGCTTAGAGAGTGCCAAAGTTAATAAAAATATAAAAATGAGTTAGTTTAATTTTTAACAAAGAAAATAGATAAAAACTATAGATAAGGGCACAAATATATACTGCATATAGCTAATAAAAAGAAAGGATCGCAATTGCGATCCTTTCTTTTTATTATTGATAAAAGTGGAGATTAATAAACAACCAACTTTTGTGTCTTTGTTTGGTTACCTGTAGTTGTCTGAACCATATAGATACCCTTAGCCTGCACTGCAGTCTGAGGAATTTCAATACGAGCTTCATTACCGCTGATCTGCTGATCAACTGTGTAAACAACCTTACCGGCAATATCAGAAACAATGACATGAGCTGTAGCATTGTTAGCATCCTTTACGATCACATAAGCATTGCTGTTAGTTGGATTAGGAACAACCGCTACATCAAGATCACCCATTTTAACATCATTAACACCTGCAGGATATCTGCCAAAGCTCAACCTGTCCATGTAGAAATTGTTACCGGTGCTTACCAGATAACCATTATGGTCAACACCTGGCTGATAACGGAAACGGAAGATAACATAAGAACCACGTGCTGCAGTTGGGATATTGATGGTCTTTGCAGCCCAGTCAGCGTTTGAAGTTGGAACATATGGCAAGTAAGTAGCTCCCTTATTGATCAGATCTCCCTTACCCAATACTGTAAGAGTAGTCCAGGTCTTTGCATGGTCTGTTGAATAGGAGATGACCATTGTATCAGTGATGTCCAATGAGTTACTTGTTCTTGACGCTCCTGATGTAAAGAAGTTCATATTGCATGCTCCTGATGCCATGCTTGAAAGATCTACAGGAACACTGAAGAAATCATCGAAATCACCTTTAGGAGTGCCGGTTACAGGAAATACACCCAAAGTTGGATTAACTCGGTTATCAAAACCTGTGTACATCATAGAGTGATTATCATAATAACCTACACCTGCATGCTGCCACTTGAATTCATTGTTGTAATAATTGAAAGTAGGCCATTTAGCAAGGTCTTCTGCAGGGTTAAACTCTTCAACAATATTCTCAGGCTGAACAGCATTTGCATCAGCAACATAGATAGAATTAGTGAAGGCTACAGTATTAGTTCCTGAATGGTTACCTGTAGCAGCCATTGAGATATTTACCCAACCCTGATCAGTGAAAGTTTCACTAACAGTAGAATTATAATTGGGATTAGCAACCGTATAAGTAGGCTGTGATGCACCGTTACTGAAAGTCATTGTAAGACTTGTTACGGTATCTCTCCAGGTTCTGTTGGCAAACTTAAGCGGGGTACCCGGACAAGTAAAATACTGGAACTTACCACCAGATGATGGATTAGTTGGGAAAAACTCAGGCATTGGTGTCAGATCCGGACGTGCATCCAATGCTCCTGTGATCCTTAAATTGAAAGTATCATATAGATTATGACGATGTACGTCTGTTTCAAGACAAGCACGCATACGGGCTACCTGACCTTTTGAGAACATCAACTCACAATCTGCATAGTCCATGATATTCTGCGTATTGGTAGTATCAGGGTAATTGACCAATGAATCAAGACCCAACATATCAGGATAGATCTTAAAATAGTTGTGCGCGCAAGTTGTATCATACAAAGAGCAACCACTTGGATGACCTATTGTTGGAGGGGTATCATCAACTTCATCATCTCCGCATGCTCCGGCAGTACCGCAAGCAGCATTACTGCTATTCCATGGGTGATACAAACTGAAATAGTGACCTGATTCATGCTCTAAAGTACTACCATCACCAATAAATGGAGCAGCACATATTACACCATCATAAAAAGATCTGGCATCAAAGTCTGTAGGAAACTGAGCATATGCCAATACTGTACCACCTGAAACAGCCATGCCGATTGTATTCTCAAACCAGATATTATAATAGTTCTGAGGAGACCACAGATCCATCTTTACCTGATTGTCACCACCCATTGTCAGATAGCTGAATCTACGGGTGATACCTGTTGTAGGCATGCCCATCGGATCCTTGGTCGCAAGATGGAAACGTATATTTGCTTTACCTACAAATTTCTTGAATGGCTTGATAACTGATGAAGTATCATAGTTCAATGAATAAGTATTATTCATTCTCTTGATCAATGCATATACTGCATCATCGGTTATGAAGTCAGTTGTTGTGTAGCTATGTTGAATATGGATAGCAACCGGAATGTCTATGATAGTATCCGCAGTACTTGTAGTAGTACGGTGGAGTGCATGAACATCAAGATGACTCAGATTACGGCTGATCGCAGCATTAAATTCGCGCTCACGTTCAGCTAAAGCAGGGTTTTCTTTGATATACTGTCTGTGCGTCTCATCGGTAGCGCACTTTTGCTGTGCAAAGGCAGTGCCGGATAGTAACGACGCTGACAGCATTAACAGAGAAGTAGTTTTTTTCATTTGCAAAAATTATAAAATTCAGAGGTTAATAAATAGTTGTTCCAATTATTCAGTAATACTTCGGCAAACGTGACACTACAAAACAAGAGTATCTATTATATAGACGTGGTATTTATCTGAAATCTTGGGTTTATCGAAAATAATTTTCTAAAAAGTGTGCCTTTGTTGTTAATTTTTTTGCAACAAAAGAATAAATTTTAGCCAACTATTCTACACAAAGGGTAAAGTTAATAAAATTATTGTGTTATTAGGATACATTACAACTCAAAAATATCAACTATTCAAACACAAAATAATTTTAGCTTATTTCACTAATATAAATGGCAGCGGATGATCACATCCGCTGCCATTTATATTAAATTTATAAAATTAATATACTACCAGCTTTTGAGTAAAGATTGCGCCATCAACAACAACAGAAACAAAATATATACCGGCATTTGGTGTAATATCTCTGCCTATTGTCTGCTGAACAGTAGAATTAGGTGCATATGCTTCATTTGCTTCATACACTATTCTACCTGTAATGTCCTTGATCGAAGTACGTACAATGCTTTCATTACCGGTTTTGAATACTAGCTTACATCCTTCATTGGTTGGATTAGGGAATATAGTTAGTTGATTTCCGGAATTTGCTATTTGTTCAACGTCAGCAGGGAATCCTGAAATATTTAAACCATCCAGATAAAGGTTATTACCCGTATTTCCCGGCCAGTACCTGAACCTGAAAAATGTATTAGGAGTTAAGTAAGCGGCAGGAATTGCAATTCCACGTGCAGTCCATGTAGAAGAAGAACCCGGTACGAACTCAGTAGATTTAGTTCCATTATTGACTAATGTTCCTCTCTTATATCCTACGATCTTTGTCCATCTCATTCCTCCATTAGTAGTAGCATCGATCTCCAATGAATCTCCGACTGGCCCTGTAATACCTGATGTTGGTGCTGATGCAGCTGCTGTCTTGAAATTCAGGTAAATATTACCGGATAGTCCTGAAAGGTTAAATGCAGGGCTAAAAAGATCATCATGATCACCAAGTGGTGTGGCAATGCGTTTCTGTGTAGTATCGAATGATCTGTATCTCATGCAAGTATTATCACCGTCACTGCTGGCGCCGGTAAAGAAACCCCACTTATACTGATTGTCAAAATAGTTAAAAGCAGGCCAGTTACTTACTTCAGCAGCACTGTGAAAACCTTGATAGTAACCAAATCCGCCAACCGGTGTAGTATCTGCCACATATACTGCATGGTCATTTACCAGAGTCGTAGTACCGGCATTTGAAGTCGCTGCAAGTGTTACAGTGACCCAACCAGTAGTGGTAAATCTGTTAAGTACGGTTGTAGTCGATGTGGAAGTAGGAGTAGTAGCCCCATTAGAGAAGGTCCAGTTAACACCGGAAATGGTATCGTTCCAGCTTCTGTTTCTGAAATTAAAATTACCACCGCTGGCAGGAGTAAGGAAAACTGTACGTGCATCAGTAATAATCCCGGTTCCGGTAGCTCTTTCAATAGAAAAATCAGCTACTGGCGGAAGATCAGGCGTTGGCGCCAATGCACCGGTAGCCACTAAGTTAGCTGCAGTGATAAGATTATTACGACCGGCAGTTGCAGCAGTCAATGCATTACGCATACGATCGCACTGTCCTTTTGTAAACATGCGCTGGCAGTAGGTATAATCCATTATGTTCTGTGCATTGGTCGTATCCGGAAAATCAACCAGAGAATCTGCCAGACCGGAAATTGAAGTGTAGGTATGTGTATAACCGGTGGCACAGTTAACATCATATAGTGCTGCGGCACTGCAACCCACAGGATTATGTCCTTTTGTTGGAGGGGTATCCCACACCTGATCATCGCCGCAAGCCACATCTGGTGCATTGGTATTTCCCCAAACATGCTGCAGATTGAGTACATGTCCTAATTCATGCGGAATAGCCTTATCGTAATTGATGTAAGTATAAAGGCCTATAACACCATCATAGTATGGCATAAATGATGCCGAAGATGGATAGTATGCATAAGCGGCAGCACCTGTAGATGCAGCACCAAATGTATTGATGAACCAAAGATTGATATACTTATTTTGAGGCCACTGGCTGTATTTGGCCTGATCATCTGCATTAGTGGTCAGGTAGGAATGGTCATGTACAATACCTTTTGTGGGGTTACCATTAGGATCAATGGTCGCCAGATGTAATCTCATGCGAGGATTACCAACATATTTTTTGAATGGATCGATAACACTGGAAGTGTCAGTATTCTGCGCCATATAGACCTGAGCCCAGTATTTAACTGCATCAAATACGTCATTGTCCGGTAGATATTCTGCACCATAATCATGCACAATATGAACTACCAACGGAATATCAAATATTGTAGTATCGAAAGGACTCAGTGTAGTTTTTGCTCCGACTCCGGGAATACCATGTGCATAGACTGCATTCATTTGCTCCTCAAACTGTCGCTCGTACTCAAGTATCTGCGGATACTTCTTTACAGACTCCCAATACTTTTGATCAGTGATGCAGGGTTCTTGTGCATTGCTCACTTTGGCCATACAGAATAAGGCCGTCAACACAATTGAAAACTTTTTGAACATGGAAATTAAAATTATTTATTTTAAATAAGCGCCGTGAAGTTAATAGTAAATGCAATACAAAACGCATAACAAATCAGACAATGCGTAATAAATTCCGGTAATTCTTGATTGACTTATTGACTATGAAATCCGCGCATTAGACTGGAAAAAACCAAATGGTTTAAATGCGGACAATAAAAAACTGGCAGGTTACTCACATCGCGCCGCTACGACCACCTACCCTTGCTACATTCCTGTCCTGGGGGATTCAGTAGGAGCTGACCGTATAAGACCTGCCAGAGATGCAAAGGTATAGCATAAACTGAAAAAGAAAAAAGAAAACTCAAACATTTATTATCCTAAAGTCTTAGCCTACCCTCAACAATTCTATACATTATGATTTGTAGTACATTTTCCCAACACCTTGTTACTATTTAAATAATATGCCTCATACACCCTGCTTTTTTCATTATTTTTGACGCGCAAATGAATAACCGTTTACTTCATTATTTATTAGGTATCTGCATACTCACATTAACAGCATGCGCCAATATCACCACCCCAACAGGTGGAAAAAAAGATATTACACCACCTAAACGTCTGACAATTTCACCCGCAGATTCTTTAAAGAACACAAGACTAAAGAAATTAGAGCTGACCTTTGATGAGTACATTACACTCAATGATGCGGCTAAAGAAGTTCAGATATCTCCATTGTTAACTATACAGCCTACTGTTACCAGCATAAACAAAAAGGTAGTTGTAAAAATTCCGGATACACTTTTAGAAGATAATACCACATATCGTATATCGTTCAACAATGCTATCAGAGATCTGCATGAAAATAACCCATACCCAGCTTACACTTATGTTTTCAGCACAGGCACCTTTTTTGACTCATTACAATTAAGTGGTAAGATAATCAATGCAGCAACAGGACTACCAGATAGTAGCGGCACTATAATTGTCTTATACAATGCCTCTGAAAACGACAGTGCCATTGTAAGACACGCCCCTAAATATATTACACATGTAGATGGGTCTGGAAATTTCCAGTTTAAAGGATTACCGAAAAAACAATTTCGGGTGTATGCGATCAAAGATGCTAACGACAATAAAATGTATGACGGAGAATCTGAAATGATCTCTTTTCTGGATCATTTTGTTATGCCGGGAGATTCAACTGAAGCTCCAATTGTCTTGAAATTATTTACTGAAGTAGATACCACAAAAAAGACTACTGATAGTTCAACAAAGATCAACACCAGAACCGGAATTGGACAGACCAGATCCGATGTTTTCTCATACACTCTGGCCATCGATACTTCTTCAAAAGACAAACGCACATTTGATATTAATAATGATCTGCTGGTAAACTTTTCTCGTTTCCCGGTCATTAACAAAGACAAGGTCACTCTTAGTTATGATAGCAGCAATGTAAATATTTCGGAAAGCTACAATGTTGTTTCAGACCCAGCAAACCCTAATAAGCTAAGATTAGCTGTCAATTGGAAAGAGAATACATTATATACTTTACGATTAGCCAAAGGATTCGCCAAAGATTCCGCAGGCACTGAAGTACCTCCGGCAAAATATATTTTCAGAACTAAAGAAGACGATGATTATGGTAAGATAAGTATCAGATTACCAGGTAAGTATAAAGGCTCATCTTTTGTTTTACAGGTAATGGCCGACAATGACACCATATATCAGAAAGCTGTTACTGACACTACTATAGATCTCACACGACTTAAACCTGCCAAATATTCTTTCCGAATTATTGAAGACAGGAATAAAAATGGCAAATGGGACCCGGGAAATCTTTTTGGCAAAGTTCAACCGGAAGAAGTTATCCCCTATTCGGGAGGCTTACTCATTTTGAGATCAGGATGGGAAAATATTGTTGACTTTGAGCCTAAACAGGAACCCAAAAAGCAGACAGATCGTTCAAGCATTAAAAAGTAATCGTAACAATTATTAAACTACAATTGTTACCCACATATACCTTTGCTTGACTACATTTATTACATTTGATATAATATAGCACACAGATTTTACAGAATTTCCAATTGCAAATATGAAAAGAACAATACTCCCTTTATTATTACTCCTTAGTGCAGCCACATACGCCCAAGAGCGCATGACCCCCGAAATGCTGCTGAGCGTTCGCAAGGTATCGGCCGATGCAGTGAGCAAAGATGGTAAGTACCTATACTATTCATCCCGATCTACAGATTGGAAAACTGAAAAAAGCACTAGCCATCATTACAGAGTAGCAATAGAGGATGGCAGCAAAAAAGAATGGACCACAGATGCGGGCAAAACAGTAACACAACGCTTCGATGATCTGTGGTACTCTTATTATGACAACATTCTTTACAAAAGCACTGATGCGGGTAACTCATGGACAGAGGTCTATAATGGATTACAAAATGCGGAGAATGTATGGGTTTCACCCAATGGCAAATACGTTGCATTCTCTAAAGATGTATTGATGAAACCAATGTTGGGGACAGATATTTATCCTGACTTACCTAATACCACTGCTAAAGTATATACCGACCTCAACAACCGACATTGGGATACTTGGGAAGATGGCAAATTCTCACACATCTTCATTGCCAATATAGAGACAGGTAAGGTTACCGACATAATGGAAGACCAGATGTTCGATTGCCCTCAAAAACCTTTTGGAGGAGCTGAAGACCTTGTTTGGTCACCGGATAGTAAGGGGTTTGTATATGTATGTAAAAAGAAATTTGGCAAAGAATATGCCACCAGTACTAATACTGACCTGTATTATTATGATGTAACAACAACCAAGACCGATAACTGGAGTGCAGGTATGAACGGCTACGATATGGCTCCCTCTTTTAGCAAAGATGGTAAGCGTATCGCATGGCTCAGCATGGCTCACGATGGCTACGAAGCAGATAAGAACGACATCATAATAATGGATGTTGAAAAGAAAAAAAAGAAAAATGTGACCGCGAACTGGAATGGTACAGTGGGTGGCTTTATTTGGGCAAATGGAGACATGAAGATCTATTTCAACGCACCATTTGAAGGCACTGAGCAACTTTTCGAATTGAATCTGCCTGAGCGTGAAAATGATAAAGCAACTGTCAACATGCTTACTAAAGGTAAATTTGATGTGAACGGTATTGTTGGGCAGTCTGGTAACAATATTGTTGTTACTCGCTGCGATATGAATCATGCAACAGAAATATTTGCCGTAAAGCCACAGTACGGCGATATGATCCAGCTTACGCATGAGAATGACAGGATCTATCAGAACCTGTTGATGAGTAAAACAGAGTTGCGTAGGGTCAATACCATTGATAATGCATCAATGGGTGTATGGGTCATTTATCCTCCCGATTTTGATCCTGCTAAGAAATACCCTACCCTGCTGTATTGTCAGGGTGGACCTCAATCTGCACTATCTCAGTTTTACAGCTTCCGTTGGAATTTCCAGTTAATGGCAGCACAGGGTTATATAGTAGTAGCGCCTAACCGCCGTGGTATGCCGGGTTGGGGAGTAAAATGGAATGAAGAGATCAGCAAAGACTGGGGCGGACTTCCTATGCAGGATTACCTTTCTGCTATCGACGACATTAGTAAAGAACCATATGTTGATAAAAGCAGATTGGGATGTGTGGGTGCCAGCTATGGTGGCTACAGCGTTTATATGTTGGCAGGTATGCACAACAACCGCTTCAAAACTTTTATAGCTCACGATGGTCTCTTCGATCTGAAGAGCTGGTATGGCACCACTGAAGAACTTTGGTTTGCTAACTGGGATATTGGTGGTTCTTATTGGAAAGAACCAACACCTATCAGCTACGAAAAATTCAACCCGAGCAACTTCGTAGATAAATGGAATACACCAATTATGATCGTACAGGGCGGAATAGACTTCCGTGTTCCTACAGAGCAGGGATTGGAAGCTTTCCAGGCAGCCAGAATGCGTAACATAAAGTCTAAATTGTTATACCTGCCAAATGAAAATCACTGGGTTCTTCACCCGCAGAATGCGCTTGCTTGGCAACGCGAATTCTTTAAGTGGCTGGATGAGACTCTTAAATAATACTGACATTACTGGTATTTTTAATTTCACAGAACAGTATTGAACAAGGCTCGGCACTATGCCGGGCCTTGTTTTTATCGGTTAATGCCACTAAGTAGTCGGTGATGGATATATAGTTTAGTAAAATTTATACCTACTTTCGATAAAATTCTTTCAACCTTGCAACCGATCATCTCCATTCAGAATATCTCCAAATCTTACGGGCCTATCAAGGCATTGAATAATGTATCTTTTGATGTACCCGAAGGCAGTGTATTTGGAGTACTTGGCCCTAATGGCAGTGGCAAAACAACTTTATTGGCAATTATCATGGATGTACTGCAGTCCGATGGTGGCTCCTACAGCTGGTTGGGAGGTATACCACCAGATGCCGCCAGAAGACAGATTGGCTGCTTGCTGGAAACTCCGAACTTCTATCATTACATGTCGGCTTATGATAATCTTGCGGTATCAGCCGCATTGAAACGTAAAGGCATGGATGACAGACTTCGTGTATTGGAGATAGTGGGACTTACTGAACGTAAGGACAGTAAATTTCAAAGCTACTCTCTGGGCATGAAACAACGTTTGGCTATTGGCGCTGCCCTGCTCGACAGCCCTAAAGTATTAGTATTGGATGAACCTACTAATGGTCTTGATCCAAATGGTATAGCTGAAATAAGAGAATTGATCCTTGATCTCAACAAACAAGGAATTACGATCATTATTGCCAGTCATCTGCTCGATGAGATAGAAAAAGTGTGCACACATGTTGCTATCCTAAAGCGGGGCAACCTGCTACTGAACGGGCCTGTCAATGAAGTATTGATAAGCGAGGATCAAATTGAAATAATGGCTACGGACATGATCTTACTTGAAAATACGGTAAGAGAAATGCAAGGAGTAAAGAAAGTGAACAAAACAGAACAAACTTTGCAAATAACTTGCAACGAAGGGATCACTACAGCTCACATCAATGAGTTCTGCCTTAATAGAGGCATCGTTCTATCTCATCTGTCGCTCAGAAAAAAGAGCCTGGAAACAAAATTCATGGAACTTACTAATCAGTAGAGATTTCAGTAGTATTCAAATTATATCACCAATAACCTAAGATATCATGTTCGATCTGCTTCAAATAGAATGGCTTAAAGTAAAGAAATACAACACCTTCTGGATAATTTCTGTATTATTCCTCATACTTATAGCACTGACCAACCATTTCATTATTTCCGGCATCATGAATGCCGGAGCAAAAGGGGTAAGTGTACTGGGAGCGGACTATTCATTTTCAAACGTGTGGAACAAAGTATGCTATATAACTAAGGTCTTTTCCGGATTGCTTTCTGTGATCATTATCATACTGACAACCAATGAATTTCAATTCAGAACAAACAGACAAAATATTATTGACGGTTGGAAGCGAGAGCAATTCTTTCATGCTAAATGGGGAGTTGTAATTGTATTAAGTCTGGTTATCACTCTTTATGCAGTATTGCAAGGCATATTTTTCGGATTATCCGGCGGCTCATCATTTGCTGATATAGGCAACAATTTCATCAATGTACTGTATGTTTTTATTCTCACACTCAACTACTTTGGACTGGCACTTACTTTATCATTATTCCTGAAACGTAGTGGTATGGTCATAATTATTTTCCTTTTATACTCATATATAGTTGAACTGCTCCTCAATCAATTTCTTTCAGCAAAACTGCATTTGACTTTGGGTTATTATCTGCCTATGGATTCCAGCGCCAATTTGTTACCTGTTTCAAAAGTTGAACCAATGAGCTCAATGGTAATAAATTCAGCATATTCTACACAAGCATTGATATTCGTTTCTATTTTTTGGATAGGAGCTTATTATATAATAGGCAGAATTAAAATGATAAAAAGTGACTGGTAACAGTAATACAGTAATTTTGAATTGTAACGTCTTTGTAATTAATTGACAAGGAGTGACTATTTCTAATCGGCTGTTCAAAATTATTACTAATATAGTCGTACGATTCAAGAGTGAGGGATATGACAACCAACAAACCGGTATGGATAATCAATAATAATTATGCTGAATTTGCCCGACTGCGCAAATTCGCTGTTGCATGTGGTTACCGGCAAGACCGTATTGTTCAACTTAGAGAATTATCTGAGGTCATAAATAGTGCCCAGATACCCGCCATCATATTTATTAATGACGAAATAGAAGGCGCAACAACTACAGCCCATAAAAATATCTTCAGGAAGCAATTTGCCAAAGTACCTGTTATACTGGTATGCTCCGATAATGAAGAACATGCTAAAAATCAATCTGAGGAAATCGCTGCGCAGGATTATCTGATAAAGGACGAAATTACTTTACCTCTCTTCCGGAAATGCGTACAATATACGATCGAACGTAAAAAAATTCTTAATGAATTGCAACGATCTAAAGAGCAGTACATGAGCATCTTCAGAGATCACCCACTGCCAATGTGGGTGTACAACATGGATGATCTTAGCTTTGTAGCAGTCAACAGAGCCGCTATTTTTTACTATGGCTATTCCGAACAGGAATTTTTATCAATGACTATAAAAGACATTCGCCCCCCTGCTGATATCCCTGCTCTTATGAATACAGTTAACAGAGAATACAAGAGTGGCTTTTATGATGATAATCACTGGACACATGTAAAAAAAGATGGGGAGCATATCAGGGTACACATTTACTCTCATAATATTGATTTTGATGAGATCCCTTGTAAAATGGTAACTGCCGTTAGACTAAAACTCAGTACCGACAAGCAATAAGTAAGATTACGGATGGTATTTTGTATAAATGGCACTATTAACGCTGATAAATAGCCTTCATAAGGAAATGAATAGGTTATTGAACACAAAAACCATTTCAGAAAATAATAGATACTATTTTAGCGATGATAATGAGTCTGAATTACGAATAAATTGATAATTTAGGCGAATATTATAGCACTGTTGTAAATAGGCTATTCTTTTGATCATTTTAAACTAAATTTGCGACCATAACAGGCTACTTTCTTAAAAACGGTTGGTTATTTCGCTTTTTGCTAATAAAAAATACTTTTCTCTGACAATGAAGGACTTCTCTTACGTAACAGGACCAACATCAGCTTACATCGAATCTCTGTACAATGATTTTGTTAAAGACTCAACTCAGGTAGATCCGGAATGGAAAAAATTCTTTGAAGGCTTCGACTTTGCGTCTAACCAATTGGGTAACAGCACTGCGGCAACTGTCAGCAAGGGACCTGTAAGCGGAGACCAGATGACTAAAGAGTTGGGCGTATTCCAACTCATTCGTGCTTACCGTAAGAGAGGACACTTATCTGCAACAACAAACCCAATACGCTCTCGTAAAGATCGTCACTCAGAATTAGAGCTCAGCCGCTTCAATCTCTCTGACGCCGATCTGAACACTACATTCTTTGCAGGCAATTATCTGGGAATGAGTGGCGCTACACTTAAAGAGATCCTCACCAGACTGCAAACTTTATACACAAGTAACATAGGCATAGAGTTTACTTACATCAACAGCACAGAAAAATGCGAATGGGTCAAGACAAATTATGAGGCTATGATGATGAAGCCTTTGTCTATTACCCAAAGAAAACGCATATTGGAGAAGTTGAATGAAGGTGTGATATTTGAAAAATTCCTCAATACTAAGTTCATTGGACAAAAGCGTTTTGGTTTAGAAGGCGGGGAAAGCACTATCGCTGCACTCGACACAATTCTAAATGATGCGGCAGATGCAGGTGTTGCTGAAGTGGTAATTGGTATGGCGCATCGCGGCCGACTCAACATATTGGCCAATACACTTAAGAAGACATACGAACAGATATTCTCTGAATTTGAAGGCAATCTGCCGGAAGATATGACTATGGGCAGTGGTGATGTAAAATATCACTTAGGCTTCCAGTCAGACATCATTACCCCCAACAATAAGAAGATCAATGTACAGCTTACACCTAATCCGTCTCATCTTGAGGCAGTAAATCCGGTTGTTGCCGGTTTTGCTAGGGCTAAAGCAGATACGCTCTATAATTGCGAATACCACAAAGTATTACCAATACTCATTCATGGTGATGCTGCCGTTGCAGGCCAGGGTATCGGTTATGAACTGTTGCAAATGTCTAAGCTGGAAGGTTACAGCACAGGTGGTACTATTCACTATGTGATCAACAACCAGATCGGTTTTACAACAGATTTTGACGACGCTCGTTCATCAGACTACTGCACCAGTCTGGCATCTATTGTTCACGCTCCTGTATTGCACGTAAATGGAGATGATGCTGAAGCGGTTGTTAAGTGCGCGGCTTTCGCTGTAGCTTATCGTCAGAAATTCAACGAAGATATCTTTATTGATATGGTTTGCTATCGCAAACATGGCCATAATGAAGGTGATGAACCTAAGTTCACACAACCACAGTTGTATGCGCTGATCGACAAACATCAGAATCCACGCGAAGTTTATACTCAGTATCTGTTACAACATGGTGAAGCTGATGCTCAGGCTATGGCTAAGGATATGGAAACTCGTTTCTGGGACGATCTGCAACAGCGCCTCGATGAAGCAAAACAAAAACCTCTTCCTTATGCATATCAGAAACCGGAATTGTGGTGGAAAGAATTGCGTAAAGCTAAGGCTGAAAATTTCAGCAGCTCACCGGATACATCAATAACTGAGGATACTTTCAAAAAAATATTCACCTCACTTATGCAGTGGCCTGAAGGTTTCAGCCCGCTGAAAAAAGTCGAAAAATTACTGAATGACAAAGTAAAACTTTACGAAACTGAAGGTAAAGTGGACTGGGCGACAGGAGAATTGATCGCTTATGCAAGTTTACTTGCAGAAGGGAAAGAAGTACGCCTGAGTGGGGAAGATGTAAAACGTGGTACTTTCTCTCATCGTCATGCGGTCATCTACGACCAGAATACTAACCTGCCTTATAACCGCTTAAGCCGTCTTGCCGATAAACAAGGTAAGATGTATATCTACAATTCACTCTTGAGTGAATTTGCAGTAATGGGCTTTGAGTATGGTTATGCTATGGCTAACCCTAATAATCTGGTACTTTGGGAAGCTCAGTATGGAGACTTCTCTAACGGTGCTCAGACAATAATTGACCAATACCTTACAAGTGGCGAACAGAAATGGGGAGCTATGAACGGTTTGGTCTTATTACTACCTCATGGATATGAAGGTGGCGGTCCTGAGCACTCAAGTGCTCGTATGGAACGTTTCCTGCTCATGTGTGCCGAGTTGAATATGACCATTACCAATATCACTACAGCTGCCAACTTCTTCCATGGTCTGCGCAGACAGTTGGCATGGAATTTCCGTAAGCCAATGATCAACTTTGCTCCTAAAGCAAATCTGCGTCATATTCGTGCTTATTCACCTATGGCCGACTTTACAACAGGTGGTTTCAAAGAAGTGATAGACGACCCGAATATTACTGATGCCAAGAAAGTAAAACGTGTAGTATTATGTACCGGTAAAGTATATTTCGACATCAGTGAAAAGCAGATCACAGACAAGCGCGAAGATGTTGCTGTGGTTCGTTTGGAACAAATATATCCTCTTCCTCAGGCACAACTTAACGAGTTGCGCGAAAAGTATAAGAAAGCGGAGTGGGTTTGGGTTCAGGAAGAGCCAAGGAATATGGGTGCATTGCCTTTCCTTAGCATGACTCTGGAGAACTTCCCTATTAAGTACATCAGCCGTTTGGCAAGTGCATCTCCGGCAACTGGTTTCGCTAAGAAACATGCCATTGAGCAACAGCAGTTGGTTGATGATGCATTCGCATTGTGATCAAAATAATTAACTAACAAATAAGGCGTTGGATACTAAACATATCTCAACGCCTTTATTGTTTCTATATCTTTGCTTCAACAAATAAATTTCATGAAAAAATTATCATCAATTATAGCTGCTGCAATATTTATGGCTATGCCATCAGGCGTATTTGCATGGGGCAAGATCGGACATGGACTTGTTGCTGAAGTTGCTTTCACCATGCTTGACAGCAACACTAAGGCCAACGTGCATAAATATCTGGGGAGTATGACCATTGAGCAGGCCGCTAATTGGATGGATGAGATCAAGAATGATCATCGTAACGATTTCATGAAGCAATGGCACTATGTCAATGTAGATGAGGGCAAGACTTACGAAAACACCAAAGAGGAAAATATTGTTAATCAGCTGACTCGTGTTATCAACGAGTTGAAGCACAAAGAAAATATGAAGGAGGAGGATATTAAAAAAGATCTGCTCATCATTTTCCACCTCACCGGAGATCTCCATCAACCTCTTCATGTAGGATATGGAATCGACAAAGGAGGTAATTCAGTTGAGGTAAAATATAATGGTCACTACACAAATCTCCACCGGGTTTGGGACTCAGAATTGATAGAAGGTGAGAACATCAAACTAAGCGATTGTCTGTCTATGTTGAAGGGTTTTGACAAGGAAGACATAGCAGCTTTATCAGTTATCAACGTAGAGAATTGGATGCGCCAACCTAGATCTCAACTCAGGAACGTTTACAACTATAAAGACGAAAAGATTGATGAGGCCTACGCCACAAAGAATAAAAAAGCTATTGAGCAGGATATTCTTGTTGCAGGCATAAGACTCGCGGCAATTCTAAAAGACGTTTTCAAATCCTGATTGATCGCATACCCTCAGTGCTCTCAGTTGGTCTTTAATAAGGTGTAATGGTGAGGCAAGTGCATGATCATACTGAAAATTGCCGTCTCGTTCATGCTTTATATCGAACTGTATGCCACACGCTTCACTCTGTATGGCATTGGCCACATATTTGCACCTGATAGGATCATATACAAGATATGGCGCGCCTGACGAACCAAACCTGAAGTAACCATTCACCAGGTATCTATAGCCATCATGTACATAATTGCCGCCAAGATCATCGGGCATCATATTCAAATGATCTACTATTCCCTCCAACTTTGCAGTATTGAACATACGACCTGCACTACTACTTGGCGCACTTTGCAAACAATGTAAACTACCCGGATCTTCCTCTATCAGATCACAATTTACATCTATCGAAGGAATTAGATCTATGATGGTCTGTGGTGTATTCACTACCTTATATAAAGCTATATCCGCACTGTAAAAGGCTTCAACCAACTCAATTTCAACAAGAAAAGTATTCTTCTTTATTTCCCCTTCAACAAAAACCTGATGGGGTTTAAAGTATTGTTGTATGTCCGCTTCCTTATAAAAACTATTATCCCTGAATTGTATGACCAGATGTGGCTGGCATATCTTCTTTTCAGCCATTGTAACCCAACGGGTATCAAATCTTTTTTGCTTCAGAATATTATTTATCCCATGCAATGCAGTATTATCCACATTATTCAGGTACATCTTCCGGCTATATTCATCAGTAAAATAATGCTGGTCCAAAAATAGCTTTTGCGATCCATCAAGCTTATACAACAACTCTTTCTGGTATATCTCTTCGCTTATCGATTTAAAATAACCTGCCTGAATACGCAAATTATGTGCTACACTTAAAAAATAACCCTGCCCTATATGAAATGCACAGATATTGTTCTCAAAAACACGGCGTTGTGGCTCATCGGCATTATACACCCACATGATTCGTTGCAGAGGAGAAGTTTGTTCATCTATCAGGTGTAGCTTACTCGTCATCATAAAACCAGACATTTATATTAGATACGGAAAGTTAAATGATAATACTAAATGTTGATCGTATATGACCAATAAATGTTTGACCACTATATATGGCTGGTGTGATAAATAATGAGAACATTTACAATAGATGATACAAACTGTTGTTGAATTCGAACTTAGCTTAACGCCAGTACCTCAAGTGTATCTCGCTTGTCTTGATGGATCTGTTCCACCAATGCATCCAGAGAATCGAACTTCTGCTCATTTCTCAATCGCTTTACGAAGATGATCTCCAATTCATCCCCATAGATATCCTTGTCAAAATCAAAGATATTAGCTTCTATGCGCACTTCCTTTTTGTCTGTTACCGTAGGATTATAACCAATGCTCATCATAGCACCATATAATACTCCGTTATACCGGGCACGAATAGCATACACACCTATGGCAGGCATTATCTGTTCATTGTCCAGCAATTGAAGATTGGCAGTAGGATAACCGATTGTACGACCCAACTTATTCCCATGCACTACAGTGCCCTTCAGTGAATACTCACGACCCAGCATTTGTGCAGCATCTTCTACTCTCCCCTCCTTTATGGCATTGCGTATACGGGTAGAGCTTACTGCTGCCGCTTCTATTAGCTGTGCAGGTATCTCTATCATCTGGTAATGATACACAGGCGCATATTCTTTCAGCATATCAATATTGCCCTTTCTGTCATGACCAAAATGATGATCATAACCAATGACAATGCTATGCGGCTTGAACTTACCTACCAGAAACTCTTCAATATATTCTCTGGCAGATAGATGAGCGAACTCCTGAGTGAACGGTACAACTATGATATGCGTAATACCTGCTTCATGTAACAAGCGCACCTTTTCATCAAGCGGAGTAATGATGCCCAGGGGCTGATCGGGAAACAATAATTTTCGGGGATGGGGATCAAATGTAATAAGCACACTCTCCCCGCCTACCTTGGCCGCATGTACCACTACTTCCTTCAAAATAACACGATGCCCCTGATGCACACCATCAAATGTGCCAATGGTCAATACCGCATTATTAAATGAAGGTAGGTTGTCTATGTTGTGAAATACAGCCATTAATCGGGACGTAAAGGTATATCAATTTCAAAACTAAAATACAAAATGGAAAATATGAGTTTATGTTATGGGTTACATACTGGAACGCTTTGTAAGTTAATATAAAGAGCTGCGCGCTGATTCCAATTGCACTTTCAGTATTCTCAGATGCTTCCCGTTCTGATTCAGACATTTTCCTCTATTTTTAAACATTGATCGAACAATGCAACAGACCACAACACTTTCTTCGCGTATTAACATAAAATGGCTCAGATCATTTCATTGGCAGGCATGTATTCTGGCGATCATTTGCATGATTTTTTATTGCAATACTTTCAGTAATGGCTATGCATTAGATGATAACCCGATAATAATAAACAACCCATCTGTCCAAAAAGGTATTACAGGCATACCCGAGATACTGACCGGCGATGCAATGGAAAATGCCTTTAAACAACAAAACAGTCATACCCGGTTGCTGGGAGGTAGATATCGGCCTTTATCTATAGCCACCTTTGCAATTGAGCAACAGATTACAAGACCTAATGAACCCGGGGTAAATAACGACAAACTGCTTAGCGATATGCAGCTGAGACATGTGGTCAATGTGTTGCTTTATTTACTTTCTGTGATAGTGCTGCTAAAATTTCTCAGAACGATAGTATTCCCAACCGATACGTTGGTGGCATTTCTGGCTGCCTTATTGTTCACCATTCATCCCATACATACCGAGGTGGTAGCGAATGTAAAAAGCCGGGATGAGATCTTGTCATTGCTATTCATCTGCCTTACATTTTTATCGGCGTTTAAATATTTAGCCACTAAAAAAATTATCCATTTAGTCTCTTCGCTTACTTGCTTTTTATTGGCAATGTTATCTAAAGAATACGGCATCGTATTGGTCGGTTTGCTGCCTTTAGCCTTCTTTATACTGGGAACAAAATCACCGAAACAGTCCTCTATTGCAACGATCCCTTACATAATTCCCTTGTTTATTTACTTGGGCCTCAGGTTGGTTGCTACCAGCCATTCAGATGCATTGACCTCTACCGACATTCTTAACAACCCATACCTATACGCTACTACCACTCAAAAGATAGCATCCATATTGGCTATTCCCCTCAACTACTTAAAACTACTATTCATACCCTATCCGCTTTCTTGCGATTACTCTTATGACCAGATACCGTATGTCAGTTTCGACTCTTTAAAGGTCTGGGCATCAATGATCATCTATGCTGTTATCATTGTTTCAGGATGGATATTGATCAAGCGGCGGCATGTCTTGGGCTTTGCGATAGTCTTCTTTCTTGCCTTTTTGTTGTTGATCAGCAATGTGTTCATCAACATAGGAGCGCCAATGGGAGAAAGACTGATCTATCATTCCTCGCTGGGTTTCGCTATTGCATTAGCTTGGCTGATAAGCTATGCTGCAGGTAAACTTAAAAATGCACAGATTACTCAAATGATCTTTGCTGGGGCAATTCTATTCATAACTGGCACCTCTGCATTCATAACCATCAACCGGAATAAAGACTGGGCATCCGACTTTATGCTGTTTAGCAAAGACGTACGAACAGCACCAAACAGCGCTTTGACCAATCGTTTTGCCGGTGGCGCATTCATCAAATATGCTGAAGAAATTAGCGATGAAAGGCGAAATGCCGGCGAAAGATCCTCTGTTATACAGGTTGGAATGTGGCACCTCAACAAAGCATTGCAAATACATCCCCAATATGTCGATGCAATTGTAAATAGAGGTGTTGGCTATCTGGCATTGAAACAATATGATTCAGCATTGGCCGACTGCAAAACAGTTACATCCCATAATCCGGATCATCCCGGTCTGCAATACCTTGCCTACAATGTATCAGACCACTATTATAAATTAGCTGTAGAACACTGCAAGATAAAAGACTATGATGCAGCATTCCCGCTCTTCAAAAAGGCTATTGAAGCAGCTCCGAATGACCCCGAATTATGGGCCTTCATGGGTTATGCCTATTATAGTATTAATGATTACCCCAATACCCGCTATGCCGCAGAGCAAGCACTGAAAATAGACCCCAATAATGGTAAGGCGCGCAAATTATTAAAAATGTGTACCTCAAATGTCCTGAAGTCACAATAGCACTACAACGGCATCTCCATATTAGGCTGGGCATCCGCATCAGGCAATACCCACTCCTCGTTCAGTTCGCCAATATAGCCTAACATATCATTGCGGCCATGAAACTTTTCTGCGCTGGTCATGAATGTACGCGGTATGTACTCCCATTCTTTTTTCATCGCGTTCACAAACAGGCTCTTATTCTTCGCTGCCTCTCGCTGTGTTATCTTATCGGCCTTGGTAAATGCAATATTGAATGGAATACCCCACTCGCCCAACTTACGCAAAAAGGCAAGATCAAGGTTCTGTGGTGAATGTCTGCTATCTACCAATACAAATACAGTGACCAGATTAGTTCGCTCTTTCAGGTAGGCATCTATCATTTTTTCCCATTCCTCACGCTGCACTTTAGACCGCTTGGCAAAACCATATCCCGGTAGGTCAACTATATAAAATGAATTATTGATAAGAAAATGATTGATCAATTGGGTCTTTCCCGGACTACCCGATGTCTTGGCCAACTTGGCATTACGCGTTAGCATATTGATAAGGCTACTCTTACCTACATTCGATCTTCCTATGAAGGCATACTCTGGCTTGTCAGGTTTTGGGCAAGCTTTAACATCTATATTGCTTATTAAGTATTTGGCAGTTGTTATTTCCATCTGGTTTGGTTGTACTTTTGTACTAATGCAGTCGATCAATGATACTAATCCCGCAGCAAAGATACTCCCTGATGCGGCATCAAATTTAAATAAGAAAGCTCAGGTAGCCGAAATGTTTAACAATATAGCCGGCCGCTACGATTTTCTTAACCATTTCCTGTCTATGGGCATAGATAAAGGATGGAGAAAAAAAGCTATCGCCGAGGCGGGAGAACTAAAGCCTACGCGAATTCTGGACGTGGCAACCGGCACTGCCGATCTGGCCATAGCAGCGGCAACATTGAAACCCAAACACATTGATGGTATCGATATAGCCGACCAGATGCTGGAAGTAGGTCGTAAAAAGATCGCGGATGTCAATCTGTCGGATGTAATTACCTTACAAACTGCCGATAGTGAGGCACTTCCATTTGAAACAGGATACTTCGATGTAGTTACCTGTGCTTATGGAGCACGCAATTTCGAACATCTTGAAGCAGGGTTGACAGAAATGGGTCGTGTATTACGCCCCGGTGGCAAAGTGGTGATCTTAGAATTTTCTCACCCTACAGGTTTTCCTATCAAACAATTGTTCGGATTCTATTTCAAATTTATTTTGCCGCTCATGGGGCGCCTGGTATCCAAGCACAGCAGAGCATATACCTATCTACCGGAGTCAGTAATGGCATTTCCGCAGGGAGAGGATTTTTGTAAGATATTGACCAACTGCGGCTATAAGAATGCTAAAGCCAGACCTCTGACTTTTGGCATCACCAGCTTATATACCGCATATAAATAAGTAATATCAATAATCACATCGCCGCTAATGCTGCGAAAAATCGACGCTTATCTCCTGGATAGGCATTAACAGTTCACGCTTATGCTATCACCGGCTACTTATTACGATCAGAAAAAGAAGGAACTGAATGTCTCTCTTGATAAGATCAGTAAGACAGGCGATAGGCTGGCTATAGCTCGTTTATTGGTAACCATTGCCGGCGTTACATCATTTATCATTGCTGTCCGCAATGATGTCAACTGGTATTGGGGGATATTCGGTGGATTTACATTCGCATTTCTTGCTTTGGTCAGGTATCACGATCAACTGAACAAAAAACAGGAAGAAATTAAGATACAGATCGCCCTTATCGACAATGAATTAAAGGCACTAAGCGGCGACCATAGTGCCTTTGCCGATGGATCTGCATTTACTGATGTCACCCACCCCTTCACCTACGATCTCGATATTTTTGGTAAAGGCTCTGTTTACCAATTGCTTTGTCGCACAGCAACATTGGGTGGCGCTCAAAGGCTGGCGCAACTGTTATCTACACTTTCCCGGGATAAAGACACCATTACCGAAAGACAGGAAATAATCAAAGAATTAAGTACCCTACCCGATCTGCTGCAAGACTTCCGTGTAGCAGGCGCATTGGATAAAGAAGGTGAAAATGACCAACAACGTCTGCTAGAATGGCTCAATGGCCCTGATAGTTTTATCAACAATACCAGCCTTAAAGCAATTACGCTGGCTATTCAAAGTGGTGCTATTGCCTTGATCATTACTACTATTTTATCCGTTACCCCATCCTCATTTATTACACTGTTCATTATACTTAACTGGGTAATTTTAGGTATTTACCATAAAAGGGTAAAGAAAGCACTTAAACAGATCGGCAATAGCGAAGCATTCATTGACAAATTCGAAAGGTTGCTCACTCAAATGGCAACCAACCAATTCAAAGTATCATGGCTGCAAAATGCAGGCGCTCAAGCTAACTCTTCTTTAAAAAGCATAAAACAATTCCGTAGTTTACTTCGTCTGCTCGACAGTCGCGACAATGTACTTATAGGACCTGTTCTCAATTCCTTTTTCCTGTTTGACATTTATTGTATGATCAGGCTAGAGATGTGGCGTAAAAAAAACAATACGATCTTGACAGAGGCGTTGGACATGGTCATCGCTACCGATGTTTTTGTGAGTTGTGCTGTCTATGCATTCAATAATCCTCAGAACATATATCCTACGCTCCATACTAACGGCACTGTAATTTCAGCTAAGCACCTACGCCATCCTCTACTACCGGCTGCAATAGCGGTTGGCAATGATGTAAGCATGGGCATTGAAGAACAATTCTACCTGCTTACCGGTGCTAATATGACTGGTAAAAGTACGTTCATACGCACTATAGGTGTAACCAATATTCTGTGTAACATGGGCATGCCATTACCGGCAGATGAGCTATCTATGCCTGTTATTGACATGTACACTTCAATGCGCATAACAGATTCCGTTCAGGATGACGTTTCCTATTTCCGTGCCGAACTAAACAGAATTAAATCAATTATGGACGTAGTAAGAACAGCCGATCGTCCTTACCTGGTTCTATTAGATGAGCCCCTGCGAGGCACCAATTCTACAGACAAACAACAGGGCACCCGCTCTATTGTTGAGACCCTACTCACCTTCCATGCCATTGGCATTGTAGCCACCCACGACACCGGCCTCGGCGATATGGAAACACACTACAAAGACAAGGTGAGCAACTACCATTTCGAAAGTAAGGTAGAACCCAACAGACTGTCTTTTGATTTCAAACTAAAACGTGGTGTATCTATGTCGAATAACGCAACGATCCTGATGAAACAGATGGGTATCGTCAATTGATCTACACACAATAATGCCCCACCTTCCGGTAGGGCATTGATATTTAATATCGAAAATTAAGATTGCACTCCGCACTCACAATCCTACTTACCCCACATAGCATTCGCTGTAGCAGGGAATGGGAAGGTGATCTCATTGATACCTAACACCAGCTTATTGACGATTTCTACCCCCTGCATCAATGAATGGTCCTGATTGCTTACTTCATACTTCCAGCCACCAAATCGTCCGCGGGAATAGATGTCCAGCTTGTCCAGTTCAGGGATGACCTTGTTGATGGCCTTATCACGGTCAACAGAAGGTGTAGGATATCCGTAGTCAAGTGATTTGTACCAGACTGAAACTACCTCATCTCTACTCTGTATCAACTTCGTATTTAACATGCCCTGTATCGTTTCTTCAACGATAGTTTCCGCATTCACTGGCTTATGTTCGCTCTGACTGACCTCTGCCATCAAAGACCAATGCTGATTGATATCAGGAACATTATTAGGGCTGTAATTTGAAAATACGGTGACCCTGTAGAACGGACAATTATCCTCAGGGAAATACATCCAGCATTTGGTAGCCAATTCGTCAACAGGTTTACCCTTCAGACCTATGCCAATTACGTGAGTAGTAGAATGCTTCAATAATTTTACTGCTTCTTTATGGCTATCTGATGCATATTTCAGTTTATTCACAAACAGGTCCAATGGCATTGTATTGATGAGCATATCATAGGTATGAGTGCTGCCATCTTCACAGTATATGGTCTTGGTTTGTTCGTCAACTGAGGTAACAACACTTCCGAAACGGAACTTGTCATGTCCGATCATTTTAGCCACATTCAGCCAGATAGACCCGGTTCCTCCATATTTGGGAAACTGAAAAGTACTATTAGGCCCCCACGATACATCCTCAATATCGAAAAGTATATTCTTGGTCACTCGCTCCAGATCAGTAATAGCAACGCGTTCACCTATCCAGGTATAGTTCATCATTTCAGGAGGAAATGCCCATACTTTAAAATTATAAGGAATCATGAATACGTCTGCTATTCCCTGCCCCAGTGTAGCTACTATCCACTCACGGAAATTCGCTGGTTTAGGATAGGTAGCACTCTTGTATTCTTTGATCAGTCCCTGCAGGCATTGCCACATTTCTTCCTTAGGCAGGCAACGTATATTGTTCTGAAATGGATAGGGCACAAAACGATCACGGATCCATACCCACGACTCTCGTTGGTGATTCAGCCATCCGTCCTCGCCCAATGCCTTCATCATCAGGTCATCAAAATACTTATAATGAGAAAACTGAACATGTCCGCCCAGATCCCAGGTAAACCCTTTATCATCAACATAACTGGTAGATAGACCACCGGCAGTAGGTTCTCTTTCCAAAATGGTAAAATCTTCAATTCCCAGTTCTTTCAGCCTGTACGCTGCACCCAAACCGGTTGGACCGGCACCTATGATGATGTATTTATGATGAGACATGAATAATATGTAAAAAGTAAATGTAAAATGTAATAAATTGACCTACATTAAAGACCTGTCATGTTACGTTTCCTTACGGTAAATGCAAAACTGAACAATTCACGAGCAGAACGGACACATACCTTCAGTAATTTCATTTTAATGATGGATACCTGACCGGTCTCTCTTTCTTTGTGTGTCACAGGTATGAACATTAGATCATTCCCGTCCTTCTTGGCCATAACAGTAAGGAAGATATTCGGTGCGAAAGGACGACCCGGAAGATCGTGCAACAGCATCTTCATATATTTTCCCTTGATCAGTCGATATGGAATATTAGAGTCTGTGACCAATACTCTGTAAAGCAAGAAGATGATTACACGCACTATACGGGTAATGATCAGACGGTTGAATTCATCATATCTCTTCTTACGGTAACCCAGTAGGAAATTCGATTTAGTTCGGTTTTCCCATAATTTTGGAAAATCCTCAGGTAAGAATTGATTATCACTATCCACCTGAAAGATCCAATCAGGATCGAATTTCAATGCTATCGTATAACCATTCAACACAGCTTCACCGTGTCCGCCATTTTGCTGGTGAACAATATGCAGATAGGGATATTTCGTAGCTATCTCATCCAGTATCTTAGGCGTATTATCCCTTGATCCGTCATTGACAACAACTATTTTAAAGGAAACATTCTTGAGATACCCGTTCAGGAAATTACCCCATGACGTAAGCACTTCTTCAATACATTCCTGTTCATTATATACCGGGATAACTACGACTAACCCGGTTTGCTGATATTGCATGTTTCTGTGTTTTATAGGTATGTCTTCACTCCCCGCAAGATGCAGGAAGTAGAACGAGGGGCTAAAATATAAAAAATGGATGGATTATTTGTAAAATAATATCCACATTTTACTTTTTTATCCAGTTATTTATAGACTGCTCATTCATATCTCTGTAACTCACTCTGGTCTCCACTTTGCCATTATTGACCCAAAGTATAACTGGGAACACACCTCCTGTATATTTCATGAACAGGTCACGTTCCATTCGCACATATGGCAGGTCCTGCGCATGAGATGCATTCCAGAAATCTGTAAGGTCACTGGTCGTTCCGCCTATGATCATAAAAAAGGGCATTTCAGGATATTTCAGCCTCATCTCATGCATTTTTAATGCTGCGTTCCGGCAATGAGAACAAGAAGGACTGACAAAGGCAATAATGTGTTTCCCTTTCCTGAGATCGATCGTGGGTACATTGGGCTTTCCTGTTACATACATTGGGGTAAGGTCCAACTTTCCGGGAGTGTCAAATGAAATATAAAATAATACAAATGGCAGTATGAGGGATGTAGCTGAAACCGACCCGATAGCAATACTGGGAAGTAACCCTTTTGTTCCTTTATTATAACGCAACAAAATTGCTATCGCACCCATGATCAGCACATTCTTAATGAGCGAATTAGAAGGATTCATCCAGATGGCGTCACCAAAACAACCACAATTGACGTTATTTCCAAATATGAACCACAAGTAAATTAGATATACATTAAAGACCATCAATAGCAAAAATGAGCATCGCAATACCCACTTATTCGCCCCATATATGTTTGCTGCTATTAATAACCCTATTCCGGCTTCTAACCCTATAAAAAGTCGGGCTGCTATCGCCGATACCAACCAGGGCAAATGTAAATACTCCACCATAGTTGCCTCAAAGGTGTAGATAGGAAATGCCTTAGTGTAAGACGAATAGATGAACAACCCACCGGTAGCAATGGAAAGCAGGATCAGTAAGGTTCTTTGTATAGCGTTCATTTTAAACAATGTGCTGCAAAATTAGCGTATATACTATTGCCATCATAAATTAGATGAAACAACACAACCGCTTCCGTATTCCGGAAAGCGGTTGCATTAAATATATAAAAATACTATAAATGACAGGTCGTACCTCCGGGGTAGCTGTTGTTGGCCTGTGTTTCATAATTATCACATGCTTTGTTAGCATCCGGCAATGTTACATCATTCACCTGATGTGAACTGGTAGATGACACTGAGCCAATTACTGTGGTACAAGTACACGTGTAATTCTTTTTGCAAGAACCAAATGCTACTATACTCAATACTGCAATACTTATTGTTATTATTTTCGTTTTCATGATCTTGATTTTGTTTGTTCTGCAATAGAAACAAACAAAACTATGCCAACCCTCTGCTGAGCGAGATCTCTGACCGGGTTTATCCCGTTCATTTCAGAACTCAACCTTCAGGAAATCCCCTGGAGCCTTGATCAAAAATAGAACAACTTATACCAACTGTATTGTAGCCTTCTTCTTGCGCACATTCACCAAAAATTCTTCAAATTCTGTCAATGAATAACTACTCAGGTTTTGTCGTGCAGTTAGACCTCCTTTCTGAGCTATCATAGCCCCGTAATGAACATCATTATATCCATTGATACTATGCGCATCGGGATCTATTGATAACAACACTCCCTTTTCTATTGCGTAGGCTATCCACCGCCAGTCAAGGTCCAATCTGCGGGGATGTGCATTGATCTCCAATACTACATTGTGTATTGCACACGCATCTATAATAGCTTTATGGTCAAGTGGATATCCGTTCCTCGATAACAAGAGCCTGCCTGTCGGGTGTCCCAGTATAGTAGTGAACGGATTAGCTATAGCCGCCATCACTCTTGCCATTGCCTTCTCTTCGCTCATCTTCAGGTTACTATGCACACTGGCTATCACAAGATCGAATGTACTCAGCACTGAAGCTGAATAATCAAGGTTTCCGTCATTCAATATATCCGCCTCTATGCTCTTGAATATTTTAAAAGGTGCCAACTTTATATTCAATGCATCTATTTCCGCATGTTGCTGCGCTATGCGTTCCGGTGTCAGTCCATTGGCATAAAATGCAGCCTGCGAGTGATCGCTCAGCACCAGATATTCATAACCATCTTTTATTGCTGCTATGGCCATCTCCTCAATGGTGTTCTGACCATCACTATATTTAGAGTGAGAGTGAATGATACTCTTGATGTCTCTCTTGGTGATCAATTCAGGCAATGAATTCTGCGCGGCTTTATCTAGAACATTGCCACTCTCCCGCAAAGCCGGAGGTATTACCTGCAATCCGTTGATCTTAAATATCTCCTCCTCGGTCGCCACATCTTCCGGTAATTTATACTTTGCCAAAAAGGCATTGATAAATTCTTCACTACCCGTTGTTTTGAACAGAGTACCATAAAATACTTCTCTTTTCACAAATCGAAAAGCCAATTTCGGACGCATAGTAACTTTAATATGAACCACATCATCCCCTACGTACTCCACCAATACATCATCACTTTCTGCAAATTGCTTTCGTAAGGTCATCTTGTCCATATCAGTGATTATGTCCACAGCATCCAGCACTTCCATCTGCCTTCTTGCCGCACCAGAAAGTGAGAACAGATGCTCGGGGAACTTATTCCGTAGCGCCGCTACAATACCCTCCCCTACCTCTATAGCTTCAGACCATAAAAAGAAACCCTCGTTCTGCTTTATGTACCTGATATTTTGCAATATACTCTCTTGGGTCTTGGCTCCAAATCCCTTCAGTGTCACCAATCTGTTTTCATTACATGCATACTCCAGTTCACCTACTGATTCTATACCCAGCTCTTTCCATATTACTGCTATCTTCTTCGGACCCAATCCTTTTATAGCCATTATATCAAGTAAGCCGGCAGGTGTGTTGGCTATGATCTCATCCAACACTGCCATATGTCCGGTCTGTAATAGTTCCAGTATTTTTCTGCCTGTCGATTCACCAATTCCCTTTATACTGAACAGATCTTCCTCACCAAGGGTTGACAACTCAACACCTAGTTTTTCAATATTATAGGCCAGCACCGCATAGGTCTTTGTCTTAAAACTATTTTCTCCGTGCAAGTCCATCAGTTTGGATAAAAGCTCAAACTGCTCAGCTATCTGTGTATTGGTCATCTTATAAAATTGGAAGGCTAAAGGTAGCAGTGTTACTGCAAAAAATGATGCTGTCCCTTCAAAAGATAGCTTTGGAATAATACACTAACAGATAACATTTAAGCCTCTTTTTATATCTTGTGGCAAGCAATATCAAATCATGAATCGATTCATTACTATACTCTTGCTCCTCGTAATATTTTCAGGCACCACCAACGCTCAGCAAATCACGGTGGGCACTTACAACCTGCGTTATGACAACCCGGGAGACATTGGAAACCTATGGAAAGATCGCGCGCCTGTGATCATTTCTCTCATCAGGTTTTACGATTTCGACATCCTCGGCACTCAGGAAGGATTGACCAACCAACTCAATGACATTTCAACTGCACTTTCTGCGTATTCCCGATATGGTGTGGGCAGAGATGATGGTTTAGATGCAGGTGAACATTCGGCTATTTTCTATAAAAAAGATCGATTTGTGCTCTTGAACAAAGGCGACTTCTGGCTATCTCAAACACCCGAAAAACCTTCACTTGGCTGGGATGCAACTTGCTGCAAACGTATCTGCTCTTGGATACAGCTTAAAGACAAACTATCCGGTAAGATCCTTTGGGTATTCAATGCGCATTATGACCATCAGGGAGAGGTCGCAAGAGTGGAAAGCAGTAAGTTGATACTTAAGAAGATAAGTGAGATAGCAGGCAATAACAATGTGATTCTCACTGGAGATCTTAATGGAGGGCACTCAACTGATTGTTACAAGAGTATCGCAACCTCTCAGCTTTTATCAGATACTTATGACCACGCACAATACCCATTCACCAATGATCCGTCATTCAATGGTTTTGGCAATCAAGTTTCCGGAAATGAGATCATCGATCATATTTTCACCACAAGCAATTTCAAAGTAAAGCGTTGGGGAATACTATCAGATACATATCATGGTAAGTACCCCTCTGATCATTTTCCTGTTTTGGCCGAACTGGAATATTGAGATCATGTTAATGAGTATTGTATGATATAGTTTACACAAAGAATTATAGGCCCATACACTTATCTACGTTCATGTCTCCTTATAACAGGTTGTTTTATAGATATAAATGCATAATGATCATCCAGACCATATACCTTACATTGATCAGTTGACAATAGGGTCAATTTAAAATTACCATCCTTCTCAGATCGGCAATAATTTTTAAATAGTTTACCCGCACGCATCATATCAATATGCAAATACACACTATCATCTCGGTTATCCTCCAACCCACCTGCTCTGCCTTTTACAATGAATACTTGTTTAGTTGTATCAAACGCTACGCTGTCAATTAAAATATTGGCTACGCTGGTACCTGTCTGCATAGCAATTTCCGGATAGATAATCTGTACAATATCGGTATGTAAGACCTTATACTGTGCAAATGTTGTAGTAGGCAGTAACAATATCAACATCATGTAAATGCGCTCCTTCCAATTATGTGAAAGTGAATTTACTACGCTTTTATATCTATAGTTGAGACCCATTCCTTGCAATATAAATACATTTATCAAATCAATGACCGCGACACGAACATTATCCCTAAATTTGACATTCCATGTCAGCCCGTGTTCTGCGTAGTATATTGATAGCCTTTGCTTTGTTATTGGTAACATTGCCAACCTTCTTTTGCAGTTCACCAAAGTCCGATAATGCAACTGAAGATCACCCTACCTCTCCATGGCGCAATGTGTACGACACCTCCGCCCACTACGTAGGCATGCAAACCTGCAAAGGTTGCCACGAAGAGGTGTATAAAACATTCATACAAACAGGTATGGGTCAATCTTTCGGTATGGCCACAAAAGAGAAGTCTGCGGCAGACTTCTCCCCTGCCCACGCTTTGGTATATGATACAGCTCTCGACTTTTATTATAAGCCTTACTGGAATCAGGATTCATTCTTTATTATGGAATTCCGACTGGAAGGAAAAGATACAGTACATAAGCGCATTCAGAGAGTAGATTACGTTGTAGGGTCAGGTCAGCATACCAACTCACACATTTTCGATGTCAATGGCTATCTATATCAGGCACCCATAACATTCTATACACAAAAACACCGCTGGGACCTTGCTCCGGGTTTTGAAAAAGGAGGCAGCAGCAGATTTAGCAGACTCATTCAGATCGAATGTATGAGTTGTCACAATGGCTATCCCGACTTTGTTGCCAATAGTGAAAATAAATTCAATGTAATAAAGACCGGAATAGATTGCGAACGTTGCCATGGTCCGGGAAGTATTCATGTTTTCGAAAGACAGAACAACAAACCTGTGGATACATCCAAAGGTCCGGACTATTCTATCGTTAACCCTCGCAGACTTTCTACCGAGTTACAGAATAATGTCTGTCAACGATGTCACTTACAGGGAATATCAGTTCTAAACGACGGCAAATCATTTTTCGACTTCCACCCGGGCATGAAGCTTTCAGAGGTAATGAATGTTTTTATGCCGGAATATGAAGGTGCTCAGGATAAAATGATCATGGCATCTCATGTCGAACGTATGAAAAAAAGCCGCTGTTTTGTCGAATCAGGTAAAATGAGCTGCATTAATTGCCACAATCCGCATGTAAGTGTCAAATTCACACCTCGCACGCAGTATCTGAACGCTTGTCAGAGTTGCCATGGCGCTAATAAAGGACAAAAACAATGTAGTGAGTCGCTTCAGGTAAGAACTGCCAAAAACAATGATTGTATCACCTGCCACATGCCGCATAACAGCAGTATAGATATTCCGCACGTCGCAGTTACAGACCACTATATTCGCAGACGGCCGGCGGCGGATACATTGAAAAAACAGATCACTGCCTTCCTGGGTATGAAATGTTTCAACAACGACAAACCTGATGAAATTACTATTGCCCGTGGATTTATGGAATTTTACGAGCGTTATGCACATACAAAACCTTTACTAGACTCGGCTTTGTCTCATCTCGACCGTCAAAAAGAGAAAGAATCTGATCAAAAACAAAACAGAGATTATATCAGAGCCTATTTCCTTCTGGGCAATTTCAATAAGGTCATAGAATATGCTGCACCATTACAGCCGGCAAATGTATTAGATGCATGGGCAGCATATCGCTGTGGCGAAGCTTATTTCCAGAGCGGACAATCTGCTAAAGCTCTGCCTTGGTACAAAAGAGCAACTGAGATCTGGCAATTCTCACTTGACTTCCAGAACAAACTGGGTATCTGCTTATTGGCCAATAAAGACCTACCCGAAGCACTAAAAGTATTCACATTTATTATTGGTCAAAATCCCAATCACGTAAGTGCAAATACCAATCTTGGCTATATATACATGCAACAAAATAACAATAGCATGGCATATAGTTATCTGCTGAAAGCTCAGCAGATGGATCCTGATTACGAACAAAATCTGATCAATCTGGCCGTTTGGTACCACACCAATCACAGAGACGAAGATGCTGATAAATGTTTGAGGCACTTACTGAAAAAGCATCCGGCAAATGAACAGGCAAAGGCTATGCTTATCGATCTGGCAGGACATCTTTAAGGCATTTACAGATCAGGTTATATACAATAAGATCTGTAAGCCTATATGACCGTATGCTATCTATACAGTCATATCTATTCTTTTAAATAAAATACATACTAAAATTAGTAGTAGTTCATTACTTTCGTCAGTAAATCATTGCTTCACTTCCTATAATACTCTTTATCGCTGCTCATAAATGAACAATTACAACATGAAAAACGATTCTGGCGGCGTTAATGATATGATCTGGTCTTATTTCGAAAATTCACCGGATGTGGTCTTTATTTTGGACAAAGACAAGAACATCGTCTTTTTCAACAAAAATGCCTCTAAATATATCCTCAGCGATTCAGGGATGTCTGTACGATCAGGTGACAGCATATATAAATTCATTAACCCGCAAATGGTCGATTCTTTTGATATCCATTTTCAAAAAACGATCAACGCTGAATCAATTGAAAGAAACATCAATGTTTTCAATCCGGTAAATGATAAATGGTGGTCTGCTACATATCAGCCAATTTATACAGACGGAGTTGTAAATGCAGTATCAATAACGATCAGTGACATAACCGCTACTAAGAAAACTGAACGACAGCACGAAGAGATAAGTAACGTTTCTCGTGTTGGTGGCTGGGAAGCTGATTACATAAATAACACAAACTACTGGAGTCCTGTTAGCCGCCAAATTTTAGAAATACCGGCCGACTTCTCAGTTGGTATGCACTCTGCAATAGATTTTTATAAAGCAGGACCCGACAGAGAAAATATAAAAGTAGCCATAAAGAACGCTATCGAAACGGGTATTGGTTTTGACCTTGAATTGCAGGTAATAACCCATTCCGGTAAAAATATATGGACACGCACAAAAGGTAAAGCTGAATTTCATAACGGTAAGGTCGCTCGACTTTACGGTACTTTTCAGGACACTACAGAAAAACGGTCTATTTATGAAGACCTGCTGATAAGTCAGCAATATTACAAGTCTCTGTTTGAACAAAACCCCAATGCCGTATTTGCACTCGACCTGAATGAAAAATTCATAAGTGTCAATGAAAATGCGGCTTTGCTGGCAGAATGTTCAGTGCCTGAAATGCTGGGAAGCGAATTTGCCCCCTTTTGCCCTAAAGAAGATGTTACCAGAGTTATGGATTTCTTCACTCAGGCGCAGCTGGGAAGATCGGTCAGCTACGATTGTGGGTTCATCACTGCTAAAGGGAATAGAAAGGAGATCAATATCACCAACCTACCCATAATAATCAATGGTGTAGTTGTGGCTATTTACGGTATCGCCAAAGATATATCAGAGAGTATTTCTGCAAAAAATCAATTGGAAAAATCAGAAGCTAATCTGAGAACTGTTTTCGACAATACAGATATTGGCTATGTCCTGCTCACTGAATCCTTCAAGATCGTCTCGTTCAACAATCATGCTCAGTCTTATATTCTCAGCAAGAATCAATCTCCGCTCAAAGAAAATGAATACATGACCGGCACCGTAGATGATGCCAGAAGTATTGATATTGCTGAAGTGAGAGACAATGTTCAGAAAGGCAAAAAAGTAATTTACGAACGTAATATCAAATCTGCTGAATATGGCGACCAGTGGTACAATATTACCTTCCATCCCGTTTCCGGAATACAGAACGAGGTCTTGGGCATTATCATGGAAATTGAGAACATTACTGCTAGAAAGAAAAGTGAAATTGAACTCAATAAATCCTTCAACCTCCTTAATGAACAAAACAAACGTCTGCTCAATTTCTCCTATATCATTTCGCATAACCTCCGCTCTCATACCAGCAACATAAAGTCGATTCTCACATTTTTAGAAGAGGCCGAGAATGAGGAAGAAAAGGTGGAAATGATGGAACATCTCAAAAATGTCTCCAACTCACTCGATGAGACCATTCACAATCTCAACGATGTTGTTTCTATCAATAATAGCGTCAATCTTATATACAGACCTTTGTTTCTGATAGAATTTATTAGCAAGGCAACAGACTTACTTAAAGATCAGATCATTCAGAAAAAAGCTATCATAGACAATAAATTACTCATCGATACTTCCGTAAATTTCAATCCGGCATTCCTCGAAAGTATCATGCTCAACTTCCTGTCAAATGCTATTAAATACAGCCACCCCGACAGGCAACCCATTATTACCCTTGACTCTTATACCGATAATGGGCAATTTGTGCTTATTATTGCAGATAACGGTATAGGAATAGACCTCGAAAAAAATGGAGACAAGCTTTTTGGATTCTATAAAACATTCAATGGCAATAGTGATGCACGTGGGCTTGGGCTATTTATTTGCAAAAATCAGGTAGAATATATGGGGGGCAAAATTGAAGTGGAAAGCGAACTGGGTAAGGGAACTACTTTTAAAATTTTCTTTAAATGATCACCAAACTGAAGAACATCTGGGTTATTGACGACGACAAACTTTATACGTTTTTGTTGACGAAAACACTTAATAAACTACAGGCAAGCGAGCAAATCTCTGTCTTTGAAAACGGCAAACTTGGTATCGATGCGCTGAAATTACGAATTGAACAACAGGCCGACTTGCCGGATCTTATCTTTTTAGACATCAATATGTCTGTTATGGATGGTTGGGAATTCATAGAGGAATACAAACAATTGGCCCATGGCAATAATATTGCCAGTATCATTTATGTTGCCAGTTCTTCTATTTCAGCCGATGATATGGCAAAAGCTAAATCGCACAAAGAAATATACGATTATATTGTAAAACCTATTAGTTCAAATACGATCATCAGCATTCTGGAAAAAACACAGAAGAAGAATTGAAGTACTGTATTATAGAAAAGGAGCAATGACTAAAATATGGTCATTGCTCCTTTTATTATGCCTCGCAATATTGTTTTGGGTAGCAATTACAGCCAATTTGCAGGTTATATCATTATATGGTCAACACAAGATCAGTAAGTTAACTTCACTATTTCATTTACTATTTTATCCATTTCTTCCAGTTTTTCCTTCATGCCCAATATAAGGTCATGATGTTTCACAGGATCTGCGTTGTCTTCTTCCTCTAGCAACAAATTAGCAATACCCATTATTGTGGTAAGCGGCCCTCTCAACGAATGGGACTGCATCCAAGCTATATTTTTGAATAATTCATTATTTTTTTTCAGAGAATTAGTAAGCGTAAAATATTCAGTAATATCCTTTCTCGAACAGGTGATCCCCACAACTTCACCGGCTTCATTTTTAACAGGTATGAAGCGCATAGCGAAATCATAATTGACACCTTTGGTATGCAATCCTTTATCCAGACTGTTATATGGTGCTCCGGCAAGTGCTACCTTATATCCCTTCAAAACATTAGCATAGAAATCCTGATCCAGTTCACTTAGAATGTCTTTCCCTCCTACCTCAGGATATTTACCCGATACCACAAAAATGAACTCTTTATATATCTTATTATATGCCAGTATGTTCAGTTCCCTATCCATCGACCACAAACAATCTTCAGTATTCTCCAATAGCGAAAGGTAGTTGGCGCGGTCATTATCTATCTTCTTTTTTAACCCTTCTTGAATAATAGAACTCTTAGAAATGATCTGCTCATTTTCAATTCTCAATTTCTGCGAATTAAGTTTATGCAGGCGCATATAGTAATAGATGATAAGGATACAACAGATACTAATTATACATGCCAGTACCAGTATCGTTATTCTCTGATTCCTGATCTTATTATCTGTTTGTAACTTCAGTATTTGTTGCTCATGACTGGCATTCTCTACTCCGCTTTCCAAACTATTCACCTTTCTTTTCTGCATCCTCACCCACTTCACATCCTGAGCCTTATGGTGCTGTTGCAAATAATCAAAAGCCTTGTTATAATCATTTACAGAGCTATAGTATTTAGAAAATACTGCAGTACTTCTGTATGCCAGTTCCAAACAATCATCGGGTAAATTAGATACATCATCTATTCTTATAGGCTCACCAACCTCATCAAGCATTGCTAGCGCCAATGCAGATTTGTGTTCATCTATATACAGATCAGCTAACTTGAATTGGTTGAAAAACCTATCCTTTAAATTTCTACCGGCCAACTTATTGATCTCAATGCTTTTCTTCAGATAAGTTTCTGCAGAATCATATTTGCCCATTTGCTTATACAGATCGCCCATGTTTCCATACACTACAGAAATAGCTTCTTCCCAATGTCTTTGTTTATCTTTATACTGCTCTTCCTTCAATAATATGAAATCCATTGCCTGCCGGTAATAATACATAGCGCTGTCATTATTTCCGGCCTTATTATAACCCAGTCCTGCATTAGATAATACTTCTTGTTTATAATAATCTATACCCTGCTGTTCATTTGTAGTAACATTTTTCACCTTTTCATATGCTCTCGAAAACAGGTAAGCAGACTCAAGATATTTCTCTTCCTTGTAATAGGCCATACCCAAACTATATAAGTATCGGGACTTTACTAGTGGAGATGAGACTGTATCTGCAATACGCCTAGCAATTTCATAATTATGGTATGCCGCCTTATATTGCTCTAATCCGTATTGTGCATCTGCAACAAACTTATAAGAGAAAAATTGCTTATCTCCTTCATCAGGTAATGAAAAATTACTGCATACCCATAACATGCTGTCGGCATAGAGCAACGCCTCCTTGTTATTATTGAGCTTATTTCTATATATGTAGAATTTGGTCTTATATATCCTGTATCTATCTATAGGAGAAAAATGATGACCTGCTATTGAACTATCTATAAACTTAATTGCTGCTCGGGGTGGTAGTGAATCTTCAACCCCATTAGCAACCTCCATTATATGATCAGTGAACTTAGCATCTTCAAACTGAAGACTTTGTGTTGTACAACTATAAGTACACGTAAAGATCAGGACCAATATAATTGCCCGGATCAGTTTATCGTGTTTCAAATTCATTTTTTAAATTATAGGTTAGCGGATAAAAGTACACTTAATTTGTAGAACAACAATTAGAACTACATACTTTACAACTCAAATTTCTAAACTTTTGACACATAATTTTTACTCTATATTGTAATCTATAACATAACAAAAGAGACCATCTTGCAATGGTCTCTTTTATCAACTATCTATTCACTTCAATATTCCAAAAGTAACTGACACTAGTGCATGTCACCCATATCTATCTTGGTTGCTTGCTTCTTATCTTTTACCATCAGCACAAATGGAATACAGCAAAGGAACATGACACCAATGAACATGAAAACATCCATATAAGACATCACCTGAGCCTGTCCGCTCACCGCATAATCCAATGCTTTATATGCACTTTTCAATGCCACATCAGGAGACATACCTTTAAGCATGTAATTACGCTGCATAGCACTTATCCTGTTTTGAACTGCAGGATTATTCACATCAAGATGAGACAACAAATTACTACGGTGCTCAATATTGGTCCTCGACATGTAAGTTGTAATGAGTGCAATCCCGAACGATCCGCCCAACTGACGCATCATACCGGTAAATGATGCTCCTTGCCCTATCTGTTGCCCCTTTAAAGTCGATAACGATAATGAGGTGATCGGAATGAACAACATACCCATACCTAATCCGCGGAATATCAGCATCCATAAGAAGTTGTCTCTCGATGTATCTGGTGTCAATATCTTATATCCCCAGAAACTATAGACAAAGAAAATGACCATCCCCAATGCCACCAGCACCGTTTGCTTCGCACCTTTTTGGATCAACATACCGATCACTGGCATCATAAATGCGGTAGTCAGTGCCGCAGGTATCATGATCATACCTGCTTGTTGAGATGTCCAGTGAAGTGAACTCTGCAGATAGAGTGGTATAATGAAGGTAGAACCATAAAGACCAAAACCAAGTATGAACGATAAGATCGTACCTACTCTAAGATTTCCATTTTTCAACACTCGCAACTCTACAATTGGATTGGCAGTGGTCAACTCTCTCCATATAAAGAAGAAAAAACCCAGTATGGTTACAACTATCAACGAGGTAATAGTTGAGCTGCTGAACCAGTCATCTTCCTGTCCACGCTCCAGTACGTACTGCAATGACCCCACCGATAAAGCAAGTAATCCAATACCCAAAAAGTCAATATCCTTAACTGCTTTCTTCAATGCATACTTAGGACTGCGCACGAACTGCAGCGTTAATAGTGCCGCAATAGTACCAATAGGTATGTTGATGTAGAAGATATAAGGCCATGAATAATGGTCAACGATATACCCCCCCAATGGTGGTCCTAATGTAGGGCCAATGATCACACCCAATCCATATATGGCCTGCGCCATACCTCTTTTTTCTGGTGGATAACTTTCTGTAATGATGGTCTGAGATGTTACCAACAAGGCTCCACCACCCAATCCTTGCAGGAACCTGAACAATACTAATTCCCATATACCATCTGCATTACCGCAAAGGAAGGAACAGACTGTAAAGATCATAATGGAAGCCGCAAAATAATTACGTCTGCCAAACTGCGCCGATAACCAACTGGTCATCGGTACTATTATTACATTACCTATGGCATAGGCTGTAATTACCCAGCTCACTTCACTCAACGTAGCACCAAGGTTACCCTTCATGTCATTAAGCGCCACGTTCACAATGGTAGTATCTACTATCTCCAGCAAGGCGCAGAAGATAGCCGTGATCGTGATGATCACCCGCCGTGAGCCGTATTCAACTAAAGACTCTGCTTGTTGCATTAACATAACTTCATAATTCTAAATTTTCACTTAATGCGTTTATTGCGCTATCATGCTGTCAGTCTCTGACCAACAGCCATAGGACGTATTCTCTTCAGATGCACTGACCAAACATCAGTGTGATCCCTGATTCAAAGAATTCTTAATCCAAATGCACATCAACATCTACATTCAATCCCGGACGAAGATCTTTAAGATACTGGTCATCCATTGTAAACTCTATCTTGATTGGCAGACGTTGTACGGTCTTAACAAAGTTACCTGAAGCATTATCAGGAGGTAGCAATGCGAAACGTGAACCAGTAGCCGGTGACAAAGAAGTCACTTTAGCCTGAAAATCATGGCCCGGATAGGCATCAATATGTACAACTACCTTTTGGCCTACATGTATTTTCTCTAACTGTGTTTCTTTAAAATTAGCAACTACCCATGGGGCAGTTGTACCTACTACAGTGAACAGTGACTGACCTGCTGTCAGGAACTGGCCAACCTGTGCATTGATCTTAGATACTACACCATCACTTGGAGCAAGGATAGCTGTATACGAAAGATTCAGCTTTGCATTTTCCAGATCTGCCTGGCGCTGCTGTATCGTAGCATTGGCCACGCCAACCTGCTGGCTGGTAGCATTGCTCTGAGAAGTCGCTGCACTCGTCTGGCGCATAGCTGCGTTCTTCTGTCCGCGCAATACTGCCAACTGGCGCTCCGCACTCTGCTTGGCAGCTTCCGCTTGCTCAAACTGCTGCTGAGTAATAGAATGGTCCTTGATCAGGTTTACATATCTGTCATAATCCTGTGTTGCACGACGCAATGTTACCTGTGCCGCTTCTATCTGTGCATCTACAGTAGCAATGTTTGCTTCATATGATGCAATGTTAGCCTTAGATGAGCTCGTATTGGCCTGCGCCACTCCAAGACTGTTCTGAGCCGCTGTCAATGCTGCCTGCGCCTGTTCTACTGCTATCAACCCGGTACGGTTGTCCAATATCACAAGCGTATCTCCGGCCTTTACTTTCTGGTTGTCTTTAACTCTGATCTCGGTCACATACCCCGAAATACGTGGTATTACCGGGCTGATGCTCGCATCTATCTGTGCATCGTCTGTCTCTTCGTGGTGCTGAGAATGTATATATTTGGTCATACCAAATCCACCGCCTACTACCACCAGTGCTGCTAGCACTATGATAAAGCCTTTACTCTTTTTCTTCGGTGCTTCGGCTTCAGGTGTCTGCTGTGCTGTATTTATTTCGTTCTGTGCCATATATTTTGTGTTGTACGTTTATATTTTGTGTGATGTGTTATTACTGATTGATATACTAATTATTATCTGGTAGCCTGAAAATCATCTGTCAATGTACCTGCTGTTTGTTGTAGTTTTTTATAGGCAACAACTGCATCTGCTTTCGCAAATGTGTAATTCAGCTTAGCCTGCAACTGTGCTACATCTGCATCCAAAAGGTCAGTAGTATTAACAAGATGGTTATCATATTTATTCTTGGTGATACGATAGTTCTCATTGGCCTGCTCTATTGCCTTGGCATATACATCTATCTTTTTGCGACTGAGTAGATAATTTTGGTAAGCCTGATTGATCTGCAGGTGCAAACGGTCATTCATCAGTTCTTCAGTTGCCTGTACCTGATGCAGGCGTGCTGTTGCAACATTTACTTTAGCACCTGTTTTCCACAGTGCGCCAAAATTATACTGCAACCCTACTCCTATGTTAAGTGCATCTTTCAGCGTCAATACATTAGGCACATAGGCACCTATATATCCACCCGTCAATGCTACACCAGGATAGTACTCTCCCTTTGTCGCCTTAATTCCTGCAACCGCTGCTTTTTCTTTGTAGCTCAGCGACTGCAGATCTTTTCTGTTCTGCATTGCAGAAACTTCCCAGGTCGCTATAGTACCTTCTTCATATTGTTTTACATATGCTGCTGAATCCGGAATGAGTTGCGCGTCTTCTGGCAATCCCAGCATCAGATTCATATTGATACATGCGATATTATAATTGTTCTGTGCATCCAGCAAGGTCAATTCAATATTCGACTGCTGCAATTGTGCTTTCAGCAGATCGTTACGGGCTATCAATCCGTTCTTTTCCAGATTAGAAAAATCTGCTACTCGCTGCTCCTGCTGCTTCAGATTCTCCTTTACAAGATCTATGGTCTTCAACGACTTATAAAGGTTGCTGTAAGCATTGATCGTATTCTGTATCACATCTTCCTTATCGGTCTCTGCATCCAGTTTAGCGGCCTGCTCCAGATACTTGGCAGACTCTACACCATACTTGATCCTGAAACCTGAGAACAATGGCATAGTTGCGGTAGCCATTGCATAGGCTGCTTCTTTTACCTCCATTCCCTTACTTGTACCCGATGTTTTGGTGGTGTCGCTCGAGCTGCTGCCCAATTTCACCTTCAGGTCCAGCGTCGGACTATTCAACCTCAGGTATGAAGCCGATACTTTCAGATCTGGTAAGTGATTATTCCACATTTCATGTCTATTGGCAACTGCCTCATCTACTTTGGCTGTGCTCAATTTTAATTGCTTGCTATTCTTCAGACTCAACTCTATAGCCTCGGTCATAGACAAGTTTCGGGTGCTCTGTGCTGCAACATCACCTCCGGCCACTATGGCCAGCGCTGCGGCAATGCTCAGTTTATATATGCTATTACTCATTGGTAATCATTTGTTTAAAAAGGTTCTTTAAATGTGTGCTTAACTTCTTCCTGATATGTCTTTGAAACTCCATGTCGTCCATGTGTTCCATATTATTGAGCGATCGGTAAAAATGCTGAGACGTAAGCATCTGACTAACTGTACCTACCATTGTGGTCATCATCAGCACAATATCAATGTTCTTCTTGAACGCACCGGTCTTCTGCCCTTCCTGTATCAATGTCTTGATTGATTCCAGATTTTTCTTTTTCAGTTCGTGTATCAGAGCCGCAACTGGGGTATGCTTATTGATCATCTGTTCCCTCATCATGATCTTGTGGAACTGTTGCTGATGTATGAACTTATCTACATAATCATCAATAAGGATATACACTTTTTGTATCGGTGTGATACTCTTATCCTGCAACAGATTTTCCACCTTCAATTTGATATTCACCGTCCTTTCCTCAAAAACAGCTTCCATCAATTTCTCTTTGGAACCAAAATAATACGATATCATCGCCACATTCACATCGGCTTCCTGAGCTATATCTCTGACCGATGCCCCGTCGAAGCCCTTCTCTGCAAACAGCTTCTCAGCAGCGTTGATGATCGCTATCTGCTTTTCGCTATATTCTATCGGAGTCTTCATTTCGGACACAAAACTAAACAAACGTTTAAAACTAAACAAACGTTTAATTAATTTTAACGACTAAATTCTACAAATATCTCTATAGCCAAAACCTATTACTCCATAGTTTTCTGATTCACAACATTTTACAAAAAGTAACACTAATTGTAATAATGATAACTTAATTTTAGACCAATAAATCCTGTTTTTATTTACGACCTGCTGACAAATTTGAGAAACGGAGATGAGAGTGCTTTCAGACAACTGGTAGAAATGTACCAGCAGAAAGTGCTCAATACTGCCGTGGGCATGGTGCAGGATATCGGTGCCGCTGAGGATATTTCACAGGAAGTCTTTGTAACTGTTTATAAGAATATCCTCTCATTTAAAGAACAATCATCTCTATCTACCTGGATCTACAGAATAACCGTAAACAAGTGCTTGGACCATCTGCGCAATAAAACTCGCCAAAAAAGAGGTGGGATACTTTCACAAATTTTCAGCAGTAGCAACAATACCCTGCCCGATAATCCCGATTTCATACACCCGGGCGTAGTACTCGAAAACCGAGAAAAGGCTAAATACCTCTTCAAAGCAATCAATACATTACCCGAAAACCAAAGAACAGTATTTGTAATGGTTCACATAGAAGACCTCCCCCAAAAAGAAGTGGCCGAAATAATGAACATGACCGTAAAAGCCATAGAATCATTATTACAAAGGGCAAAAGCTAATTTAAGGAAAGCGTTAGGGGAAATGAGATGACCTAAGATTTTTAATCACTTGATCGACGTATTTTGATGGCAGAAATTCTCTCAATTTTCCGCAATCCACCATCTACTCAACTACATATACTGCACAGGCTGGTCGAAGCGTCTCGCTTCGTCCTGGCATATGCAAGCGTCTCGCTTGCGAAACATTACATCCGCAATCCACCATCTACTTAACTACATATACTGTCCCGTATAACTCTCCTTCACCTTCTTCAACCCATCCGGCGGACCTTCATACAGCAGCATACCACCACCCTTGCCCCCTTCCGGACCAAGATCTATCACCCAATCCGCACATTTAATAACGTCAGTATTATGCTCTATCACTATTATAGAATGTCCCTGATCTATCAATGCATCAAAAGAGCCCAACAACTTCTTAATATCATGCATATGCAACCCGGTTGTCGGTTCATCAAAGATGAACAGCACCTTGCTGCTTGGTCTGCCCTTACCAAGGAACGATGCCAGCTTCACACGCTGCGCCTCTCCACCACTCAATGTATCACTGCTCTGTCCCAGCTTTATATAACCCAATCCCACATCGCTCAATGGCTGCATGGCTGCTGCCAGTTTCTTTTCATCTTCAAAGAACTGTATCGACTCATCAACACTCATCTCCAGCACATCATAGATACTCTTGCCTCTGTAGGTAACTTCAAGCACCTCATCCTTAAATCGTTTACCCTTGCACGACTCACACAACAAATGTACGTCCGCCAAAAACTGCATCTCAACGATCACTTCACCTTCACCCTTGCAGGTATCACAGCGGCCACCATCAGTATTGAACGAAAAATGCTTCTCAGCAAATCCCCTCATCTTAGATACCGGCTGCTTGGCATACAGCTTACGGATCTCATCATAAGCTTTGATATACGTGACCGGATTACTTCTGGATGACTTACCTATCGGGTTCTGGTCCACCATTTCTATATGGCCTATACTCTTCAGGTCGCCATCCAACTTTCGGAACACACCCGGCCTGTCTGCGCCCTCACCATAATGTTTCTGCAATGCAGGATAAAGCGTTTGCTTTACCAGCGTGGTCTTGCCACTTCCACTTACTCCCGTTACCACGCACAGCACATTCAGCGGAAAATCTACACTTACATCCTTCAGGTTATTTTGTTTACATCCTTCAATACGTATCCTACCGCTTGGCTTGCGCCTTACCTTAGGTGGAGTGATCTCCATCACCCCACTTAGGTACTTGCCTGTAAGACTCGCCTTATTTTTTATCAGTTCCTTATACGGACCTGCTGCCACCACTTCACCTCCAAGATGGCTCGCCAGAGGCCCCATATCTATAATGTAGTCTGCCTCACGCATCATCATTTCGTCATGCTCTACCACCACTACAGTATTACCAAGATCGCGCAGATTCTTCAATACTTGTATCAATCGCTCAGTATCCCTGCTATGCAGTCCTATACTCGGCTCATCAAGTATATATAAGGAGTCTGTAAGATTACTGCCTAAGAATTTGGTCAATTGTATGCGCTGACTTTCCCCTCCGCTCAGTGTATTGGCAAGTCTGTTCAGGTTCAGATAGCCCAAACCCACATCAAGCAAGGTCTTCATTCTTTGATTGATCTCCAGCATGATACGCTTGGCTATCGTCTCTTCATTCTCGGTCAGCTTCATGGTCGTGAACCAAGTATATAATTCATCACATGGCTTGAACATCAGATCAGCAATGGTAACACCATTTACCTTCACGAACATAGCCTCCTTCCTCAACCTCGACCCCTTGCAAGACGGACACACAGTGCGACCGCGATATCGGGCCTGCATCACACGGTATTGTACCTTATACAGGTTCTGCTCTACCATATTAAAGAAATCACGAATACCGCCCACTCTGCCATTACCTTCCCACAGCATTTCAAGGTCCTGATCATTCAGGTCCGCAACAGGGGTATGTATCGGGAATCCCATCTTGCCGGCACTACGCATAAAATCTTCCTTCCACTCACTCATCTTCTCTCCGCGCCATGGAGCTACTGCGCTTTCAAATACACTCAACTGCTTGTCAGGTATCACCAGATCTTCATCTATACCCAACACCTGGCCAAAACCCTCGCATACCGGGCATGCACCATACGGATTATTAAAAGAGAACAGATTAGGTGTTGGCTCATCAAACAAAATACCATCAGCTTCAAAACGGTTGTTGAAGGTATGCGTCTGCTTACCATCTACTTCTACCACACACTCCCCTTCACTTTCGTAAAATGCTGTCTGGATACTATCTGCCAATCGGTGCAGGTCATCCTCATCAAAATTATCTTTGACTACAATTCTGTCTATTAGCAGGTTGATGGCCGCATTACCTACACTCACTGTTCCGGCTAGCACATCCTCTATACGCATTGGCTTTTCATCGGCTGCAGGCGCATATATACGGCTGAAACCTTTCTGCATCAATATGTTCAGCTCCTCCTCTACCGTTCGTTGATAGCGGGTAACAAGGGGCACTATGAATTGAACTTTACTTCCCTTCGGCAATCCCTGAACGAATTGCACCACATCCGTTACCGTATCTTTCTTCACCTCACGACCACTTACCGGAGAATAGGTTTTACCCACTCGGGCAAACAGCAACCTCAGGTAATCATATATTTCCGTCATACTACCCACAGTACTGCGGGGCGTGCGCGTTGTTACTTTCTGTTCTATAGCAATGGCCGGACAAATACCCCTGATGTAATCCACATCAGGCTTATCCATTCGCATAAGGAACTGACGCGCATAGGCACTAAGGCTCTCGGCATACCTGCGTTGCCCCTCGGCAAACAAAGTATCCATGGTCAGAGACGACTTACCGCTGCCACTTACTCCCGTCACAACAACAAGCTGATTACGAGGAATATGAACATCCACGTTCTTCAGATTGTGCATACGTGCACCCTTTATAAATATCGAATCATCGATATTTCCCTCCGAGCCATCGCTCTCTTTCCCGCTCCCGATATGCTCAACCTCCGGCGCTGAAATACCCACTACACCATGTACTGGCGCCATGCTCACATCAAGAACTTCTTTCTTCTTACTTTTTGCCGTCGTAACTTTCTTTTCTGCCATAAAAACTCCTGACCCAAAGTTAAGATATTGACAGTGCAAACACTAGGCAATGGTATTAATTTGGTGGAGCTATTGAGCGGGGAATATCTATTGAAATATCTAGAATATTTTCGCCATACTACTTTCATTACATATATTCGCTCCAAAAAAATTACATGACACTACCTAAGTCCCTCATTATTATGAGTTTCGCCTTCTTAAGTTCATTTTCACTACATGCACAGGATTGTAAGTTTGACATAGACAAAAAAGACGACTTTACTGGCGAGCACGTTCGCTCTATAAGACATAAAATAGGCGCTGTCTATTACAACTGGGTAATGCTACTGGAGCAGAAAGGACCCAAATATTATATGACTGTCATTCATGAAGAAAACGGAAAGATAAACGACATCATAACTAAGGGGAGTAAGATATTCTTTAAATTGGAGGATGGCACTGTTATAGATATGGAATTAACAGATGACGCAGTACCGATTCACTCTATACCTTCTGATAAAATTGTCACCACTTGGATGGAAAAAGGCGAGCTTTCAAAAGAAACTATGATGAAGATCAGTAAAGCAGGTATTTCTGTTATCCGCTTAAAGATTGGAAGCAAAGATATTGACTCACCGACCGCAACTGGTAAATCAGCCAATAAGATCCGGGAATATGCAGAATGTATGCTAAAAGACTAGAATACTTGTTTTCCCGATAAAAAATGCCGGCAAAATTGCCGGCATTTTTTATTTCGCAGTATTTGGTCTTTTCACCGACTACAATCGAGCCGGTTCTCATCGCAAGCCATTTCTAACCTCAATATTCCCAAGATGAAATCCTTATTTTTCGCGTCCACTTACCATCAACCAATTCATAAATTGCTATTCCCATGCTGAGCGAAGTCTATTGACTTCGCTCGACCGGTAGGGAATCTCCCGATTCCCGAAAAAAATATCCAGACTTTCTTAATGTACTATTCCAATAAACAACGCTATTATAAATTGCACACCAATCCGCTCTCGCTCTTTCGCTCCCCACTCTCCAGTGTTCGGGCATCATAGTACTCCCCTAATCAGTGTAATCCCGGTTCAGACAAAAAAGCACAAATACAAACCCATCGGGAATCTTAGGGCACAACCCAAAAAACACAAAACAACCAGACTACTAATTCACAACTAAAATAATATAAGCACATTACATATATTGCGAATCAATATCCTGAAATATGAAAATACACATCAATCGAATAATACTTATTACAATGCTGACTATAGGCATCACTACCCAGTCAAGAGCAATAAATATAGATTCAGTCAAAAAGCATTTCCGTTTCGAGCTGAGCTTCGGACAAACACTTCTGTTTATATCCAATAGCCAGTTGGTCAACATACGCAACAACTCCAATGTCGTACTCCCCACATCAGCAATGTTGTTCTTTTCAGAGTTCCGCACAGATAAAAAGCTAAGAATACCGGTCTTCTTCAACCTTCCTACAGAAGCCAAGCCATTTCTGGTCAATGGAACTCTGGTCTATGAAAAAGCCTCACCTTCTATTGGCACTGGAGTTGAATGCAAACTATTTGAAATAAAGATCGACTCACGCTCAAAAATTGAAGGAGAAGTCGGACCGCTGGCAGCAGTTATCCTCGACGGTCACAAAAGCCAGGTAGCACCACTCATAGCAGGCAGGATCAAAATTATGCGTGGCGAAAATTTCATTATGTACATCGGTGGCAGCTACACATTCGGAGTCAATACATTAGGTATGTTATACGGTACAGGAAGTGTATTTTGATCAGATTATTCTAATGAAAAACATGCATACTTGGTAAAATTACTCAACTTCTCTCTACCGGACTAACAGCATCTTACCTTACCCGGTTCTCTTGGTCTTTCAAAAAAGCGCACGCTGAGCGAAGTCTCTGACAGAATTTATCCCGATTATTTCGGGGTTCTAACGGCAGGAAAACTCCCCATTCCCGAAAACTCAGAAAAGATATCCACATTTTGTTAATGTCCTTTCTAAACAATAAAGACCAAAGTAAATTGCATCCAAGTTGCTACATGCTCCTTGCTCATTTTTTTATCATTCTCCTTTTACTGAGCTAAAAACCTGTCGCGAGAGTTGTCCCGCTTAGGGACGCTCTCGTGACGATCCAGTTTAACGGGTCTCTGACCCGACAATCGGGCACAATCGGGCATTCTATCAATTCTAAAAATCTGGCCATTCTGATTCAGACAAGCACCGTTAGGCAACTCTTATTGACCGGACCTTTTTTCTTACAAACGCTAAATTATAACAACTCAAATCCACTATTTCCCCATCCATCCTTATCTTAGCAACATGTTTATCAGAAATGCAATAATGGGAGTTACCTTATCTGTGCTGACTTGCACATCTGCACAGGCACAGATATCTGATTTCTGTGATGCGGTAAGTACCATTCTGAAAGATGGCCCTAATCAATTCAAAAATATTCGCCACCCCGATCCCGAAAGGAGCGGAGGAAATGGTCTCGTCTATAAAAGCAATATCAATGTTCCGGGAACTATCATCTCCCGTTTCGTAGCTTCTATGGGTATGTTCTATGAAGGCGCTCTGAAACAGGCTCCTACTTCCGATCTCATTAAACCGGAGTACGACCGTATCATTGCCGAGCTCAATGAATGCCTGATAGCAAAAGGTTATGCTATGAGGTCGGCACCCAATTATATAAAAGGTTTGGAGAGTTTCAAAAAGATCATGTTCATGCCCGATTTCAAAGCAAGCGCCACACCACCCTATGGTCACGTTACCCTGGAAGTAGATTTCAATAAAGAGTCAAAGCAATACACCCTTATCTTATACATATTTCAAAAATAGATCACCATGTCTGCAAACATCGATTACGTAGCCACCAATAAAGCCTTGTGGAATGAAAAGACCAAACATCACGTTACCTCAGACTTCTATAGAAACGAGAGATTCATGGCCGGGGCCACATCCCTCAATGATTTAGAACTAGGACTACTGGGCGATGTGCAGGGCAAGTCCATTTTGCATCTGCAATGTCACTTCGGACAAGATTCCCTATCATTGGCACGCATGGGAGCTAAGGTCACAGGCATCGACCTTTCAGATGCCGCTATAGCACAAGCACGTAAAATGAATGATGAGCTTGGCCTGGATGCTGAGTTCATTTGTACCGACATATTCAAGTTGCCTGAAGTATTAGATCGTCAGTTCGATATAGTCTTTACATCTTACGGCACTATTTGCTGGTTACCAGACATGGCTAAGTGGGCTGCAATAGTGGGCAAATATGTAAAGCAAGGAGGCATGTTCATATTTGCAGAGTTCCACCCTGCGCTATGGATGTTCGACAACCATTTCAAATATATCCAATACTCTTACTTCAATAAACAAGAGATACAAGAAGTAGAATCAGGCACTTATGCCGATCAATCTGCACCTATCAATCTCAACTCTGTTACCTGGAATCATGATCAGGCCGAGGTCATACAAAACCTCCTCGATCAGCAACTGCAGTTGGTAAAGTTTGCAGAGTACGATTATTCACCTTATGCCTGTTTCCCCGAAACTGTAGAAGTAGCACCTCGTAAATATCAGATACCCGGCATGGAAGGTAAACTACCTATGGTATATGCGTTGAAGATGATAAAATCAAATTAGATGATAATGGATCATATTTATCTCAGAGATCATCGAAATTGCAATATTTGAAAAGTAATAAGTCACTCACTTCATTGCTTGCTCCAGATCACCGATAATATCTTCCACATTTTCAATACCCACACTCATGCGGATCATACCGTCTGTGATGCCGAATTTAAGGCGCTGTTCACGGGCTACACCCATGTGAGTAGTCGATGCGGGATGCGAGATTAGTGTATCACAAGTACCAAGAGATACTGCATTCAAACATATCTTCAATGAGTTCATGAACTTTACACCTGCATCAAAACCGCCTTTCAATTCAAAGCTGAGCATAGCACCGGGGTGCTTCATCTGCTTCTTACTTATAGCATGGTCAGGATGATCTGCAAGCCCCAGATAATTCACTACACCTACTGCCGGGTGGTCATGCAGGAACCTGGCAACTCGTTCTGCATTGGCGCAATGTCGGTCCATACGTACGCTTAGTGTACGCAATCCATTCACCAATAGAAAGGCATCAAAGGCATTACTGTTTCCACCCAACAGGCGATGGGTTTTGGTCAGCGCAGTGCTCATTCTGGTAATGTCTTTACCTACCAATATGCCGCCAATAGCAGTGCCATGTCCATTAAGGAATTTAGTTGTGGAGTGCACCACATAGTCAGCACCAAATGCAAATGGCTGCTGCAGGTAAGGCGTGGCAAAAGTATTATCTACACATACAACTACACCATTTGTCTTTGCCAGATCTATGAGTGCTGCAAGATCTACACACTGTAAAGTTGGATTAGCAGGCGTTTCTATATGCATCATTCGGATAGTCTTATCTGCAACCAGCGCTTGCTCCACCGCTTTCAGATCATGAAAATCAACGATTACCGCTCCGATACCAAAATCTGGCAATATCTTTTCTATGATTTCATGTGTACCTCCATACAAAGACTGATGAGTGAGGATCTTCTCCCCTGCCTTCACGTTGCCCAAGAACGCAGTAGATATTGCCGCCATCCCCGACGCATGTAATATAGCTTTAAGCTTCAACGGCTCACCGTTTGCTTCCTTTAAACCAAAAGCTTCCAGCATAGCTATGCGTTCTTCAGCTTCTGCTATGGTTGGGTTTCCCCATCGACCATATATATATCCTTTCTCCTCTCCCCTAAATATGGCAGCTGCCTGTTCTGCACTGTCGAACTCATAAGTACTCGAAGCATAGATGGGGGTAAGATGTGCGCGGTTACTTTCGGTAACGTGTCCGCCATGCAGGCATAGCGTATCAAATCCGGGAGTGGTGTTATTATCAGTCATGTAATTGAGTATTTTCGCAGATAAAGATACAAGTTACCATGAAGCAAATACTCACTCAATATGCGCAATATAATCTATGGGCCAATAGATTGGTCATTGAAGCTATGTTGGCATTGCCTACCCGCTCACTCAACATAGAAATAGAAAGCAGCTTCCCTACCATAAAGGAAACAGCCCTGCATATGTGGAGTGCGGAATACATCTGGTTGGAGCGACTGAAACAAAACCCTGAACCACTGTGGGTGCAAGGTATATTTATAGGACTGGCCAAAGAAATGTGCAATAACTGGCAGCGAACATCAGATGAATTACTCAACTACATGGAAGATCTGGATGAGACATCACTTAACAGAAACTGCTCTTATGCTGATAGAAAGGGGAATACCTATGCAACACCCGTATGGCAGATACTGCACCATGTTTTCAACCACTGCACCTACCACCGTGGCCAACTCATCACCATGCTTCGCCAGGCAGGCGCAACAGCCATACCCGGAACAGACTTTATAACATTTGCAAGGATGAATAAGTAATACTCACTGTCTGAGAGTTAGTCCCGATTATTTCGGGAATCTCGTGACGATTAGTTTAACGGGTCTCTGACCCAAACTTCAGACCGATCCACTTTTGCGGATCACAACCTACCTATTGCTATCTACCCCCTCCCTCCCAATTCTATCACCTCGCAATCCTTCATTCTATCACCATCTATTACAAAACGTATGAGGGTACGCACCTTATGCCACCCATGTTTTCCCGCCGCTCCGGGGTTCATGTGCAAGCATTGTAGCTTTTCGTCGTAGAGCACTTTTAGAATGTGGGAATGACCACATATGAATAGTTTGGGCTGTTCAGCAAATAGATCCGCTCTTACGCCTGGAACATACTTTGGTGGATACCCTCCTATATGTGTCATGAACACCTTTACGTCTTCGCACTTCCAGATGAGCTTCTCTGGATATTCATCCCTTATATCTCTGCCGTCAATATTACCAAATACACCTTTAAATGGCTTGAACTCCTTGAGTTTATCCGCAACTTCCACGGCAGTGCCAAAGTCACCGGCATGCCATATCTCATCGCACTTATCAAAATGCTTAAATACTGCTTCATCAAGGTAATTGTGCGTATCAGATATAAGGCCTATGCGGGTCATGCAACAAATATACTTCCTTAATACAAAAAGCACCAAGAAGTAGCTATAACGTTGATCAATTATGTTCCTGACTCATTCTCAACAGGGAGCTGAATATAGAATACCGAACCCTCTCCCTCAATGCTTTCCACCCAAATCCTACCTCCATGTTCGTCCATTATCTGCCGGCAAATAGACAGACCAAGCCCAAATGAACGCTCCCCTTGCGTACCATGACGCTTTGCATTTGTAAAGGGGTCAAATAGTACAGGTATAAATCGTTCCGGTATGCCTATACCGTTGTCCTTCACTATTATTAGAATTGATCTATCCTTTTTTTCTATAGTAACAGTTATTATACCACCTATTTTGCTAAACTTAATGGCATTAGTAATAAGATTATTCAACACCCTGTTGATCTTTTCCCGCATGATGCAGACCACGACCTGTAATGAAGATAGCTCCAATATGATGCTCTGATGCTTTTCATTAGCTTTGAACTGTAATAGGGTTGCTGCTTGTTTGGCCAATGCATTGATGTCTGTCTCTTCCTTTTCAACCTGCGTCACAAAAACACGATTACCACTAAACTCCAGCAATTCGTTGGTCAAATGCATCAGGTTTCTCGATGCTGACATGATCATATTCAATGACTCTAACTTTGCAGGCTCAGACTCCTCCTCGACCATAAAATCACTGAGCGTCATGATCCCCCCTATTGGTGTACGCAGATCATGGGCCACTATCCTCAATATTTTATCCTTATCTTCATTATTACACTTTAACTGCGCCATCGCTCCCTCAAGTTGATACTTTTGTTCATTCACCTGATGATTAAGCGAGGTAAGCAACAATACACTATTCCTGCTTCGACGGTAATTGTAATATATGAGCACGACCACAGCTAGCGATAGACCTGCAATTCCGAGCATCAACCATAAAAATTGTCGGTTTACCTGATTGTCCTTTTTCAGCAATTTTATCTGGTACTGTGTTTCCTGATCTTTGAGCATCCCCGCATAATCCGACCTTTTGAGCGTATTCAGTTTTATATCTGCAGAGTCCTTCAATCTGTGGTATGTCTCAAGGTATCCTATTGCATCATCAGACCGATTAAAATGTCTGCTCATTTTATACATGAGCTGATACCATCTCATATTCACTTCCGTATTGGCCATAGTATCAAGCGCCTGCCTCAAATTCCTGAGTATAGGTAGTGCCTTGCCATACTCACCCGTATTATAGTAGAGCTCAGACAGTTGCATATTACTATACATGGCATCATAATTCTCATAACCCCTCTGAGTATTTATGGCTATACTGCTCAGCAACAAATGCTCAGCACTATCAATTTCACCTGAAGCAATATATACTTTGGCCATATTGCCATAAATAACACCTTTTGCGGTTATTGTCAACCGCTTGAACCTATCACTGTAATTATATTTTATGCCCTCTGTATCTATCAACTTTAATGCATCCTTGTAAAATAGGATAGCACTATCGTTCATTTTTGCCTTTGAATATGAGAGTCCCACATTGCTATATAATTCCTGTTCCCGGTAATAACTATTGGAATCATAGAACGGACAACCCCTCATTTCTTGAATAGACTGCTTAAAATAAGCGGCTGCATCTTTATACTTCTCTTGCCTGTAGGCCACCATTGCCAGATGATAGGACTGGTCGCTTAGTAAACATTCATTATCCTTCAGAGCTACAATGATCGCCTTGCTTCTGTTATAATAGTCAAAAGCCTTATCCAACATATTCTCGTTAAAAAAGTAGTTGCCTCGGGCACCTAGTACATTGGCAAATTCTTTTGGATACTTATCTTTCAGATTATATCGCTCCATTATGAATATCTGAGTATCCAGTATAGCCTTTGCTTTATCCAGCTCTGCATGCTCATAATAGTAACCAGACATTGCTTTGTGCCTTATTAACTGAAAATAAGGGGAAGGATCAGTTGTATTTCTGTAAGTTAAATCTAATTGTAATACCAATGCATACCGCTGATCATTTCCTGCAGTCTTTTGTATTTGTGCAAATAAGGTATCATAGTAAGCATCAGATCTGGGAAGATGATGCCCGCAAGAGAACAATAAGGATAAAATACAAAATGATGCTATGCCAATGAAAATGGGACATGTAGGAATGCTACGAATGCTGATTGCACTGTTTTGCATGTTTTCAGAGAGTGGTGTAAAGTAATAAAGTGCTCAAATATAGCAACTAACACTATAAAGGTGTTAACAACACAGAATAAACTCTATGTTGACCCTGATCTTTTACATTTCAGTGATCACTATAAACTTTCTGAAAATAGGAAGATCATTATCAGGCAGTTACTACTTCATTGGCATAGAAATTTCTGATATCATCAAAAATGTGTTCTATTTCGTCAACACTGTCGGTAGTGACCAGTCTTGTTCTGAATTCCCTTACATGATTCAGTCCTTTCAGATAACTTGCGTAGTGCGGGCGCATTTCACAAACGCCTGTTCTTGTTCCTTTCCACGCCAATGCTCCGTGAAGATGCTTGCGTACAGCAGTCAAACGTTCTTCAATAGTTGGAGGAGCAAGCACCTCGCCGGTAGCCATATAGTGCTTTATTTCTCTGAAGATCCATGGGTAACCAATAGCAGCCCTGCCTATCATAATGCCGTCAACGCCATAACGGTTCTTATACTCGACTGCCTTCTGCGGACTATCGATATCCCCATTACCAAATATTGGTATGTGTATCCGTGGATTGTTCTTTACTTTGGCGATCAATGTCCAATCGGCCTCACCGCGGTATAGTTGGGCACGCGTACGACCATGTATGGTCAATGCTTTGATACCCACATCTTGCAGGCGCTCAGCCACTTCTTCTATGTTTTTAGTATCATCGTCCCAACCCAGACGAGTCTTAACTGTTACGGGCAATGATGTGCTGCGTACACACGCTTTAGTAAGGCGCACCATAAGGTCTATATCTCTCAATACACCCGCACCAGCACCTTTACAAACCACCTTCTTAACCGGACAGCCAAAATTGATATCCAGCAGATCAGGTGCAGTACTGTCCACTATCTTGGCAGATAGCGCCATAGCATCTTCATCGCCACCAAATATCTGTATTCCGATGGGCTTTTCATAGTCGAAAATGTCCAGTTTCTGTCGGCTCTTTATGGCATCACGTATCAATCCTTCAGAAGAAATGAACTCCGTGTACATCAGATCTGCACCATTTTCCTTGCATACGGCCCTGAACGGCGGATCGCTGACGTCCTCCATAGGTGCCAGCAACAAAGGAAATTCCCCCAACTCTATATTGTCGATCTTTACCATAAATAAGGGCGCAAAGTTAGGGCATTTTTATACAGATATGGGACACCTGAGAGGTGTGCCATATCTTATTAACAAACAGTAAAACTATTCCGCAACATACGTCTTTATGACCTTCTCTTCTCCTTCCTGTTCAGGAATACGAATGAGGGTAAGGAAGTCTTTGCCATTGTTGGTACGCGAAAATTCAGCCGAATAATTGCGATCTCCTATCTGAATGATGATGTTATTATCCTTCATAAATTCTCCTGTAGCCAACCACCATTTTACAGCTGGTTTTACGCTATTGTACTTTCTATCTCCCTCTACAACAGTATGGTTCATATAGAATGTGAGCGTAGTCGTGTTCTCTGCAGCAGTCTTGGTATAGATGTTGGCACCTATCCATTTCTTGCTCTTAGCATTACATAACTGAAAACTGATATCCTGTGCAGATGCTGCAAGTGAAGAGAACAAAAGGGCTATGGCTACTAAATATTTCATATTGTCTGGTTGTTATGGCAAATATACGGTGGTGAGGGGATATTTAATAACAGGAGATGGTCAAACAAAGAAGCTACCCTTTTGCAAGGATAGCTTCAATCATATAACATTCCAACTAATATTAGTTAGACTTAGTGTTCATCATTTTCTTGGCTTCGATGCTCAATGTAGCATGAGGCACTGCACGCAAACGTGCTTTTTCAATGAGCTTACCTGTAACACGACATACACCGTATGTTTTGTTCTCGATACGGATCAATGCCTTTTCGAGGTGGTTCATGAACTGTATCTGGCGGCTAGCTAACTGCACAAGTTGTTCGCGCTCCATAGCACCACTCCCATCTTCAACACTCATGTATCTGTTCTCTGTATCTTCAGTACCTGTTTCATCCTTGCGGGTGATAACACCTTGCAGATAGAGCAATTCCTTACGAGCTGCTTCTAATCTGTTAGTTATCAACTCTTTAAATTCCTGGAGGTCTTCATCAGGATATCTGTAGATGGTAATTGGTTCTACTGGTGCATCATCGAGCAAAGATCTGTACACTTCTGTTTTGTATGTTGGCAAAGAGCTATCGTCAGTCGTGTGCTTTGATTTGTTTTCCAGACGACGATGAGCGATCACTACCTGAGGTTTCTTTTCGATAGAGCGAGCTGCAGGGGTAGCTGTTGGTTTAGGCATAGGTGCCACAACAGGTTTACCTAAGTTAGCTCTTTTATCAACAGAACCCGGTTTGATTATCTTCTTTACCGGCTCTTTTCCTTTCTTCGGGGTTGGTGCAGGAGCCGGGGTTGGTGCCGGTGCAGGTTTAACAACAGCTTTTTCAACAGGCTTCTTAGCTGCCGGTGCTGGTGCAACCTTAGCAGGTGCAACCTTTACAGGAGCTTCTTTTACTGGTACTGCTTTCTTTACAGGCGCTGCTTTTTTGGCAGGCGCTGCTACTTTCTTAGCAGGGGCCGCCTTTTTTACCGGCGCCGGTGCTGCTTTCTTTACTGGTGCTGCTTTCTTCACGGGTATTTTCTTCTCTATTTTAGGTTTGTTAATGGGCGCTGATTTCTTGGCCGGTGCTGCTTTTTTTACCGGTGCACTTTTAGCAGGTGCTGCTTTTTTGGGTGTTGCCTTGGCCACAGGTTTAGAAACGGGTTTGGCTGGTGCTGCTTTAGCTGCCGGTTTTACCGGTGCTTTTGCTACCGGCTTAGCTGGAGCCTTTTTAGCTACCGGTTTTGCCGGCGCTGCCTTGGCTGCCTGCTTTGCAGGTGCTGATTTAGCACTTTTTGATACCGCGGCACTTTTAGCCGGCGCAGTTTTTGTCGCTGTCTTTACGTTTTTAACTGGCTGCTTTGCTGCCGCTTGTTTCTTTGTGGCCATGATCTGTTATGTTTTTAATATTGATATCTTAAGAATTATATCATTAACATCAATCTCTATACCGTCCTCAATATCAGCAGAAATATTAATACTATCTGCCAAAATTTCCGCGCAAATATAATCATTGAAATTAATTATTGCACTCTTTAATGCTTCACGCTCTTCAATATTCACAATAATCCTATCTGTCACTTCAAAACCGCTTTCCTTTCTTATCTTCTGCACACGGTTTACTATCTCCCTCGCATTTCCCTCATCCTGCAACTGCTGCGTGATGGTAATATCTAAGGCTACAGTGATACTATCCTTGTTGGCTACAGACCATCCCGGTACATCTTCGGCAATGATCTCTACATCTTCCATGCCAATAAATATCTGCTCACCATCTACAGACAACTGAAAAGTTCTGTCTTTTTCCAACAGATTGATGTCATTCTGATCCATCAGGTTGATAGCTGCGGCTACACTTTTCATCTTAGCACCCATACGAGCACCCAAAGACTTAAAGTTCGCTTTTATCTTCTTCTTGATAAATCCATCATTTTCAGTGAGATACTCTATCTCCTTGATATTCACTTCACTCTTAATCAGGTCGGCTATGTTCTCTATCTGTACTTTGATGCGGGGATCCATAACAGGGATCAACAAGCGCTGTAGTGGCTGACGAACCTTGATATTTACCTTTTTACGTATAGACAAAACTATAGAGCATACATCCTGAGCCAGGTGCATACGTTCTTCCAGATCAGCATCTATATTAGCTTCATTGGCTACCGGGAAGTTGGCCAGATGAGCGGATACACTATTATTTCTGCCGGAAACCTTGTTGAGGTTCTGATACATCCAGTCTGCAAAGAATGGTGCTATCGGCGCTGTTAACAAAGACAAAGTCTCAAGGCACTCATATAAAGTTTGATAAGCACATATCTTATCGAACTCATATTCTCCCTTCCAGAACCGGCGACGGCACAAACGAACATACCAGTTACTCAATTGCTCATCGAGGAAATACTCCATTGCCCTACCCGCCTGAGTAGGCTCATAATCATTAAGGAAACGAGTAACATCCTGCACCAATGTGTGCAAAGTAGATAATATCCAACGATCGATCTCAGGTCGCTGACTTACAGGTATGTAGTCTTCCTTAAATGTAAAATTATCTACATTGGCATAGAGCGCAAAGAACTGATAAGTATTGTACAATGTACCAAAGTACTTCCGCTGAACCTCCTTAATACCTTCCAAATCAAACTTTAAGCTATCCCAAGGAGATGCATTGGTCACCAGATACCAACGAGTTGCATCGGCACTGTATTTTTCGATAGTAACGAAGGGATCAACAACATTGCCCTTACTCTTACTCATTTTATTGCCCTTAGCATCGAGCACCAGACCATTACTAACCACAGCCTTGTAAGCCACACTGTCGAACAGCATAACACCCAAAGCATGTAAAGTATAGAACCAACCACGAGTCTGATCGACACCCTCAGCAATGAAATCGGCAGGGAAATTGCGTTTGAGCATATCCAGCGGATTCTGCTCAAAAGGATAGTGCAATTGGGCATAAGGCATGGCACCACTGTCAAACCATACATCTACCAGATCCGGTTCGCGGCGCATAGGCTTTCCGCTATCAGATACCAATATTATATTATCTGCATAAGGCTTATGCATATCCAGACCTTCTCTGGTCAATACCTGATTAGTACCCAATACTTCATTGGCCTTATTGACCTCAGCTATGAGCTCATCAATACTGCCTATGCACTTCATTTCCTCTCTTTCTTCTGTAGCCCAAATTGGCAATGGTGTTCCCCAGTAACGGCTGCGACTCAGATTCCAATCCACCATATTCTCCAGCCAGTTACCGAAACGGCCTTCGCCAGTAGATCTTGGTTTCCAGTTGATCGTCTTATTCAATTGGATCATCCTGTCCTTTACGGCAGTAGTTCTGATGAACCATGCGTCGAGCGGATAATAGAGAACCGGCTTGTCGGTCCTCCAGCAATGCGGATAAGTATGTTCGTACTTCTCTACCTTGAAGGCATTACCGCTGAGCTTTAATTTTACGGCTATATCCACATCGACGTCCTTATACTCAGGATCGTCTTTGTAGTTCTTTACATATCTACCACTGAACTCGCCGGTAAAGTCGTTGAACTTACCCTGCCTGTCCACCATGGTCAGTATGCCTATATTATTCTTCTTACCTACCCTGTTGTCATCCGCACCAAATGCCGGAGCGGTATGCACGATACCCGTACCATCTTCAGTAGTCACAAAATCGCCTACTATCACTCTGAACGGATCGCCACCGGCTATCTCGCGCGTATTACCATCAAATGGCAACAACTGATCGTAGCGCAAACCTTCCAGTTCGCTACCCTTGAATTCAGCCAGAATATGCCAAGGTATGAGCTTGGTATCGGTAGTATAAAGAGTAAGGTCTCCGCTTTGTGCTTCGGCCTTAAAGTATTTACTCAACAATGCCTTAGCCAATATGACATTGGTTGGCTGATGCGTGTAAGGATTGAATGTCTGAACTAAAACATACTCTATATTAGGACCAACGGTCAATCCGCAGTTGCTCGGCAATGTCCATGGCGTTGTTGTCCATGCCATAAAATAAACCTCCGCAGCTTTCTCAGCAGGCAAAAGTCCACCACCTATCGGCATATCAACGAATGGCTCCCACGCATTGCGGGCAATTTCATGAAGACGGGTCTGCAGTGTATGTAAGGTAAAACCCGACAATGCAGCAGGCTTAGCCAAACTGAACATTGCCACTACGGTGGTATCCTTTACATCCTTATAGGTGCCGGGCATATTCAACTCAGCACTGCTCAATCCGGTTCCGGCAGCAGGTGAATAAGGTTGTATGCTCACACTCTTGTACAACAGATCTTTGTTATACAATTCTTTGAGTGCCCACCACAATGTTTCTATGTAATTGTTATCAAATGTTACGTAAGGATCGCTCATATCCACCCAGTAACCCATCTTCTCGGTTATCTCTTCCCACTTATCCTTATAGCGCATTACTACCTCACGACACTTATTGTTGTAGTCCTCTACGCTTATTTTCTTACCAATATCTTCTTTAGTAATACCCAATTCCTTCTCTACGAACAGCTCAATAGGCAAACCATGAGTATCCCAACCCGCTTTACGCTCAACAAGATACCCCTGCATGGTCTTGAACCTGCAGAACATATCTTTAATGGTACGAGAAATAACGTGGTGTATGCCGGGCATACCATTGGCACTTGGGGGACCTTCGTAAAAAACGAATGACTCGTTTTCCCGACGCTGATCCATACTCTTCTTAAAATAATCACCAGCCTTCCAAGTAGCAAGCATATCCTGCTCTATGGATGGCATATTCAACCCCTTGTATTCACTATATTTACTCATTAAATATACTCCTTATAATATATGGCGAATTAAAAATATATAGACAGAATTCGCCCAATCTATCAAAAAAAATCTGCGCAAAGGTAGGTAGATTTTTTGATAGCCAATCATTACGATTTAGAGTTATACACCGGGTATGCACATTACAGACCACCTAAAACATACCTTATTTATTGAAGGACATGATATTTTTAAAGGAATGTAAAGGTGGCAGGAGCCTATGCCAAAGGTTTTAGTCGTGCCCTGTTTGTTGTAAATTTTCATCGGGCATGGAATTGTTGTTATTGTTTGGTTTTGAATGAGTTATGTAATGGAAGAATGCCCGATGATGCCCGATTACCTTGTACAATAGTGCCGGGAAATAGTGCCTAAGAGGCGGACGGACGAAGAATGATGGTGTGCTTTTAAGAATCTTTATTAAACCTGCTGGTGTGGGAGCAACAACATCGGTCTGTTCTTTGAGATCGACGGGCAACGGGATGATGACAGCCGTATTCTTTGTTTCCTGTTCTTTTGTCTCTTCTTGCTCCAGTTCGGCTATCTCTTTTTCTTCCTGTTCTTTTGCCTTGTCGAGATTGCGGTTGACATCGCTGACATGTTTATACGCCTCGGGGCTGAGTGGATTGATCAACCCTTTTATGTATTTATCGGTGAGCGTTAGCACTTTCTTGCCCAGATCGTGGTCGTACTCGTTGATAAATGAGGTGAGTTCGGTAAATGCTTCGATGTAAGCACCTACGTTAAGCCGCTGAATGTGTTTGGTAGAGGCAAATAGTTTGCGCAGCATTTCTACCTCCTGATAAGTGGGGCAACGGTCTTCGCGCGCTTTTATTTTGTTGTTGACGGCCTCGATGTGGTCGTACAGGTCTTGCAACATGTTGGCCGGTGTTTGTCGGGCAGCGGTCTTCATTTCTTCCCAGCGACCGTGTTTGATCCAGAGGTAGAGGGTCTTGGTGTTGATGTCGATAAGGTCGGCGATCTCGGCACGGGTTCTGTCGGAGTGGAGGAAGAGATTGCGTGCTGCTTGCTTTTTGTTGTTGTGTGTTTCCACAGGATAAAATTTTTGCGGCAGTAAAGTTGGACTACAATAATTAAATCGGCAGAACGAAAATCTATGGTGGTCCACTTTCTGTACCATGATGGTACACTTTTCGTACCACCATGGATCTTTTTTGTGTGGATAACTTATGTCAGTTTTTTGAGTGTGAGGAGGGTTTGTATGAGCTTTTTGCAGTTATGAAAAAATGATTGCGCCTATGAGAAAATTTTAGTTATGATGGGTGGTTTTGCTGTTTTAACGGGCGTTACAAACGCCCTGCCGTTGCATCCTCGTTACAAACGAGGACGAGTAGGTTGATGCGCTTCCTGCTTATCCTTTATCACCCCCGACATTCGACAACTGGCCCAGGGGCCGGTCGAATATCGTCCCCCCTTAAAATAAGAGGGGAGTGTGTTGTTAGCGCTACAAAGCTGATGTGACCTGCTTAATTAATGCTTGCGAGAGTGTGGATAAGGAAGCGAGACGCTTCGACCAGTGGCGTGTCATGAAATATTCGGGTCGGAGACCCGTTAAATCAGGTCGTCACGAGAGCGTCCCGAAAAATCGGGACTAACTCTCGCGACAGGTGTGTGTGGTAAGGCGGTCAGGAGACCGCAAGCCGTGTAGGACGTAGTCAGAGACTACGCCCAGCTTAGTTTTTTTTCGCAAGCGGTTGATGCGCGTCCTGCTTATCCTTTATCACCCCCGACATTCGACAACTGGCCCAGGGGCCGGTCGAATATCGTCCCCTCTTAAAATAAGAGGGGAGTGTGTTGTTAGCGCTACAAAGCTGATGCGACCTGCTTAATTAATGCTTGCGAGAGTGTGGATAAGGAAGCGAGACGCTTCGATCAGTGGCGTGTGATGAAATATTCGGGTCGGAGACCCGTTAAATCAGGTCGTCACGAGAGCGTCCCGAGAAAATCGGGACTAACTCTCGCGACAGTGTAAGGTCATGCGGTCGGGAGACCGCAAGCCAGGTGGGGCGTAGTCAGAGACTACGCCCAGCGTAGTGTGGATAAGAAAGCTAGACGTTTCGACAAGTGGCGTAGGATGAAATATTCGGGTCAGAGACCCGTTAAATCAAGTCGTCACGAGAGCGTCCCGAGAAAATCAGGACTAACTCTCGCGACCGTAAGTACTTCGGTACAAGTAAACTAGTATATCTTACTCCACGAACAAAAAGCTACCGGGACCTACACCGGTAGCAAATGATCTGTAGTAACTACCATCTTGCTTGTAAATGGAGACACTACCCTTTTGATTAAATCCTTTGGGATCACCAATATAGATGTAGCCAGTTGAAGGGTCTATGCCCAGGGCCCAGAAATATTGATACTGAACTGCCCCTACAAACGGAGTGGCCGGGAGCGTGGATTCATGAATACCCATGCGATAGATACCGTTATCGCCGGTTCCTCCTGAATAATTAGCTTCTATGTAATAGAGGGTATCTTTAGTGGAATTGAATATCGGTTTTATCGGCTCGGCGGAAGGAGGGAATTCATAAGCAGCAATAATGTTGCCCGTAGATGGATCTATTCGGGTCCAGTAAGACCTTTTATCTTTTGCCTGATTTCCGGAAAGTATCCAGAGCATCTGCTCCTTATCTACCAGAATATTGTGGGGCGCATATCCCGACACCGTCAAACTCTGTGTGACCCTATTGGTAACCGGGTCTATCTTATAGATGCTTCGGGAGGAAGTATCCCATGCAGCAACATATACATCGGTGCCATACGAACATAGCCCTTCCGTATTAGTGGCAGGTACAGTTACAGAATCCGTTACTGTCAGCGAACCAAGATCCAGTACATATACCTTGTTGTGGTACAAAGATGATACATATGCCTTAGTGCTGCTTACAGATAGTATATATCTTGGAGAAGGCACAGTAATGGTAGCTACCGTTCTAAGGTCGGAGGCATTAAGCACAACTACTTTATCTGAATGATTGACGGCAAGGAATATTTTGTCATCAATAGCTGTGATACTTTGCAACACATCACCCAAGGGTTGACCATTCACATTTTGATAGAGATCACCAAAAGTACTGTCGGCCAGTGGTTTGTAGAGATATAGAGCAGCATTACCTACTGTAAACTGACCCTCACAAGCAATATAAACACCCGATTTATTGGTGGGTGTTCCGGTAGTATTTCCCGGCGGACTATCCTTCACGCATGATGCAAGAAAGCAACAAAATATGATCAGCGCCTGATAACTTTTTCTACCCATTTGCTTCCGTTTGCATCTTGCAATACAAGATAATACATACCTGTAGGATATTGCTCCATATCTATCCAATTCTTACCCGAAGATGCGGCACATTGATAAACAACCACGCCACTTATGGTAGTGAGCGAAACAGCAGAACCATCTGCAATACCCTTTATGTCATAGAATAGTTTATCGGTAACGGGATTGGGAAATGTAGTGAGTGTAATGCCCCCGGCAAGGTCACTGACCTGTGCAGTACCCAGATGATGAATGACACCTACAGCATCGAGGTCGAATCCGCCGGTAGGAAAATTGGTCGGGAACGGATCATTGATAACACGGCCAGAGCTGTCGTGAGTAGCATGAGAACCGATGGAACCCACCACATCCACGATACGTACATGAGTAATGTTATTGATATCCAGTCCGGATATACCCGCTAATTCGCTCAGATCAAAAGGCGTACCATAACCTGCTCCATACTTGCCGGCCAGATTATTGAGCAGATTGGCATACATATATTGTCCGGTTCCTGCTATCTGTGTATTTACCTGAGTCAGCGATCGTGCAGGAAATCGGCTGTAGTTGATACCGTCTGAACTGACCTCAACGAAAGCCAGCTCGAGATAGGCCTGAGAATCGTTGGCGGGGTTGATGAATCCGTTCTCAAAGACAGCAAAATCAGGGCCGGGGCCATCATAGATCATTCCCGGAAAAGTAAGATCGGCAACACCGCTATCACCCAGACTCACAACAGAATGATCGGGAGCGCCAAGTGCAAGAGAACTATCTCCGTATGATGTGTAACCCAGTGATGGAGAATCAATACGGATATATCCTCTCTTAATAGAACACTGTGTAGCCCACCGCACAAATACACTGCTGGTAGCACTGATGGCAGTAGAGCCGGGCAATCCCTGCTGCGGCGCATACTGCGCCACAGCAGAAAAAGCACACGACAAAAGAAATAATATATAAAAAAAGTATCTCATTAAATTATGCAAACTAATATAGAAACACCAGGTCAATTCATTGGGCCGAATGTGCTACAGGATCGTAGTAAAAGTACTTGTCTTAAACACAGCGTGCCGCAGGCAAGCAACTACTCTTCGATGCAATGATGAACCACTATTCCTTTATGAAACGCATAGACGCATTGCTTACACCCGACAACTTCAATATATATGCACCTGCAGGCAAAGATGAAGTATTTATTTCAATATGCTTGGCTGTAATGTTTTCTGTAAATACTACACTACCCTTCATATCTATAACAGCTACTACCTGAGTATTATCATCAGTGAGATCAATATTCAAAATTGAGGTAGCAGGAACAGGATATACCTTAGCTGCAACCGTCTGTGCATTTGCAATGCCTACACCGGTCTCATTAGTGGTAAAATTGTCCACACAGAAATAGGCAGGAGTCTTCATACCAAAAGAGTTATTGTCGGAAGAGCTCATAGTAAAAGTAATACTGTCCACATGACCCAATGGTAAAAGGTTGACCCATTGCCATGTGTTCACTATGTAGTCGGCACTAGCAGCACCACGGAAATCTGCGAGGTAAAATACAACGCTATCAGCATTTAATACACCGGCCTTGTAGCCATGAATCAGCACCTTGCACCAGTCCGGAGCAGTACCCTGACCGGTAGTAAGACCAGTTCCGGTAGTATCTCCAAACTTTTTGGCAAAGCCGTCACCGTCTCTCATACTATTGTAGGCATAAGTACTGTTGGTCATGTAAAAGCCATTGACAGTCTGCCCTGCCGCAGCGCCCTGAAGTTTTACAGAATTGACGATACCATAGGCAACGGCATATTTAGCTGATCCGCCATAACCAATTGCCGTCTTTGCCGAATATTGATTCATGTAACCGCTGGTAACAGAATCGGTCCAATTGGAATAAGCAAAACCATAGCTCCAGTATTGCGCACCAAAACCTGTATCATAAACACATGGATAGTAAACAAGTCCGTTAGTAAAGCCGACATCGTTGCCGGGATTGGAGTAATTGATGTAGGCAGTATCTGAGCCTACCAGAGAAAGGGTCTCAAAAGTGGAAACAGTCTGTGCATTGGCAGCTATTATAAAAGCCAGTGCAGCAATAAGCAATGTAAATTTGCGCATATATCGATCGGTTTTTAAAACAATGTCGAAATGCTACAAAAGGATATAAACAGATATAGGAAGGCATGCCCAAGCACACACATTCTTATTTATCTGTGCCTTTTACCCGAAAGCAGCGATAATCTATGATGTACAAAGGCAGGTCTTCTGACTTACTTCACCTTTTTTGCGGCCTTCCCATTACTTATTGAGGGTAACAGTGGCATTATTAGGTAGCAAAAAGGCTAAAATGAAGCTTACAGCATCGGGAAATGTCCAGGATTTACACCTGATTCCCTTTTAATTTCACCCCAGGGTGAAAACCGTTGTGACGCAAAAGTAGAGAATAAAAGGGAATGACAAAAAAGAAATAGGTGCCTTTTACAACACATGAAACGTAACTAACTGATAAACAATACAATGACTTTCAAAAAATATATGAGATCTAACGACTCCTGCTGATTGAAACATTAACCTACAATAGAAGCCATAGCACACCTTTCACCATCTATAGCCGCAGAGATAATACCACCCGCATAACCCGCACCTTCGGCACAAGGGAATAAGCCTTTGATCTGTATATGCTGCAAGGTTTCCTTATCGCGGGGAATACGAACCGGAGAACTGGTGCGGGATTCTGTAGCTACCATTACCGCCTCATTGGTATAGTATCCCTTCATCTTCTTACCAAAATCTACCATTGCTTTCTTCAGCGCAGCAGAAACCTCTTTAGGCAATACATCTTTGAGCGAAACACTATTGAGTCCCGGCAGATAAGAACAATCGGGTAATGTAGCGGACACCTTATCATTAACAAAGTCTGACAAGCGCTGCGCCGGTGCTACCAACTTACCACCACCTGCTTTGAAAGAGGCTTGTTCTACCATCTGCTGGTAGTGCATAGCGGCAAGTGGCCCAGTAAACCCATACTTGGCGAAGTCTCTTTCGTCCACTGCTACTACAGTACCTGAATTGGCATAGGGATTATTTCGCTTGGATGGCGACCACCCATTCACTACCAACTCACCGGGAGCTGTTGCCGCAGGAGCAATGATACCACCCGGGCACATACAGAAAGAGAACACTCCCCTACCATATTCCTGCGCCACCAATGAATAGCTGGCCGGTGGCAAGTACACATCACGGGTAGCGCAATGGTATTGCGCACTGTCTATCAATGCCTGCGGATGCTCTATGCGGACACCTAAGGCAAAAGGCTTGCATTCAACAATGATCTGTTTTTCATGCAGCAATGTAAAAATATCTCTGGCAGAATGACCTGTTGCCAATATGACCTTATCGCAGAGAATGGTATCGCCATCTCCGGTCTTAACCCCCTTTACGGCATCTCCATCCAGCAGGATGTCGGTCAATTTCTTATTGAACAGCACTTCTCCCCCACACTCCACTATGGCTTCGCGCATAGCGGTAATGATCTGAGGCAGTTTGTTGGTGCCGATATGCGGATGGGCATCGAACAGGATATTCTGCTCTGCACCAAAATGACTGAATAATTGAAGTATGCGGCCCACATCACCCCGCTTTGTAGAACGGGTATATAGCTTACCATCGCTGTAGGTACCGGCTCCGCCCTCACCAAAACAATAGTTGCTTTCGGGGTTAACCACACCTTCTTTATTGAGTGCAGCCAGATCGCGACGGCGACTACGCACATCCTTACCGCGCTCAAGAACTATAGGTTTGTAGCCCTGCTCTATCAGCTTTAATGCAGCAAATAACCCGGCAGGCCCTGCACCTACTATCACCACATGTGGCGCGTTGGTAACATTATGTAGTTTGGGATCGAATGGCAACTCTTCTACAACGACCTCATCAATAAATACCTGTAAGGATAGTAAGATCAGCGGCTGCCTGGGCCGTGCATCTATGGATCTTTTCTTTATGGAATAACCCGTAATACTGGATGGTGCTACCGCACACTCAGCAGCAATAGCCTGCCTTACAGATTCATCGTTGGCCGCTGCAGATGGCAGCAAGGAAATGGAAATATCTTTGATCATTTGCGTTAGGTTTTTATCCTAAAATGCTATTTCGCAAGCGGTATGCTTGCATGTTTTTGGTCGAAGCAGATGCGTGGACCAGTGTTTTTGAAAGTGTTTTGCGGAGACGGATTTATGCCTCTCTACTAATTGCTTACGGGTGTGTTTTCTTATAGTTCGCTTTTACCTGATCGAGGTGTTTAACGAATTTGTCCACATCAGGATCGTAGCTATATCCACCTTCTATTAATTTATTGCCGTTCTCATCGACAAAGAAATAGAATGGCTGAGAATTAGAACCGAATTTCACTACCTGGAGATCTGTATTCTTCTGACCTACCGTTTCTATCTGCACGTTCTGTTCTTTAGAGAAGTATTGCTGATCTTTTGGTAATTGCAGTTTATTGAAATCGCAATACAGAGACACAACGATAAAATCTTCTTTTAGTCGCCTGGCCACCTCAGACTTAGACCAAACCTGAGATTCCATCTTGCGGCAATTGACGCAGTTGATACCGGTAAAGTCGAGCATGATCGGCTTCTTCAATTTCTTGGCTGCAGCAAGGGCCTCATCATAATCGAAATAGGTTTCGAGACCCATAGATTTTACCACCTGCGGTTCGTAGATCTTCATGTCAGCAACATACTTTACGGGTCTTACACCATTATCTTCGTGAGCAGCGGCAGGAGCAGCAGCACTACCACCAAAAGCATCGAAGGTACCCATAGGCGGAACGAAAGCACTAACACCGTTCAACGGAGCGCCCCACATACCCGGTATGAGATAGACAGCAAAAGCAAACGCAGCAATAGACATGAATAGCTTAGGGATAGATACATACTCCTGTCCGAAGTCATTTTCTACAGGTTTATCATCATGAGACATCTTGATCTTACCCAACAGGTACATACCAATAAGTACAGACAATACGACCCACAGGGCAATGAACACCTCTCTGTCCAATAATCTCCATCCTTGTGAAAGGTCTGCATTAGAGAAGAACTTCAATGCCAACATCAGCTCAATGAAACCCAGAACTACCTTGACCTGGTTGAGCCAACCACCTGAAGAAGCGATCTTGTTGAGCATACCCGGGAAGATGGCAAACAATGCGAATGGCAATGCCAGACCAACAGAGAAGCCAAACATACCCACAGCAGGTCCGGCAATACCGCCCTTACCGGCAGCTACCAGCAGCGGACCAACAATAGGACCGGTACAAGAGAATGACACAATTACCAGTGTCAATGCCATGAAGAAGATACCACTGAAACTGCCGACACCTGCCTTTGAATCGGTGGCATTGGTCCATGAGCTTGGCAATGTGATCTCGAATGCCCCCAAAAATGAGATACCAAAGACCACGAATACCACGAAGAAGAACATATTAGCTATCCAGTTGGTGGATAGTGAATTAAGCGCACCAGCACCAAATATCAGTGAAACCAATACGCCTAATACAGTAAATATGATAATGATAGATAATGAATAGTACAAGGCATTACGGATACCCTCTTTACGGCTTTTGCTCCTTTTGGTAAAGAAACTAACAGTGATAGGTATCATAGAATAGACACATGGTGTGAGCACTGCTGCCAGACCACCGATGAAAGCAGCAAGGAACAACCACAATAATGATTTCTTTTCTTCTTCATTCTGAGTAGTTGTTGAAGCAACATGTGTTGTATCAGCTTTAGGCGCTGCGGCAGTAGCAGCTGCAGTATGTGGTGTGGTATCTGCAGGTGTTGTAGCGGCAGGGGCAGGTTGAGTTGAATCAGCTGTAGTTATTTCGCCACCGGCATCAGATACGGTAATTGAGAACGGCTTGTCATATACTGTTGGAAGACACATGTGGTCGTCACAAATCTGATAGGTATATGTACCTTTTATAATAGTATTACCCGTAATTATGGCAGACTGGGTATAATCGACCTTACCCTTG
>CANFKE010000001.1 GCA_947447465.1 Chitinophagaceae bacterium | reverse complement strand
TTTTCGGAAATTAGTTAAAATGCCTTCAACCCCTTATCCACAAAGCATTATAGCCAATAAGCTCAATATAAAACTTCCGGAAAAATAAAAAACTTCCGCTTTTCATAATTACCTGCTTCGCCACAAAATAATATCACAGGAATATATTATTTTACAACACAAACACACACAGATATGAAACACTTTAAAATAGCTTCATTATGCATTGCGGTTCTGACCGCAGGCAGCCTATCGGCTAAAGAAGTACATGAATGGAAAGATGCGCGGTCTGCCGGCTACAAATACCGCTACGTCACCAACGACCCCATGCAGACCCGCTTCTACACCCTTAAAAATGGCCTGACCGTCATTCTCAGCCCTACAAAAAAAGAACCGCGTATGCAGGTATATATTGCTACCAAAGCCGGCAGCAAAACAGACCCTGCAGACCACACAGGTCTGGCGCACTACCTCGAGCACATGATGTTCAAGGGCACTGACAACTATGGTTCACTCGATTATAAGAAAGAGAAACCTTACCTCGAAATGATCGATGCCCTCTATGAAGAGTATAACCACACTACCGATGAGACCAAGCGTAAAGAAATATACCACCGCATAGATTCGGTTTCCGGTATCGCTTCCAAATATGCCATTGCCAATGAATACGACAAGATGATGTCGGCTATGGGCGCCAAAGGTACTAATGCATTCACTTCTTTCGAGCAGACCGTTTACACAGAAGATATACCGTCCAATGCCGTAGATAAGTTCCTTAAAGTGCAGTACGACCGCTTCCGCAATCCGGTATTCCGCATCTTCCATACCGAGCTCGAAGCCGTTTATGAAGAAAAGAACAGAACACTCGATAATGATAACCGCAAGGTTTCTGAGCTCATGCTGTCCAACCTATTCCTCAACCACAACTACGGTAAGCAAACGACCATAGGCACCATAGAGCACCTTAAAAATCCGTCATTGCTCGAGATCAGAAAATACTTCAACACATGGTATGTACCCAACAACATGGGTATTATCATCTCCGGCGATTTCGACCCCGATGTTTTGATCGGTAAAGTAGATGAGTATTTCTCTAAACTCAATTCAAAGAAGATCACCCCTTATACCTTCAAACCCGAAGATCCGATAACAGCACCTATTGAAAAAGAAGTAAATGGCCCCGATGCTGAATTCGTAGCTATAGGCTACCGCCTGCCGGGTGTACATGCCAAAGATGCTATACTGGCCGACATTGTAGGTCAGATACTCACCAATGGTCGTGCCGGACTCATAGACCTTAACCTCGTAAAGAAACAAAAGCTGCTCCGCGCATCTGCAAGTGCAGATATACTGATAGATCATGGCTACATGTATCTCCAGGGCAATCCTACAATGGGCCAGAGCCTGGAAGAAGTAAAAGCATTGATTCTGGGAGAAATAGAAAATCTTAAAAAAGGTAATTTCGATGACAACCTCGTTGTCTCTATCATCAACAATCAGAAGAAAGCAATGATGCAGCAAAGCGAGAACTACGGTACTCGTGCCCGCGCACTCATGAATGCCTTCACATCAGAAGAAGACTGGCAGGAAGATGTGGACTACATTGAGCGCCTGTCTGCCATCAGCAAAAAAGACATTACCGACTTCGCCAACAAGTATTTCGCTAACAATTATGTAGCTATCTATAAGCGCAAGGGAGAAGACAAGAACATTGTCAAGGTAAGTAAGCCACCTATCACTCCGGTAGAGACAAATGCAAAATCACAGTCTTGGTTTGTAAAAGAGGTCAACAATATGCCGGTAGATCCCGTTGCTCCTGTTTGGCTCGACTATAATAAAGACCTCAGCAAGACCAACATAGGTCCTGCTGAAGTACTCTATGTACACAACAACGACAATGGTCTGTTCCGTATGGCTTATCGCTTCAAGATGGGTACATGGAACGATAAGCGCTTAGCTGTTGCCGCACAATACCTCCAGTTCCTGGGTACAGAAAATAAGACTGCCGAAGCATTCTCTAAAGAGTTTTACAAATTGGCTTGCAGTTTCAATATCAATGCATCAGGCGAGTTCACTACCATTTCTATAGAAGGCTTGCAGGAAAACTTCGATCAGGCGGTTGCTTTGTTCGATGACCTCATCACCAACTGTGTAGCAGATGATAAGGCGCTGAACTCACTGAAGGCACGCCTTGCCAAGAGCCGCGCAGATGCCAAGAACAACAAGACACAGATCATGCAGGGCCTTACCAGCTATGCACGTTATGGAGCAGCCAATCCGTACAACTACGTACTGACCAACGAAGAACTGAAGAACCTTACCAGTGCTGAACTTACAGAAATGCTGCACAATATGTTCAGCTACAGCCACCGCATACTTTATTATGGCCCTGCTACTATCGGCAATCTCACTGCCGAACTGAAAACAGCGCATAAAATGCCGGCTATGTTCAAAGCCATTGCGGCTCCTAAGGTCTTCGCCTTTACAACTCAGAATAAAAACGAAGTGCTCTTTGCCAACTACGACATGGTGCAGAGTGAAATTCGCTGGATAAGGAATATTCCGGGTTACGACGCTGCCAAACAACCGGTCATCGACATCTTCAACAACTACTTCGGTGCAGGAATGGGCGCATTGGTCTTCCAGACCATCAGAGAAAGTAAGGCTCTTGCCTACTCTACCAGTGCTTTCTTTGCGGCTCCAGACAAGAAGGAAGATCCATACATGGTAACGGCATACATTGGTTGTCAGGCCGACAAATTCAATGAGTCGATCAAAGCAATGAACGAATTGCTCAACGACCTTCCGTCCTTAGAGAACAATGTGATCTCCGCTCGCTCCGCTGTTAAAAAAGATATCGAGACCGACCGCATCACTCAGGATGGTATCATTTATAACTACCTTGCTGCGGAACGTAAAGGACTCAATGAAGATATCCGCAAAAAGATCTACGATAATGCAGACAAGCTCCAGTTCAACGACCTGAAGCAATTCCACAGCGCTAACATTGCCAACAAACCTTACACCTATTGCATCCTCGCTTCAGAGAATAAACTAAGCATGGACGATATTAAGAAGGTAGGTGAAGTAAAGAAACTGTCAATGGAAGATATCTTCGGATACTAATATCAATAGAATACCTGTCCAAAACTTCTCTAAAAAAAGGGCGGTAAGCACACCGCTTACCGCCCTTATAAATACTTCAACTATGAGATCAATTATTACTGTATCACTATTTTCCTGCTATCTGCTTTATTAAGGCTCTGTATCCTCAACACATAGATACCCTTGGCCCAGTTGGCAGTACTAATAACTGCCGATCTGCTCATTCCTGTCGCGGCTGCATTATAGACCATCTGCCCATTCATATTCAACACAGAAAGGTTTTTCAACTCATCATCCGTCAGGTTATCCCAGTTCACAACCAGTGTGTTATTGGCCGTGTTCACATAAGACACTACCGACTGAGTAAAACCGGCTACATCATTGACACCTACTCCGGTGCAGGTAGTTCCCCATATACAATCAGCATATTCAGGATGGTCAATGAATGGATTTCTGTTGCCTTGTAATGGGAATACTGCATTATTACGGTTGATCTCCTTCTGGCTTACAGGGTCATTATGATGCCACTCCAGCAACATCTGTATGGCCCACGGTTTAAACGTAAGACCGGCAGCAGTTTCCCAGGTCGTAAATTTCACACTGTCCTGTGCGGTCCAGTAGCAAGTAGCTATATAAAAGTAGGTCCTCGCAAGGTCTCCCTTAAAAGAATCCAATGGCTCATAACAATTGCCCGATGGCGCTCCCGGATATGCATTTGTACCCAACTTACTACCATTCGTAAACGTATGACTTACAGACCCCACCTTACCATACGGCAGATCTCCGCGCTGGTTATTTACATAATAATCAGTAGGATATACTATGAACAGGTCATTTTGCATAGGGGTATCGCTCACAAATTTGCTCTGCGGCCATGTATGCTCTCTGTTATAGCAGCTCCCTTCTGCCGATGGGCTCACACTACCACACTGGTTACCACCCGACGATGTTGGTCCCAGCACAAACTCATAGGCAGGTGTACCTCCGGGTATATCAGAATACATATCCCACAGTTTACCATTTGGTTTCACATCTGTAGTGTAGTATGCGTTCCACAGACCCGGAGTATAGGTAAGCGTAGTATGCGGGCGAATGATGTTGCGCAAAGCCACTCGCAACGACTGGCCGCTAAGACCGGTGGCGCTGTTATAATATCCCGTCGGTATTTGAGCTATAACAGCTATCGGGATCATGGTTAAGATAGACAGGATAATCCTTTTCATCACATTTCTTTTGAACAAACTTAAACGATTTACTGGTATCTGAGTCTTATCAAAATGCTCAAAATATAGATCTGGATATTCTTTTTACCCTTCTGTGATGATTCTCTTTACTTACAGATACAAACAAGATTCAATTTGTATAAATAATTATTTACAATTCTTTTGATTTGTATTATCTACAATTTATAATACAATAAATTTCCATTTGACCACATTTTTAACAGTTCAATTTATGCAAATTGCTAACTTTATCTCCCCTTAATCAATTTGCTATTAAACCTGATATAATCACCTGTGATTCACTAACTGTAATTCATAAACTAAATGAACTTTTTTAAAAAGAGGATCCCTATCATATACACCCTTCTGCTGGCCATAATTTGCAGCGGGCTTAGTTTTATATTGTTTAAAAAACTGACCACCAGCTCAGCAATAGCCACCGAACAATACCCACCTTCTGCCAACGGTTCCAATTGTGACCTTTCGATATCAAGATTGAAAGGCTACATGTACATTCAGCCTCTTATCGCGGTAAGTAAAGAATGTGAAGCACAAGATCTGGTTGCATTAAAAAATGACATCACTAACCTCATCGAAAATGAAAAAAAAGCCGGTGTAATTATCAATGCATCCGTTTTTATCAAAGAGTTTTCCAATGCTCACTGGACATCTGTCAACTCAGAAGAAACTTATTTACCGGGCTCTTTATTCAAATTGCCTGTCATGTTCACTATTTTAAGAATGGGTGAGAATGATCCTTCATTCCTCAACAAAAAAATATTGTATAACCCGCAGGGTGTTGTCAATATTAAACAAACCTACGAGTCAAAAACTATCAGGCCGGGACAGTCTTACACAGTTAAGGAGCTACTTACCTACATGATAGCCTACTCCGACAATAATGCTACACAATTACTCAACAGGATCATGAATCCTGATATGCTGATCAAAGTATTTGCAGATCTGGGACTCACACCTCCTAAACCTAATATGGCGGATTACATGGCTTATACAATATCTGCCCATGACTATTCGATTTTTATGAATGCGCTTTACAATGCCGCATATCTCAACATCAATAATTCTGAATTTGCTACTTCGTTACTGGCCCAGTGCAATTTTAAAGATGGCTTAGTAAAAGGGCTCCCTGCAGATGTTAAGATTGCACATAAGTTTGGTGAAGCAGGCAATGCACAGTTCAATGAATTGCACGAAACAGGCATTGTATATATCAACAACAACACATACCTGATCACAGTCATGACCAAGGGGAATGATGTAAAAAAGCTGGCTGAAACCATCAGCGAGATCTCCAGGATCACCTATGCCAGAATGAAACAAAACGCATAGCATTTCCTGCAAAACATCAACTTACAACCCCGCAAATGTTTATATTTGCACTATGCAAATACTTGACGGCACACTCGTATCAGCTCATATCAAAGAGCAAATAAAACAGGACGTTATCGACTGGCAGGCAACAGGAGGCAAAAAGCCTCATCTGGCTGCTATTCTCGTAGGTAATAACCCCGCAAGTGAAGCCTATGTTGGCCACAAAGTAAAAAGCTGTGCCGAGCTGGGCTTTGAATCTACACTCCTGCGGTTCGACCCTTCTATTACAGAAGCCGAACTGATAGCCGAAGTAAAGAAACTCAATGACAACGATGATGTGGATGGCATATTGGTGCAATTACCTTTACCCAACCATATATCAGGAGATGTCATCATCAATACCATTGATCCTGCAAAAGACGTGGATGGTTTCCACCCCATCTCTCAGGGCAAGATGATGCTGGGACAGCCTACATTTTTACCGGCTACTCCTTATGGCATCATGCTGATGTTGGAGCATTATAATATTGATGTGGCCGGTATGCATTGTGTAGTTATTGGCCGTAGTAATATTGTAGGTACGCCTATGACCATATTGCTGAGCCGCAATACAAAACCCGGCAATGCCACAGTAACACTAACACACTCCAGAACTAAGGATCTGGCCGAGATAACCCGCACTGCCGATGTCATAGTTGCTGCCATTGGTAAGCCTTTCTTCGTCACTGCAGATATGGTTCGTCCGGGCGCAATCGTGATCGATGTGGGTATCAACAGAATTGATGATGCTACAAAAAAGAGCGGTTCAAGGCTGGTTGGCGATGTTGATTATGACAATGTTGCACCACTTTGCAGCTATATTACCCCGGTTCCTAAGGGCGTTGGCCCTATGACCATCTGCGGCCTGATGATGAACACTCTACAGGCAGCAAAACAAAAAGCGGCAGCGGCAGTTAACGGCTGATATTGCCGATCATTTACTCCGCCGAGGCGGAGCACTAAACAAAACTATTTTGACCAATACCGAATCAAATACAATTGCCTACCCAGTAATGGAGCACTTCTATACCCTGCAGGGTGAAGGCTTGCATACCGGAAAGGCAGCATACTTTATAAGACTGGGCGGCTGCGACGTAGGCTGTGTGTGGTGCGATGTAAAAGAAAGTTGGGATGCTTCCATACATCCGCAAATGACCGTCACTGAAATTACACAATTAGCAGCTGATCATCCCGGCCGCATTGCCATCATTACCGGCGGAGAACCCGCTATGCATGACCTAACCGCACTTTGCGACCACTTGCATCAGGCAGGCTTTAAAACTCATATCGAGACCTCGGGGTCGTCACCTATTATCGGTGCTATCGATTGGGTAACCTTGTCACCTAAAAAATTCAAAGCACCTCTCCGCGAAGCTTTGGATATGGCCAATGAGCTGAAGGTGGTAGTTTATCACCCAAGCGACTTTAAGTGGGCAGAAGAACATGCGGCAAAAGTGAGCAAAGACTGCCTTCTGTATTTGCAGCCTGAGTGGAGCAAAAGAGACTCAGTCACCCCACTTATCATCGACTATATCAAGCAAAACCCTCAGTGGCAATTATCTTTACAAACACACAAATACATAAACATTCCGTAGATCATGACTTGGTTACAATCAGTAGTTATTGCCATTATAGAAGGGGTTACGGAGTTTCTCCCTATTTCATCAACAGCACACATTAAGTTTACCAAGGCCATTATGGGCATGGACCCTCATGAGCCCTTCAGCAACATGTACGACATTGTTATTCAGTTTGCTGCGGTCATGGCGGTAATTGTGTTGTACTGGAAAAAATTCCTCAATTTCAAAGGCATTGCTTTCTATGTAAAACTGATCATTGCGGTCATACCCGCCCTTATTTTCGGTTTGCTGCTCAAAAAACATATTGCCCATCTCTTAGGCAACGTTACTGCCATTGCCTGCATAACACTATTGGGTGGCGTAGTGCTGCTTTTTGTAGATAGCTGGTTCAAAAGACCTGTTGTGCATCACGAAGAAGATATTACCAACGGACAGGCACTTAAAGTGGGCTTGTTTCAGATACTGTCTATCATATTCCCCGGACTCAGCCGCAGTGCTTCTACCATCATAGGTGGTATGGCCTCTAAGCTCGATAAAAAAGTAGCCGCCGAATTTTCTTTCTTCCTGGCAGTGCCTACAATGGCTGCAGCTACTGCTAAAGACATACTGGACACTTACAAAGAAACCCCTGAGGTATTCCACTCTACCGACAACCTGGGTATGCTCGTAGCAGGATGCCTGATCTCATTCATTGTTTCTGTACTGGCCATCAAATCGTTCATTACCTATGTACAAAAACATAGCTTTAAGGCTTTCGGGGTATATCGTATCATAGCCGGCGCAGCAATACTCGCATTAATATATACCGGCGTCATTAAGAAAGAACCGACAGAGCAGGCTGCACCCAAACCCGCCATTACAGCACCTGTTATCATCACCCCAACACACGCATAAACTCATTTCAATACTCACTTGTATTTTCCACCGCCATGCATTCAATAGTCATATTCGCATCAGGAACCGGCAGTAATGCCCGAGCAATCATTGACCATTTCAAACAAAATGGCAAGGCGCATGTATCGCTGATAGTGAGTAATAAAGCGGAAGCAGGTGTATTGGATATTGCCAAAAAGGAACACATTCCTTTTCTTATAGTTGATCGCCGGACTTTTGGTGAGACCATGATGCTGGAGCAACTCACAGACCTGAAACCCGATCTGATAGTACTTGCGGGCTTTCTATGGAAGATACCCGCATCTGTTATCCATACATTCCATGGTCGTATCATCAATATTCATCCTGCACTACTGCCTAAGTACGGAGGGAAAGGCATGTACGGGCATCATGTACATGATGCTGTTATCAAAAGCGGAGATAAACATTCAGGCATCACCATTCATCATGTAGATGAAGTGTATGACAATGGCGCTACTATAACACAAGCATGTTGCAACATCCTGCCAACTGACAGCCCTGATGACCTTGCTGCTCGAATCCACATGCTGGAGCATTTTTACTATCCCAGAACTATAGAGTTTTTGCTGGAGCATTTATAGTCTTTTATTCAACTACTGCTACCTGTAGACGCATGCGTATATTAGGGCATAACGGGTATAAACTACTGTTGCTGAATGAGTGGCTTGGGATGAGTTGGAGAAAAGAACTTGGCAATAGAAATACCAAAAAATGCAGTAGAACTTGAAGACGTTACTCCGCTAAAATAGTACTGACCGAACATAATATTGACGTGCACATTATTGGTATAAGAATACTCAATGCCGGATGTGAATTCTATCATCATATTTTGGGATGCACCAAAGACATATCCGATGCCGGGGGTGAATGTATTGACAAATTTGCCCACCTGAAACACATTCAGATTGGGACGTAATTCCATATAAAATGAAGTATCGCGGCCGGTTGTTTGTCCACAGCCGGTCTTACCTAATGCCAGTGCTGTACTGAAAACATCCCACTGACGACCTATCTCTATTGTAGGGCTAAACTTCTGGGCGAGGTTTCCCAACCCTGTTGTAATGCAGGGGGTAAACGCTACAAAGGTCTGCGCATGCACAAATACCGGCAATAGACAAAGGAAGAAAGCACGATAGATCAGCTTCATTATGAGAACAGTTATACCTGAATACAGGCATTTTTCATTGCAGATATTAGTCCCAACCGATCTTCTCGTCCATCAGGTACACATTCCTGTCGGCGGCATTGCGGGTGATCAATTCTGCAATAAAGCCGGTAAGAAAAAACAGAGTACCCATCATCATGGCCAATAAAGACAAGTAGAACGCCGGCTTATTAGTAATACCAAAATCTGCGCCCAACCTTATTTTATCAACAATGAGAGAGACCACAAAGAAGAAACCTACCAGGAAAGTAAATGAGCCTAAAGCACCGAACAGATGCATGGGCTTCTTACCAAAACGACTTACAAACTGTATAGACAACAGATCGAGGAAGCCATTGATAAAACGCTCCCAGCCAAACTTAGAAGATCCGTACTTACGGGCCCTGTGCTGCACTACCTTCTCACCTATCTTCTTGAAACCAGCATACTTTGCCAGTACCGGTATAAAGCGATGCATCTCTCCGTAGACCTCTATGCTCTTCACCACCTTGCGCTTATAAGACTTCAGGCCGCAATTCATATCATGCAGCTTAATGCCTGTAAGTCTGCGATTAACGCCATTGTAAAGTTTTGAGGGAAGGTTCTTGGTCACTGCATTATCGTAACGCACCTTTTTCCATCCGCTAACCAGATCATAACCATCATTGATGATCATGCTATATAACTCAGGGATCTCATCGGGGCTGTCCTGCAGATCTGCATCCATGGTAATGACCACATTACCTGCTGCTGCTTTAAAACCTTCGTGCAGCGCAGGGCTTTTACCATAATTGCGTTGAAATTTGATGCCTTTTACAGACTGATAATCTCTTGCCAGCTCTTCTACAACTTTCCAGCTATTATCGGTGCTGCCGTCATCTATCATGATGATCTCGCGGGAGAAATTATGTTCCGTACACACACGCTCTATCCACTCCACCAATTCGGGAAGTGACTCTTCTTCGTTATATAAGGGTATGACAACAGACAGGTCAAGGCTCATAGAGCGCAAAATACAGGTTTTTTGTAATTGACAGGGAATTTAATCACCTTAATAATCATCAAAATTTTGTTAGATTTTATTATATGGGGATTTATCAGCAGAAAATATACCTAAAACATAATAACAGGAAGCACTTAAAGCAGACCTGCCTCCCGTTATAGATCGGAAGGCAGGAAAGTTTCAATATGACCGTAGCATAGGGGCAACAAACAAACAAAACATTTTCATGCTTCGAAGCGGACATTCGGGGGGATCATTCCCTGAACACCCATTTTCCCATTCCGCCACGTACAGGGCTCATAGGCATCGTAATTCATGGTGACAGGTACTAACCTTATGTAAGCGTAAAAATACCCTTACGCATTTTGCTGTGGTACATGAAAAACACCATTACAGGGAGGGTATTTTACACGGGGAGGAGCGCACACATAAAAATCACAAAATTGATGATAGTCGGAATGGCCGGACATGATGATGCAGGCAGCCTCCTTCAATAGGCTACCCGGTCGAAAATGTATCAAGATCAGATTATTCCTTCACGAACAAGGTCGTGAATATGGAGTATGCCGGCATATTGACCTTCTTTGGTCACTATCAATTGACTGATATCGTGCTTGCGCATGAGCGCAAGTGCCTCTGTAGCCAGCTCTCCGCCATCTATAGATTTGGCACCGGCGGTAAGAATATCTGCAGCTTTTAGCTGTGCAGGATTATCGTACTTCTCCAGCATTCGGCGTAGATCACCATCGGTAATGATCCCCTTTAACTGTCCATCAGTATCGATTACCGCTGTAGCACCAAGGCGCTTACCCGATATTTCATAGATCACCTCGCGCAATGAGCTGGCAGGGCTAACTACCGGCTTTTCATTAGCATCGCTCATATCTGATACGCGCAGGTACAATCGCTTACCCAATGCGCCACCAGGATGATAGCGGGCAAAGTCTTTATCCGTGAACCCTTTCAGATTGAGCAAACATACCGCTAACGCATCGCCCATTACCATTTGCGCAGTAGTGCTGGTAGTTGGTGCGAGGTTATTAGGACATGCTTCTTTTTCAACGGTCGTATTGAGAAATATATCGCATTGCCTGGCAAGAAATGAATCTTCATTGCCGCAGATGGATATTACCGGATTTTTGAAATTCTTAATAAGCGGCACCAATACCTTTATTTCAGGACTATTGCCACTTTTAGATATCACTATGGCTACATCATCGGGCTGTATCATGCCCAGATCTCCATGAATAGCATCAGCAGCATGCATAAAAAGAGCGGGAGTACCGGTAGAATTGAATGTAGCTACCATTTTTTGTGCAATAACGGCACTTTTACCAATTCCGCTGACCACTACTCTCCCCTTAGATCCATGTATGACACGCACCGCCTCAGCAAAAGCAGCATTGATGTAGCTACTTAGTTTACTTACCGACTCCGCTTCGAGTCTTATAGTTTCAAGGGCGCTGGCCAGTACAGAATCTACAGAAAACATGGTGCAAAGATAATGGGAAATAACGGCTCAATTAAGGAATTGCTCAACGGCTCATTTTGTTTGGGTATTGCGGAAACGAGTATTGTCAAAAAAAAACTAACCGAATCAAAAAGAATCGGCCTGCAGCAGGCAGAAAGAACCAACAGCAGGCCGAAAATCGTACCCTATATTCAGTACTATAACGTAGCGTGAAAATCGAACCAGCTTTTGTGACCAAGTGGCTTTTTCATATCTCCCTGATAGAAATCAACATATAGTTGCCTTACAGTTGCATAGTCCATCCACTGCCCTTTGGACTCATGTGGCATTGGCCCCGATGAGCTGTAAGGATATTCCAAAGGGAATATTTTCTGAAAACGGATCTTCAGCGGGATGTAAAATGTAAGAAAATAAGGGAATAGCTTATTTTTTTCAAGATCAAGATCAATAGGATTGAAATTATATGCCTGATGGATAAGCTTGAATTTCCTGTAACCCTTAGCATACATAGTATCTATCAAAGCTACGTCTGATGCCTCGCAAGACACATATTGCACACCTTTACCAACTCCTACCTCAGGCAGGTCGTTAATGCACAGATAATCCAACCCTTCGATATCTACCTTCAACAAATACGGCACACCATATTTTTGAAACATATCGGCAGTGGTGATACACTGTATATCCTTGACCTCGTAAGGAGAGTTATTACGGGAACCGGAGGCGAAGTCGAATGAACTCCACTCGGAGGTTTTTAGATTGATATAAAAAGGAAGGATACCCTCTTTATCAGAGATACCAACATTGAGGATTGTCAGCGAGCCATCGTCTATATATTTCCTGAATTTCTTCATGCCCTCCTCAGCCAACACAGGACTTGCCTCAACAGCTATGACCTTATACCCCTTCTTCAGGTAAGTAATAGTATCCTGACCGGTATGCATGCCGATATCATAGACAAGTTTTTTCTCCATTCCCAGTTTTTGTGTGCTAAAATACAATTTAACCTGCAAACAAGAAGACCAACGAATAAAACAGGCTTCATTTTGCACTTGTGACGGCAGCCTTTGTCAGGAATTTTGTATTATTGCCATTCAAGTATCATAAATACCAATGGGATTTAAACGGCTGATATTAATGATAGCCTCTATACTAGGGCTGCTCATTATCTCTAAGACAGAACGGTTTGACCGGTGGCTGGAAAAATTTATTCTGAGCCCCTCTCTCAGTGACCAAATGGAGCACATGGGTGTGGAAGAAAGACGGGAATACCGTTTTGGTAATTTGTATGCGCTGTGCCAGTATGCTAAGAAAACACTGGACACTGCACATACCAAGAACAAAGAAAACGTGATCTTGTTGCCTCCTAATGAATACCTGAGGTCTATCAACAGCGGGTTCAACTTTCCCGAGCCTATTGCGTTCTACTATCATACGGGGGGCATAAAGTCTGTGTGGACCACCAGTCCTAATGTAGAAGATGCCAACTGGACCTTCCTTCCTCGCGGACAGGGCAGCATTGTATTGGTCCCTATCTCAAAAGAAGAGCTGCATAAATTACTGATCACCTATAAAAAGTACAATCCAATATGAATTTCGCCGGACTATTATTTTTGCTGATCACGCATTTTATTACCGGTAGAGGGGTGATTGAGCTATTTAAGGTAAAGCTGCCGCTATTGGTGGTCATATCTTTATCATTTATACTAGGCGTTGGTATTGCCTCATTTTTCCCATTCATAATGGGATTGTTGCACCTGCCAATATCTAAAGAAGTGTTGACCATCTTTATTTTGTCAGCAACAGTTTTGGCCTTTATACCGCTCCTAAAGTACTTTAAGGGGTCTAATCTGAAACTATCATTTCAGGAAGTGAAGTTCCCGAAGATCTATGAACTTCCTTTTCTGGTGGTATTTTGCGCTTTGTTATCGTTAAGTGTATGGCGTTGCTTCTACTATGCGCCTAACCCCAGAGACATGCTATCGGGCCCCGAGCCAATAGCTGAGTTTGCGGTAAAGGAAAAGACATTGATCAACTCTATCTATACTGTTGACCTTTCTACTACCAATAACCATCTGAAGCCATTGTATGTGACCAGCCTTCAGATCATCTACAAGATATTTGTACAACCATTTGGTCAGCTTTGGCTGAGCGTACTGGTCCTCAGCTTTATTACACTGATCATTTCCATACTCAAACAAAAGCTGCATCCTGTTATCGTTGGCTTTCTGATGGTCTATTTCTTTGGCATGCCCGAGGTGTTTGGTTATACCTACCTTATGCTGTTCGATTACAGCAATATGATCTTCTTTTTCTGCGGTTTCTATTTTCTTGCCCAGTATTTCAGTGATCTCGAGAAGAAGAACTACTTCCTGTTATCCATTTTGTTCTTCTCCATAGCATCATATGTGCGTTCAGAGACACCTATACTAATAGGAATGACGCTTCCTCTGCTTGTCTTCTACTTCTTTAAAGACAAGATGGATATGGTGAAAATAGCTATAAAATGTGCGCTGTATATTATATTCCCGTTTCTTGTCTATTACCTTGCTATAGGCATATTTGACAGATATTATATACCTCAGCATTATACCATAGCACAGGAAGTGAATAAGAACCTTTCAGATGTAAGTACTTTCTTCAAGATACTCAGTGACATGTCAACCGAGCTGATCTTCTCTGATAACGGAGCGCTCTATTATGGCTATTTCATACAGTTGTTCCTTTTCATCTTTATCATCGACCTAATTTTCTTCAGAAAGAACTCATCAAGAGAAAAGATCATTGCCATATATGGCATATGTGTGGTGTATATAGGTCTGGCTGCTTTGAGCTACGTCTTCCCGTTGGTGGACCTTATGCATACCATCAAAAGAGGATTGTTCAAGATGTTCCCGCTCATGTTACTGTACTTCAGGAATAGCGGCATACTGCTGAAATTGACTGACATCATCAACAACTGGGAATATGGCATAAAGGAAGAAGCCCCGAGGCCGAAAGTAGTGCCTGTAGGTAATAAGCCACCGGTGAATACTAATAAAAAGAAATAACCACGAAAGCCATCCTCAACAGGGTGGCTTTTTTGTTGGTCAGGGAGAACTGCACGAGGCGTAAGGGAGCAGAATAGGGGAACAAAAACTATCTTTGCAGTATGGAAAAAAGAGTAAGGGTAAGATTTGCGCCAAGCCCTACGGGTGGTTTGCACCTGGGTGGTGTACGTACCGTATTATATAATTACTTGTATGCACGTGCCCATGGTGGTGATTTTGTGCTGCGTATTGAAGATACTGACCAGACACGCTTTGTAAAAGGCGCTGAAGAATATATACTGGACTGTTTGAAATGGTGCGGGCTGATGCCGGACGAAAGCCCTGTGGTAGGCGGACCTTATGCGCCCTACAGACAGAGCGAACGCAAAGAAATGTATCGTGAGTATGCGATGCAGCTGGTAGGACAAGGACACGCCTATTTTGCATTTGACACCCCCGAAGAACTGGAAGAAATGCGCAGGGTACTGAAAACCGACGAACATTCTTCTGTACAATATGACCATAATACCCGCAAGCGGATGCGCAACTCACTTACTTTATCGGCAGATGAAGTAAATGACCTGTTGAATAATGGCACTCCTCATGTCATTCGTATCATGGTTCCTGAGAACGAGACGATCGTTTTCAACGATATGATACGTGGCAGCATCATGTTTGAATCTAATCTGGTGGATGATAAGGTATTGTTGAAAGCTGACGGCATGCCTACCTATCACCTTGCGGTGGTAGTAGATGACTACCTGATGAAGATAACCCATGCCTTCAGAGGCGAAGAGTGGCTGCCGAGCGCACCTGTCCATCTGCTGCTATGGCAGTACCTGGGCTGGATAGCAGATATGCCGCAATGGGCACACCTGCCATTGATACTGAAACCGGATGGCAATGGCAAACTAAGTAAGCGTGATGGCGACAGACTTGGCTTCCCGGTATTCGCAATGAATTGGTATGACCCGGCTAAAGATGAGACCACTATGGGCTTCAGAGAGATGGGCTTCTTGCCTGAAGCATTCGTGAATATGCTGGCCATGCTGGGCTGGAACAGCGGCGAAGAAAAAGAGATCTACTCACTCGATGAACTGATCGGAAAGTTCTCTATTGAGCGCGTACATAAGGGTGGTGCCAAATTTGACTTTGAAAAAGCCAAGTGGTTCAACAACCAGTACATACAACTGACCGATAATGAAAAGCTTGCCGATATGGTAATGCCATACATCACAGCTCAAGGCCAAAATCCTTCGAAAGAATTGCTGGTGAAGGTAGTAGCATTGGTAAAAGACCGTTGCACATTGCTGCCTGATTTCTGGGCACAGGGCAGCTTCTTTTTTGTAACTCCCGAGACTGTTGACGAGACGCTGATAAGAGATGCTAAATGGAGTGAGAATAAAGAATTATTCTTTGCTGCATGGACAGACAAGCTGAATGAACTAGCCGACTGGACAGATGTAGCAATTGAACAAAGTGCGATAGACCTGCTCCCTTCATTCTCGCTTAAAAAAGGTGATATCATGTTGCCGCTGCGCATAATGTTGGTAGGTGGTAAATTCGGCCCGGGTGTCTATCACATCGCAGAGTTGATAGGCAAGGCAGAAACAATAAAAAGGATCAAGAACATCATAAAGGGATAAGCAGTCGATTGCTTAAGAACTTCTATTAAAGCATAAAGCAAGATCCCCGTTCATTCAGAACGGGGATCTTGCTTTTTATCTGATGGGGTACATGCGTTCGTATCAGAGCACTGTCCACCACATATTGCGTGTGGCAGATTTGCCCCAGTCTTTAAAGCTCTCTTTGATGGTGGCTTGCATAGCATCCTGAGTAACTTTTTTACCCTTGTCGGGTATCACAAAATCTATATCCGCAAGAGCCTTAGCCTCTATTTTTGTAGCCACCCAAGTAGTGTGCAATCGTGGCACTGCCAACTCAAGGATCATACCCGGTAATCCGCGAAACATTTCCGGCCCACCGGATACGGGAAGATCTTCGGCATAAAAAGCAACTACATATACACTATCGCAAATAATAGAGACTGCCTTATGACATTTATACCCGGCTATCATTCTGATCTCATCTTTTTCCTTCCACTGCAAGGTGCGCAGGGTATCCTGCACCAGAAATTTCTGCTCATAAACCGTCTTTAAAGACTTTACATGCTTGCTGTTGAGGTCGGTATAAACAATGTTCTCCGTTGCCGGCCCATTACCGAACATTTTTATCGGGTTTTCGGTTTCTTTACCCGGCTTATAGCTGATACGGCCTGTATCGAATACCATATCGAAATAGGCAGTTGTAAACTTAGGTATCTGTGATTTGATCTTTTGTATCCATTCATTATCCTCCATTTCCTCCATCTGTGCATGGATATTGATCTTGCGCTCATATTCGATCTTACCTGACGTTATGAACTGGGCCTTTGCACTGATAGCACAAAGAAGAACTATATAGAGCAATATTGTTGACTTTCTCATTGTAGCTGTATTTATGTGTTTCACTGATCGTTGATACAGTTATTACTTCTTGATGATGATAGCGCCGGGAGTTGCAGGCTGTGCGCCTGTAGGCGTATGGGTAAAGTTCCATATAAGATTGAGCATACCATAACGACGTATGGTATTATAGCTATTCTGGTTGGTGGTAGCACCATCTATGCTTCTTGCAAAACCGATGTTCTGATTGAGTATATCAAGTGCATTGATGCGGGCTTCCAACTGGCCATTCTTCAGGAATTTCTTACCTACATAAGCATTCCATATCACCACGTTGTTATTGGTAGTGAACACTTTTGTCTTCTCTCGAATTGTAAGATCTACACTGCTGCCTATCTCAAACTTCTTAGGCAACTGATAAGAGCCGGAGAACGAAGTAGAGAAAGTGGTATAATGCACATTATAATTACCAACAGATGCTTTATTCTCATTGTAAGCGATAGATGGATTGAGCCTTATCTCATACTTTCCTTCTTTATCCGCGTTGAAGTCCAATCCGAAGTTGAATGATCTGTTATCACTCACGTTAGCCTGATTATTGATAAAGTTATAAATGCGGCTGATGCTCGGGTTAAAGTTACCGCCAATATAGGCAATGGTCTTAGGTATCTTGATGCCTCCACCTATATAGCCATATCCGGTATAATTGCCATTCACATTGACATACTGTGTAGTATTGACACCATTGCTGTTAATACTCTGCGCGGTGCTTATCGCATCGGATGTTGAAGAGAACGTAAGACCGCCATAGGTATAGCGCCCTGTCAACACTTTATAGTCATTGAAACGGAGATTGATGTTGTTATTGAACTCCTGTTTCAAAGCTGTATTACCAATAGTAATGTTATACGGGTCGGTATTCTGTGTCAATGGTTGTATCTGGTTGATAGTAGGCTGTGTGGTACTACCATGATAGTAGATATTGAGGCTGGTCTGTCGGCCCAGCTTATAGGTAAATGACGCTGACGGGAAGAAGTTATTGAAATTTCTACGCCTTCCGTTGATACCCAATAAAATGTCTTCCTGATTATAATCAGTATTAGCTACATCACAACCTGCGGCAATGTTTATTTTCTTGATGTTGTACTTCAGGTTAAGACCACCTCTGTTGGTAAGAATGTTGAACTTATAGTTACTGCTATACAATGAATTGATCTGTACCTCTCCGTTATCTGTAGAGAGGATCTTTGATGTGCTGTTATCTACTGTTGTAGAGTAGTTGATCTCTAGAAAAACTTTTTTTGACAGCGGTTCGGTATAAGTGGCTTTTGCTGAGAAGGCAAGAATATTGCTGGCATTCTCCTTTTTCTGGTTTGTAGTATCTACCGGACTATAAACAATGTTACCTGCAGTATCCCGGGTATATCCGCTGATATAAGAAGTAAGGTTACCATTGCTGGAATTGCGTTTCTGGTTTTCCTTTACATCCACAGACAAGGTCCTACCCTTCTTCGCAAACTTTTTACGGAGTAACAGGTCGGCATTGAAGAACTGGCCGTCAGAATTACTGGTAATATGACGTATGTTGCTGGAACCGGTATTCAGGTTGGTATTAAAACCGTCTGCCACATAATCAGACTTTGTCTGCATAGATTTCAGCCCGCCTGTTACATTCAGTTTTATAGTAGTGCTCGTATCCAGCTTCCATTCGAACATACCATCAACACCATGTCGATCGCCTTTGCTGAATTGTGTTTTATCTGAATGTTGTAATGAATAGGGATTCTCTGTTATGGCAACACCATTGATCTCTACATTCTGCATAGCATAACGATAGTTGGCAGAAATATGTTCTTTGCCTTCATTCCATTTGTCGGCATAGTGCAGGCCACCTGTCCATGTCTTAGGTAATCCTTCCCCACTATAACTGCCATCCCAACCGGCAAAATCATCATCGCCGCTACTATAGGTAGTCATGATCCCTCCATCCTCAGTTATCTCAGTGCTTCCATTACCGCTGCTGAACTTTTCATTATCTCTCCATCCGAGACCTACCTTGTCGGTATTAGAGGCAATAGCAAATGCAGATACCTGCCTTTTACTTTTAAATGCATTGATCATAGCCTGATCCTGGAAATAGCCATCTGTTCCACCACCGGCATCCACTTTACCGAAATATCCTTTTTTATACTCCTCTTTTAGTTCCAGGTTGATGGTCTTTGTTTTCTGTCCATCATCTATACCTGTAAATTCAGCCTGATCGCTTTTCTTGTCAAACACCTGCACCTTATCTACTGCCTTTGCCTGCAGGCCTTTAGTAACCACTTTGGGATCATCTGAAAAGAACTCTTCGCCATCCACCAATATCTTGGCTACCGTTTCTCCCTGAGCCACTATTTGTCCATTCTTATCGACCTGAATACCCGGCAACTTTTTCAAGAGATCTTCAACAGTTGCATTCTCTTTTGTCTTAAAGCTATCTGCTATATACTCTGTAGTATCGCCCTTTATTTTAATTGCCGCTATCTGTCGGGTAAGGACAAACTCTTTGAGTAGCTTCTCTTTAGACACCATTGGTATGATTCCAAGATCTGTTACAGGCTTTGAGATGCTAATGGCATCAACATAATCGGCAAACCCATGATACATAGCTTTAATGATGTATTTACCCGGCTTGGTGGCACTGAGCTGCACACGACCATCGGTGCCTGCCCTGCCATGGCTTTCTATTACAGAGTCTGCAGCCCTTATGAGCACTACCGATGACATATACAACGGCAGATTATTGAGCGTATCTGTAACGTTGCCTTTTACTAAATACTGTGCGTTAATGGACCCTGCTGAGCAAAGCAGTATGAGCATGATGGCTATGAACCTATTCATATATATAGAAGTGTGTGTAAAAAGAGAATGTGAAGAAACGTAAAGAAAAGTGCAAATACGTACCCCCAATGAGGGGATGCTCATATTTTAACTTCGCTTTATAGAATATGACAATTGTACGATACTCATCGACACAGATCAACAGACATCAGGTAAACTATTTTTTTCTGGTCATAGGGAAGCTCTCTGAGCGTACCATACCTTTATCGGTACCTGAAATAGATGCTACCATAGAATCGTCAGTATATTGCGTATAAGTGATCCTTTGAGGAAAGTCGTGCTGCATGTTTTCAAACACCATCTTAGTAGGTGTGATCAATGCCATTTTGAAAGTGACCGGCTTGCCGCCATTCTGGCCTTTTACAGTAGGCTCATAATACAGGTCGTCACCTATCTGATACAGCTTTATCGACTCGTCTGACAGATTAACATGGCCTTTTATGAACAATCCTGCACCCATGTAGGTAGAATCGTTCTGCTTATACCAGCTTTCTACGCTCACTCCCTCACCTATTACGCCTCTCCATGAGCCTATTAACCATTTGGCTTTATCCAACTGTTCGAATTTACCAACCGTATTGGTCATATGTACCTGTACGGCATCGACCACTTTTTTCGGCTCATGATTTTTACATGAAGTAATGATACCTGTCAAAACTGATAATAATAAACCTATTCCGGTCTTCACTTTACTTGCGCTCATTTAAAACAATGTTGAATTAGTGGGGTCTTTTTTCCTTCCTAAGTGTTTATATGCTTTTTCCGTTGCCTCGCGCCCTCTTGGCGTGCGCATGATATACCCTTCCTGAATAAGGAATGGTTCGTAAACTTCTTCTATTGTTCCGGCCTCCTCACTTACTGCGGTAGCAATATTGTTGATACCGGCAGGCCCTCCTTTGAACTTGTCGATCAAAGTGGTCAATATCTTGTTGTCCATATCATCTAGTCCGCTCTCATCCACATTCAGCGCTCTGAGACCATGCTCTACAATGTCACGCTCTATCACACCATTGCCCAGCACCTGAGCAAAATCGCGCATGCGGCGCAGCAGCCCGTTGGCAATACGCGGAGTACCACGACTGCGACGAGCTACTTCCATAGCGGCATCTGAAGTGATGCGCACATTGAGTACACCTGCAGCGCGAATGATGATCATCTGCAGTATATCGGCGGTATAATATTCCAGTCTGGACTTGATACCAAAACGAGACAATAATGGTGCCGTCAGCAAACCGCTACGTGTGGTAGCACCCACCAATGTGAAAGGCGCTATTGATAATTGAATGGATCGGGCGGAAGGACCTGAGTCGATCATGATGTCGATCTTAAAATCTTCCATTGCCGCATACAGATATTCTTCCACTACCGTGCTCAGGCGGTGTATCTCATCTATGAACAACACATCTCTGGGCTCAAGGCTGGTAAGCAATCCCGCAAGATCTGCCGGCTTCTCTATGACAGGTCCGCTGGTCTCTTTGATACTTACACCCAGCTCATTGGCAACAATACGCGATAGCGTGGTCTTACCCAAGCCCGGAGGGCCGTGAAACAGTACATGGTCTAATGCTTCTCCCCTAAGGTTGGCCGCTTTGATGAATATACGCAGATTCTCTACCAGCTTGGGCTGACCGGAGAAATCTTCGATACTCTGTGGCCGGATCGTATTTTCAAACTCACGTTCCTGGCTCGACAAATTATCTGTAGGGCGCACATTAGAATTGGACATGGCATAAAATTACGCAAATAAATGGCTCGTTGAATAATTTACAAAGTATGTAAATGTGGTATTAGCTCACGCCTTTTTAGGTTGCTGCTTCCCTATCCAGTTGATCACTGCCGTTATCACTATCGCGTCCAGCAATGCCTCTGCAAGGGTAATGGCTACATCTTTGTATGTAATATGCCCTTCATTGAATGCCAGCTTCGACAGCAACAGAATAGGAAGCATAATGATGACGCTGATAATTATTATTCTGGCAACCTTTTTCATAGAAAGATTTGTAAAATAAAGTTAGCAAGAAACTATTATAATTTCCCTGCGCGCTCATTATATAACATCTTGATCAATCCATCCGCAAGGCCTATTTTAGGCACATATATCTCGCTGGCGCCTGCCCATCGCATAATGGATACATATACCTGCAACGCCGGCACTATTACATCGGCACGGTCATCGCGCAGATGATATAAGTGCTTGCGCTCCTCTATAGTTGAGTAACTCAGTTCTTTGTAATAGTCCTTCAGCAGGTCAAGCGGCAACGACTTGCCTTCTTTGCGCTTGGAGATGGAGAATATCTTATTGATATTACCACCTGTACCAATGGCCTCGAGCGGTTGATGATCTTTGGTGTGGGTCTTTATGAACCACTTTACATGGTCCCATTGCTCATCGGTCACCTTATTCTGTAACAGTCTTATGGTGCCAATATTGAATGACTCTTTGAAAATAGTATGCCCTTCGGTAAACAAAGTGACCTCTGTACTACCACCGCCCACATCTATGTATATATATGATTTATTATCGGCAAGACCTTCAGCAATGTGGGTCTCATAAAGGATATTTGCCTCTTCAAGGCCGGATATGATCTTGATCTCAAATCCGGTCTCTTCAAATATCTCTTTCCTTATTTGCGGGCCATTAATGGCATCGCGCATGGCCGAAGTGGCACATGCTTTATAGGCTTCTACATTATAGATACTCATCAGCAGCTTATAGGCCTTGAGCGTTTCAATGAGTTTTTGTTTTTTCTCCTCAGAAACAAACCCTGTATTGAATACATCGAAACCCAAACGCAACGGAATACGCAGAAGGGTAAGCTTAGTAAAATCAACCGTACCATCTTTATAAATAGATGTTTCGGAGATCAGTAACCTGGCTGCATTAGAGCCTATATCTATAGCGGCTAATATCAATCTATATATTTTTTATTGCGCAGGTACTTATAAATAGCCACCTGCGACCTGACAACCGGATCTTTTGCTCCTCTTTCCACATACTCATTACTCTGCTCGTTGTCTAATTTACGACCTTTTACGTTTTCAGCAAGCTGTATATTCATAATGTCGATCAATTCCTGCTGAATATCCGCATTAAATATAGGGCAGGCTACTTCTATGCGATGATCAAGGTTACGTACCATCCAGTCGGCTGAAGAAATGAAAACCAATGGTTTACCACCATTATCAAAGATGAACACACGGGCATGTTCCAGATAGTCGTCAATGATGCTGATACCCTTCATGTGGTTTTTGAATATCTTCTGCTCGGGATATGCACAGCAGATACCGCGAATGACCAGATTGATATCGACCCCTGCTTTGGCGGCACTATAGAGCTTTTCGATCATCACCTTATCTACAAGGCTGTTGAGTTTGATAATGATCTTACCTTTCTTTGTTTTTTTATTCTGCTTTATCTCATTATCGACCAATGCCATAAATGCACTGCGCATGGTTAAAGGAGATACCGGCAGTGTTTTACAAAGACTTAATGCATTGCCTCTTTTTACCAATCCTTCCAGATGATCAAAAACCCTATTGATATCAGCAATGATATTTTTGTTGGTCGTTAACAGGCAATGATCGCCATAATAAGCTGCAGTATTCTCGTTCAGGTTACCTGTAGAAACAAAGGCATACTGCTTTATTTTATTAAATTCCTTTTTCTTGATCACACATATCTTGGCATGCACCTTCATATCGTGCACTCCCAGCACCACTTTCACACCCTCTTCTTCCAACTGCGCTTTCCACCTGATATTAGCCTCCTCATCGAATCTGGCCCTCAGTTCCAGTACCACCGTTACGTCTTTACCATTACGTACCGCATTGATCAGCGCATTGATGATCTTAGAATTCTTTGCCAACCGGTAGCAGGTGATCCTTATTGTTTGCACATTAGGATCAATAGCCGCTTCACGTATCAGGTCTATGATAGAGTCGAAAGAATGATAGGGAAAATGTAACATCACATCCGTTTTTTCCAGCACTTCAAGTATTCGCTTAGGCTGGCGCAGCAATGGATGAACGAATGGTTGTTGACGTGGTGCTATATCATCAAATATGGCAGATGGAAAGTCTATGAAATCTTTAAAGTTGTGGATCCTCCCCCCGGGTATCATGTTGTCTTTCTTCTGAAGCCCAAGCCTGCGGGTAAGATAATTCAGCAAGGTAGTATCGATCATTCTGTCATAGACAAAACGAGTGGCGCGGCCTTTCTTTCTGTTCTTCAGTCCTTTTTCCAGCTCACTTATAAGATTGGTATTGACATCATTATCTATATCCAACTCCGCATCGCGGGTTACTTTGATGATGTACCCCATAAAACGGTCGAACCCGAATGGGGCGAACAATGCCGGCAGATTATACCTGATGATATCTTCCAATAGGATAATATCTGTAGATCCGTCGTCAGTAGGCATGGTCACAAACCGCGGCAACACCTTGGTGGGTATCTCTATAAGCGCATAACGCTGCTGCATAGACGACTTGGTATTTCCCAATACACAGGCAAGGTATATAGACTTATCTCTGAGGAAGGGTGTCTGAGGAATGGTTTCGATCATCAACGGAATGACCTGTGTGCGTACCTTTTGCTCGAAATAATTTTTGACAAAGTCCTTTTGCTTCCGGGAAAGTTGTTTCTCGTTCTTGATCTCAACACCTTTTCTGGAAAGCTCTTTTATGATATCCTGAAATATACGGTCGAATTCTGCCTGCTGGCTGATGACCGTTTGCTGAATTTTTTTCAGGATCTTATCGGGATTGGCCTCCAGATGCATCTTGGCTTCCTTGCCCAGCAATACCATTCTGCTGAGCGCAGCCACTCTTACTCTGAAAAATTCATCGAGGTTATTAGAGAATATTCCCAAAAATCGCAACCTGTCGTGAATATGATTGGCGGTATCTCCGGCCTCTTGCAGTACTCTGGCATTGAAAGCCAGCCAACTGAGGTCGCGGACTATTGTATTTTTAGTATGATTGATCATGTAATTCGGAAAGCTTCAAAAGTAAACGCTTACATGGTAATATTGTAGGCTCCCAATATTAAATTTTACAATTTCTTAATCCTGCTGATAATAGATGTGGTCGAGTATCCTGCAACAAATGGAATGATCTCTACTGCCCCTCCGTTACCCAATACAAAAGATGAGCCAACGATCTGATCTAGTGTATAATCGCCTCCTTTTACCAACACGTCGGGCCTCAAAAGCTTTATCAGTTCTTCCGGGGTATCCTCGTCAAACATACACACAGCATCTACACATAACAATGATGCCGCCTGAAAAGCTCTGTCCTGCTCATGTGTAACGGGTCTTTCAGGCCCCTTCAGTCGCTGTACTGAAGCATCCGTATTCAAGGCAAGTATCAGTCTGTTACCCTTATCAGCGGCATTTGCCAAAAGGTCTAAATGCCCGTGGTGTAAAATATCAAAGCACCCGTTGGTAAAAACGATCTTCTCCCCTTTGGCGCGCCATACATTGCACTGGCGTAACATTTCTTCTCGGGTATGTATCTTACTTGTTATCCACTGCAGCTTTTGCATTTCTCTTTTTGTTGTAGGAATGAATCAATAGAAGAGACAGAAGGCCTAATAGGATGATCAATACTGTTTGCAGTGCCCAGGCTATCCAGCCAAACGCCTGTGCCGGCACTTCGGGAATACTGTAAGGGCCACTCAATATCTGGGCTACCAGATAAGGGTATGCACCTATGCCACCCGGAGTGATGATAAGACCCAGACTACCATACACCAATACGACCAATGCTGCCATCATAGACATGGCATGAGTGTCATGCAAACTACGCAACCCGATATATACCTGCAGCAGATACATGATCCACATGACTACAGATAGCAAAAGAAATTCCCATTTCTTCTTCATATGGATGATAGACAGTATACCATGGGTCATTTCTTTGAGCAACATACCACCCTTAGACTCTTTATTGCGCCTGTATATGATAATGAGCACCAAAATAATGAGTGCAAATACAATGAGGGATATGACCAGAACTGTCTTGTGCGCCTCTATCTTTTCATGCACAATGGCCATTTTACTGCCTACATATGCATTGATAGCGCTCATTTGCATCACAAAAGCAGCAATAGCTATCAGAAACAAACACAGCACATCCCAGGCACGCTCGGCCACAATGGTGCCTACCATTTTATGAGCAGGCATGTCTTCATATTTGGCCAGAACAGTGCATTTGGCTACCTCTCCAGCTCTTGGCAATGCAAGATTGGTGATATAGCCTATCATTACCGCGAAAAAAGTATTGGCAGTGGTAGGATGCAGATCTATGGTCTCCAATAAGTACTTCCAGCGAACCGCCCTTATATAGTGCGAAAAAAAACCAACAACAGAAATAGGGATCAGATACCACGGATCAATGCTCTCAATAGCATTCACCAACTCCGACCGCTGCTGATCGCTCAGCTCATGCAGCATATGGTAGGTGATCCAAATTCCCAGCCCCAGGAAAATGACATACTTTAATATTGTTATCAGGGCCTTCTTCATAGCTGGTAAATATACGTGATTACAGGCTATTGTCTTCCTTAGGGAAAATGATGGTAGGGACATGAGTTTTAGCCGCCTCAAAGTCCATAGTGGCATAAGATATTACTATTACTGTATCGCCAACAGATACACGACGTGCCGCCGGTCCGTTCATACAGATCATACCCGAACCACGAGTGCCTTTTATTACATAAGTTTCCAGCCGCTCGCCGTTATCTATGTTCAAAACCTGCACCTTCTCATTTTCTATGATATTTGAGGCATTCATCAGATCCTCATCAATAGTAATGCTCCCTATATAGTTCAAGTTGGCCTCGGTAATCTTTACCCGATGGATCTTAGACTTCAATACTTCTATTTGCATAGCACTGCAAAGGTACATTCTTTAAATTAAAAGGCGAGTCAGTTGAAAAAGTTAAAAGGCAATACCCATTCACACACAGTACCGGAATCCTGCATATGACCACTGTTCCTTATATTATATGCTGACAGATTAACGCAATTATTTTACTTTAGCAGTCAAATCTCAAATCAATGAATAAAGTTGTTGCAAACGCTGACGAAGCGGTACGTGATATACCGTCAGGTGCCACGCTGATGCTTGGAGGCTTTGGCCTTTGCGGAATACCTGAAAACTGTATTGCATCATTAGTGAAGCAAGGCACTAAAGATCTTACCTGTATTTCTAATAATGCCGGTGTAGATGGCTTTGGTATAGGCCTCTTGCTGGAGAACAAGCAGGTAAAGAAAATGATATCATCTTACGTTGGCGAAAATGCGGAGTTCGAGCGTCAGCTATTGAGCGGGGAGCTTGAAGTAGAATTGGTTCCGCAGGGCACTTTGGCTACACGCTGCATGGCTACAGGTTATGGAATGCCTGCAGTATTTCTTCAGGCCGGGTATGGCACTGAGGTAGCAGAAGGTAAAGAAGTTCGCGAATTCAACGGTAAGAATTATCTTATGGAACTGGCATTCGATTCAGACTTCGCAATTGTAAAGGCTTGGAAAGGAGATAAAATGGGTAACCTGATCTTTAAAGATACTGCCCGCAACTTTAATCCGCTTATGGCTATGGCTGGTAAAATAACCATTGCCGAGGTAGAGGAACTGGTAGAGCCGGGAGAACTTGACCCTAATTACATACATACTCCGGGTATATATGTACACAGAATATTTCAGGGCAAAGACTATGAAAAACGCATAGAGCAACGTACTGTTAGACAAAGATAATGTGGGGGAATGCGACAATGTGGAAGAAATGTGATGGAATGGAGCATTGTCGGATTGTAGAAACATATTCCAATGGAGCAACACAATGAGAACAGACTTTTCCGATAACCCTTTAGTGAAGCACTCTATTGAATTTTCATTAATGACAATTCAATATGTAGAATTTCTGGAGTCAACAAAAAAGTATGTAATCGCTCGTCAATTAATACGTTCCGCTACATCAATAGGGGCTAATGTAATGGAAGCGCAATCTGCCGAAAGTAAAGCAGATTTTATTCATAAATTGAAAATTGCAGATAAAGAAGCTCATGAAACATGGTATTGGCTGTATTTGTGCCAGCAATCAAAAGAATACAATTTTAACAGTGATCTCATGAAAAAATTAGATGAAATAATGAGACTACTAAATGCTATAATTTTATCAAGTAAATCAAAATAAAACCGGGCCACTTGTTTGTCCTATTTAATAACAGACAATTGGAATCACATTATCGCATTCCATCACATTGTCGCATTAATTTATAAAATGGCTTTAAATAAAGAACAAATAGCTAAAAGAATAGCACAGGAATTACAGGATGGTTTTTATGTCAATCTGGGCATAGGCATACCCACCCTGGTTGCTAACTACATTCCAGAAGGAGTGAATGTAGTATTGCAAAGTGAGAATGGCCTATTGGGTATGGGACCTTTCCCTTTTGCAGGAGAAGAAGACGCCGACCTCATCAATGCCGGAAAACAAACGATCACTACTTTGCCCGGCTCAGCCTTTTTCGACAGCGCAATGAGCTTCGGAATGATCCGTGCAGGAAAGGTTGACCTGACTGTACTTGGTGCAATGGAAGTATCCGAAAATGGCGACATCGCTAACTGGAAGATACCTAAGAAAATGGTAAAGGGTATGGGAGGCGCTATGGACCTTGTAGCTGCCGCAAAGAATATTATTGTAGCAATGCAGCATACTAACCCTAAAGGTGAAAGCAAACTACTACCCGCCTGCAGCCTGCCACTTACAGGAGTAAATTGTGTAAGGAAAATAGTAAGCGATCTTGGTGTGTTTGACGTAACACCGAATGGGTTTGTATGTATAGAATATGCACCCGGAGTTACCATTGAGGAGATAAGATCTAAAACGGCAGGCAAACTAACTATCTCTCCTGATGTAAAGGAAATGACGGTTTAAAAATATCATGGCAGAAATTACCATTTACCATAACGGACAATGTTCTAAAAGCAAAGGTGCACTTGAATTTTTACAAGATTCGGGTGCACCTTTTAATGTACGCTGGTATATCACAGAACCACTTTCAACTGTGGAAATTGCGGACCTGCTGAAGCAATTGAACATGCACCCATCTTCACTTGTAAGAAAAAGTGAACCGCTCTATCAGGAACAGTATGCAGATAAAAATTTGAACGAAGAACAATGGCTGCAAGTACTGGCAGATAATCCTGTACTAATAGAGCGACCGATTGTTACTAACGGCAATAACGCTATCATAGCCCGGCCTCCGGAAACTGTATTGGAATTTATTAAATAACCCCCTACTGCTCACTACCCGCCCTCAATAGCATATCCTTCTCTTCCTTGGTCAGAGAGTTATAGCCTTTCTGATTGATCTTGTCCAGTATCTCATCGATACGGCTCTGAGATATGCCTTGCTGCGGATGATACATCTTGATGATCCTACCCTTTGGTTTCTGCGTCTGCTCAGATGGCGTTACCAATCCCTCCAGTTTATTACCCAGGTCATAGGCCCATTCTGCAGGCTTATATCCGGCCCTTAATAATTTCACATAGGCGAAACCCATCAGTGCGCCACCCAGCATCAACCCCACCACAGGCAGGTAAAATCCGCTGCCGGCTATCATTAAAAACACAAATACGCCTACTACCAGCATAAGCGGTATGGTAAAGGTCTCGGTAATATAAAAACGATAAGATGGTGTAAGCGTGATGGCGGCAATGGCCATACCTACCAGACCTGCACGGGCACCCAAAAATGCAGCAGGTGCCATACCCATTTTGCCGGGCAACAGCTGGAACAAATAAAAGAATATACCACCAACAAACAGCGAATACAGATATAGCGGGATCACCTGCTTATGCCCTACCAACATCTGCACTACTGAGCCAAAGCAATACAGCCACACCATATTACTGAGCAACTCCATAAAGCTGTTCGGAAACTGGAACATACCATAGGTAAGTATCGTCCACCAATGCGACTTGAACTCGACCAACTGCCCCAGCCCTATATTAGGAATAAAATAAGTGTTGAATGCGCTGGCATCTCCAACATAGACGATCATGACCAATGCCCACGAAATAGCCAGCATCATATATGCCACACCCGATGCAATGATAAGTTGCAACACCGCGTTATTCTTATAACCCGGGATATATGACAATGCCGACCTTCTTTTCCCTGTTCCCATTTGTATGTAAAGTTATTAATAAAAATTATTACGATTGCGCTTCCATATCATCAAAATAATGAATCCGAAAAGCATACCACCCAGGTGAGCAAAGTGAGCAACATTGTCGCCCTTGAACTGACCTATTCCCGAAAAAAGCTCTATTGCCGCATATCCTGCTACTGCCCACTTGGCCTTTACAGGCACGGGTATGAACATGATATACAACTCGGTATTAGGAAAGAGGTAACCGAATGCGAACAGCACACCGAACAGCGAACCTGATGCACCCACCACTCCAACATCCATCATCTCCGCATTATACTGCCTTAACCCCTGTATAGAAGTGGAAGCACAGTCTGCACAACTGGGATTTTGCTGCCAGAAAGTAAGTACCTCCTTAAAAAAACTATTGTCAGTCAACTTATAGTTACGAATAAGACTGCTGTATTCTGCCAATGTTGCGTGCTCCTGATAATGTAAGAACGCATGATGGAAGCCGGAAAACTGCACTCCCATCACCAATAGGTGACAGAGCCCTGCTCCCAATCCGCAGATAACATAAAAGGTAAAGAACCGCTTTGCCCCCCACATATTCTCCAGTATGCTGCCAAACATAAAGAGACCCCACATGTTGAAGAAGATATGTGTGATCGTAGCCCCTATATCGAACGGGCTGCCATGCATGAACATATAGGTAAAGAATTGCCACCACTTGAAGTGTGGCGACATCCAGTAATGCAATCCCAGGTATTCGCTAAGGTCAATATTGAACTTCACCAGTACGAACTGGAGCATGACCATGATAGCATTAATGATAATGATATTTTTAACTACAACAGGAACAGAGGAGAATCTACCCGATCCGAAATTTGCCATACTGCAAAAATAGCTGATTGTAATAATAAAGGATGGTTAAAAATCAATGGCGCGATTGCGGATACCAATATAGGCGCAATAAAGAAAGGCGGCTGAGAATAGCAGGGAGATGTCAAGTCACCGGCCTTTTGATGGTCATGGTGAGGCGCTCGAACCACGACCATCAAAAGGCGCTACTACCCGCTAACGAAAAAAAATGTCATGGTTCGAGCGCCTCACCATGACATTTTTATATTCTATTTGTCTATTTAGACTAAAACCTAAGCGTCAATTCTGGCAAACTTAGCGTGCTTTTCAATAAAGTCTCTGCGTGGAGGTACTTCTTCACCCATCAACATAGAGAAAGTGCTGTCTGCTTCGGCACTGCTGTCAATACCTATACATTTCAGTGTGCGGGTAGCAGGATTCATGGTAGTATCCCACAACTGCTCTGCATTCATCTCTCCCAAACCTTTATATCGCTGTATGCTCACGCTGTCTTCTTTACCGTTGGCCAGCTTTTCTACCCACATCTTACGATCTTCTTCGTTCCAGGCATAGTGTTGCTCCTTGCCTTTCTTTACCAGATACAACGGTGGCTGTGCCAGATATACATAACCCTGCTTTACCAGATCTTCCATATAACGGTAGAAGAACGTAAGGATAAGCGTAGCAATGTGCGAACCATCCACATCGGCATCCGTCATGATAACGATCTTGTGGTAACGCAACTTGGTAAGGTTCAATTGTTTCGGATCTTCAGGCGTACCTATGCTTACCCCCAGGGCGGTAAACATATTCCTGATTTCCTCATTCTCATATATTTTATGCTCCTGCGCCTTTTCTACGTTCAGGATCTTACCTCTCAGTGGCAATATTGCCTGGAAGTGACGGTCGCGGCCCTGCTTGGCAGTACCACCCGCCGAATCTCCTTCCACAAGGTACAATTCGCACTTTTCAGGATCTTTATCAGAGCAATCCGCCAGCTTGCCGGGCATTCCACCACCGGTAAGCACACTCTTACGCTGCACCATTTCGCGGGCTTTCTTTGCTGCCGCACGTGCCTGTGCTGCCAGTATCACCTTGTCGATGATCATCTTCGCATCTTTAGGATGCTCTTCCAGAAATGCATCCAATACACGGCTCACACATACGTCAACTACTCCCATTACCTCATTGTTACCCAACTTGGTCTTGGTCTGCCCTTCAAACTGTGGCTCAGGTACTTTTACTGATATGATAGCGCTCAATCCTTCGCGGAAGTCATCTCCCGTGATCTCGACCTTAGCTTTTTCAAACAGCTTGTTCTTATCTCCGTATGATTTGAATACGCGGGTGATGGCCCTGCGGAAACCCGCTACGTGCGTACCACCCTCTATAGTATTGATATTGTTTACGTAAGAGAAGATATGCTCATTGTATGAAGAGTTGTAAGACAACGCCACATCAACAGCTACATTGCTCTCCTTGTCATGGGTCTCTACAAATATCGGCTGAGACAGCAATTGCTCACGCTTTGCCTTCTGATCCAGTAACAATACGAATTCTACTATACCGCCTTCACTGTAGAACACCTCCTCCAGCATCTGGCCTTCCTCGGTCAGTTCACGCAGATCGGTAAGGATGATGCGGATACCTTTATTCAGGAAAGACAGCTCACGCAAACGTGCCGCAAGAATATCTCTGTGATAAATAGTGTCTTTAAATATGATCGGGTCGGGCTGAAAATGCTGGGTAGTACCTCTTCTGTCGGTCACACCTATTTCCCTTACAGGGTACTGCGGTATGCCCATCTTGTATTCCTGCTCAAATATCTTACCCTCGCGATATACTGTAGTATGCAAATGGCTGCTCAATGCGTTAACACAACTCACACCCACACCATGCAATCCACCGGACACCTTATAGCTGTCCTTATCGAACTTACCACCCGCATGCAACACGGTCATAACAACCTCCAATGCTGAACGACCTTCCTTGGCATTGATACCCGTAGGGATACCACGACCATCGTCCTGCACACTGATAGAATTGTTCTCGTGTATGGTAACGTGAATGTTTTTACAATGACCGGCAAGTGCTTCATCTATAGAGTTATCTACCACTTCATATACCAGGTGGTGCAACCCTTTGATGCCCGTATCGCCAATGTACATGGATGGACGCATACGCACCGCCTCCAGTCCTTCAAGGACGGTTATACTATCAGCATTATATTCTTTACCGGGAACTAGTACTTCTTCTTTTTCCGTATCCATTTGCTCTGTAGCCAAAATAATAGATGTTGATATACTAAGTGTTTGCCCGCTATTGAGAAATATGGCGCAAACCCATGATAAATTAATTAAATTTTACTTTACAAATGTAGCTTAATTATATGGTTCTGGCAAGTTAAAAACACCCCGGCAACTCGCCCAAAATTCACATTTGTGGATAAATAAACAGCAGAAAAATTTACCCGACACCCCACACCTTACCCGAATGTCACCCTGAGGCCCTCGAAGGGCGACATTCGCACCGGGACGTATCTCTTTGAGACGCTCCACCTCCCGATCCCACAATTTATTTTCACCAATGTGCCAATAATCATATATTTGGCTTGATTTTTGATGATGATTGAGTGTGATTTTAATGAAAGGTGCACAATCCCAATGAAAAATACATTTAGAAGATTAATATTTATATTGGGCTGTTTTATTGCATTTAATACAGCTCTGGCGCAAAATGCGAAATCTCCCCTCGAAGAGATCGTATATCTGTTGCGCAACAATAAGGTGGAAGATGTGACTCGCTTCTTCGACAATTTCGTTCCTGTTTCTATCAATAACAATGCTTCCAACTACAGCCGCAACCAGGCCGGGCTGGTGGTCAAAGACTTTTTTGATAAGAACCCCATACGAGAGCTCAACGTCATGGACTCAGGAACACCCTCTCCCAATACCCGCTCTATGATCGCTACCTTTTCCACCACCACAGGAAAATACACCCTCTACATGCTCATCAAGCAAAAAGACACCAACAACTACGTTATAAAGGAAATCAAGATAAGTAAGCAGTAAAATGCACTCATTCATAAAAAGGCCTCCTTGTAAGGGAGGCTTTTTTGTGTGTGGTAGAGTGTCTTTTCTTGCATATCCGCCGCTGTTGGTCTAATTTTTTGACCAACAGCCTCATTCAGGGGTAGATTGCTCAATTGCCGGGCGTAGTCTTCCTGACTACGCCCTAAACAAATCGAGGTCTCAGACCGCTTTGTAGCGCTAACAACACACTCCCCTCTTATTTTAAGAGGGGACGATATTCGACCGGCCCTTGGGCCAGCTGTCGAATGTCGGGGGTGATAAAGCGTAAGCGGCTTATCTCTACTCCCCACTGGTCGAAGCATCTCGCTTCGACCTATTTATTGGAAGCGTCTCGCTTCCGAAACAAAAACATGTTCATCTTTCTTTTTCCCACGCCAAACCGCTAGCTTTATCACAGTAAACGTCTAAGCATGCGCTACCTAACCTTCTTCGCCTGTACTGCTATCTGCATGGTAGTTACCGCATGCAACAGGCCACCCTATCATTCTACTAATAAGATCTACAGGCAGCAGGCAGGCACTTATGCTGCTCGGCTGAAAGAAAAGCCCGGCATCACAGCAAATGACACCATAAAAGCACCGGAAGAGTTTGTAGGCACTACTAACTTCACTATGCGTAAGCCCAACTTTGTGGTCATTCATCACACAGCACAGGCAAGTACCGAGCAGACCCTCAAAGCATTCACACTGCAGCGCACAGAAGTAAGCGCACACTATCTTATTGGCAGAGACGGCACCGTGTACCACATGCTCAATGACTATCTCCGCGCACATCATGCCGGACTGGGCCGATGGGGTAATGTTACCGACCTCAACTCCTGCTCTATTGGTATAGAGCTCGACAACAATGGTGCAGAACCATTTGCTGATGCTCAGATATCCAGCCTCCTGGCATTGCTCCGACAACTGAAACAGACCTACAATATCCCTACGGCCAACTTTATTGGGCATGGCGACCTTGCACCTACCCGCAAATCAGACCCCAGCGTACTCTTCCCATGGAAAACATTGGCAAAAAACGGCTTCGGACTATGGTATGATGATTACCCCGCAACTCCGCCGGCAGACTTCAACCACCTTATGGCGCTGCGCATAATAGGCTACGACATCCACGACAGCACAGCAGCTATCCGCGCATTTAAGCGCCACTTCATGCAAGACACTTCAAGACAGCTCACACCTCAAGACCTTAGTGCTATATATGATCTGATGAACAAAAACTAGAGTGCGGAAAACATCGAATACCGACAAATAATATGAACTGCCCACAGTTGCCCTTCATCCCCACAATGGCAGCATCACACTTCCGTAAAAGCTAAAATGCATATCAGCAATCCGAAGCCTCTGATAGAGTAGATCCCGATTATCTTTCAAGTTCAGCAAACCACCATTCACAAGCAACATAGACCCCGCAATAAAAACATATCCACAAATATCACCCCCTCCAAACCCTTACCCGCAGCGCATTACAGACTATGCAGACGTAAGTTTTGTGAATATCTTTATTTGCACCCCATTATTGATGGTATTAATTTGCACTCCATTTAGCACCTGTCACTTAGCTTAATCTGACACCGGGTTGACCAAAGTGAAGGACAGACAAACGGATCTTTGACATATAGCTCTATCAACACAACCCTGACACGCTTTTAGCCGTTGTCGGTCTCTGCCCCATGCCATCGGGCATGCTCTCAGACAAAAGAAACACGTAAACCTATTTAGGGACGAGGCACTGCCACTTTTCTTAACAAATGTGGCAATAAAAGTGGCAACATGTGGCAAAAAGTGGCAAAAAGTGGCAGAAAGTGGCAGAAAGTAGCAGTTTGTTAAAATTGGTCAAAACCCTTGCTGGAAAAGCATTTTAACCCAAACCACCCACCCAAAACTGCCACTTTTATTAAAAACTGCCACTTTTCAAAAGCAAAAGGATCGAACATGACTCCTATGCCATATTCGATCCCTTAGAAATGCATTACTCACCCATTATTGTATCGTCTTACCCTTAGGATACTTAAGGGTATAGCCAAATCTTATGGTCTTGGTTTCATTGGCCTTAAGTGTTACCGGCCACTTCAACATACCTGTTGTTTCGTTGTAGTCTGCACCTGCTGTTTCCTTGTCCTCCACTACCAGGTCCTTATCATTGCTCACCGGCAGCTGGTCTTGCAGCACTATGGTCACTGCTTCCTTACGGGTATTGCGAACTATTATGTTGTAAGCAAACTCTTCTCTTACATTAGATCCTATAGTCTTTACACTACGCAGCTTTTTATCTCGCTCTCTTCTCACCACTATTTTCTTATCTCTGCCCAATGACAAGCTTATGGTATCGGTAGTATTGCGGGTATCTATATAGCTCCTACCTACGTAAGTACCTTCATAGAAAATATTGGTTTCGCCGGGTAGTAAATTCAGCTCCTGCCAGTTAGTGATCTTAGCCAGTAAGAATGCGTCCTTATCAGCTTTTGGCGCTGCATAATATTCATAGGTAGCAGGGGTTTCATACTTCTTAATGGCTACCAGATGCTGCTGTCCATCGCTGGGAATGGTGTATGGCAGATCAATGTCGAATGTAGTATTGATACCTTCATTGTTCACGCTCACATATTCGTTCATTGAAGACTGCTGATTTTGTACGCCATCTGCTACCACTCCCTCATCGGCCACAGACTTATTGTAAACTGCCATAGGGGCCATAGGCGCATTGCTCCTGTTATAATTGGCCATAGTTCTTGGCACATAAAAAGATACATACCACGGATTCAGCACTGACGCCTGCATACCTTCCTGCGGATTGCCGGTAGAGAGGGTAAGATTTACATTGTTCCACTTCACCCCGCTGTTCTGGTATATGTTGGCCTTGTAGTATAGCTTTACCGGGCTCTTGGCGTCATCGGCCCATATATCATAAGTTGGCGTCCAACCGGCATTAGGTACAATGTAAGTGATGGTTATATTGCTTGTGGTATTCTCTTTGGCATAGAACTTCACCAATAGCTGTCCTCCCGGTTGGTATCCCTTTGCCTGCTCTTCGGTCAGTTGCTTTTTAAGGGCAGTAATGCGGTCATCTATTTTCTTCAGGTTATCCTCCTCCTTGTTCTTTTGGTTAAGGTAGCCCTCCATCTTATTACCTACCAGGTCAAGCATCTTTTGCAGTTCGGCTACAGACAGACCTGTGTTCTCACCGGCCACCTTACGGTTAGATTGCAGTATGCTCAATTGTTCATTCAGAGAAGCTATCTTATTGCTGATGGGCTGCCTGCGGCCATTCATCAACTCTATGCTATCTTTTATCTCTTTGACCCTTGGCGATACATTATCGGTTGCTGTATAATTATTCTGAAATGTTACCGACTCTACTACTGTTCCATTGGTAGCATTGACCACAATACTCTCATTATTCACATCACCGGCCACATTGGTAAACAGGTATTCATTCTCACCCTTAGATAAAGAGACTTTCGCCGTACTGATCAATTCTGCACCATGTATGAAAACAGTGGCCTTGTCCAAATTCAACTTCTGGTTAGTTTGGGCCTGCACAGATCCTGCAGCAAATAATGCGGCGGTCAGTACCGCTGAAATAGTAATGTGTCTCATGAATATACTTTTGTTTACAGATACAAAAAGCGGGCTAGTTCACACCCGTTTTATCTAATGTTTTGTTAAAGGGCAATTTCGCTCAGTTTGTCAAATATTTAATCAAAAGGAACTATTTGAGGTCAATTATTTAAAAATAGACATGAAATTCATGTTGGAAATTTTATTATTTAAATATTTGTTACTATTTTACTGCTTCATCCCTTTCACGTAATTAACCACAAAGGAACACCATGAGAAGAATATATACACTGTTTATACTTGTTCTAACAACTATTTTTATATATCCTGTACTATCTGAGGCTCAGATAGTGATCACACCTTCTGCCACTGCTGCCACACTTGCCAATAAACTTGTGGGTACAGGAGTTATCATTATTAACCCTATACTTTCTTGCCCTGCGGTGGCCAATGGCACATTCATGGGCACGTCCACCCTCAGTTTCGACAGTGGTATCGTATTGACTACCGGCAGAGCGCAAACAGTTGGCCTCAATTATGGCGCGGGCGGTCCAGCTTCTAACTTTGCATCTACCAGTAATGGTGTTGGCGGAGACCCGCAACTTACAGCACTGGCAGGACAAACAACCTATGACAGGTGTGTGCTGGAGTTTGATTTTCGTCCGGCGGGCGATACCGTAAAATTCAATTATGTTTTCGGATCTGAAGAATATAACGGTTTTACTTGCTCCAGCTTCAACGATGTATTTGGCTTCTTCATCTCAGGCCCAGGTTTTGCAGGATCTACCAATATTGCACTGGTGCCCGGCACTACTATCCCGGTATGTATCAACAGTGTTAACTGCTCTACATCAGTAAGTACGTGTACTGCACTCGGACCGGGTTCTCCGTTCTGCTCTTTCTATGTCAATAACATTGGTGGCAGCACCATCACTTACGATGGCCTTACTTCAACGCTACAGGCAATAGCACATGTAACACCATGCGATACTTATCACCTGAAGATAGGTATTGCAGATGCTTTTGACCACATTTATGATTCCGGGGTATTTCTGGAGGCAGGCAGCCTTACATCTACCGGCATATCTGTGCACCCCGTGGGTATGAACTCTACCGATACTACTTCGGGCGGTCAATACTGCGTGCGAGGTTGTCTTCCCGGAAAGATCATATTCAACATCACCAACCCATTAGCTACCAACTTCAGCATACACTATACCATAGGAGGAACTGCGGTTAACGGTACTGATTACACCACTATTGCAGATAGTGTGGTTATACCTGCCGGTAGTTTATCCGACACACTCTTAATAAATCCAATAGTTATTTCACCTGCGGGAGGACCAAGAACTGTAAAGCTCTACATCTTATCGCCTTATTCTTGTGGTAGTACCGGCCCGGTGGTCATTGACAGTGCAATCATGAACATACTAGATGGATTCTATGTTCATATTACCAACCCGGATACTACTATATGCGAAGGGCAAAGTGTACATATTGTAGCCACAGGCGATACTTCTCTTGTCTATTCATGGACACCTATCGGCACTACACCATACGATACTCTTATGGTCACGGTCACACCTCCTACTACTACAACATACGTATTAACAGGAAGTTACCCGGGCTGCCCCTCAGCATCAGATTCAATGAAGATAACAGTCATACACCCATTTACGGTTAGTGTAGGACCCCCAATTCAGAACACCTGCGTTGGTGTGCCATTAACACTGCATGCTACAGTAACACCAACTACCGGTACTTTTTCGTATAACTGGAATCCGACCACCTACATGACCGGATCATCTACATCTAGTCCTGTTGTTACACCTATGGTTTCTGGAAACATTAATTATAGTGTAACTGTAACTGAAATTACTGCTGGGTGTAATGCACCAGGCGTATTAACGGTGCATGTACTACCCAATGACTTTACATTGCTCAACCCCGATAGTACCATCTGCTTCAGCGGAATTATTCCTATGCGGGTAAATGGTGACTCTGAGTTCTCTTATCACTGGGAACCTAGCGGATATGTGAACAATCCCAACATCATCAACCCGATAGCTACTATCACCACTACTACAGTATTCACTGTTACCGCCAGCTATCCCGGATGCCCGGATATGAATCATTCTGTAAACCTTACAGTAGAAAGCCCTAATGTAGATATACGCACTAAGGACACAGCATTCTGCGTGGGTGATTCTATTAAACTGGATGTGGTAGCCACACCCGCAGGTGCACCCTATACCTTGTCATGGACACCTACAACCTATCTTATCAATGAGACTACCCTCACTCCTACATTCAGTTGCGGCACCGTAGGCGATTATCTCTACTCTATTACCATTACATCGCCACTTGGCTGCACCAGTACCGATCAGGTAACCCTTTCGCCACGCCCGCCGGCACATATCGGCATTACACCGGGCAGTGGAGTGGTGGCTTACGGAGAACATGTTCAGCTTGATGCGGTAAACCTTACCCCGTATCCGCTTATCTTCTGGTGGACACCTAATGATGGCACATTAGATAATCCGAATATCAACAACCCTATAGCTACGGTCACAGACTCTACTACCTTCGTAGTATATGCTATGAACGAGTGGGGCTGCCGCGATTCTGCCAGCATCACTTTGTTGACCATTGATGGAAATGAAGAATTCGTCCCTACTGCATTCACACCTAACGGAGACGGCATCAACGATATCTTCAGGATCATCAACATGGGTGCTCATAAGCTGGTGATGTTCAACGTGTATAACCGCTGGGGTGAGCTTGTTTACCACAACGATACAGACCCGAAGAAAGGATGGGATGGTACCTTTAACGGTGTTCCGCAAGACATGGGCGTATTCAATTACGTTATCATCATCGGCAAGCCCGACGGCAAGCTGAAACAGTACAAAGGCGATGTAACACTGATCAGGTAATCACATATCTCCGACTTTCAACACCACTATATACAAAGAACCCGGACAATATCCGGGTTCTTATCATTTATCCAATTTATCAAAGTACATCATAATGCACTCTTTCAAGACTATTTCCTGTTCCTGTAGCCCGCCGATATCGTCCGGGCGTTTCACCTCGTGAAAGTGTGGCCATCCTTCCTCATCTCGTCCGGCATTCTCATAATAGCCTACTTGTTCCAACAGTGTGCAGACGGCTATGTGCATCAGATCCTGCTTTTGCTCTTTGCTGAACTTAGTTTCAAGAGGCGCATTGAGCACATTGAGCCCTATCAGAAAAAGAATGCTTTCCAGATCAGGCAATTTGCCAAATCTTTCTCTCAGCATCATTTGTGTATTTATCCACCTTATATCAAAACTCTCCATTGTGTATCATTTTATATTGCTGCGTTCTTACATTCAGCACTTATATATTTTAGTAAACGGTAAAAATACTGTTTAATACCCTATTATTGCTTTCCCGCGGCATTGGCTGGTTTTTAAAAAAAGTTAAATTCCTTTGTTGCGGTTTTTAATAATTGTCCCTTTTATATTTTTGAGTTCAGAATTTTAAAAATACTATGGATATATCATCTTCAGTGGACATCAGAGAGTTAAATGAGCGCATACATCAACAAAGTGCATTTATTGAGCTGCTCAACATGGAACTTAATAAAGCTGTAGTAGGTCAGAAGACAATGGTCGAACGCCTGATGATAGGCTTACTGGCCAATGGCCACGTATTGCTTGAAGGCGTGCCGGGACTGGCGAAAACACTGGCCATCAAATCTCTGGCATCTGCCATACAGGCCGATTTTGCACGTATTCAGTTTACCCCCGACCTGCTGCCTGCCGACGTGCTGGGTACAATGGTCTATAATCCGCAGGAACACAAGTTTGCTGTTCGCAAGGGGCCTATCTTTTCCAACTTCATTCTTGCCGATGAGATCAACCGTGCTCCGGCAAAGGTGCAGAGTGCTTTGCTGGAGGCTATGCAGGAGCGCCAGGTAACTATTGGAGATCATACCTACCCGCTGGCAGAGCCTTTCCTGGTATTGGCAACACAAAACCCGATAGAACAGGAAGGTACTTACGAGCTTCCGGAAGCGCAAGTGGACAGGTTCATGCTGAAGATCATCATCACCTACCCGAAGAAGGAAGAAGAGCGCATGATCATTCGCTCTAATATTAATCCCGGTGGCATGTCCAAGATCAACCCTGTTGTAACTAAAGACGATATTCTCAAGGCACGTAAACTGGTACGAGAAGTATATATGGACGAAAAAATAGAACAGTACATTCTGGATATTGTTTTCGCTACCCGTTTCCCTGAAGAGTATAAACTGGCTAAGTTAAAGCCTTATATCAGCTATGGCGGTTCTCCGCGTGCCAGCATCAATCTGGCCCTTGCATCAAAGGCTTATGCCTTTATCAAGCGTCGTGGCTATGTGATACCCGAAGATGTTCGCGCCGTATGCCACGATGTAATGCGCCACCGTATTGGTCTTACTTACGAAGCAGAAGCAGAGAATATCACCAGCGAACAGATATTGAACGATATACTTAATGTGGTAGAAGTACCTTGATAAAAGTGAAAAGATCCCGAAAGAAAGAACATCCCGCCTGCCTCTGCTTGCGGGATGTTCTTTTGGGTTCATATCCCCGCTTTATTGCTTTTCCTTATAGCGTCTCATCAAACTACAATATGGGTGTATGTTGCTGCAGACACAATCTTATTACCTTTGTGTCATGGCTTACAAATCATTGAGGGAGTTCATAGACACACTGGAAAAAGCGGGTGAATTGATAAGGATTAAGGAGTATGTAAATCCTGAGTTGGAGATAGCGGAAATAACAGACCGTATCTCTAAAACACCTGATAGAAATAAAGCATTATTATTTGAAAATACCGGCACAGAATTTCCATTGCTTATCAATAGTATGGGCAGCGAAAAGCGCATGTGTATAGCACTTGGGGTCAATCACCTGGATGATTCTATGCACGAGATCGAAGATCTGTTCAAAATGATGTCGGCCCCCAAGAACGGCATTCTGGAGAAACTGGCCATGTTGCCTCAGTTAGGCAAATTTGCATCGTGGATGCCGAAGGTAGTAAAAGGCAAGGGTGCCTGTCAGGAAGTGATCATGGCCAACCCCGACCTGAGTAAAATACCTATCTTAAAATGTTGGCCTGAGGATGGAGGCCCGTTTATAACACTGCCTGCTATTCATACCAAAGACCCCAATAATGGTATTCGTAATATAGGTATGTACCGTATGCAGGTCTTTGAAAAAGACATGACCGGCATGCACTGGCATAAACATAAAGTATCGGCACGCCATTATAATGAATATAAGAAACTGGGCAAACGAATGCCTGTAGCTGTAGCACTGGGTGGAGATCCGGTATATACTTATGCCGCTACAGCACCGTTACCTGAAAATGTAGATGAATACATGTTGGCTGGCTTCCTTCGTAAAAAGAAGGTGGAGTTGGTAAAGTGCATTACACAGCCCGACATAGAAGTTCCTGCTGATGCCGACTTTATCATTGAAGGTTATGTAGATACGGAGGAGGAATTGATATGGGAAGGCCCATTCGGCGACCATACAGGTTATTACTCCTTACCCGACTGGTATCCACGCTTCCATGTGACGGCTATCACACACCGCAAAGATGCTGTGTACCCCGCCACGATCGTAGGCATACCACCTCAGGAGGATGCGTGGATAGGTAAAGCCACAGAACGTATTTTCCTTGCACCTATAAAAATGACCATGGTGCCTGAGATCACAGATATGAATATGCCTGTAGAGGGTGTGTTTCACAATCTGGTGATAGCTACCATTAATAAAGAATACGCAGGGCAGGGACAAAAAGTAATGAATGCCATGTGGGGTGCCGGACAAATGATGTTCAACAAGATATTGGTAGTAGCAGACGGCAAGGTAAAGATCGACGACTATCTGCCATTAGCACAATATGTCTTTAACAACATCAATCCTGTCACCGATATCTATTTTAGTCAGGGACCAATGGATGTACTGGACCATAGCTGCTCTAAACTGGGTTTTGGTGGTAAAATGTGCATAGATGGCACCAAAAAGTGGGAGGAAGAGCAAATGGAGCCATTAGTACCATTTAAGCTTGACCCTTCGTTTTCAAAGCAAGCGATACTTGCCGCACTGCCGGAATTGGCCAGCCTGAATGATAATCTGGCTCGTAAATACGACCTTCCTGTGCTGTTCGTGTCTATAAAAAAAGACCGCCCTGGTCACGTAAGAGCAGTACATGATGCTATATGCCGTATGAATGGCATGGAGGGCATAAAAATGATACTCTATGTGGAGCAGATGGTAAGTGCTGATGATGTTGCCGATGTGCTCTGGCGCTTCTGCAATAACCTGGATCCTCGTCGCGATAATTTCTTCGGAGGAGTTAATAACAATATTCTGGGACTGGATGGTACCCGGAAAACGAAAAAGCTGGACAATTTCGACCGTCCTTGGCCCAACATAATTGCGGCTGATGCTGCCACAATTGAAGCAGTTGACGCCAAATGGAGCTCTCTGGGACTCGGAAAACCAATTATTTCTCCATCTTTAAAGTATTCTACCCAACTATATAGGGGGGGTGCTGCTGTCTTAGATAGTGAATAACAACTTTTTTCGTATAATTGTATAACTTTATAAAAAATTAGGTGATGAAACGTATTCTATTTGTATGCTGCCTGCTCACAGCCACCTGTGCAATCCCAACTCAGCATGTATATGCCCAGACAACAACATTTACTGCTGCAGATTTTACTACAAAAGTAAATTTGATGGACACTTACATTGCTGCCGGAAACGCGACTATGGCACAAACTACCTGGACAGACATCCACAATATGATGCTGGCAGAACTGGGTATTACCAAGTCTAACATTGCCGGAGCCGCTACTGCCGCTATTGCAGCAACTTATACAACAACAATACAAACACAACAGACGTTGTATGCTGATATCTGGGTTTTGAAGACAGACCTTACTTTGAATCGCACTGCAATTCACAATAAATTGCTTGCTTTCGCAGCTACTTTCTAAGAACAACAAATAATTTATAGAACAACAAATGTCCCGGATGTCCTTCGGGCTTTTGTTGTTTTATGCGCTCATACTAATACTATAGCAATCTCCAAGAGTGCTGTAGTACTGAGAGGCATTTTATTCAAGTGCAATGAGTATGGTAAATTTCCACACATAGCAGATCCTGAGGGGAATAAAATAGAAGATTGGGAGCCGGAGAATACATTTTATGCTGCAATGACAGACGACAATGTAACCAAATAATATACTTATGTGTACTATTTTTTCGCCTTTTACCTCGGCTAGTTTACGGTATTTAGTCGTAATTTCACCGTTCAAACCATACTTGTGAAAGCAATCATTCCTGTTGCAGGTGCGGGCACCAAATTGCGCCCATTAACATATACACAGCCTAAAGCGCTGATACCAATAGCCGGTAAAACCATTCTTGGGGTGATCGTAGATCAGCTTATTGATGCGGGTGTTACCGAGTTTGTATTCGTTATTGGTTATCTGGGCGAAAAGATACAACGATATATAGACAAGACCTACCCTCACCTGAAGCATACTTTCGTTACACAAAATGATCGCAGAGGCACAGGACATGCCATATGGCTTACCCGCGATGCTGTAGGTGATGATGAAGTAATGATCGTATTGGGCGATACTGTTTGCGATTACAATGTAAAAGAAGTACTGAATAGCCCTGTTTCTCAGATAGGTGTCCGCAAAGTAGATGACCCGCGCAGATTTGGCGTAGCCGAATTAAATGAAAAAGACAATGTGATACGCATGGTTGAAAAACCGCTTATCCCTAAGTCTAATATGGCAATGGTGGGCATTTACTATATCAAGGAAACGGCAGCCATGTATGATGCGCTGAACAGACACCTCAACGATACAGCAGATGAAAATGGTGAATATCATCTCACCAGCGCTCTCCAGCACATGCAGGAAGATGGTATAGTGCTACATGCTTTCAGGGTCAACAATTGGTTCGATTGCGGCAAGAAAGAAACATTGCTTTCTACCAACGCCATTTTGCTGAAGCAAATGGAAGACGAACAACGAACCAGAAAACTGGATAGCTATAATAACACGGTTGTTATTCATCCGGTAAATATTGCTGAAGGTTGCGACATCAGGAATTCCATTATTGGCCCCAACGTAACTATTGGTGAGAACACGAAAATAGAATCTTCGATCGTCAAAGACTCTATCATTGGTTCGTTTGCAGAGTTGCACCATGTGGTGCTCAATTCAAGCATCATTGGCAGCGATGCTTATGTACGCGGGCTAAGCCAGAGTCTGAATATTGGTGACAATACAGAGATAGATCTGGCCTGATTCTTATTTGTCAATTATTATTTAAACGGTATTATAAAGGTAAAGGTAGCTCCGCTACCCGGACCATTGCTTTCTGCAATTAGGTCGCCTCCATGCCTTTGCATTATCTTTTTACTCAAAAACAGACCCAATCCTGTAGAGGCTTCTCCCTGAGTACCCTTTCTGCCCAACTTGGTGAACCTAAGAAAAATAGCCTCGCTGTCTTTCATATCAAAGCCTATACCTTCGTCTTTGATCGACATATATAGAAGAGAACCGGACAGTTTAGAATCAATGTATATGGTGCTACCCGGAAGGGAGAACTTAATTGCGTTATTCATTACGTTTTTTACGGCCTGAGTAAATAAAGTAGGCTCTACTTCCAACTGTTGATCCTCATTAACATTTATAGCCCATGAGATCTTTTTTTCAGAAGACCGGATATCAAAGGCGCATGCACTCTTTGTCACAATTTCTTTCAGAGATGTCTTTACCAAAGGAATAGATTTTCCGGTCATCTCTTCCTGCCTCAATATATGTATAACATCTGCAAGCAAAGCCAAGGCGTGGTTACATTCAGCGATGATCTCATCGGTGTATTTGTTATTGTTACCATTTTCCTGATCTATCTTTTGTACCTGCGACAAACCTATGATCCTTGCCATAGGGCTTCTGAGATCATGAGATAGCAGATCTATTACTCCCGTCTTCTCTACCACCATATGGTCTAGTATGCCTATACTTTTGCCTATATTGGCGAGTAGCACACCTGCCTCATCTTCATAATGCATCGGCAATTCAGGCACTATCCTGTCCTCCAGATAACTGTTAAGAGACTTTGATGCCAGCTGTAATGGCGCAAGCAATTTATTCAATACACTTAGGGTACAAAAAGTTGCGAATAAAGTAAGCCCGAGCATAAAAACTATCGTTGTAAACAGATCGGGGTGATCTGAAGAGACCGCAAAGAAAATGCCCATGCCGATCAGCGGAACGTGAATACCTATAAAAGCTATTGCCAGGAATTTAAGGGAATACTTTTTTCTGAATGGTGCAACTTTAGAAAGTTTATCATAGACAACCATAGGCTTATAATATTTAGACAGCTCAATACTTATGAAACCGTATATTTTAAGTCATAAATATACAGAACTATTAACGTATAAATAACATAAGAGGAATAAAATAAGACAATGTTATTAAGAAGTGTAAATAAAAAAAAGACCGCTGCAAATGCAGCGGTCCGGAATGCCTATAAATGTTTGTATTAGTTATTAGGTGTAGGAGATACGTAGCTGGCAGAGATAACGCCATTTACAAAATGTACTCCTGCCAAAGATTCGATAGTATTGATATCAACCTTGTGCAACTCCAACTTGTCCTTATCGAAGTAAGGTTCGATATTGTGGAATTGGTAGCACAGATATTCGTCAGTGCTAGGGATGTAGATAACTTTCCAGCAATATTCAGGAACGATGATATTATTATCAGCACCAATGATCCAGTTACGGCCAACAGTACCAGAGAATACTTTTATCTTCTTGTATTTCTTAGCTTTTGCCATTTCTTTCTGCTGTAGTTTCTCCCACAGAGACTTGTAAAGATTCTTAGGCATTGGCATTACGTTAGTAAAGTAATAGCTCTCTCTGTAAGCGTCTTTATCGCAAGTATTTTCTTCAGGCGCCATCATCTGAGCATGATCGAACTGAGTATTTGCGTAATCGTCCTTAAGATCAGAGAATTCAGGCAATTGAGGGTCTGTTGCAAGTGTTATACCGCTTTCGCCCTTTTGCTTGCTGCAATTGAATAATTCAGGAGTGAGTGTATAAACTACCAATACCGGCAAGTGCTGAGACTTTGAAAAATAAGAAGTGAAATTTTGGTTCCTTATTTTTACGATATCCTGCCCGTAAGATTGAAAACTTAAAGCAGCCAGCAATATCATTGCCAGCTTAGAAGCATTTTTAAATACACCCTTTTGCATATAGACCATTTATTCGGTTAATGATTTTTATAAGTAACGGATTGTTGCAGCGATAAAATTAGAACTTTCACACAATTTTTTATAATTAAAACAGCGTTTTTATTTGTAATTGTTCATTTTTTATGCATTTACTCCACTCTAACCCGATATAACCTGCCAATGATAGTTATTTTTTGGCGTTTTTCATAAATTTTTTAGCACTTTCCTCTCTGAATTTCGTTTTTTCCGACGTAATATTTTTTAGTAGAGCCGGGCAAACATCAATTATACTTCACCAATTCTGCCTCCATCTTATCAAATACCTGTTGTTTTAATTCAGCTACCTGCCCCGGCTCCATGCCTGCTACCCTCACAGGTTTTAAAAATACGGCCCTGTTCTTTCCCGGCCATATCTTCCACCAGGCGCTGTAATGCCAGCGGTGTACAGTATCGGGCAGTATGAGCGGCAGTATGTCGGTTTGCGTATTGAGTGCCAATCTGAATGCTCCGTCATAAAAACTCTTCAGAGTATCTGTAGTTTCATTGAATGTCCCTTCCGGAAAAATAACAATGTTCCCCTCCTTTCTCAGCACCCGCCACATGAGTCGCATACTCACGGCCCTGCTCACCGCATTGCTCCTGTCAACCAGAATGACGATCTGCTTGTAAATAAACCCGAGACCCGGCACCTTACTGATCTCCTTTTTGCCCAGCGGACGAAAATAGGAGGATATTGCCGGGAAAATGATCAGTGTATCCATATAAGAAATATGGTTTGCTACAATGATATACCGGCCTTCAGGCACAGTTCCCTTCACCTTTACCGGCATACCAATGATCCATAGCCAGAAAATGCTCCAGCACCTGATGATCATGTGTATCACTTTACGCCCTTTTACATTATTGGCGAAACTTACAATAGCGATAATTGGCAGGGCAATAAGAATGCTGACCACAAAAGTGATCATCACATACAAAGTATAAAAAGGCTGTAATATTGTCCTAAGCATGCGCTACAGCAGCAGTTGCCATACCGGGCAGCCATGGTTTAGATGTATCTTTCTTGGAAGGCCAAGGTGTTTGAGACACAAACAAGAACAATGCTATGAAAGCGAACCAGAATATCTTCTTCAACTTTTTGGCATCGTCCATTGTCTTCTTGGCTGTTTTGTAGGCAAGGTGAACAGAAACAATACCAATGATCATGCTCAATGGGTGCTCCATTGCATAGAACCTGTTATAATGATCGGACATTGCCATGCCTTTCTGAATCAAGAGGAGGTGACCACCTAAATAATATACCGCCAATCCTGCAAGCAATTGCAGATCGCAGGAGATCATCATAAAAAGAGCCATTTTTCTGTTACCATCTTTGAACGTGCCTTTGCTCTGCATGCCCACAATACTCTGTACCACAACGATCAATGTAAGGATAATAACGATATAGCGCAAAAGGCTATGTATAAAACTAAAATAATAAAGATAAGGACTCATGTTTTACGATTTGTACAATAAAAGTAAGAGACAATTTTCAATAAATAAGTAATCAAGGGCTTTTACTGGTAGCTATAGCGGCATTATCAATAAAAATAGTAGTATTTGACCTACCTTTTATATTCCTTCTCAATATGCCCAGCCCATTCGCTCCCTCAGTCTTCTTATATGCTCGGTATGGTGCCTGCTATGCCATGCATATAATGCCACCATCTCCCACAGCGGGAATGTCTTTTCATATTGCGGATGGTAATAAGTGCGTTGCCAATCCTCGTCTTTCATATGTTCCAGTATATCCACCATACGCCTATGCACCGCATGAAGAAGGGTAACAGATATATTAACGGGTGTTATTTGAGCGTCAACGAGATCGGCCCACAACGCTTCTTTATATGGGGTTATGGTCGGGTTATCTTCGGTCAATGCGAGCTTTAACCTGATGTATGCATTCATATGGCTGTCGGCTACATGGTGCACCAATTGCTGAATGGTCCAGCCACCCTCTCTGTAGGGTGTTTCCAGCTGGTACACATCCAGGTTTTCTATACATGCATCCATCCACAATGGCAATGCCTTCAGTGCACTTATCCAACCTTTGATATCGTGTGGTGTTACGCCCGATGGCTTTACATAGCGACCAATGGGATATTTCAGTTCTTCTATATCGGCTGACATAAAATGTGTTTTAATTATTTCTTTTCGTAAAGTTCATTGTAAAACAGCAGTTCTGCTTCACTAGGTTCGTAAATTTTATTGCTCCGCGAGTATTTATTCCGCTGTGTAAAGAACTGTTCCAGTATATCACCGCCATTAGTGCAGACAATTACAATATCCGGCTCTGTGAATCTTGCCTTCTCTTCATATAATGAGGTGTAGTCGTCCATTGTATAATTATTCACTCCGGCATTGATGATCTCTTTATCGGGATGTCTTCTCTGCAATATGGAGGTTGCTATATACTCATTATCAAGAAGGGGGCTAAACACCTCTGCATCACCCAAAATAAGGATGGTCTGCTTTTTCTTCGGGAACTTAAGATCATGATCCATTCTCAATCCCTGTGAGTTTACCTTCAGATGATAAGGAGCATCGCCATAGTCATACATCATCTCATCCTGGTTGGGTTGCAGGTCGCCAAATGTGGCCGGCTTCTTCGTGTCGGGAAATTTTTTGGAACTACGCTGATCGTTGTACTTACTGATTATCGAATCAAGCTGATCGGCAATGAATATGGCTCCTTTTTTAGACCACACGCCATCCTCAGTTGTCTGTGTGAGTTCGGTCACATCATTTTCAGCAATTTTTTTTGCCAGGTCGTAATAGTCAACCCCCATGTTGTCGGTAGTGACAAAGATGAAGGGAATGCCGAATGTACTTGCAGGCGTAGCATATTTTCCGGTCTCTATGGTCAGCACCACTACTATCAGTTTCGCACAATCCCTGTCTGTGCTCACCTTCAATTCCAGTAGTGATTTTTTATAGTATTCTCTCAACTCGCTGTATAACCGGCTGCTCGATGCTTGTTGTATGATCTCGTCTTTGGGAATCTTTGGATACCTGTCTATAGCTCTGTTCTTTCGCTCTCTGAATACAATATCACTGATGGTCTTGCCCTTACCTGTGCACGCACACAGGCAACAAATAGCCGCCAGCATCGCCAACAAATGGCGCAGAGATACTCTGTGATATGATATTACGGCACCTGTCCGTACTTTATGGCGCAAAAGATGAACTGTTAAAACTTAAAGATAGGCATAAAAACCATTTTTTACTTCAACTAGTAGTTATAGCCCATCGCGAAACAAAACGGGCAAGCTCATTCAAGCTTGCCCGTAAATAATTATATCCGGTATATCGTTTATCAAGTTATTGCCTGAAACTGCCGCAGGAAACGAACATCATTCTGCGAGTACATACGCAGATCGTTCACCTGATATTTCACTTGAGTGATACGCTCTACACCCATTCCGAAAGCGAAACCGGTATATACTTCGGGGTCAATACCAAAATTGCGGAGCATATTAGGGTGTACCATTCCACAGCCCAATATCTCTACCCAACCGGTATGCTTGCACAGGTTACATCCACTTCCACCGCAAACTGTACATGAAATGTCCATTTCTGCACTCGGCTCAGTGAACGGGAAGTAAGAAGGACGGAAACGTACCTTGGTATTCTCACCAAACATTTCTGTTACAAAGTAGTAAAGCGTCTGCTTCAGGTCGGCAAAAGACACATTCTTATCTACATACAATCCCTCACACTGATGAAAAAAGCAATGAGCACGTGCAGAGATGGTCTCATTTCGATAGACACGACCCGGGCAAATGACCCTTATAGGTAATTGTTCTGTTTCGAGTATGCGTGCCTGAGTAGATGATGTATGTGTGCGTAAAACCCAATCAGGATCTGTAGATACATAAAAAGTGTCCTGCATATCTCTTGCAGGATGATGCTCAGGCATGTTCAACGAAGTAAAGTTGTGCCAATCATCTTCAATTTCCGGACCGGTAGCCACGCTGAACCCGATACGCTCAAATATGGATACTATCTTATTTTCAACCACGCGTAGCGGATGGCGGGTACCTATGGGCAACGGAGTGCCGGGCAATGTGTTATCTACCGCCGGGCATTTGGCCTTCGTATCTACCTGAAGGCTTTTGAACGATTCAAACTTTTCTTCAGCCAGTATCTTGAAAGAATTGAGCATCTGGCCGGCCTCTTTACGTTGGTCGGCAGGTACATTCTTCATTTCGCCAAATATCTGCTTGACAATACCCTTCGCTCCCAAAAAGCGAATGCGGAAATCTTCAAGTTCAGCGGCATTGGCAATATTAATTGCCTTTATCTCTAGTTCGTATTGTTGGATCTGCTCCTGTAAGGATGCCATAGGGCACAAATATAAGTTGAAAATTTGTGAGTTGATTATTGAGGATGCAAGCGAAAGGCGAGTAGAAAGGCCAAAACAATGAGTTTTCTGTGGAAAAAGGGTGTCTCATATGCCCATTATCACTCAAAAACGAATATTTGATCACGAAATGCAATTGGGGACATTACCCATTCATTATCTTTGTGCTCAATTATACCGATATATGTTACCTATACAACTGTTCAGACAGAATAAAGAATTGGTGCTTGAAGGCCTGAAGAAGAAAAACTTTAAGGAATTAGACCTTGTTGATACAATTATAGCTCTTGATGAGCGCCGCAGAGCTCTGCAGGTAGAAAATGACACGAATGCCGCTGCTGCAAATTCGGCAGCAAAAGCTATAAGCCAGCATATGGCAAAAGGCGAAAAAGAACAAGCCGAAGCACTGAAAGCACAGGTGACCGCCAATAAAGAAAGAACGAAACAAATAGCTCAGGATCTTTCGGACCTTGAAAATGAACTCAACGACACCGTGGTGCGCTTGCCTAATCTGCCTCATAGCAGTGTGCCTGCCGGAAAAACGCCTGAGGAAAATGAAATAGTGCGCAGTGGTGGCACAATGCCTTCATTGGGTGGCAACAATATGCCTCACTGGGAACTGGCAGACAAGTACAAACTCATAGACTTTGAACTGGGCAATAAAATAACCGGCAGCGGATTCCCGGTATTTATGGGACAAGGTGCCAGATTGCAACGTGCGCTCATCAATTACTTCCTCAACTTCAACATGGAAGCAGGATACAAAGAATATTGTCCGCCATTCATGGTTAATGCAGCCACGGCATATGGTACGGGTCAATTGCCTGATAAAGAAGGACAGATGTACCATGTTACCGAGGATGGTTTTTACCTGATCCCAACAGCAGAGGTGCCTATTACCAATATTTACCGCGACGTGATCGTTCCTGAGTCTGAGTTGCCTGTAAAAATGACCGCCTATTCTCCATGCTTCCGCAGAGAGGCGGGTTCTTATGGTAAAGATGTACGCGGACTGAACCGGGTACACCAGTTCGACAAAGTAGAGATCGTGCAACTATCTCGCCCGGCAGAAAGTTATGAAATGCTGGATGGCATGGTAGCACATGTAGAAAAGCTGTTGCAGAGCCTTGAATTGCCTTACCGTATCCTCCGCCTGTGTGGTGGTGACATGAGTTTTACCTCAGCACTTACATTCGACTTCGAAGTATTCAGTGCGGCACAGGAGCGTTGGTTGGAAGTGAGTTCTGTTTCAAACTTTGAGGTATTTCAGGCCAACCGCATGAAAATACGCTATAAGGGCGCAGACGGCAAAACACAGTTGGTGCATACGCTCAATGGCAGCTCACTGGCATTACCTCGTATCATGGCATGCCTTTTAGAGAATAACCAGACAGCAGATGGCATAAAGATACCTGCGGCATTGCAACCTTACTTCGGCAAGGATATGATCAGCTAATCAACTAATTTTTATTACAATCATTTTATATGATACAACGTAAACAATCGCTCTTCCTTTTCATTGCAGCCTTGCTTAATGCATGCCTGCTATTAGTGCCTTTCTATAAATGGCATGAAGCAGGAGATACCACATGGCATGAGTTGCGACTCAACACATTTTTCCCGGCATTTATTGTAGCTATTGTTATCATTTTGCTGCCGTTGGTGGCCATATTCATGTTCCGTAAGCGGAAACAGCAAATAGCAATGTGCTTTGTATCGATGATCAGCATAAGCACATTCGTTGGTATGATGTTGTCTAAAGTAGGCAGCATAGTACCAGCTTCGGCCACAGATGGCACTTACTGGATAGGGGCCGCACTACCTGTGGTATCATTCGTATTCATTCTTCTGGCCATTCTTGGTATTCGCAAAGACGACAAACTGGTCCGATCAATGGACAGGCTGAGATAAGCACTGATTTCTTTCTTCAATAAGAACGGGGTTGACCATCGTCAACCCCGTTCTTATTAAATACTTATTAACACCAAATTGTTTATCGTCTTCTGTATTTTACATCATTCCTTCCCTTTTGTCTGCTACCGCCCCTGCTATGCATTTCATAATAGACGCCTACATTCACAGTTACGTTGCTAAAAGGTTGTGAGTATACCGGTTGATGGTAGTAATCATTGGTCGTACTGGTGAAATTACTACTGTACACAACCTTTCGTTGATCCATCGGGACCTGAGACAGATATCCACCCTGACCATTAACACTAACATCAGTGAGGTTGGCCTCTTTGGCATAAACTGCCAGAGACAGGAAGCTCACTTCACCCCATAACTTCATCCTGTTATTGAGCTGATACCTGACACCTGCGGCGGCACTGAAGCCGAGGGCGAACTTGTTTTTGATCTCCCATGTAAAATCATCGCTCTCAATTGCCCCTGTTCCCGGCAGGTTGGTAAATACCTGGTCCTGAGTGATCTTAGTATTCAAGGGCAACACGATACCCAAGCGAGTATATAAGTTTGCTCTTTTACCTTCAGACTGCAACACTAGTGCCGGTGTGAATAAAAGACAATTTTTAGCTCGTTGCAAAATATTTACATCTGATGCGATATTTGAAATATTGATATTATGATAAGTGAATGTATAATCTTTGGCAGACAGCAAATAATCAAGTGATGTTTCCACACCTACATGCTTATTGAACATGTACCCTATGGCAGCCACACCGTGCACACCAGAAGAAAATGAGAGTTTTTTGAGATCATAAGAGGTGTAATTAGTACCGCTGATGGTGGAGTTGCTTGCGCTGCCGTTATAGGGTGTTGCCGTACCATCCATAGTTTGCCCCGCCTGCGGAAAAGCGTAACCCAAACCAAAACGGGTATAAAATTCCTGTGCCTGAGCAATGCTGTGCACAATTGTGCAGGTAATACATAGTAATATTAGTTTCTTCATTATCTGATTTTTATATGTCAAAGTTAAGCGTATGCTGTGGCATCTCATATAAGAAACCTTTAGACCATTGATATTTGCGATTGTACAACCGTATCAGATATTTTATCAGATGAATAATAGTAAATAATACTATTCCCTCCTTTATTAAGAAACCTTTACTTTTGCAGAACTAATATTTATTTATGCAATTCCTTGATTTCGAAAAACCAATTGAAGACCTATATACGCAGATCAGCAAGCTTAAAGAACTTTCTGTTAAGAACCAGGTAGACGTTTCCGGTAGTATCAAGGAAATGGAGACCGCTGTAGAGAAAGCGCGTATGGATATATACAGTAATCTTACCCCTTGGCAGCGTGTGCAGGTAAGCCGTCATCCGGAAAGGCCTTATACTTTATACTACATAGAGAAGATATTTACCAACTTCACCGAACTATATGGCGACCGTCAGGTAAAAGATGACAAGGCAATGGTTGCCGGTATGGCTGAACTGAATGGCCACCCGGTAATGGTGATGGGACAGCAGAAGGGTATCAATACCAAAATGAGGCAAATGCGCAACTTTGGTATGGCTAATCCTGAAGGTTATCGTAAAGCCCTGCGACTGATGAAGCTGGCTGAAAAATTCAATCGCCCGATCATTACATTCATCGATACTCCCGGTGCTTTCCCGGGACTGGAAGCTGAAGAGCGCGGACAGGCTGAAGCAATAGCTCGTAATCTGTTCGAGATGGTAAACATGAAGGTGCCTGTTATTTGCATCATCATAGGTGAAGGCGCATCGGGTGGTGCGCTGGGTATAGGCGTTGGCGACAAGGTGACCATGCTTGAAAATACATGGTACACTGTTATCTCTCCGGAATCTTGCTCATCCATACTCTGGCGTAGCTGGAATTTCAAGGAAAAGGCTGCAGAACAACTGAAACTGACATCAATAGACATGAGTGGATTTGGTCTTGTGGATGATGTGGTACCTGAGCCACTGGGCGGCGCACATGCCAATCCGGAACTTATGGCGGAAACACTTAAAGAATACCTTATTGAATCGATCAATGAGCTCTCGAAACTTACACCTGATGAAAGGATCAACAACAGGATAGAGAAGTTTTCGAAAATGGGCTTCTTTGACGAAGTATAATCACCTGCAGCCTTATCTGCACCCCTATCTGTTAAGTTCAAAACATCGTAACAATGACTAAAAGACTAAAAGGAACCGGAGTTGCTTTAGTAACTCCATTCCAGAACAACGGGAGTATAGACTTTCCTGCATTGGAAAACCTCGTGAACAGTGTCATTAAGGGGGGGGTTGATTTTTTGGTTGCTCTGGGCACTACGGCAGAAACGCCAACGCTCTCAACAACTGAAAAACAAGAAATACTGGCTGCAATCATCAAATACACCGACGACCGCGTTCCTGTGGTCTGTGGTATCGGCGGCAGCAATACGCAGGAAGTGATCAATCAGTTGGAAACATTTGACCTGCGCAATGTTGCAGCCATACTCAGCGTAGTTCCTTATTATAACAAACCTACTCAGGAAGGGATGTTCCAGCATTTCAAGGCCGTTGCCAATGCTACCAACAAACCTATTCTGCTGTATAATGTGCCGGGCCGCACAGGCACTAATATGTTGCCTTCTACCGTCATCAGGCTGGCTAATGAGTGTAAGAATATCATAGGCATCAAAGAGGCATCGGGCAATATGGTGCAGTGCATGGAATTGATACAGAATGCGCCTGATACATTCATCATTCTTTCGGGAGATGACAACCTTGTCTTGGCGCAAATGGCACTGGGCATGGACGGAGTAATATCTGTTGTTGCCAATTGCTGCCCTTCAGACTTTACGGAAATGGTGAACCTCACCATGATCAACAAATTTGATAAGGCACGGAAGATCCATTACAAATTACTGACGGGAATAGACCTCCTTTTCGTTGAGGGCAATCCGGCTGGTGTAAAGTACGCACTTCATAAAACGGGTATTTGCGAGAACGTATTGCGCCTGCCATTGGTTCCGGTAAGTGAGGCCACAGGCGAAAAACTGGCGGAATTCATGAAAGCCACGGCGCATCTGCACGCTTAAAACAACTTCTATTACCGTGATCAAGGGTATCAAACACATTATTTTCGACCTGGGCGGTGTATTGCTCAATATTGACTATAACCTTACAGAAAAGGCATTTATTGACGCCGGCATTGCCAATTTTGGTGAGCTATATGCTCAACTGGGACAGACACCCTTGTTTGACGATCTGGAAACCGGCAAGATAGGCCGGGACGAATTTATTACTGCATTACAAACAATATCAGACGTATCGCTGACAAGTGAGCAAATACTCCATGCATGGAATGCCATGCTGCTCGACTTCCCGGTAAGGCGCCTCCAATTACTGCAGCAACTGAGACTGTACTATGATCTGGTATTGCTCAGTAACACCAATGAGATCCACGAAGAAACTTTCAATAATATCCTGATGACAGATAGGGGCATACCTAATATTGGTGTGTTCTTTGACAGGGTATATTTCTCTCATCGGGTAGGTATGCGCAAACCCAACAGAGACATATTTGAACGCATACTTGAGGAATGCAGCTTTAAGCCTGCTGATACACTGTTCATAGATGATAGTCCGCAACACATAGCCACCGCCAAAGAGCTGGGCATACAGACCATATATCTGGAAAAGGGCATGACCATTGAAGATACTGTGTTCAAGAGTTTGCAATAGGTCATTCTTCAATGCTGTAAGTAGTAGCTATATTTACATGCCTGTAAATTCAAGGCCTTATGATCATAGCCAACAGACAGATATCCATAGATCTTGTTCCGCTGAAGAAAATTATCTGTTTTGCAGGCTTGTTGTTTACGGCTTCGATCATCTTTTTTTGTGTATTCTATCTTACTTCCGACTATCAGCAATTAACCAAATGGTACCTGTCTTTAAACTCTTGCTTTTATAAAAGTGGTAGTTGGTCGGATAATTTCTTTACCCTGCACACAAAAAATACGGGTAATATTCTGGCAATTGCGGCAATGCCTGTAGCCTTCTATTTTTCATTATCCCTTACAGGTAAGATCAGGCGATATAAAAATGCAGCGCATCCATTTATGGTATCTGTTGTGGGTGCCATATGGACTTGCGCTGTAGTGGCCTTAGCACTGATCGCCGGCATTTGGAGCTGGAGCCTGGCAGCACCTGCTTATGATGAGGTATTCTCTGCTGTCAATTGCGCAGAACTACATCCGTTCCAAACGCTATCATACTACATGCTGCCCAACAATCATATCTATTTCAACTTTTTGAACAATATCCTGTTTGGCCGCATACATCATACCATTGGTACAGGCAGACTCTTTTCGCTCATGTCTTACATCGGGGTCACTGTGACCGCATTTTACTGGTTGTATCATAAAATAGAAAATCGACTCTATGCTCTTCTCTGCCTGCTGCCCATAGCCTTGCAGTTTATGACCTGGGGATTAGCGGCACAAGCCCGCGGATATGAACTGCAACTGCTCTGCGCATGGATATCTTTTGTTTCTCTCCTGTGCTATCTGCATTCTAAGCAAGCGAACCTGCTTCGGCTGAATGCGCTGTGTTGCATGGCAGGCTTTTCCATGTTATCTACCTTCCTGCATTATTTTCTGGCACAGCTGGCCTTTATACTCATCCTGAACATCTTTGACAGAAAGGTACAATGGCAGTTCTTTAAATATCAGCTCTATGTAGTGGCTATCGTATTCCTTCTGTATTTACCTGCATTTTGCTTTTCCGGTATCCCCGCATTTACCGCTAATCGATATGTAACACCCGCATACCCTACATGGCAGGCATTTTTCCCGGACTTCAGTAACCTCCTCAGGTATTTTATCAATTGCTGCTTCTCCATGATCTTCGGCGAAGACCGCGTACCCAACTTTGTGTTGTTTTTCCTTCCGCTCTCTCTTTTCTTTTTCAAAAAGAAAGAACAAAAGTTGATCGGGCTGTTCTATGTACTGCTATGGTTGGTCTTTATAGTCATCACCCTCTATATGCGACGCATACCATTTACGCGCAACATGGTCCTTCACTTCAGCCTTACAATGGGTATCATTGCATATAGCTTTTATGTGCTGATACAGAAAGCAACATCAATAATACCTTCGCCATCAATAAGAAAAGCCACCCTGACAACTGCCATCTCCGTTTCCGCGCTATGCTATGGCATCTATCTTATAAAGACAGATCACAGGGACATTGCTCACTTTATCTACTACAACGACGTTAATGACATTTATACCGGACACTTGAATGAACTGACATGGATACCACAGAACGCCACAATTGCCTTTTCTGATGAATGCTTTTTTACCTACTATCTCTTCAGAAAAGACCATCCCAATGCGCACCGATGCCCTACAGGCAATGAAGCATATTATATCAAACGAAAAGATGAGCCCTTACCACATATACTTGAAGGATCTTACATTAAATGGCGAGATGGCTATGAAGACTACGAGTATTACATAAAGAAATAATACCCTTAGTGTATCCTCAACCACAGGCTATTCAGCCATTATTAATTCTTACCTTTGCGCCACAAAAAATCAGTAGTACCGTGCCGGACATTATCCAGTTATTGTCAGATCATATAGCCAACCAGATAGCTGCGGGTGAGGTGATACAGCGCCCGGCATCTGCCGTAAAAGAATTACTGGAGAATGCCATAGATGCAGGTGCTACCGAAATACAGCTCATCATCAAAGATTCGGGCAAGGAACTGATACAGGTGATCGATAATGGGAAAGGGATGAGCCCTACCGATGCTCGCATGAGCTTTGAGCGCCATGCCACATCCAAGATACGCAGCATAGATGATCTGTTCAAGATACGGACTATGGGTTTCAGAGGTGAAGCCCTGGCGTCTATAGCGGCCGTCACACAGGTAGAACTAAAGACACGACAAGCAGGTAGTGAAGTGGGCAGCCGCATACTGATAGAAGGCACTGAAGTGAAGCTACAGGAGGCTTGCGCTATGAATGTGGGCACCAACATAAGTGTCAAGAACCTGTTCTTCAACGTACCTGCCCGCCGGCACTTTTTAAAAAGCCCTACCACCGAATTCCGACATATACTCGATGAGTTTACCCGCGTAGCACTCGCCTATCCCGGCATTGGCTTCCGGCTCATCAATAATGGCACAGAGCAGTTCCACCTTACCGCAGGCAGCCTGAAGCAGCGTGTGGTAGGACTACTGGGAAACACTTACGAAAAGAAACTGGTGCCGGTAGAGGAAAATACTGAACTGCTGAATATACAGGGCTTTATAGGCAAACCCGATGCGGCTACCCGCACCCGTGGAATGCAATTCTTCTTTATCAACAATCGCTTTATTCGTAACCCCTACCTGCATCATGCGGTAGTAAAGGCCTATGAAGGATTGATTGAAAAAGAATCATTCCCCTTTTATGTCTTGTTTCTTGAAGTTGACCCTGCCAGGGTGGATGTAAATGTGCACCCAACCAAACAGGAAGTAAAGTTTGAAGACGACCAGATGATGTATGCCTACCTCAACGCTGCTGTAAAGCACGCACTGGCCAGGTATAACATTGCCCCTTCTCTCGACTTTTCTCTGAACTCAGAGATACAACAGTTATCTGCGGTGCAAATACCCGCAACAGAAACAAAAAGAGAGGAGACCCAGAAAGGCTATCTGTACAATGTATTTACCGATAGCCATCAGGCACACGTGGTAGAACGCAAAGACAGTCTGAAAGCGTGGAAAAGCCTCTACGAAATAGCACAAACGCCTATACCCTCTTCGCCTGAAGAAAATCAGACTCAAACTATACCATCGCAAGGCAGCATGTATGCCGGCAACCATGAAGCTGAAGATAGCAGTAATATGCTGCTGGTACATGGAGATATGCTGGTGACCACTGTAAAGAGCGGCCTGATGCTGATACACATCCGCAGAGCGCAGGAACGGATATGGTATGAGCGCCTGCTGGAACAGTGGAACGACCAGGCAGCACCATCACAGCAGGTATTATTCCCTGCCTCTTACGAGCTCGCCCCTCAGGATGCCTTGTTGTTGAATGAAGTATTACCCGACCTTGCCCGCATAGGATTTGATATTGCACCGTTCGGCCAATATACCTTTGTGGTGCAGGGCTTACCAAGCGGCATGCCTACCGGTGAAGAAAAGAACGTGATCGACGAGGTAATAGAACATCTGAAACACGAAGCGCCAGATGCAGTTAGTAAACGCACGGAGCTATTGCTCGCCCACATGGCCCGCCGCCTTAGCCGCAACAAACACGCCATTATGCAGGCTGAAGGCCAACGCGCACTCATAGACGAACTCTTCGCCTGCACCCAACCCGAATACACCCCCGGTGGCAGAAAAGTATTTGTAATGATCAAAAAGGAAATGCTGGAAGGGATGCTGGGATAATGGCTTGATTTGATATCACAGCAAGCATTGTGTTAACATGCTTCATATTTCTTTTGATATTCATCAGCCTTATCATTGTTACCTAACTTCTCATACAATTGGGCAAGTTCCAAGTAAATAAATTCTGAAGTCGGAGATCGTTTTGCACTGATCTCAAACGCTGTAATTGCTTCTTGTATTTGGCCCTCATCCCTTAATATATAACCCAGATCCTCCGCTACGATCTCAACATTTTCTGACACAGCCAGACTTTCTTTAAGAATACCAATGCCAATCTGCGGATCTTCTTGTGCATAATAAAGGTTATAATCGCCAAAGCATCTGGCACCAACCACAGGAATAACAGAACAATTTTCATCATAAATACTACCTGTACATGCAGCATCTGTTAATCCTTTTTTGATAACCGTTTCTGCGATCCGCTCAGGTGTTATGATCAATAGATAACATTCTTCGATCCTGTTACTGCAAACCTTTTTTGCCTTAACAATATATTCCCCTTCATGATCGGGAATCAGCAAAAGTTGGGTTGGTTCAATTGTCCATTCCAATTCGTTATCCGAACTGCTATTTGTAACAGCAAATATCTTTGTATCTGGGTGGTCGAAGATCGTTTTAACTGTCATATGCCTAATATTATGAACAACATACGAAAATATGGCTATTTGTTAACTCCCTCCACCCAAATAAAATTTCCCACCCACAAAATTTAGGGTAATTTTGCACACCTGCGCAAGTAGGTGTATTGCCTGTTTACAAATCAATAAAATGATAGCTGATAATGTTGGTTCAGGACCTGAGGGAGAAAATTCTGGAGGGCGATTTCAGCGACCTGCTGGCACACAGCAAGGACGATGACTATGCTGCTGAGGTTTCTAAGATATTAGAGACCCTACCTCATGATTATGCCGTCCACACATTCCTGGCACTTCCTGAAGATGTTGAGATAAAGATATTCCCGCACCTCAATCACGTACTGCAACGCGATGTTACTGAAGATATGCCTCGCCCGCAGATATCTAATCTCCTTAATGCGCTAACATCTAATGACAGGGTTTCGTTCTTTGATGAATTAGATGGCATAGAGGTAACCGAGTATCTGAACCTGCTGGACGATAAGAACAGACTGGCTACTTATGACCTTTTGGGTTATCCTGAGAAAAGTGTAGCCCGTCTGATCAATACTAAATTCACCACAGTACGCAAAGAGTGGACCATTGGTCAGGCACGTGAACATATACGTCGCTTCTATACCGATACCCCTGCAGCTAACGTGATCTTTGTTGTTGATAATGATGGCAAACTCATAGATGAGATCCCTATCCGCCGACTGGTCTTGAATGAAGGCTCCAAGACCATTGCCGACATAATGGATGGATTCTATGTAAAACTGGACATTCAGGATAGTATTGATAATGCCATCCAGAAGTTCAAAGAGTACGACCGCGTGGCCATACCGGTTACCAACAGCAATAATATTGTGATGGGTGTGGTAACCATCGATGACGTGATGGATGTAGCTGAAGAAAAGGACACTAAAGACATGCAGCAGTTCGGTGGTTTGGAATCGCTCGACCTGCCGTATGTTAAAACACCTTTCTTCACCCTTATCCGCAAACGCGCCGTATGGCTCATCATTCTATTCCTCAGTGAGATGCTTACCGCTACCGCCATGGGGCATTTTCAGGATGAGCTCGATGCGGCCATAGTGCTCTCCCTGTTCGTGCCACTAATTATATCCAGCGGTGGCAACAGCGGATCGCAGGCAGCAACGCTTATTATCCGCGCCATGGCACTCAATGAATTTACTACTCGTAAGTGGTGGTACGTTATGCGCCGCGAGATCATGTCGGGGCTTACACTTGGATTAATATTAGGGGTAATAGGCTTCATCCGCATAGCTATATGGCAGCAACTACATTGGAGCAATTATGGCATTAAGGGAGCATGGGGAGCGCCGGGAACAGGCAACTACTGGTATCTGACAGCGCTCACCGTATCATTATCATTAGTAGGTATAGTTTTGTGGGGTACACTTAGTGGCTCTATGATCCCTATGATATTAAAGCGACTGGGTCTTGACCCTGCCACTTCTTCCGCACCTTTTGTGGCTACATTGGTAGATGTTACCGGCCTGATCATCTATTTCAGTTTCGCGGCTATTATTTTACGGGGCACCATTCTCGGTGCCAATGACAAAACGCCCCTTGCAGTGGTCCACAACAGCAATATGACCATTGTGACCTTAGCAATGGCCAACGCTGACAGACCTGATGCACAACCATACTTCGTCAATGTGCATACCATTCGTGTGCCTCTGGGCAATAATACAGGCACGCTGCTGCGTAACTTTAAGTTTGCAGGCCACTATCAGGATGAAGATTATGCGCTCGATCTTCCTGCGGGCTGGTCTTATTACGATGTGACATTGAAACGCGATATCGGCAAATATGTGGTCATGTACCCGACTACGGGTCAATGGAAAGCATTGGAGACAAAGTACAAATAAGACAACAGAACGACCCACACACTATGTTAGCTCGTTTGCCGATCCGGCTGTCTGTTATCATCCAAGTGTTTATATTTGTCCATATCTATTTTTTAAAGTGCAACTACAAAACCTCAGACAACGGTTATCCAGACCCCTCGCTACAAACATTGTATTCGGGTTGGCGTGGGCTATATTGTTCGTAATGTATTTCCCTGCTGCCAAAGCCGGGTTTGTTGCTGACTATACCGGCTGGCTCGACCAGACACTTAAATTTGGATTCTGGGATAATATCAATCGAACCCATTACAGGGTGCAAAGTCTGTATCAATTCACACAACTCAACACATGGCTGTTTCATCAGGTGGCAGGCACCCACCCCTGGCCCTGGCATTTGTTGTTCATTACCCTCCATGCTGCCAACTGTAGTCTGCTTTATCGCCTGTGTGTGCGGCTATTGAAAGATTCAGGTGTGGCAAGTGCCTCTGTTATATCTCTTACCGGCACAGCACTATTCTGTATCAGCCCCTATGCGGCTGAGGTAATTGTATGGGAGCCGTCGTTCCACTATCTGCAGGGCATGTTGCTGCTGCTGCTTATCCTTAATTGCACACAAGAATATATCCACACCGAAAAGAATAAGTATCTCTGGTTCGCAGGCATTCTTTTTTTTCTGTCCACATTTTCATTGGAGATATTTTATATAACACCGTGGCTTGTTGCCTGCATGGCTGTTTTTTACAGACTCAACGATGCTTTTCATAAAAGAACGTTTACAAAGCTACTGGCATATATCTCCATCCCGCAGATCTTATTGTTCATTCTCCATCTATGCATGTTCCGACTGTATTACGGAACATGGGTAGCACATATTGGCAAAGGCGCTGTAAGCAATGCCCTGCAGGAGGGTCTTGGTAAACCTGCTAAACATTTGTTTCATACATTGATACTGGGTCGGTTCTTTACCAATACGCAAAAGCATATTGTATATGGTTGGCTGGACGCGACAGCAGGGGTCATAACATTCTATTGTATTGTCATTATAGTCTGCACTTATATCATACTCCGCTTTCGTGCCATGCAGGGCAAGGGCAAGGTAGCAAGCCTGTTATTCATGTGGTTACTCATAACCCTCGCATTGCTAGTTCCTCTTTGGTTCGGCGATATCATGCTTATCATTTACGATCGTTATACCTACTTCGCCAATGCATTCGTATATATGATCCTGGCACTGCTCATCAGTTACATATCTTTATCAGCCATCCGCATAGGCATTATCACATTATACGCATTGATCAATCTGAGATTTGCTATTCAACTATCCCGCTATTGGATGAAATCTGAGCGTATCATCAGCTCCTTGTTACACACGTTTCCTTACAGTGCCGACAAGACAATTATCCTGCTGGATCTGCCTCAGAATATGCAGGGTGCCGCCATGATAGGAGCGGAAGAAGAAAGTGAGTTCAAAATGATGCATGACAACCTTTTGCCGGCTCAACCTATCAAGCCAAAAGTGTACGATGCTATGGCCTACAATATGCTTACTCCGGATGATGGCGCCCATATTACCGTTCTTAATGACAGCACTATACAGGTCACACTCAACCAGTGGGGCACATGGTGGTGGTATGCTATGCAGGGTGGACATAGCTATAGCAATTCTGACTATACTATCAACATGAAAGACCAGGGACATATGTATGAACTCACTCTCCGAAAGCCCGCATCAGAGTTCTTATTGTTATTCCAGACAGGCCACCGGTGGCATACTGTTGATATGGGAAAAACAGGCATAGAGCAGTATTAAACTTCTATAGTTACATCTCCCCCTATAGGATACCCCGTGCAGGTTAGGATACTACCATGTCTCAGATCCATATCCATCAACACCTCATTATAAGAGTGCCAAACCTCTCCCTTGGTGCATCGTGCTACACAACTTCCACACCTGCCGGTTTCACAACTGTAGGGCAATGTAATGCCATTCTTCTTTGCAGCCATTAATAGAGTATCCGGGTATTGACAAATTACCTCATGTCTGATACCATTGTGTATCAGGGTCACTTTATGCGCATTAGTATCCGGGGGCATTGCTAGAATTGCTGGACGTTCATTGACATTAAAATTTTCCCTTCTTATCCTGTCATCGGCCACACCATTCTCCTCCAGTGCATAGATGACCATACGCATATAGTCATGAGGTCCGCATACAAAGCTATATAAATGCTTGACCGACACTAACTTGTATTCATTCAAAAGTTGTCTTACCAATGCCTTGTTCAAGCGGGCTCTGGACAAATTGAATGCAGTACTGTACAAAAATTCAATACGCAACTTTCCGTTACTCTTTGCTGCCAGCTCTTTCAATTCATTATAAAACACTACTTCCTCTTGGTTACGATTGCTGTAGATCAATACCACTGCTGTTTCCGGTTGCTGAATACGTAATGATCTGATCAACGAATAAATAGGTGTGATACCTATGCCTGCTGCAAAAAAGAAAAACTGCTCCCCGGCTTGTATGCTTTGCGGCAGTGTAAACAATCCGGAAATACCTGCTACCAACAATTGGTCACCTACTTTTGCCTTATCATGCAACATGCGGGAATAGGCGCCATTATCTAATCGTTTTACCGTAAAAGAAAGTTGTTCTATTAGATCATTACATGAGGATATTGAATAAGAGCGTCTTTCCTCTTGACCATGGTGCTGAAATACCAAGGTTATGAACTGACCTGCAGCGTATGATACTCTTTCCCTGTTGTCGTATGTTACAGTAAAAGTTTTCACACCGGCAGTTTCCTGCTTTATGTCAGTAATAATTACAGATCGGAAATGAGTGGTATCAGATGGCATAGACCGGATGATAAAAATAATGAATCTGCTGCCATATAATTACCTTTGTAAAGTGAAAGACCTTAGCACTGAAATATTTTTTAAAACTGCACGTAGTGGCGGAAGCGGTGGGCAGAATGTAAACAAAGTGGAAACAATGGCGGAAGCCTGGTGGCCGGTAAGCAAGTCTGCATTATTTACCGAGGAAGAAAAACTATTGATCGCAGCAAAACTATCCCGCCGTATCAATAAAGACGGATTCTTATTGGTAAGGAGCAGCGAAACCAGATCTCAGCTAGAAAATAAAGCCATAGCCAAACAAAAATTGGAAGCGTTAGTAGCAGCAAGTCTTGTTGTTCCTAAAAAGCGAAAACAATCCCGGCCATCAAAAGCAGCCAAGGAAAAAAGACTGGAATCAAAGAAGAAAGAATCGCTCAAAAAAAGCCAGAGAAAAAATAATTGGAACGACTGACGCTCGTTTGTTCGACACATCTACAGTTACACCCATCCTTTCCACAAAATTATCTGTCTATTAATAACATATCGCTCATTTTGTGAGTTGATGTTGCTATTTGACTTTGTTTTATGTAGAATAATTTCTATTAGATCGATTGATATTTATTGACAATTGATTACAAATGGGGTTAAATGCTCATAATAACTATCAATAAGATGTAAAAATTTCTCTTATATAGTATAATAGTTCATTAATGTTTGTTATTTTTACGAGTTATGTACCACTGATGCCTTATCTGTAACATCATATACGAAATGAAAAAAATATTTTTACTCATACTTTTTGTCACGTGCGCTGTTGCAGGTCGTAGCCAGATCAATATTTCATTGTCAGGCTATCCGCTTGTTACTACAGGGTGGAATTACGGCAGTTCTCCATCGGGCCCTGCAGCCGTTGTAGATAGCACAATGCGACTCACCAATACTACAGGAGGAACAGCATCCTATTGCTACTACAATACCGCTATCAACATGGCAGGTTGGTGTCAATGGGTAGCTGATTTTGACTTCAAGATAGTACCTGGTAGCGGCGGCGTAGCTGATGGTATCGCATTCTGGTTCCTCACGACCACTCCTTCAACTGCATCTACAGGGTCTTCTATTGGTTTGCCTACCAACCCTAACGGTATGGTACTGATATTTGACACTTACAACAACAACAGTGCTGCGGGTGCAGACAATCCATTGATCACATTGCTGGGTTACAACGGCACTACAGCAAGCTATACCGAAGGCTCTGCAACTGGGCAGATCGCTCCGGTGCTTACCAACCAGAATTTCATTACAGATGGCGCATGGCACCACGTTAAGGTCACTTATTTCCTTGGAAACATAAGAGTTTACCTCAACTATAGTGCTACTCCATCCATTTCCTCTACTGCTCCATATCCATTGGGCATTACAGGCTATTTCGGCTTCAGTGGCAGTACAGGTGCGGTTACCAGTACCCAGAGCATCAAGAGTGTGGCCATTGTTGTAAATGACTGCCTTACCCCTCTGAATAATGGCCCTGTTTGTCAGGGAGATACCCTTAAATTACAGGCTCTTGGCGACTCTACAGGTGCTACTTACCTGTGGACAGGCCCTAACGGCTTCAGCAGCACATTACAGAATCCGACCAGACCAAACGTCAGCTACCTCGATTCAGGCGACTACACGGTCATTAAGACGTATGGTGGTGTGCCTGACACAGAAATAACACACTTTTCTATCAAATTGAATCCGGTGATCACTGCCGGCAGCAACTCCCCAATTTGCGCAGGTGGCACTATCAGTCTTACATCAGGCCCTACTACTACAGGCCAAACGTATGACTGGAGCGGACCTAACGTATTTTCCTCTACCTTACAAAATCCTACAATAGCTCCGGCTGTCAGTGCAGACACCGGTTTTTATACTGTCATTGCCACGCTAAACGGATGTAAAGACACCGCGTCAGTACATATCAATGTCATCAACGTATCCAAACCCGTAGATAGTAGTAATGGTCCTCTCTGTAACGGAGATAATCTCCAACTATACGCTACCGACTCACTCAGTGGTGTATCATGGAACTGGAGTGGACCCGGACCTCTTACCTCAACATTGCAAAACCCTGTATTCACAGGGGTCACAGCGGCTAATTCGGGTATTTATACCGTTACCGCCACAAGTGGCACATGCTCGGCAACTGACACCATAATGGTGATCATCAATACCACACCCGCCATTCCGTATGTGTTGCCTCAGACTCGTATTTGTTCAGGCGGAACAATAGATCTTCAGCTTGACCCTGCTACAATTACCCCGGGTGCGGTGTATCATTGGAGCGGACCAAACGGTTATACATCTACGCTTACTCACCCTACTATTCCCAATGCCACTACTGCTGCATCAGGGCTGTACTCTGTATATGCTGCAAATGGCAATTGTGTCACTACCATCGCTTACAACAACTTCCTGGTAGATTCTACCCCGGTTATTCCATTAGCATGGAACAATGGTCCGATATGCTCAGACAGTCTGTTGCAGCTAAACTCTAGCGATGCAACAGCAGGCGTTACCTACCACTGGTCAGGTCCGGCATCATACAGTTCTACTCAGCAAAACCCTACTATTTATAATGCTCAGACCAATATGTCGGGCAACTATACAGTAGTTGTTACTCTTGGTCTGTGTAAAGACAGTGCCGCTACCAATGTGTTGATCAATCAAACACCATACAATCCTATTGTGGGTAGCAATGCACCTATTTGCGCGGGTCAGCTCCTCAATCTTACTGCATCGTTTACGCCATATACAGGTGTTTTCCATTGGAGCGGACCGAATGGTTTTACTTCATTACTGCAAAACCCTTCAATACTCAATGTCACCACCGCTGCTACAGGCATCTACACTGTCTATGAGATCGTGAATGGTTGTACGTCAGATACGGTGAGCTTCAATGTCAACATTCTCTCCACGCCTTCGGTTCCTGTTGCCACCAATAATTCGGCAATATGTCAGGGCGACACCCTACGACTGTTTGCAACAGACGATAGCGTCTCTACTTATACTTGGGCAGGTCCGGGTGGATTTACCTCTACAGATCAAAATACAAGCATCAATAACACCCCGGCATCTGCAGGTGGTCTATACACCGTTACGGCCTATATGGGCTCTTGTTCTGCCACTGTAACTACTAATGTGATCATTACCACTACACCAACACTCACGGTCACCAGCAATAGCCCGGTTTGTTCAGGTGATACGCTTAAACTGTTTGCCAATTCCGCACCGGGGAATACCTATACCTGGTCCGGGCCGTATATTTCAACACCGCTCTTAGGGGCTACTCCTACACGCTTCCCGGCACTTATGGAATATGCGGGTGTGTATCAGGTAACTACTCAGGATGCCGGTGGCTGTAAGAATACTGCCAGCACTACAGTGGTCATTAAACAAACACCGTTAGCGCCTTGGGTAACATGGCTCACTTTCTGCCAGTACGACTACGCTCCGCCATTACAGGCCGTAGATGCTACTAGTGTATTGTGGTTCCCATCCAGTGCAGGAGGGGTCGGTACTGCCACACCGCCTATACCACCTACCAATGTACCGGGTGTTTATTTCTATTACCTCAATCAGACCGTTAATGGCTGTGTAAGCCCTATCGACTCTATTCAGGTAGTCGTAAATCCTAAACCATCTGTAACAGTAGCACCTGCAGATACCGCTATCTGCCCTCGAGACAGTATCGTTTATCGCGCTACAGTTGACAATCCATTATCTACAGTAAGATGGACTCCGGGTTCTTTCCTGAGCACTACAGTCGGGCTCAATACTATCGCTCATCCGGTTGCAGACATCCAATATCAGGTCATTGCAACCAATCTATACAACTGTACAGATACTGCAATGGCAAATGTTACTGTTTATCCGGCCGCAATGATCAGCATCAATGCAGGCGATTCTGTAACATTATATCCCGGCGAGTCTTACCACATAATGCCTATTACCAATTGCTCTAGTTTCAACTGGTTCCCTCCTGAGGGTTTAGATAATCCTTTTGTTTCAGACCCTGTAGCAACTCCTGATGTCAATACTATTTACATTGCCACAGGTATTACTGAGAACGGTTGTGTAGCTAAAGACTCTGTTTACTTCCATGTAAATGAAGATAATGTTTATGGTATTCCTAATGCATTTACTCCGGGTACAGGCACCAACAATGAGTTCAAGATCCTGATCGATGGTATCGCTAAGCTCAATTACTTCAGAATATTCAACCGTTGGGGTGTTATGGTCTTCGAAACGAAGAACATCAGCGAAGGATGGGATGGAACCTATAAAGGTGAACCTCAACCATTTGGTGTATATGTTTACGATATACAGGCTGTTTCATCACTTACCGGAAAGATCAGAAATATGCGTGGCAATGTAACATTGCTCAGATAATATTGAAAAGCGTTTCAATAAAAAGCCGGAAGAATATATCTTCCGGCTTTTTTGTGCTTTAGTCTTCATGTCTTAATAGATAACTATCTCATTTTTACTTTTTATCTACGCATTGCATCATACAGTGCCACAGTTTTTCAGCCGAAGACTCCCAGCTGAACTTCTGTACTTGTATCCTTGCATTGGCGATCAGTTTAGCCCTTAGTACCTCGTCTTTATACAGCAAGTGCATCTTCTCTGCAATATCTGCAGGGTCGGTAGGATCTACCAGCAATGCCGCGTCTCCGGCCACTTCAGGCATAGAAGAGGTGTTACTCACTATTCCGGGTACATCACACTCCATTGCCTCCAGAATAGGGATGCCGAACCCTTCAAATAATGAAGCATACACCAGCGCGTATGCACCACCCATCACTCTCGATAGCTCATCTATATTCATATACCCTACCCACTTCACATCTTCCTTATAGGGCATAGTGTTTTTCAACTCTTCAACCTCATCATACTTCCAGGCAGGGCGGCCAACTATTACCAGTTTCATATTGGTACGTTGGTGTTTCTTGAACATAACGAATGCCTTCAGCAGGTTCACTATGTTCTTACGGGGATGGATAGCACCGGCAAACACAAAATATTCGCAGCCATCGGCATATTGTTGCTTTACCGTCTGCTTCTCTTCGTAGGTCAATGGCTTGTACTCATCATGAGCACCATTATACACCACATCTATATTGTCTTTGCTGATGCCGTATCTCTTACTGATATCCTCTTTAGAAAAGGTAGAGACCGTTGCTATACGCTTGGCCTTTCTGGCAAATAATGGAGAATAATGCCTCCAGTACAGTCTGTGACTCAGCACATAATGGTCGGGATAATGCTCAAATGCCAGATCATGTATAACAAGGCAGGTAGGCACCTTCGTACTCAGCGACAAGTAACTGTCCGGAGAGAGGAACAGATCTATTTTGTGTTTCCTCAGCATTAACGGTAAGCTCCATTCGAACCACAGATAAAATAAGATGGGATGTCTTGCCTGCGGATGTACTACTACCGGAGTAACGTTTGAAGCGAAAACAAAGGATGGATCATAGGCGCGATCAAAGAAGAACACGAATTCATGCTCAGGATGGTTGCGCACTATTTGTTGCAGCGTTTGAAAAGTAAACCAACCGATCCCTTCCAGCTTACCCTTTAATAATAATCTTGTATTTACACCTATTCGCATACCAATGCGGCAAAATTATACTTTTAATGCCTTAACTAATAGCATTCTGACGGTAACAATACTATTTATCTGAAAATGAACTGATCACATGGCATATACTTAAAATAAAAGAGGCTACCAGTCGGTAGCCTCTTCAATATTTGTAACGATAGATTAGTTATCGAATTTACCATCGAACTGAGCATCTTTTGGTGTACCCAGGAAGTAACGTACGCCAAGGTTCAGACCGAAAGACATATTATCGCTTGATGAAACGGTGTTCAACATAGAGCTGTAGGTAGTGCCCATGTTGTCAACCATACGATAGTTGCTGGCTACAGTATTCTTGAATGTCTGATAAGTAGCGTATGCACCGATGTTCAGGTGGATGCGGTTGGTCATACGAACATTCACAGTAGGACGAAGGATGAAACCTATAGAACCCGTTGTGTAGTTAACAGTACCAGACTTATTAGGCTTAACACCCAAAGCTACATTGTAACCACGTGAACGCAGACTGTCAAATACGCCCGGTACAGTACCAATGCTGTTATGCTTGTCATACTGATCCTTAGTGATCAACCAGTCATTTACATTAGGTACAGATGAGTTATCGTAAACGGTAACGGTCTGCCCCAGTGAATTGCGGGAGAACTGATAAATAGCTTCGTAGTTGAATTCAGCATCTGTCTTCCATTTGTTCTGGATCTGTACATTGTACAGGATACCTGCATCAACAGAAATACCGATACGTGTATTCAAGCGCTGTTTGAACTTAAGTACCACCGGAATATTGATGTTGGTGATGGTCATCTCTTCCTTGATAGGATGAGTTGCTGTTACCAGCTGCCTGTACACATTATCCTTGCTGTCTGTAGCCTGATACTCTACATGGTAGTTATCCATAGTAGCGTTAGAGGTCTGAGACTGGTACATGATACCAGCTCCGATACCAAACCTGCGTCTGTGACCAACAAAGTAACCAAAACCCGCATCAACACCATATGATGTTCCTGTGCTCATTTTGATCTTGCTGAAATTAGTATTGATCGCATTCAGGAAGTTGGCCTCCATAGTATTAGTAGGCGATTGCATCAGCATACCTACAGGAAAGTTAACATCAATAACACACTTCTGTGCGTAGAAATTATCTCCGCCACGTACCTGTGCCATCGACGTGAAACCCGCGCCAGCCGCAACAAACAGAAGAATTATCTTTTTCATCAAATATAGCTTTAAAAGGCTGAGTTTATTTTTTTAGTTCTTTACAAATTTCGCAGAAGCAAACTTCACGCCATCACGATAGCAATTGATAAAGTACACTCCGGATGCCAGTTCTGATACTCCGATTGTTGTCTTGTTGTTAACAAGATCCTGAGCGTTCAGCGTCTGACCCAGCAAATTTACAACTTCTACCTTGTATTTTCCACCCGGTGTATTATTTATTTCCACATTTACGAACTGATCCGCAGGGTTAGGATACAACTTCATCTCGCCCATGCTGCCGGTAACGTTAGTAACACCGGTTGGTGCATTATAGTAAGATTTCTGCATACAACCATTATGGGTAGTGATCACGAAGTAGTATTTACCTGTAAAGTCAGGAGATGCTACTGTAAAGTTCTGGTTAGTCTCACCTACGAACAATTCAGAATCAAGTGTTGACCTGTTGTCATAACCCCACTGGTAAGTATCCTGATCATTTGCCAGACATACGAAATCACCATTGAAGTAGATCACTTCAGGCTTATCTGATACTGATGTCGTCACATGCACAGGGAATGAATCCTTAGATGGACAGTTCAGACCAGGGATAGATGCCAGCAAGTAAACTACCGCATCACCCGGCTCGGTGAAGTTAACTAATGAATACTGACGCGTACTGCCGGTAGCCCAAACCTGTGCACCTGTTGCAAACCATGTATAGGTAACGCCCGCCGGTGGTGGTGTAGCTGATCCGAAGTTCTGATCCAACGTCATAGAACATACTTCTGACGGTGAATGTGTCGTGATCGTTGGAACTGCCGGTGTAGGATTCACCGATGTTGTCAATGTCTCGGTATGAGTAGGACAACCAGGGTATCCAATAGTGTATATGTACTGTGCAGTACCACTCACTGTTGCAGGGCCACCATAATACAAAGTATCATTGATACTGTGTGTACCTGATCCTGTTGCAGGTGTGATGTTCGGAGCCAAAGGACGAACCCATGTTGCATTAGCAGGTGTAGTTGACTCGATATCTACATAGTTGTGCGGTGCACCACTACATACCGTGTCGAACAATGAACTGATCAGATGCGGTGTTGGTGATACCGCAACCTTCAATGTATCATTAGCGCTACATCCGTGGAATGTTGAAACATATACATAGGTTGCAGTAACTACTGTGTTAACAGTATCATCAAGATACTCTGCAACACCTGCAGTACCCAGACCGGCAATATTGCTCAGACCGGTAACCGTGTCTCTGGTCCATGCGAATGTCGCACCCAATGAGTCACTGTTTGGTGTATAGTTGAACAATACGCTGTCGCAACTTGTAGCTGTCTTAGGACTGATCAAACGAGGAGCAGCAAATACCCTGAAGGTCATTGTCGTATCATTCGGTCCGCAACCATTGATAGTAGTGTATGCTATAACTGATGCACCTGCATTAAGCGCGGTAACAACACCCGTAACAGCATCGATAGTGACCGCAGAACCTGATACTACAGACCATGCGCCACCCGCAGCTATTGAAACAGTGTCGAACAACTGAGCTGTACCACCGATACATGAGGTATCCTGACCGAAGATATAGCCTGTAGGAGACAATCCGCCGACAGTTACTGTGAATGATGCTGTATCTGCGCCACAAGCGTTAGAGTCAACATAGTAAATATTTGCTGTACCTGCCGCTATACCTGTCACAATACCTGATGCATCTACTGTAGCAATGCTCACATCGCTTGTAGTCCAGTAGTCACCGAATGGGAACACATCATTGCTCAATGTATCATTAGTACCTGCGCAAAGCGCTCCATTACCTGTGGTCGTACCGGCTGACGGGCCAGGATTTACTGTGATCACCTTAGTGGTCTGTACAGATCCGCAGAAGTCATTTCTTATTACTCTTACTGTTGTAGAGCTATAGTTTGGTGTTGGCAATGTAGCCAGACCACCAGGGAATACGAATACCGAAGTACCCGTTACAACATCCCATGTACCGTCAGTGATAGTATCACCGTTGGCCAATGTATCATACAATTGGAAGTCTGGAGTAGGATAACATACTGTGCTAGGTGCAACTATTGTACCTGCAGGTATCGTACCCTTCACCTTTATTACTCTGGTAACATTTACAGGAAGACCGCAACCATTGGAAACTGTATATTTCAACGTATCCAATCCTGCTGATGCACCGGTAATTGTTGTAGGTACTGTACCGGCACCTGTTATTGTAGCACGTGTATTAGAGAATGTCCATGCTGAAACTATACCTGCAGCTGGCGCTGAAGATGTGTTAGGACGAGCTGTCTGCTGTAATGTAGTACCGATACACAATGAATCCAGACCTGCAGGATTACCGCCACCTGTTGTAGTGATCGGGCTCGGGTTAGGCTGTGTTCTGATGATCATACCATAGCTCGCGGTATCGCTGTTACATGCATTGCTTACTGCATACCTGATGGTTACAGGAGCTGATGGATCTGCACCCGGAGCAGGAGCGGTAAGGTTACCTGTTACCGTACCGAGAATGGCATCAACACCAGCAACTGCAGTATTTGATGAGAACCATGTACCACCCGTTGTACCCGAAACAGTGAAACCAAATGGTGTAGCATTACACAATGGCGTAGTACCTGAGATAGAACCTGCATGTACAGAGTCTCTTACAAATACTGTTCTGATTACAGCGATCGGCGATCCGCAACCAGCTGTTATTGCATAGCTGATTGTAGCCAGACCGGTAGATATACCATGTATAGTTACAGGACCTGTAGCCACACTTGATACAGTAGCGATAAGCGGGTTAGCGCTCGACCACAGACCTATTGTAGAAGTATCATTGAATGTAAATGAGCTGTTACCGATACACATTGTATCCGGTCCTGCACCCGCTGAGCTGGTGATAGCACCAACCACAACGTTTGGCTGAACTGTATCTATGTGCTTGATAACGCCATCAGGACAACCAGGAGTTACTACTGTATAATAAACAGTATCAACACCTGCAGCCAGACCGGTAACGGTTACTGAAGCCGGAATAGCAGATGACAAAGTAGTAGTTGCTGCACTGAATCTTGTCCACGTACCGTTGGCACCGGTATGTGTCAATGATATAGCACTACCTGCACCGATACACTGACGGGTAGGGCCATTGACAACACCAGGTGATGGTGCGGCATTCACGTTGACAGCGAATGTATCTGTTTGCGTAGAGCAACCATATAATGTTTGTGTAATGATCGCATTCGTACCGACACCTGCAGCCACTATTGTTGCGGTAGCATTTACAGAAGGCGATGTAATAGTCGCTACTGCCGGTGCACTTGTGCTCCAGGTAGTATAGTAAGTATTGTTAGATGTTGTATTGGCCAATGTCTGGGTAGTACCATTACACATAGCATGGTTACCCGTGATTGTACCTAGAATAACGCTTTGGTTAACGCTGTCCGTTTGAGATGTACTGTCCGAACCGCACACATTGGTCACTACATAATGTATATCTGTGAAACCGGTAGTAAGACCTGTCACTACACCTGTATTAGAGATAGTAGCAACTGATGGTGTCATAGAGCGCCATACAAATGTACCCGAAACAGGAGCAGCCGCAGTCAATGATACCGGAGTACCGATACATACCCTTGAAGGACCGTTGATATTCGCTGCAGTCAACGGAGCCAATACATTCACATGGAAAGTATCATACAAGGTAACGCAACCAATGATCGCATAGCTGATTGTAGCAGGACCTGCACTAACACCCGTCACCAAACCTGTATTTGAAACAGTAGCATTTGCAGATGAACTGCTCCATACTGTGCTGGTTACGTTGGTAAGGCTGGCGTTATCAGTGAATAACTGTGATCCGGTAACACCTGTTGTACACAAAGGAGAAGTACCTGTTATAGTGCCATTTGTAGGATTAGCAGATACTGTATCTCCCTTAGAAGTACTGTCTGAGCTACAAGAGTTGGTCACTACATAATAGATAGTGTTATTGCCCGCTGCTACACCGGTTACTACACCGGTTACAGGGTCAATTGATGAGACTGACGGATTCGCAGAATGCCATACATAAGTATTACCTACTGGTATTGTTGCCGCAGGGCTCAATGTGATCGTATTAGAGATACATACCCTTGTAAGACCATTGATAGCTGGTGCCGAAGCCAAACCTGTAACCGCCAGTGTAAAGTAAGCAGTATCATTACCGCAAGTGGTAGTTACTACATACCTGATTGTATCTACACCTGCAGACACACCATGTACTATACCTGTAGCAGATACTGTAGCTACCAACGGATTAACCGATGTCCATGTACCACCACCTACACCGGCACTTAGGCCTAGTGTATCATTAGTAGCAGCGCAAAGTGAGTTAGCACCTGTGATCACACTGTGTGGAGGTACAGCAGCTACAGATACACGAATGATCTTAGAAATAATATTAGTATCGCCCAACTGCACTATCTTATAATAGATAGTATCGCTGCCGGGTGATAATGCAGTAACAACAGCTGAAGTATCAGCTAATGAACCTAAAGTAATATGGTGGGTAGTTGATGACCAGAACGTAAGCGTGTTCGGATTAGTACCATGATGTGTATGTATCGTCTGTGAAGATGCATTACACATTACAGTATCCGCAACTATAGCGAATGTATCAGGCTGTGGATACAAACGGAATAAATGCAACTTATTAGCAGTACGACTTACAACTGCAATATCCGGTATCTTATTCGTATCCACATCCCCTACCGCAACGCACACAGGTCCTGTACCACCACTTACTGCCTTAATTACAGGCGTTCCGAAAGAGTATGTTGATGCACCACCTGTATTCTTATGAATGGAGATCGTTCCGCTACCTGCATTGGTATTGATAATGTCCAACTTACCATCACCATTGATATCTGCGATGGTCAATGCAACTGGCGTTGAACCATTTGAATATGTTGTAGCTGCAGGAAAAGCAGTAGTATTAGTATTGATAGTTGTATCCTGAGCAGCAAATGTCAGGTTGGAACCTGAACTTATATTATGGAAGACCACTATTTTATTATAGCGGTTGGTAGTTAATAGGTCAGAGTCTGTAACAGCAACAACGATATCAGCTAGGCCGTCATTATCCAGATCACCCAATTTTACCTGCTCAGGATAACCTGTCAGACGAGAAGCATAATCATAATCTCCAGCTAAAGGAGAACCCGATGGTGCATTTGAATTGGTTGAAGCGCGTGAACCATTACCTGCAGCAGTTGACGCTACTGCCGGAACACCAAACTGAATAGCACCACCTGGAGTAGAAATATTTCTGAAAATATTCAACTGCCTTTTCTGGTGGTCAGAAACAACGATATCTGCAAGACCATCACCATTCATATCGCCTGATGCAAGACTGATAGGTGCTGCGATAGTGTCATAATAAAAGATAACAGCAGCAGTGTCGAATGAATTGGCTGACAAAGCTACAGAAGGACTGGAGTTATAATTATTTTTAAATACGATCAAACGTGCATGCTTCTGATCAGAATTTGGCGTAAAGCCTCTTACTGTTGCAGTATCGCGTACACCCGTCATGATCACCGCTATATCCGGGCGACCATCTTTGTTGAAGTCAGCTATTGAGACCTCATCAGGCAAGATACCTACACAAGCCAGATCAAATCTTGGAGCGAATGAAATATTACCTGTCGTAGATATATTGCGCAATACTGATACCTGACCTGATGCCGCACCTGCCGTAACAACATCCAACTTACCATCGCCATCCAGATCGGCTACACGGCTGCTGATAGGTCCGGCAGATACCCTGAAACAAACTGGAGCAGCAAATGATGAATTGGTTATCTGTCCGTAAGTAGAGGTATTTCTGAAAACAACAACAGAATCATAAGCGGTACCCGAGCACACCATGTCTGGCCTGCCATCACCATCAATATCAGCATACTCTACTGAGTACAGACCACCTAAAGTAGCTGGTCCTGAATAATAATTGAATTGTATTGAGGTTCCGTAAATATTAGTGCTGGTTGCTGCTATGAAAGAAGTATTATCAAAGGTAGGCTTAGCCAGCGGTGTTACAAATGAAGATAATTTTGTGTTATTGTCCAACACATAGATAGGCGCATTGGTGGCGCCTGCCGGTACGGTCACAGAAAGTGTAGTTCCGGTTGCAGTAACCGTTCCTGCCTTTACAGCACCAAAGTAGATAGTATAATTATTAGATGTAGTGTTAAAGCTTGTACCATTGATAACATAGGTAGTACCCGGTATCAATGAAGAAGTAGAAGTGATACCTGTCAATGTAGGTGCAACATTAGTCACTACATTAAATGATAATGTTGTTGATGAAGAGCCGCACATGTTAGACAAAGTGTAGGTCAATGTTGCGGAACCTAAAGCTAAACCTCTTGCCAGCTGCTCATTTACAGCACTACCATTACTGATTGTGGCAACACCACCTCCAGATACTGACCATGCTGTAGTATAAGCACCTATTCTTGCTACATCGCTTGCAGCCAAATAATCAGTACCGGTAAACAGCTGCTGGTCATTTATGTGCAATTGAGTATATGGACCGGAAATGCTTGGTGTAAATGGCTGCTGCAAAATGTGAACATTGATGCGTACAGTATCACTGCCAGTACCGTCAGAGATCTTAACAGTAAACGATCTTACACCGTAGGCTGATGTAGCATATCCACCAAAGGTACCTGCCGGATTATTAAGACCCGCTGTAGCAAGCACCACCTGACTGGCACTAACCGAACCGGTTGCTCCGGCGCCGGAAACCAAATAGGGACCCACAGGAACAGAGATCGTATCCGATCCTCCATCAGCATCTGTGAACGCCAACGCAGAATCTATGTTGATCGTTGTTGTTGATGAGCATATGTTGATGTTCACCACATGACGAACAAAAGCAGGTGCCGCTGCCCTTGAGGTTGTTCCACTCATCACAAATATTATCGCTAGCACAAAAGCAAGTGAACGGGCCACTTGCCTTAACCGGAAGGTTGGGTAATTTTTGCTCATAAACGCAGAGTATTTTTTAATCATGTTTACAATTTAATGTACCGATCGATCACAAATCCAAAATCCAATATTGTTAAATTACTTTTTACCTCTTCTTTACTTTTTAAAGCAATTATTTTCATGGCGGATCATGGACCCACCTGTGAAAATAGAGCATTAAGGAGACAAACATAGCAAAAAGGTTTCATTCTAAAAAGTGTACCTACATTTTTGCCCTGTTATTGAATCGTTAATGAGGCGTTAATTAGTTGATTTAAAATCACTATAAGTGTAGTTTTTAAGACAAATTTTAACAAAATAAAAAAAACATCACTCGCTGAAACCCAATAAAATCAAGGCTTCGCAGCATAATCCACAGAATTGTGCAAATTGTGGATAAAATTTTTGTAGAATAAATTAAACATACCTGATATTAGGCGATTAATACAAACTTAACACGTCGGGAAAACGACATTTTTCAGATTTTGACTAATAATCATTTATATATTAAATAAATAACACATGCGAATAGCCGTTTTTAATTCATAGTTAATGATTCAAAACACATTTGGAGACAGAAACAGTTGATTAGGCCTGCGATTTTGATGATCTTCGTCATCTTTTTGCTACTTCATATCATGCGGTCTTGTCAAAAAAATGATGGTCCTTTTGTTCCTACATACCTCTATATCAAGACAATAACTCACACGGCTTCATACCTGTCACCCGCTTGAATGCGGTGCTGAAATGCGATATGCTGCTATAGCCCAGCGTCAGTGCAACGTCCGTAACAGATATACCGGTCACCTTCAGCATGTCTTTGGCTCTGTTGATCCTTATTTCCTGTTGATATTCATGTATCGTCTTTCCGGTAAGTGCCTTAAATCCCTTTTTCAGGTAGCACTCATTCATCGCCACCTTCCTCGACAACTCACGTATTGTAGGCGGGCGCCCCTCGTGGCGCTCTATTATGGCACAGGCTTCTACTATCTTCTCCCGCTCACTGTCATAGGCCAGAAAGCGGCAAGCGGGCACCTCAGCCACCGTCACCGGCTTGCTGATGTGTTGCAACGCCGATGTAAGCAGACTTATCGCTATACTCGTTTGTTGCAGGATGCGGGTAAGGTCATCGCCACTAACTATGGTCTTCAGGTCGCTGAGCTGCGATAAAGTATTACTGTCTATTGCAAACTGAAGCACTGAGGCCTTCCCGGCAGAAAAATACCGGTTGCCGGCTACCGCCCCTTCGGGAAACTGATCAAAGAAAGACGGGGAAAATTGAATGGAACAGGCCTGCGCACTTTCGGCGGCAGCATCGCTGTAGGTAAGGTAGCAGAGTTGCAATGAGCATCGTGCCTCGTCTATAGGAAAGACAAAAAGCTGACCACATTCCTCCGGCTGGTCATCTTCGGCAAATGCCGCGTCTTGCCAAGTAATATGTATATGATCACTGACTATCACCTGCTCAGCTACGCCCTTTCTCGCCTCTGCCCCGAGAAAATTATCTAATGGCCCATGCCGCTTTTGGGTGATTTCAGCTACTCTTTCCACTATACAAAAATAAGTGGCTTTGCTTGCGCAAATATCAGCGGAAAGTAAAAAAACAGAATATATCTTATCTCGCGCCGTTCGGGTCAATGAAACCGGCTATCACCCACCACCTGAACCGCTCCAACATGTAAAACTTACTCCACTGCCCCTTTACTAGAAAACCCACTCCATATACTATAGCATAGCCCCACTTGGCTATGTATTCTATCAGCTTTTTTACCAGCGCGCCATTCTGCCCCTTCAGGCGCAGGCGCTCGCCTCCTCCTATGCCCATGCTATGGCGGCGCACATAGTTCTTGTCAAATTTATTGGCCTCTACGGCATGCAATACACTCATACCCGGCAGGTAATATACCTTACAGCCGGCAGCCAGTATGCGCTTGTAGATATCTTTCTCTTCATTGGCCAGCAGCCCTGTACCACTTCTGCCCAACAACGTATTAAAATAACCGACCTTTTCAAACACCTCCTTTCTGAATGCCATATTAGCACCACACGGATATCGCTCTCCCGTTAGCTGCTTCACCGCTGGCCCCTGATCGAACGACCCTACCAATCCATTGAAATACCGGGAATACCAGTCGGGAACACCGGTAAGGAAACGTGGGGTGATCTTGCCGCCTACCGAATAAACATCGGGGTGCTGATCAAAAAAAGATACGATCCCCTCCAGCCAGCCGGGTTGCGCCTCCGAATCATCGTCCAGATAAGCAACGATCTCTCCCTTCGCCTCACGGGCACATCTGTTGCGCGTAAACGCCACACCCTGATTACTTTCTACATAAAAACTAAAATTATACTCCGGATGCTCGCTTTTATACTTAGCCAGTTGCTCCTGTGTACCATCGGTGCTGTTATTATCCACAACTATTACCTCCAGTTGGCTCCTGTCATAACCCTGATTGAAAATACTCTCAACAGCTTTAATGACAAATCTTGCCCTGTTATAAGAGCAGATGACCGCAGATACCTTGTACGCATAATTCATGTACCGCAAATTTACTACATATACCTGTTAAAGAAAACATATCACCACACAACTACACCTATTCCGGCTATTCTACTTCACCTGCAACATGCACCTCCTTTATGGAATCTGAACTAAATCGTATCTTTATGCAAACCATACAAATGAAATACTTCCTCATTATCCTGTCACTGGCACTATCTACCGGCACTATAGCACAAACAACAAAGAGATCCGTAGAAACGGCAAAACCCGAAACAACAGACCCTAATGGTATAGATCCCGGCATTACACCAACACCTGCCCCGCCGCCCCCACCTATAGTTTTCACCTTTGTTGAGCAAATGCCTTCTCCTTCAGTTGATATCAGCTCTTACATCAGTAAAAACATCCACTACCCCGATAGCGCACAAAAGAACGGCACACAGGGCACTGTGGCAGTCTCGTTTATTGTCAATGAAGATGGCACCCTCAGCAATGTACGTGCCGTCAGAGGCATAGGTTCCGGCTGCGATGAGGAAGCGGTTAGGGTCATCAAAAGCATGCCCCCATGGAAACCCGGTAAACAGAACGGCAAAAATGTAAAAGTGAACTACACCCAACCGGTGAGGTTCTTTATGCACTAAAATACATATTGCATTTACTGCTCCTAAGCCACAAATGCCTGATACATATCAATTCACATATCTGCATATGAAGTATATACTCTTCTCGCTTCTTATTACTATCACCTCATCTGTTGCGGCACAGACCACACAAACAGAGCAGCAACAGGCAGCACAGACCGCCCCGGCAAAAGCTGACTCTGGCAATAGCACCGGCTACACTGAAAAGCTGCCGGTACCTTATGTCGATATTCGCAAGTTTCTGGCTCAAAATATTGCTTACCCCGAGAAGGCAAGAAGAAAGAATATACAAGGAAAAGTGATCATACAATTTGCGGTCAATGAAGATGGCACACTGGGAGAATTTAAGGCCAAAAGCAAAATTGGTCACGGCTGCGAGAAAGAAGCCATAAGAGTACTGAGCTCTATGCCACCCTGGAAACCCGGCATGCTCAATGGTACACCCGTAAAGGTTTACTACACACAAAGTATCAATTTTCAATTATGACCTATAAACAAAAAACAAAAATGAAATATTCATTACTATTACTATCACTTGCCTTCACTACCATTGCATTTGCACAATCCGCCAAACCTGCGGAACTAACTATTACAAAGGCAGGGCCTAAAACACCCGACTCTACTGGCCAAACAGTCTATCAATTTGTGGAGCAAATGCCTGCCCCCTCATTTGATATTCTTCAATTTCTGGCCAACAACATAATTTACCCCGACAGTGCTATAAAAAAGAATATACAAGGTAGAGTGGCCATTCAGTTTGTAGTCAATGAAGATGGCACACTCAGCGACTTTAAAGTAGCTCGCGGAATTGGATATGGCTGCGACCAGGAAGCAATAAGAGTACTGAGATCCATGCCGCCATGGCGACCCGCTAAACAAAATGGCAAAGTAGTAAAGGTGTTTTATACCCAACCTATACTGTTCAAGCTACAGTAAGCACCCCCTAATAAAACCATCCCCCAACTCTCAGAATAAAAACGAGCAAGCCCTGTAAGGGCGACATAACTACGTAACCAACAGCAATAACCTTAAACACTCCACCCTTCACTTTTCCTCTTTATCTTTACCCCATGCTTTCACAGGATCTTACAGGAAAGACCGCCCTCGTAGGCGGCAGCACACAAGGTATCGGATTGGCTTCAGCACAGGCTATGGCAGCTATGGGCGCACGTTGCATACTCGTTTCCCGCAATGAGGATAAACTGAAACTGGCTGTGCAGACCCTCGACACCAAAGCAGGTCAGCATCACGGCTACCTCGTGGCCGACTATTCCGACATTAATGCAGTAAAGACCGCCGTAGAAAGCTTTGTAGCCAATAACGACGTTCATATACTCATCAACAATACCGGTGGCCCCGCAGGCGGACCAATAACTGCCGCAAGACCGGAGGATTTCCTCATGGCATTTCAACAGCATTTGATATGTAACCAGATCATTTCCAACCTGGTAACAGCAGGCATGAAGAAAGCAGGTTATGGCCGCATCATCAATATCATATCTACTTCAGTAAAGATACCGCTCAAGGGTCTGGGCGTATCTAACACCATTCGCGGCGCGGTAGCATCTTGGGCCAAAACTATGGCCAATGAGCTGGGCGAATTCGGCATAACGGTAAATAATGTGCTCCCCGGCGCTACCTCTACAGAGCGCCTGGATACCATACTCAATACCAAATCTGCCAAGACAGGTAAAGACAAACACGAGGTAGAACAGGAGATGATAGACGAGATCCCTGCCCGCCGATTTGGCAAACCGGAAGAAATAGCTGCCGTAGTGGCATTCCTTGCCTCCCCGGCTGCAGCTTATGTAAATGGAACTTCCATACCTGTTGATGGTGGCCGAACAGGCGCTATTTAAGCATCCACCCAACACCCGGAAGAAGGACATACTACTTAAAACACATGCATAAGTAACTGCTTTGCAACATATAGCATTGCGTATCTGTTGTGTATGGCTACTTCTTGCTGTCATAGATGATCGCAGACCTTCGCACGCTCAATGTGCTCTGTATTGTGTTGATAACCTGTGTATTTTGACATTTACGTAACACTGACACACATCTTTGGCATACATTTTTCATTAACTTTACTACAAATCTCATGAATTATGTTTGATGACGACTATAATGACGACGACTGGGGTTCAATTGAAGATATTTTAATTAAGTACGAAGAAGTAAAAAAAGGCAATTCAATAAGCATACTTGACGAGGAAGAGTTTGAGAGTGTTATAGAATATTTTTTTCAGAATAGTAAAGAAGATGAAGCACTGCTGGCATGCGATATTGCCCGCACTTACTATCCCTTCTCCCCTTCTATTCTCCTGCTTAAGGCAGAGATACTTACCCAGTCGCAGAAATACGGTCAGGCGCTCAAAGCGCTTGACGAAATGGAGCAATACGACAGCAACAATGTTGATGCCGTACTGCTGAGGGCCGATATTTTGCTGGCCCAGCTCAAATTCGACCGTGCAGCCCTATGGCTCGAAACGCAGGCCGAGAACTTCTCCGGCCGCGATAAGGTGGAGATCCTTCTCGAACTCTCCGATGTATATGACGAGGGAGAAGAATTCGATGCCGTTTATGATACCCTGAAACGGGTCATAAAAATAGACCGCCGCAACGAAGAAGCACTGCAAAAGATCTGTTTCTGGGCTGAGTTCACAGGCCGCCTCGAGGAGAGCGTGACCATGCATACCCAACTTACAGACGAAGACCCTTACAATGCACTGGCCTGGTTCAACCTCGGCGCTGCCTATCAGGGACTTAAAATGTACGAAAAGTGCATTGACGCCTATGAATATTGCGTGGTCATCGACGAAAAATTCGAGTTTGCCTACCGCAACATGGCCGATGCATATATGCGCCTCAAAAACTACGATAAAGCGCTCGAATCGCTTTCCAAGCATATAGAAATAGCCAAACCCGAAGATGTAATATTTGAGGCAATGGGCTATTGCTGGGAAAAGAGAAAGGACTTCACCCGCGCCCGCCACTACTACAGGCAGGCATCGCAACTGAGCCCCCAGGACGATTCTATCTTTTTTAAGATCGGCGAAACCTACGCCCGCGAAAAACAGTGGGATAAGGCAGTAAAGTCATTCTCAGTGGCCTTGCATCTCGATAAAGACAATGCTACCTATTGCATGGCCATAGGCAATTGCCTCATGGAAATGGACGTAAAGAGCGAGGCGCTTGTATGCTACCTCAATGCAGTACGCCTGAAGCCGGGTAATAAATCGACCTGGATGGCACTGATACGTGGTCTGTTCCTCACTCATTATTACGATGAGGTGATCACACAACTGGAAGTAGCACGTGAGCACTGCGGCGAAAAAGGAGATTTCAACTACTACCATGCCGCCACCCTGTTCGAAATGGGCAAGGTAAAAGAGGCCATGCTGCAACTGGAAAAAGGACTGAAAGAAGCACCTAAAAAAATTAAGCTTTTCACAGACCTCAACCCCGAATACCTGATGCGCGCATCGGTTACAGAGCTTATCGCCCGATACAAAAAGAAATAATACCGACCCATTCAATAGCATCCCTTGTTTTTGACTTATCAGAAACAAGGGATTTTTATTGATTACCGCCACCCGCACCTATTCCATTTGGGTCAATAAAAAAACCCACATATGCCTGTCATCCATATACATTCACTATCTTTATAGCATAGTCAGTAACCTCACCAAATCAGCACCTTATGAAAAAACTATTCCTTTCCGTTTCGGTTCTTTGTCTGACTTTATCGGTATATGCGCAGCGCTACTTGGGGGTTTCGGGTGGCAGCTACAATACCATTAACAGTATTTACCTCAATCCGGCCAATCTTGGCGGCTGTGCCGAAAAACTCAGTGTCAACATGCTATCCTTTAATATGGGGCTGGACAATGATCTGGGCACCATTAGCTCGGTAAGCGATATCAGCAAAACAACCGGCAGCGATTCCGGGGGTACCAATATATTCAAGGTCACTAACAACGGTAGTAAATTCAGCATGATGGTGCCAATGGTAGAAGTAAGAGGGCCAAGTGTATTGTACCGCATCAACGCTTCGCACACGCTTGCATTCACTACCCGCATAAGGGCCATCAACGAGTTCAATAACTTCGACCGTTCACTGTACACCTCGGTCAATGATCCTTCTTCTGTCAATACCTCTGCTGTGGCCTTCAATGCGCAGAATTTCAACTGGACAGCGCATGTATGGAGCGAATACGGTCTGTCTTATGGTGGCGTTGTCTATAATGGCAGCTCCATCTCGGTAAAAGCCGGCGCTACAGTTCGCTATCTGGCAGGTATTGGCTACATTGGTATCAAGGGCAAGAACCTGGATGTCAGCTACACTTCCGGCAGCGACTCCTTCAGGGCTGGCAATACAGACATTCAGTATGCCAGTAATATTCAATCGCTGTCAGATGGCTTTAGCAACGGGGTTAGTGCCTCTAAGTTGTTCGGCGGCCCATCGGGCGGTAGTGGCGTTGGCGCGGATCTGGGTGCTGTTGTTACCTACAAAACAGGCACCGAAACTGCCGATTACTCAGTACTACTGTCTGCGGCCATCACCGATATTGGCGCCATCACCTACAAAAACAGTGCTTATGTCAATGTGGCCGGCAATGGCTACATCAAAGGATCAGATCTCACTGAGAATGTGAAGAACTATCAGGACCTGAGGAACTATGCCGCTACCAAAGGCTTTACCGTAGATACAGGTACGCAGAGCACCAAGGTATATTTGCCTACAGCTATGGTGTTGGTAGCAGATATGCATCTTTATAAAAAATTCTATGTCTCGGGCACACTCATTGCCAACATGGCCAAAGATGCCAACTTCGGCAGTAAATACTATAGTCAGTTCTCAGTAACTCCTCGTTTCGACACTCGGCTGTTCACCGTTGGGCTGCCGATCACTTACAATACCCTCAGCAAGACCATGCGCTTTGGCTTCGGCTTCAGGTTCGCCGGGTTCTTCATGGGCAGCGATGATATGATGGCCAATTTCAGCAGCAACCAGTATGGCTACAACTTTTACGCCGGCGGCATGATACCCATCTATCGCAAACTCAAAAACAACAATCTGTAATACCCTTATGGAGATCACCAACAATAAAAGACAGTTTCAATACGAGATAGCACTGCCCGATGGCGAAATAGCCTTTCTGGAATACAGATGGCTCAAAGGAAATATGGTGCTGATGCGCACACTTGTACCCGCATCGGCAAGAAAGCAAGGCATGGGAGCAGCCCTGGTAAAACTCGCGCTTGACCACGCCCGCTCACACAGCCTGAAGGTGGTGGTGTATTGTGCCTTTGCCACCCGATTCATTGCTCAGCACCCCGAATATAGTGATCTGGTGGCTTAGTGAGAAAAGCTAATTGATAAACTATGTTGCACTCATCTTTTTTCAAAATAATTGTCACTTCAAATAACCTGAAATAACTCTTTGATCGTGCAAGAATTATAGGTCAATGTCCACAAAAATGTGGATATGTTTATTTTTTTATAATCATTGGCCGAATTAATTTACACCCGAATGTCACTGCTAGACCCTCGAACCGCAACATGCACACGGGACGTATTCGTTAATAGTACACAATAACCCGACATGTAAATGTGTAACCCTATTTAGATACGAGGCACTGGTAGAGACGCATAATTGCGTCTCCACAGCGGTCGGACTAGGCAGCGGTCGAAGTGGAAAAAAGTAGCAAAAAGTGGCAGAAAGTGGCAGTTTTCGGCAATTTGTTAAAATGCCCTCAATGCCACGCCCACAAAGACTTTGAGCATACTATACCCATACAAAACTGCCACTTTTATTAAAAACTGCCACTTTTCTGAATCACACGAGATATCCACCCGCATGTCACGGTGAGGCCCTAGAACCGCGATATGCGCACGGGACGTATTCGTAAATAATACAACACAACATGTAAATGTGTAACCCTGTTTAGAGACGAGACATTACTACCACCTTACCGTAAAACGGTAAAAGCCACTGCCTTTTATGCCGTAGAAAATGAGGCTATGGTCATTCAGATAGCCCTGATCGCCAATGATCCGGTCGATACCCGACAGCTCTTTGTAGATGGTGTTGTTGATGACCAGCAGGTACTTGCCCGGTGCAGTATTTTCTATAATATAAAATCCGCTGTGGTTCATATCTCCGGCAACAATACCACCCGGCACCGGCTCGTCCATACGGTCGTATTTAGGTAGTATCAACGGCAATGGACGAGACAATTTATTATTATATATGATATAGCTGGCACCATCGGCATTGATACCCTGAAAATATTCCATACCCTCGGGGTGTATCTGCGGTAAAACGGAAGCATCCCACACCAGAAAACGTTTCTTGCTGACCGGCTTACACAACAAGGTGTCATTTCGGAACAGATACATAGAATCAGCGGTCTCATAATAGTAAAGTGATGAGCCGTCCGGATCTATCTGCAGCGTATGCGGGCGATACCTTGCCCTACGGAATGATGGTAGCTTCAACTCTTTGCCATTCACATTCTTATACGTACGCTCCACACCTGTAGAGTCTTTGCGTGATCCGTAGAAGGCGTAACCCTCTTTCTTATCAGCAAAAACAAAGCCCATATAAGAATAATTGTGGTGCGACACTTTCCCGTTCACATTGAGGAACATGCCGTTATCATTGTTCTGGTTATAGGCAAAAAGGTAGTTGTCCGTGCTGTAGGGTTGAACTGCGATCTGTTCATCGCTCTTATATAATGTGTTACCAGCACCATCGTCCAGCAGGGTATGGGCCTCGGGTATCTTATCGTAAAGTTGACCATTTACCAGCACATAACATTGAGAATCTATGCAGCCACGGTAGTAATATGCATTGTTGTTCCACAGGTCTGAATACTCAACGATACCAAACGGACCAAAACGCTGCGTTGGTGTATGCACATAATACTTTCCTCCTGATGGCTTTACATAGGTGAAGAACTTATTATTATTGACCGCTATTTCAGAGAACATCTCCTCGGCCGAATCGACCTGAACATGATCGAGATAGAGGCGGAACATGCCCTGTTTGTAAACGGTATAGAGCACATGACCATTATCGCTGAAGGCACATAACCAAAGTTGGTGCAGCGAGTCGGTCTCGTTCACCATACTATCGTTGATGTAGAGATAGCTTTTAGCACCTATACACAGTTCTATGGCCACATTATCCTTACAATACTCCAGCACTTCGCGTATTTTACCGGCATGAGGACCATAGACTTTTGTACCCAGCTTGTTTTTATACCATATCTTTTTGCGGGTAGAGTCGGTAAAGAACGCATCGGCAACCAGGGCCTTATATGATGTTGTGGCTATATTCTGTCCCCAGAAAACAGGAGCGTGTTTGCTTTTGTTGGTAACAATGGCAAATTTGTCGCCCTTACCGGGCAACAGGGTCTCGAAATAATAGTTGCCTGTAGTGTCAAAAGCTGCTCTGAATGCCTTGAGCATCAGCGAATCTCCGGCATCGCGCACTATCAGTTGTTCATCTACCTGCTGCGCCGCGGCCCGCTTACCCACAGACAATACAGCACACAATACCAGCAGATATGACCACAATGATTTCATAGGGGTAAAAATAAGGAATAAACGAGACTTGAAAACTCCTGCCTTTGTTCTAAAAAAGAGCGAGGGATCAGCTATGTACAGTTTTTTACAAATGCCTTTCACTAAGTTTCATGAATATATGTTGCTAAACACAATATCAATATGTATTCAAGTATAAATAAATTCAAAATAACAACATAAATACATACCATTCAATGATGAAAATATTGACCACAAAGTACTGTAATGCATCGTGTTATATAATAAATAATACTTACCTTACGCTCCAAATAATTTAAAATATAAATTATATCCCATTTAATAACAAAATGAAGGCAAATAAACTACTCCTTATCGTTGCTGCCTGTGCGGGTCTGTTAAGCACAACAGTTTCTGCGCAACAAAAAGCAACAGACAACACTACCCTTTCTATAGAAAGGAATAGTGACAATACTCCATCCTCTATTACTTTCTCACCATCAGCAGGATGGAGGAAGGGCCAAGAGCAGGAGATCTTTAAAAAATACCTTGGGGTAGATGGTGTGAATACCACCATGCAACTGCAATACAGCACTACCACCAAAATGGGTGTTACCGCATCTCGCTATGCGGAATACTACAAAGGTATCAAAGTAGCGTATGGTAGCTTTTCGTTGACCGAAAAGAATGGTCTGATCCACTTTATTTCGGGTAACCATTATAGCACAGATGGACTTTCAACTACTACGGCTATAACAGAGGCAACAGCATTGAATAAAGCATTGGCTTTTGTAGGGGCTACTAAGTATATGTGGCAAGATGCGGCAATGGAAACCCGCATAAAGCAAATGTATCACAAAGCAGATACCTCTTACTTTCCGCGTGGAATACTAACCTATGTAGAGGACTTTTTGAATGGTGGTAATGACAGGAAATTGCATCTGGCATACTCATTCAACATCTATGCAATGGAGCCGCTGAGTCGACAAACCGTATTTGTTGATGCGACAACGGGCAAAATATTGTTCTCTAATTCCGAGATCAAACATACAGCAGCAACAGGACACTCGCTATATAGCCAAACAGTGCCTATGCAAACCGCTCACATTGGGGCTATATACGAACTATTCGATTCAACACGAGGCAATGGTGTTCATACGCTAAATATGAACCATGGCACCAACTATGGAACGGCAACTGAAATAACAAGTGCTACTACCAACTTCCCTACTGCTGTAGCAGACTCTACCGCAGTTGATGCGCACTGGGGTGGAGAAATGGTATATGACTATTGGCTTACGCAACAAGGTCGCCTTAGCTGGGATAACCTTAATGGTATATTGTTACAATATGTGCATTACAGCAATAACTATGACAACGCATATTGGGATGGTGTTGAGATGACTTATGGTGACGGTTCTGGATGCGCAGGAGGTGGATTCACTTCCCTGACCAGCCTTGATGTTACCGGACACGAAATTGGACATGGTGTTTGCGATGCAACTGCAGCTTTAGTTTATGCAAGCGAATCGGGAGCTATCAATGAAGGATTAAGTGATTGCTGGGGCGCAACTATAGAACACTGGGCAGACCCACACGAGACAGATGCACACGCTAAACAATACTGGAAAATAGGTGAGGAGATAGGCTGTGGTACGCCTCTGCGCAGTATGGACTTTCCACACAATGAAGGTAACCCCGACACTTATGGAACAACAGACCCTAACTGGATTAACGTTGTAGGTTGTACACCCGGCGGTGGCAACGATCAATGTGGTGTACATACTAACAGTGGTGTAACTAACAAATGGTACTATCTGGTAGTAACAGGAGGTATCGGCACTAACACTATGGGCAATGCTTACAACGTAAATGCCATTGGTTGGACAGAAGCAGCCAATATCCTGTATCAGACAGAATTGATCATGCCATCTACCTGCACCTATGCGCAGTTCCGCACCAATTCTATCAATGTGGCTACTACGCTGTATGGCGCTTGCTCACCTGAAGTACAGTGCGTGACCAACGCCTGGTATGCGGTAGGTGTGGGCACTCAGTTCGTGCCATGTACTCCACAGATAGGCTTTACTACTACGCTGCTGAATACTACGGAGTATGCGGCTACAACTACCTGCCCTGCCAGCAGGACCATCAACATAGGCGTTAAGCCTTCCGGCAACCCTATCACGGGTGGTAACCCAGTCATCAATGTAGTGGTAGGTCATGGTACCGCAGTAGCAGGTGTAGATTATACACTTACCGGAACTACCATAACCTTTACCGCAGGTGATACATCGACCCATTATGCAACATTGACATTGTTTGATAACGGAGCATTGAATGATACTAAGAATCTTGTATTGGGCTTTACCCTGAACGCAATGGGCAGCACGGCTACCATATCTCCTACCAACGACTCTATGTACATCACCATCAACAATGATGATAGTGCGGTGCAGTTGGGTGGTCCGGAATACCATACATTGAACGCGGGAACGGCTGTAACCTCTAACAACAGCTCAGCATTCCTGGGATCTAACAGAAGGGCTCACTCTCAGTTCTTATTGTATGCAAGTGAATTGACCGCTGCCGGCGTTCGTCCGGGAGTGCCTATCTCACAGATAGCATTCAATATCACTACCAAAAATTCTACCGCAGCATTCATCGGCTACACGGTATCTATGGCCAATACAACTGCCGTTGATCTGAGTACCGCATTTGTTACAGGTCTTACTACGGTATTTACCGGTAATCATACTACCAATCTTGGTATTGACTCTATACCATTCACTACCAATTTTACATGGGATGGTACCAGCAATGTAGCTGTGAATGTTTGTTACGGACAAAATGCAGCAGCATTTGCCGGTAATGACCAGATGAGCGGTATTGACCATACCCCAACGATCGTTTACGACCGTCAACAAAGCAATACAGGAACAGGAACAGGATGTACACTTACCTATAGTACAGGCGGACAGAACACAGCTCGTCCTGTAGTAAGATTCCTGCAAACAGCGCCACCATCTAAGATCGCCACAGTATTGGGCAACAACCATACATGGGATGTAAGATCGGGCACACAGGTTCCGTTCTGGAATACTCCTGATACTAGTCTTGTTGCTACCCTGAATAATGAGACCGCTAATCTGGGTTGCGTAACCGCAACAGTATCTGCGGCAGGTGTGGGCTTCACTCCGGCAGCCTTCTCTGCTACGGTGAACAGATCTGTAAAGCAGATAACCATAACCCCTACTATCAATGGCCCGACCACAACTTATGACGCGACCATATATCTGACCACAACAGAATTGAACGGTGTAGCCCCTGCATCATTGTACCTGTTAAAAACAGAACAACCGACAGATGCTACCATCAATGCAACTAATAGTACCCTGCTGACACCTACATTGATCACCGGCACCAATTTTACCGGCTTCAAGGGTACGTTCACCGGCGTAACAGGATCGAGATTCTTCCTTACGGATGGTCCGTTCTGCACACCACCTACAGCTACCGTTTCTGCTTCAGGTGCTACTACCTTCTGCCTGGGCAGCAGCGTAACGCTTAACGCCAATACAGGTACAGGCTATACTTACCAATGGCAGAATGGCTCAGTGAATATTCCTGGCGCTACCAATGCAAGCTATACCGCTACAAATGGTGGTACTTATAGGGTGTTGATCACTTCAGGTACCTGCGTGGGCACATCTACTGTTACTGCGGTAACTGTTGATTCGGCTTATGCGGCACCTATTGGCGGCGCTACTACTACAGTATGTTCGGGTCGCACCATTACTCTTACAGACATCACCCCATCGGGTACATGGACTAGTGGCAGCACAGGCGTTGCTACCGTTTCAGCAACAGGTGTGGTAACCGGTGTATCGGGCGGAACAGCTACTATATCTTATGCCGTGACCAATGGTTGCGGAACTGCAACAGCTACTACTACAGTTACCGTTAATGCAAGCCCTGTAGTTGCCCCGATAGGCGGAACAGCTACCGTATGCGTTGGGTCGGTGACCACCCTTACAGATGCCGCCACATCGGGTATATGGAGTAGCAGCAATACCGCTGTAGCTACAATAGCAGGTGGTGTAACTACCGGTGTAACACCGGGAAACACTGTGATCTCTTACAGCGTCACCAACGGTTCGGGATGTACTACAGTAGCTACATTACCTGTAAGTGTGTTCGGGGTACCTACGGCTACTATCACAGCTTCAGGACCTACTACTTTCTGCACCGGCGCCAGCGTTACTTTGGTGGCTAATACCGGAACAGGACTTACTTACCAGTGGTTGCAGAACGGTTCGGTGCTAACAGGTGCTACCAATGCTACCTACAGTGCCAGCCTTACCGGCAACTATTCAGTGATCATTACCAATGCCAATGGCTGCAGTACAACATCTAATACTATAACAGTCACATCATCTCCGGGCCTTACTGTAACACCATCAGTCAGCATCGGTGCGGTTCCGGGCACAGTGTTGTGTTCAGTACCGGTACCTGTTACCTACACTGCAACATCTGTGAACGGTGGTACAACTCCAGTTTATAACTGGTATGTAAATGGTACCGCAGCAGGCACAGGCAGCACCTACAACTACACACCTGCCAATGGCGATGTAGTAACCTGTATGCTGACCAGCAATGCGGCATGCGTATTGCCGGATACCGCTTCTGCAACAGTGACCATGTCTGTTACTTCACCATCAACACCTGCAGTGTCCATCAACGCACTGCCAAACGACACGGTATGTACCGGCACAATGGCCACATTTGTTGCCATGCCAACATTCGGTGGTACTACTCCATCATATCTGTGGAATAAGAATGGTGTGAACGTGGCTACAGGCCCTGCTTACAACTATATACCTAATAATGGTGATGTACTGATCTGCAGAATGATCAGCAACTACTTCTGCCGCACCGGCGATACGGCGTGGAGCAGTCCGCTGACAGTGACAGTAGATACCAATGTTGTTAATACTGTGACCGTAACTGCCGACCATACAGTAGCAGCACCGGGCACACCAATCACCTTCACCGCTACAGCACCAAATGGAGGAACAGGCGCGGTTTACCAATGGTATATCAATGGCGTTCCGGTAGCAGGCGTTACCACCTCTACCTATACCTCTACAACGCTTACCTCATCTGATGTGGTTACCTGCCGCGTTACCAGCAGCCTTATCTGTGCGTCTCCGGCAACAGCTATCAGCAGTGGTGTTACCGTTAACGTGACCAATGGTGTAGCTAACCTTTCAGGCGCTGATCAGTTCCTGCTGATGCCTAATCCAAACAATGGTACATTCACTATCAAGGGCGCTCTGGTGACCAGCGATGATGAGCTGACCATTAAAGTGACCAATATGTTGGGTCAGGTAGTTTACCGCCGCAATGCTTCTATCAACAATGGCAGTGTCAATGAGACCATCACCCTGAACCAATCTGTGGCTGCGGGTGTGTATATGGTGAACATAACCTCTACCGGCGTGAATGCAGTATTCCATGTAGTTGTGAATAAATAAACAACCATGCGCATAAAATATAAAAGCACCTCTCAGGAGGTGCTTTTATATTTATCTACAGACCGAACAGCGCATTACAGAAACGCATTACCCAATTTACGGGTATGTAATACCTGCTTTATTTCTTCGAGAACAACGGGGTCTTCAATAGTAGATGGCATTGTAAAAGGTACACCATCCGCAATATTTCGAATGGTCTTGCGGAGTATCTTGCCGCTTCTGGTCTTGGGCAATCGCCTCACCACTGCTGCATTTCGGAAGTAGGCAACCGCTCCTATCTTCTCCCTTATTAGTTGTACGAGTGCCGCTTCTATCTCATCATTGGTCATGTTCTGCCCGTCTTTAAGCACAACCAGAGCTACGGGTCTTTGCCCGCGCAAATCATCTGCAATACCCATTACAGCACATTCAGCAATTGCAGGATGACCTGCTACCAGTTCTTCCATTTCACCGGTACTGAGTCTGTGACCACTAACATTGATCACATCATCTACCCTACCCATGATGTAGAAGTAACCATCGTCGTCTTTATAGCCACTGTCGCCCGTAAGATAATAGCCGGGGAAGTGTTCCAGATAGCCTTTTATATAGCGGATCTCGTTCTTCCAAAGAGTAGTAAGACATCCCGGAGGTAGCGGCAACTTTACCACCACATAGCCTTCCTGACCTGTGGCAGCCTCTGTTCCTTCTTCTGTAAGAATACGCACATCATAGCCGCAGACAGGCTTACCGGCCGCACCCGCTTTGGGCATAGTGCCTTCTATACCGGTCATGGTTCCCAACATGGGCCATCCGCTCTCTGTCTGCCACCAATGGTCTATCACCGGTCTTTGCAAAAGGTTACTGATCCAGTCGTAAGTAGCAGGGTCACAACGCTCACCTGCCAGGAATAGTTGACGTAAGGTAGAAAGGTCATATTTCTTCATGAGAAGTCCATCGGGGTCTTCCTTTTTTATAGCCCTGATAGCAGTAGGTGCTGTAAATAAAGTATTGATCTTATGCTGTTCTATCATGCGCCAGAAGGCACCTGCATCAGGAGTGCGGACAGGCTTACCCTCATAGAGTACCGTTGTGCAGCCATAAAGCAGAGGAGCATAGACGATATAGGAATGCCCTACGACCCAACCAATATCACTGGCCGCCCAAAACACATCACCCGGTCTTACGTTGTAAAAGTTCTTCATGGTAAAGTTGAGCGCCGTAGCATAACCTCCTGTATCCCTTATTATTCCCTTAGGTGTGCCTGTTGTTCCTGATGTGTACAGAATATAAAGCGGATGTGTAGATGGATATGGCCTGGCATCAACAGTACCGCAACGCATCAATGCAGTAAAATCAAGTTCTCCTTTTCCGGCCAAAGAGTCGAAACCCTCTTCGCGCCTATAATAAACCTGATATTCAGGTTTGTGTTTCGCTTCTTTTATTGCGGCATCTACCAGAACCTTGTAAGGTATCTTTTTATCAAATTCGATACCATAGGAAGCTGAGATAATGACCTTGGGCTTGGCATCATCTATCCTCATTGCCAGCTCATGCGGAGCAAAGCCACCGAACACCACCGAATGAATAGCGCCTATACGAGCACATGCTAACATAGCTACTATGGCCTGTGGTATCATGGGCATATAAATGATAACGGTAGTACCCTCGCCTACACCCAAATTGCGCAGCCCCGCAGCAAACTTAGACACCTGATCGAGGAGTGATTTGTAAGTGATATGCTCCACCTGACCTGTAAAGGGAGAATCATAAATAATAGCATGCTGCATACCCCTTCCCTCCAGTACATGACGATCGAGACAGAGCTCACTCATGTTGATCATTCCATCGGCAAACCACTTATGGTGGCCGTTTTGAGGGGTACAAATAGTTTGGGGCAACTTGCTCCAGTTCAGCTCTTTTGCCTGTTGTGCCCAGAAATCTTCCTTATTGCTGATGCTATGATCGTATATATCGGAGTATGCCATAAGACAAGTGCGTTTTAAAACTATTTATCAACAGTTTAAAGTTAGCTTGTCTGTAGTATGGAATAGCGATATATATACCAAATAACCAAAATCTGCGAATGCTAGTCTGTAACACCGAGCAGATTATTGACCTCTTTCATGAGATTGCGTGTGGAGAATGGCTTGCTGATGAAGAGTGCAGCACCTAGATCATAGCCCTTCTGTATATCTACTTCTTTTGACTTGGCACTGAGGAAAACAATGATAATATCGCTGAGCGCAGGAGTGGTCTTTACATACTCACAAATAGAATAGCCGTCCACATCGGGCATCATGATGTCGAGGAGAATAAGGTCGGGCTTATTTGAATTGATGAACTCTAATGCTTCGGTACCATTGCGAGCGACCATAACATTATTTCCTCCTTTTTTCATGAGGAATTCAAGCGACATCAGTATATACGGATCATCATCAACAACCAGTATCTTTTTCATGGGCGTAAAGTTACTAATTGGCAGTGTAATCCCATCATGATCATTGATAAGGAAGTGCAAAAACAAAATTGGCACCCTTACCCGGTTCGCTTTCTACCCATATACGACCATTGTGCATATCTATGATCTTTTTACTGATAGCCAATCCCAGACCGCTACCCTCAGGCTTTTGTATGGTCTGATTCTTAGCCTGAAAGAACTTGTCGAATATGAGCTCTCTGAGTTCATGGGGAACGCCCTTGCCATTATCTTCTATCCATACCTGCAATTCTTCGTACTCAATTCTTACTCTTATGTTTATAGTGCCGGTTTGCTCCGGTACAAACTTTATGGCATTGGAGATGAGGTTGTAGATGACCTGCCTTATGAGATCACTATCGCACTGAACCAGATACATACTGCTGGATGGATGAAAAGTGAGTTTCGCCTTCTTTTCGTTGGCGAGTGGTTGTAATGCATGTACTACTCCTGTTATTAGCCCATCAATATTGTTGGGAGAGATATGTAACTTCTGTCTGCCAGATTCATAACGCTCCAGATTAAGTACCTGTGTGATCAGATGACTCAGCCGTTCGGTCTCATTTACAATAGAAGAGAGGTAATGATTGCGCAGCTCTTCTTCCATATCCTGATTGTCAAAAACGATCTCAGACATAGCTCTGATGGAGGTAAGCGGTGTGCGTAATTCATGAGTGACGGTATAGAGAAATTCATCTTTGATGATATCCATCTGGGTCAGCTGCTCATTCATAGCTGTGAGCATTTCTGTGGCTTTAGTAAGTTCGGCCGACTTCTTTCTGAGTTCTTTATTGAGCTCCAACACCTGTTGTGACTCTTTGACAATATTGAGCACTTCGGCAATGCTGATGATCTCTTCTTTAGTGACACTGCGCACCATGATCCTGGCAGATGCTGAGCCAATGACACCGGAGAGTATCCGCTCTGAAAACGACACCAAACGGGGATCGGCATAACCACTCTCCAATGGTAGTTTATGCTTGATGGCAAAAGAAGTGAGCAACCTGTCGGCCCGCTCCTCACCTAAAAAATTGACCAGTAAAGACCTGATATCTCTGATGTATGCAGTTCCCTTCCATATGGAATTCTGTTCGCTACTGCTGGTGTGCCTGAATATATCCACGAAAAGCTCTGCCTGATAAAGTTCCTGAGCATCGCTGAATGTGTTTACGGATACTATGACATAGGTAAGTATGTTGATGAGCATGCTCCAGAAGAATGAATGCGCAATCGGAGACAGCCCCTCCAGACCAAATAAAGCATATGGCTTTAGTAAGGAGATGCCCAACAGCCCTTCCGTCATTATAGCAGAAGTACCATCGGAGCCGGTAAGAAATGTGGGCAGTACCAATGTATAGAACCAGATAAAGAAGCCTGCTATAATGGAGGCTACAGCGCCTCTGCGATTACCGGCCTTCCAGAAAAGGCCTATAAGCAGTGCAGGAGCAAACTGTGCGACTGCCGCAAAAGACACAAGACCAATTGATACTAGAGATGCGTGCTGAGCTATTGTTCGTTCATAGACATAAGCCAATAGTAAGAGTAAGGCAATGCTTATTCTGCGAGAGTATATAATAGACTTAATGAGCGGTCGTTCTCGGGCACTGTTGGGCGATGAGAACAATAAAGGTAACAGCAGGTGATTACTCACCATTGTTGACAGGGCAATGGTCTCTACAATGATCATACTAATAGCTGCAGAGAAGCCGCCCATAAAAATGAATAACCCTAACTTATTGTGACCATAAAGCAAGGGTAATGCAAGAACGTATGAATCTGAATCTACACTCTTTAACGCGGGGGTGAGCATGCCACCAAGCGCTATAGGAACTACAAAAAGATTGATGACCAGCAGATAGACCGGGAATAGCCATAATGCCTTTTTAAGATGTTGCTCCTGCATATTCTCTACCACACTTACCTGAAACTGCCGTGGCAACAGCAATGTAGCCAGCATAGACAAAAGCATAGTGGCTGTCCAACCGGAGAAAGTGCCATGGTCGCCAAAGACAAAAAGATCTTTAAGATCGGGGCGTTGTGCCGCTTGTTGGAAAATATCGCCCAGGCCATGAAACAAACCATAGGTGACAAAAATACCCGCCATAACAAAAGCGACGAGTTTAATAATACTTTCAAAAGCAATAGATGCTACCAACCCGGCATGTTTCTCTGACGCATCGACCGAGCGGGTACCAAACAGGATGATGAAGCAAACAAGAATGAGGGTGATGTAGAATGTAATGTCCTTATAAAAGTATTGCAGGCTACCTTCAGCCACATGCTCTCCGGAAAGTACGCTGAGACTGCTTGTTATAGCCTTTAATTGCAGGGATATGTAAGGGATAAGACCCAGTACACAAAATATGGTAATGATGATACCCAATGATATATTCTTTCCATAACGGGTAGCAATAAAGTCGGCAATGCTATTGATGCGCTGCGACTTGCAGATACGTAATATTTTACGGAGTACCGGATAGAAGAACGCACACGCTATAGTAGGCCCTATATATACCCCCAGAAACTCCATACCCTGCGTACCCACCCTTCCTACACTGCCATAGTAGGTCCATGCAGTGCAGTACACTGCCATAGACAATGCATACATCCATGGATTATTGACGATGTTCACATTTCGCTTCAGCTTGTATTCGGCATAATATGCTATACCGAATAACAGCAGCAAGTAAATAAGACCACAAGATATGATGACCAGATAGCTCATGCGGGCAGTTATTGTTCCTTATTGTTTTTGTCGGATCCCTTACTTCTGTATTCGCCGGTAAAGAACAGTAGTATGATGGCTATGATCCAGGTAATAAAAAGATACGAATACAGCGGGGGGATGAATGATCCCGAGCTCTTTTTGTCAGCAACAGAGAGGAAAGGATAAGTATAGATGATGACCAGAACAACGCCCAGCATCCACAACTTGTTATATTTTTTCCTTTTGTCCATTCCTGTTTGTTTATGTAAACAAAAACATAGTTTGAGTAATTCATTACAAATTACTCAAACTATATAATACATGACGGAATAATTATCCCATCAACAACTATTCTTCTCCGGGAAGTTGATCGTATTCGCCCTTCAGCGCATAGAAACCAAACATCATTAACCCTACAGCAATGGGGGTGAATACCAGAATGATGATCATCCAGGGTATTGGCTTATTGATATCGGACTTGCCGTGTATATCGATATTGGCCATTGCGGAATGAATGAGGAGGTAAATAATTGCAGGGCCCAACAGGAACCAAACTATTCCGAGCATTCTCTTGATACTATTCATATAATTTCAGTTTTAGCGGGTTGATCAATTTTCTTCTTTCACCTTTCTGTTGGTGACATACAAGGTGCCTATTACCAGACTCAATGCTGCAACACCTATTGGATACCACAGTCCGGACAGATGATCTGTACCCTTTACGGTAGTAATGAGCGTTGCAACAAAAGGTACTAATCCACCGAATATACCATTACCAATATGATAAGGCAGTGACATAGAAGTATAACGGATCTTGGTAGGGAATAACTCCACAAGGAATGCAGCTACCGGTCCATAGACCATTGTAACAAACAATACCATGATGGCCACCATCCATATCAAGGTCCAGTAACCCGATGAATTGAGCGACATTTCTTTTTTCACTTCTGCCGGCGGCGCTACAGCTCCGGCAGCAGCTAATGTGGTCACTTTCTTAGTTATTTTCAGATGACTGCCATCGGCATAATACTTTACCGTCTCGTATGTGGCCAGACTGTCGGCAGAAGTACCTGCAACTAATGTATGTTTTTCGTTGACGGTCCTTTGGGCCAAAACCTCTGTTTTATTAGCCGGAGAACAGGTCTGATAGATCATATCGAACAATGGCCTGTAGCACAATACCCCTAAAAGCATCCCCGTCATCATAATATATTTACGGCCTATCTTATCAGAAAGAGATCCGAAAATAACGAAGAACGGAGTTGCCATCATCAGAGAGATAAGAATGATGGTATTGGCCTGTTCGTACTCTACATTGCACTTGGTGAGAATAAAGCTCTGTGCATAGAATTGGCCTGTGTACCATACAACGCCCTGTCCCATGGTGACACCGAACAATGCCAACAATACCATTTTGAAATTGGTCTTGTTCCCAAAGCTTTCTTTCAAAGGATTTTTAGACACCTTACCTTCTGCCTTCAATTTAGAAAAGAGTGGTGATTCATGCATCTTCATGCGAATAACAATAGATACACCCACCAGCACTATAGAGAGTAAGAAAGGGTAGCGCCATCCGTCGCCTTTTGTGAACTCTTCAATACCAACTACCCTGCGGATAGTGAGGATAACTATAAGCGACAAGAACAAACCTAAAGTGGCCGTAGTTTGTATCCAGCTGGTATAGAACCCTCTTCTGTTCTGCGGTGCATGCTCGGCTACATAAGTAGCTGCACCACCATACTCTCCGCCCAATGCCAGCCCCTGCAACAAACGAAGCATCAGTACAATGAAGGGTGCCCATGCACCGATAGTAGCATAAGATGGCACACAACCTATAAGGAATGTAGAACCACCCATGAGCACCAAGGTGAGGAGGAATGTATATTTACGACCTATAAGATCGCCCAAGCGCCCAAATACCAGTGCGCCAAACGGGCGGACGATAAACCCTGCCGCGAACGTTGCGAGCGTTGATAACAGTGCTGCTGTAGGATTGGCCGAGGGAAAGAACTTACTGGCTATGATCGTGGATAAGCTGCCGAATATGTAAAAGTCGTACCACTCAATCAGTGTACCCACCGATGATGCCGAGATGACCTTCCAAATATTACTTTGCAGCGATAGTTCATTTTGTTTCATACTGCTGTATTAAAAAGTGACTATAAATAAATTTGTAACTGCGCCAATGCTTCACCTTTACTGCCCGATGTCATTTTGGTGGTGCTATTGTATAACTGCCTGTTGCTATATTCCAACGTGATCTTTGCATTATGTCCGTCGAGTAAAATGTTAGCACCCGCATCCCAATAATTACCTACCTGATTCAATGCATCGAGGTTCTTATAAGTGTAAGCGGCAAATGGTTGCAAACGGAATTTCCCGGAAATTTCCCTTGGCAATAGAAATCCGGCCTGAGTGTACCATATACTACCTGTACCCATCAATACTCGGCTATTGCCATACCCTTCCACTGCTGATACTCCTTTAAATGCATCGTCTTTTGCACCGGTATTCATTATGCCCGTAGTACGGAGATAATTCTTACCGAAATCGTTCTTGTAATATACGCTGTAAACTGTAATAGCCATATTATGCTCTTTTGGACCTATCGGCAAATCGGCAAATACATCGGCAGAAAGAATACCTATATCGTGCTTGCTGATGAGGCTGTCTTTAGACTCCAGCTTCACCCCATCTTTGTTGTGATAAAACCCCGCACCAATGTTGAAGACCTTCTTTGTACCCAGGTATGTGCCAACCCTGTAGGGCAAAACATTGGCTTCCTGCTCAAAGAACTGATAGTCGAAATAACCCGAGAAACCGGCCTTGCTGTTGCCGTTATTGTCAACAGCCGCACCGCCTGCAGTTGGGGTTACCGTAGTGGCATAAGGTTTGTTCATATTTACAGTGTAACCTATCTTACCTAAACGACCCTTAGCATACAACCCCATCTGCATGCCGAACTGATCGGTATTCTCGAGGAGCGGCCAGATGAATATTGGCGCATCAATGGTCAGAAAGTTGAGCGTGCTGCAAGAGGTCATTCTGGAAATACCATTCCAGTAGTGAAGACCGCCACCTATGTAGAGGTTATATTTATGGACTTTCTTTGTTAGAGCATCTACTGCCGGTATCACAGCATATTCGTTATATGCTTCGTGAACAAATAACTGAGGCTTCTTACCCAAACCATAACCACCTGTGCCTGAGGTGCCGGAACCACCGCCCGTATTGAAGGTCTGGTTGTTGATACCGATGTGCAGCAGAATGAGATAACGAGGGTTGAGCTGAGCATAGGCCAGGAATCTTACTCGTCTCAATGCCACATCATTAGTTGTGGCCGCGGTTTCACCATTTACTGCTGTACCGGGGTTATTATCAATACTGCGACACCATAGCTGATTCCAGAAAATGAATCTGAGGTACTTTGGCGAGTCCTGATTAAAAGAGATCTTTAAGCCCGATCCATACTCTGTTGCTGGTGCTTGCGCCCTTAGACCCTGTGCAGAAGCCAGAAGCAAAACTGATGCGGCAAATCGTGTAAAAACTTTCATCGCTTTGAATTTTAAGTGTGAACGATCTATTTCGTCATCAAATCTTGCCAGAATTCCGCCATTAGAAAAGTTGCATGTATAGCAGTGTTAATAAGTATAGTTTTTCATTCATTTTCTTTTAAATCTTTCCCATTTGATGACCATGAATTTGTCGCCTAATTCAGTGATCAGACAGCCGGAACTTTTCATTGAATCCTTGTCTTTGAAGAGATCTAAAAGCTCGGTATGGGTAAGTACTTTGTATGTAGGATGATACTCCAGATTCTCCGGCGCTTTGACATTGAACTTTCTTACCCAGTTCATTACCGATACATGACTGACCCCCAGAATTCGCTCTATCTCTCTCAGTGTCACGCCTTCTATATATAACTGCAAAGCCTTTATAACATAATAAGGGTCTATGCTTTTACCATCTTTCATTACAGTAAAATGATAGCTGCAATCGAGGCATTTGTAGCGCTGCTTGCCTTTTGCCAATCCACTTTTTACTATATGCTGCGACTTACATTTAGGACAAAAAGTATCTTTCATACTTAAAGATAATCAGCAGCCTATACCAAATGAGCATAACTATACCTATTTACCAAAGATTATATTATGAAAAGCGTATTATTTTATAACTATGTACTCTGAAATCATCTTTTGTAACTAATAAAAAACCAATACTAATGTCGTATCCGTTTCAGATAAAGACCAAAGAGCAGTATGATAGAGCCTACAAAAAGAGTGTAGAAGATCCTGAAGCATTTTGGGGAGAAGTAGCAGGCTCTTTTTACTGGCGTAAGCGCTGGGATAAGGTGCTGGACTGGAATTTCAAAGACCCGGACATCAAATGGTTCAGCGGAGGAAAAATGAATATTACCGAAAATTGCCTTGACCGCCATCTTGGAACTATGGGCAATAAGCCGGCTATAATATGGGAGTCTAATGACCCCGAAGAACATCATCGTATTCTCACTTACCGCGACCTGCACCACAAGGTGATACAGTTTGCCAACGTGCTCAAGAACAATGGAGTGAAGAAAGGAGACCGTGTATGTATATATATGGGCATGGTACCAGAGCTTGCGGTATCTGTATTGGCATGTGCCAGAATAGGTGCTGTACATTCAGTAATATTCGGAGGTTTTAGTGCTCAAAGCATCGCAGATCGCTTGCAGGATGCACAAGCAGAATATATCATTACCTGCGACGGTGCATACCGTGGTAATAAAGAGATACCTCTGAAAAGCGTGATAGACGATGCGCTGGTGCAGTGCAGGTTTGTAAAGAAAGTAATTGTGGTTACCCGCACCCGTATGCCGGTGAGTATGATAAAGGGCCGTGATGTGTGGTGGGAAGATGAAATAAAGAAAGTAGAGACCATGGGCAACCCCGACTGCCCTGCAGAAGAAATGGATGCTGAAGATCCGCTGTTCATTCTATATACATCTGGTTCTACAGGCAAACCTAAGGGGGTAGTACATACGTGTGCCGGTTATATGGTATATACCACCTATTCTTTCGTGAATGTATTTCAGTACACGCCCGGAGACATCCACTTCTGCACCGCAGATATTGGCTGGATAACCGGACACAGCTACATAGCTTATGGTCCATTGTGCGCCGGCGCTACAACTGTTCTGTTTGAGGGTGTACCTACCTGGCCCGATGCAGGTAGATTCTGGGACATTGTTGACAAGTACAAGGTGAATGTGCTTTACACGGCACCTACGGCTATCCGCAGCCTTATGAGCTATGGTCTGGGCCCTGTGCATAGCCACGACCTGAGCAGTCTTAAAGTATTGGGATCGGTGGGAGAACCTATCAATGAAGAAGCATGGCATTGGCTGAATGAAAATATAGGTAAGGGCAACTGCCCGGTAGTAGATACGTGGTGGCAGACAGAAACGGGTGGTATCATGATCTCAAATCTTGCGGGAGTAACGCCGTCAAAGCCTTCTTTTGCTACGCTGCCTTTGCCGGGCATACAACCAATACTGGTAGATGAGAATGGCAAAGAAATAGAAGGCAACAATGTGACAGGCAATTTATGCATCAAGTTCCCTTGGCCATCTATCATTCGCACCACATATGGCGACCATGAGCGCTGTCGCACTAATTACTTTGCCACATATCCGGAACTATACTTTACCGGAGATGGCTGTATGAGAGACGAGAACGGATTTTACAGAATAACCGGCCGTGTAGATGATGTACTGAATGTGAGCGGGCATCGTATAGGCACAGCAGAAGTGGAGAACGCCATAAATATGCATGCCGGCGTAATAGAGAGTGCAGTGGTTGGCTACCCACATGACATTAAAGGTCAGGGCATCTATGCTTATGTGATCTATGGTAGCACACATGGCGATGAAAACCTGACCCGACAAGATATAGCGCAGACAGTAGCCAGAATAATAGGCGCCATTGCTAAACCCGACAAGATACAGTTTGTGACCGGGTTGCCTAAAACAAGGAGTGGCAAAATCATGCGTCGCATACTGCGTAAAATAGCGGAAGGAGAAACAGAAAATCTGGGTGACACTTCTACGCTGCTGGATCCCGGAGTAGTTGACGAGATTAAGAACGGAAAAATATAACATAGACCAGACAGATCAATAAAAAGCCACCTTCATAGGTGGCTTTTCTATTTGCAAACAGCAGTGAGACTTCTTGTCAAAGATAAACCCCTTCTAAAATGCTGACAGTCAACACCTTTTGTCTAAAAAAATAATAAGTGATATCTTATCAGACCCTTTAGCCGCTTAGCTTTCAGGCAATCTCATTAACAAATACATTACTTCTTGTTAGGACTTAAATAACACGCTAATTTTAGTAGTTTTCTATTTTTGCTGTCTGACTTTAACCAAGTCTGTTTATAAATACACATACATGAAACAAAAGTTACTATTAGCAGCATTACTCTGCGCCATCACCATCCCTTCTTGTAAGAAGACCGACAACAACCAGACAGGCGGAACAAAAGTCTATAACAGTGTAAATGACATCACTGTTCCTACAGGCTTTAATTGGGAAAGTTCACGTACTGTACCATTTACTGCAAACATTACTGATGATCGTTTTTCTACTGCCAATCATACTATTTCTGTTTATGACGGAGACCCATTCAATGGCGGATCATTGCTCGCAAAAGGTTCAGCCAATACCTCTGTTGGCTTTATGACCAATCTTTATCTGGCCAAGACCATCAATGAGGTGTATGTAGTAAAGACATCGCCCGACAAGTCTATGATCATTAAAAAAGTAGCTGTTGGCGGTGCCATTACACTGTCATTCGGCGCAACAGATCCAAGCGTAGGTGCAAGAGCTGCACAGCGTGAGGTATCCACTCTGGATGATTGCAGCAGCGGGTGCACCAGTACTATTACTACCAGCACATCTAACCTGAATGTAAATACAGGAAATGTGATCTGCATTACCGGCAGCAACATTACAGTAGGTTTCTCTAACGTAAATGGCGGTACTATCCGAGTTTGCGGTACCAATGTAACCTTGCAGAATCTTAACTTCAATGGTGGTGCTACATTGCTGATCACAGCAGGCGGCTCGGCCAATGCGTCGAATATCAACTTCAATTCATCTGCGGCTAGCATCATCAACTACGGTACATTTACTGCTTCATTTCCACTCAACGGTTCATTTACCAACAACGGTACATTTACCAGCACAGGTGACTTTAACCTAAACAGCAATGCACAGACATTTGTCAACAATGGAACAATGACCGTTAATGGTAGTTTCAACAACGGTTCGCCAACCGGCTCTACCAATAATGGCACATTGATTGTAACCGGCAATTTCCAGCAAAATAGCGGCGCAGCGGCTTTTGTGAACAATTGCAGCCTTACCGTAAACGGCAACTACAACCAAAGCTCTGTAGTTAAGAACTACAACCTGATCAAAGTTGCAGGCACCAGCACTATCAATAGCGGTACTGAACTGGATCTTTATAACGGTGCTATGCTGAAGACGACCAACTTCATCAACAACGCGGCAGTTAAAGCATCGGGCAGCACTTCACTGATCAAGATAACAGGTTCTACCACTATCTTCAACAGCGGCGCATCTGCCAATGGCCCATTACAGATATGCTCTTCTACAACAGTAGGTGCATCATACCTATCTGGTGGTGCTGCTAATGGTTGCAGCGTATATATTGCTACATCGGGCTGTAACAGCGAAGGAAACGGCTCACCGGTGGTAACAGACACTGACGGAGATGGCGTACCTGATGCTACAGATGAATATCCTACAGATGCGACCAAGGCATACAACAGCTATTACCCTACCGCCGCAAGCGGTGGAACAGTAGCCTTTGAAGATAACTGGCCTGCAAAAGGCGACTTTGACCTTAATGACGTAGTTATGGGTTATCGCTATCAGGTGGTCACTAATTCCAGCAATGTGGTGGTAAAAGTGATCGGCAACTATTCTCTTGTTGCTACCGGTGGTAGCCTCAGTAATGGATTTGGTGTACAATTCCCTGTTGATGCAAGTAAAGTAAGTAATGTGACCGGTGGTACTCTTGAAGCAGGACAATCTAAAGCAGTAGTGATCTTGTTCAGTAATATGCGTGATGAAATGGCCAACTGGAATACTGTTCCGGGAGCTACAACATCTCCAGCCAAGAGCTATACAGTAAGCTTTAATGTAACCAACGGACCCAATATCAGCACTTTCGGACTGAGCGCTTACAATCCGTTCATATACAATTATGGTCGCGGACGTGAGACGCACCTTTCTGCTCATGCACCAACCGATCTGGCCAGTATCAGCTACTTTGGCACTGCCGATGACAGTACTGTTACTGCAAGTGGCCGTTACTACCTGACAAAGACCGGTCTGCCATGGGCTATTGACATTCCTGTAGCACCATTTAAGTATCCTGTTGAATTGAAAGACATTACTACTGCATACCTTCACTTCGGTGCATGGGGTGCGTCAGGAGGCACTACTTTCACCGACTGGTATAGCAATACAGCCGCAGACTACCGCAACACAACTAATATCTATCAATAAGCATATTTTACAATACACAAAAACGGGTCTCAGTGATGAGACCCGTTTTGTATTTTTAATACTGTTAGTGCCGCTAATATCAATGCTATGGGCGCCGGTATTATTTCTTAAACTTTGCCAATATGTTCTTTAACTTCTTCATGTACCTGCGCGACTCGCTAATGGGTTCAGTACCCTTCCAAGCGGTATTGTTGAGATACTTATAGAAGAGCTGCTTATATTGTTCTCCATTCTTAAATGTCGTGTAGATGGGTTTTCGCTCAACGTAGTGAATGATATAGGGATCGCTGAATGGCTCTGTAACAAAATTGTTCCAGCGCTTATCCAATTGCAACCACTGATCGTGTAAGACAATGTTCATCCCATATTGGTCGGGGTAATTGGCATAATTCTTATTGCTATTGATGACTGCCAAAATCTTTTCGGAAACATCGTCGGCCCGCCAACGGTCAACATTTATCAATAACAGACCCGTATTGAAATAAGGTGTATCACCTTTAAAACCCAGTTGTTTGTAGTTCTTTATTCCACCCCAGTGGTTGTCGAACGTTTTCAGCCGAGGATCGAGAACTGCGCCTATAGTGTATTGTGAAATATCCTCGTTCCAAAGCAAAGAAATATCCCTCTGTACTATCATATCGGCATCGAGATAGAGCACTTTTTTCACACCTTCAGGCATGAAGTAAGGGATGAACAACCTCATGTAAATATTGAGCGGGTAACTGCTATGATCAATAGGTAACGACCAACCCAAAGGAATCACATCGACCAGTTTCTGCCAATGAATAGTTGTTACGTTACTATTCACAGATGCCTGCATTTTATCTATATGCTCTTGAGTCACCTCATCTTCAACTATCCACAGATCTATTTTCACATCCGGGGCAAGGTGCGCTTCAACTGAGTTGATAAGGGCCGCCAGCAATATCATGTAATGATCGTCACTAACCACTACCAATGTAATAGTTCTTGTGCTTGTCATCTGACCCGTGATTTTTTATAGCCCTTATTCATGTGTTGCAAAAATAAAATTAACCCTTTTATTCTATTGTAAAGGCAGTAATTAATGAGTAAATTTGGATTAGAAGTGAGCTTAAAATATATGAGTCATGAAAACACGCCTATTGCTCCTATCATGTTGTTCTATTCTCTGTAGTATCAGTTCACTTGCACAGTCAATTTTCAGGGGCAAGCTGATCAATACCCGAGACTCATCGGCCATACCTTTTGCTGTTATTACTCTTGATGAGACTAATACTACGGTACTCGGCGATGACTTAGGTTCGTTTATACTATCCGTACCTGCCGACCTGAAACAAATGACATTCAAGGTTTCTGTGGTGGGATACAAAACAACATTGCACCATACCCGAACATTTGACAGCACAGAAAATGTATATCTTGAAGTAGGCGCATATGCATTGAAAGAAGCAGAGATCGTCGGAGAATCGGCTGAGGATATAGTACATAGGGCCGTAGCTGCCATTCCTGATAATTATGAAAGCAGCAGCTATTTTGCCTATTCGTCTTACAGGCAATATCAACGGGTAAACAACACATTTGTGAACCTGATCGAAGCCAGGCCAATAGTCATGTTCAAGCTGGAAAAAGGCAGGAAGTCAATAACAGCAACAGAATCTTATGCAGCCCGCCAGACAAGGCGTAGCCAGTTTTTTGTGAACCCAAGTAATGAAGCCAGAGATAATGTAGCAGACCTGATGCAGGAAAACCCCGTTTACCACCTCGCCACGAGTTCTATAGCCGCAAATAAGCTGTACTCTTATACATTTAACTTTGATACTACCTATGATGCCGGCGATTATTATGTGATCAACTATCTATGTAAAGCCTATTCAAGTGAACGGCATGGTGTGCAAGACCCTTTAGTTACTCAGGCATTCAGGAGCGAGGCATATGAAACAGGGCAGCTGATCATAGACCGTAAAAGCCTTGCCTTTGCGCGTGTGCAACGCAAATCGACAAGAAACCCCGGCTATTATTATCCACAAGAAAGCCAGCTCAATTTCATCTATCCGAAGAAGGAGTATTTCTATGAGTTTAATAATGCAGAGCTGGTAGCCGAGTATGAAATGATCAATGACAAGTGGTACCTGAAACAGTTATGCAGGCAGTATACCGACGATTTTTATAATGCAGGATGGGGCAATAAGATATATGTGATAAGCGATATTTTTGAGTGGCGGTGCGACTCTATATCCCGATATGTTGCCGAAGAACACCAAAAGCAGTTTTTCCCTCGGCTGCGGCAATATGGCGCCTATAAATATGACAGATCATTCTGGTTGGCTCACGAATTTCCCGACTATTTTAATAGTCATGATACAGTTTTCAAAGACCTGGGGAAATTTGGCGATGTAGAAAAGCAGTTTGAAGCAGAGGGCATAATAAAATAGACGTGTATAATAAGACATAAAAAGAGCCGCCTGTTGGCGGCTCTCTGGTAATAAGATGTGATATTAATTATGCTCTCCAGAATGTTCTGTCTTTACCTCTATTTGAACCGAATATGAGGTTTATGACCACGGTCAGTACGAATGCACCAATTACAGAATAGAGTATCTCATTAGTAACATGCTTCTGAGAGAACGTATAGTAACCTGTAAGGAAAGTGTGGTATAACCAAGCACCAACCATACCCAATATCATAGAGAACAAAACGCCCAGGCTTCTCCACTTCATGAGCAAGCCACATATCAGACCAACCACCAGACCTACCCCAAAAACGAGTAAAGTACCCTTCCAATGCTGTAATTGATCACTCATTGAGAATAATAATAGTTGATTCATTGTTTGCTTTTTTGTTAAAGATAGAAACTGAGTACAAACAAATCAACAATATTGACCAATAAAAATGTGTTATTGGCATAAATGCATTTGAAAAAGCACAACATATAGAAGTGATCTAATTTGTGCACTGTACTAAAAATGGTGATTATATCACTATCTACTTAACCTTACCAACGTTTTGTAGAGCAGATCGGCATCGATCGGCTTATATACAAATCCACTTATGCCTATGAGATTGAACTTTTCCTGCATAGCGGGGGAAGTAGAAGCCGTAAGAGCAATGATAACGACATCTTTATTGAACTTCCTGATCTCGGTGCTGGCAGTTATACCATCCATTACAGGCATTTGCACATCCATCAATATCATGTCGAAATCATTTGCCTTAGTAGCCTCAACAGCTAAAAGCCCGTTCACTACGTGGGTAACATCAGCCTCCCAACGCTGCAACATTCTACGAGCCAGCAATGCATTGAATTCTACGTCCTCAACAAGCAAGATCTTCTTTCCTTTTAACTCGTCTCCGATAATGATACCATCAGGCACCTCATCTGCCACTACATCGCTCTCCTTGAACAATAATGTGAATGAAAACTCGGAACCCTGACCAGGAACACTCTCTACATGAATTTCGCTATCCAGCAGATTAAGTAATTTTTTGATGATAGTAAGACCCAGACCCGAACCACCATATTCTCTGGTGATGTAGCTATGCGCTTGTGTGAATCTTTCAAAGATCAGCTTCTGGTTTTCTTTACTGATACCAATACCTGTGTCTTTTATCAGAAACTGTATCTCTGCATATTTTTCTCTTTTCGACTTAAGCTGCAATTCAATGGTCACGCGACCATTTTTGGTAAACTTAATTGCATTGGAAACGAGATTATTCAATATCTGGGTGATCCTGGTAATGTCTCCTTTTACATAACGAGGAACATCTTCGTCCATCATTACCTTGATGACGTTACCATTTTCGTCGGCTCTTATCTTGTTGGCCAACTGAACATCCTTGACCAATTTTCTCAGATCGAGATCACTTTCCGCAAACAGTATCTTTCCTTCTTCTATCTTACCAAAGTCCAGCACATCATTGATAAGACTCATGAGATTTCTGGCTGATACAGAAAGAATGTTTAGATAGTTGGCTTGAGAAGGCAGCGGGTCTTCTTGTTTAAGCAGATGTATGTAACCAATGATCGCATTGAGCGGAGTACGTATCTCATGGCTCATTACAGATAAAAAATCGCTCTTGGCGCTGGATGCAGTTTCAGCAAGATCTTTCGCTTTGATGAGTTGCTGCTCCAGTTCTTTTGACTTAAGGATGAGGTCCATAAGGTAGTTGATGACCGCGGAGAGATCATCACCTGTTGCATCGAATGCGGATGCCGCTTCAGGCTGCAATGTTGCGATGGCTTCTTTGAGCTTGAGCATCGCATCATGCAAAATGGTGTTCTTTCTGGTTATATCAGCAACAACGGTCTGATACTCCTTTTCACTAATGGCAAATGCATGTTCAGTGACCTTTTTGTCGCGCTCAACTGTAGTATAGTATCCGCTGATCATAGAAAAAAACACCTGCATCTCTGCATCTGACCAGTATTTTTCGGGTAGATACTTGGATATCTGTTTCTGCAGCACCTTGTGCATTTCTTTTACTGATTCAGGCAACTGACTCATATTTCGGAAAGTGTTAGAATGGTCATAGTCTGATTGTGCAGTTCGCAAGACATATTGTCTTTTAATGGTGATATCTCACCATAAGAATAATAGCCGGCGATAGGTACGTTTGAACCAAAGAATTCTCTTGCCGCTTCTACCTCCTCGCTGATACGTTGTTGCAAAATGAGCTTACGGCCTACACAGCTAATAAGAATTGCCAAACCAGCTTTGTTGTCGCCTGAGGTAAGCGAAGTATTTGATGCTGCAGTATTAGACGCTTCGATCAGCTTATCGAAATTGGCTTTCATTAACCTTACCTTGCTACCTTCGGGCATGTTGCCAGCAAAGGTCATAGAACTGGAATCATCGTTAATAGCTAGTATCGTTCTCACCAACATGCTGTTAGTATCATTTTCTTTCAATGACAAAGGGAACAACAAAGCAGAACCCGGCAGGTCATTTACATAGTCGCCAAGGTACTGTTTGTATAGCTCCAGCGCGTTCTTGCCATCAAGCTCGAACAACACATTTTTGTTTGACTTTGTAATTGTTCTTTCCGGACCAAACTCATCCCATCCACCCATTGAACCATGACCGGCAACAATGTTTGACCCATAGAACCCTATTGCTATAATGTTACCTGCTGACGGTATTGCATTTAGTCCGGTAAATGTCTGTTGAAAACGGGCGGCATCACCGGCAAGACCACCGGCAATGGTTACCTTCTTTGTGTTGTTATTATTTAAACCGGCAACCAACTCACTGCCATTCACAACAGCACCATCACTCATCACAAATACAGTAGCCAGATCATCGGCATTCAACATATTCATCAGTTGTTCACCTGCATCATAACTGGAGCTCTGATCACTCATATTCAATGATGCACTTCTAAGCTTTGTCTTCTCAAAGGCAATTGCAGTAACAACAATGGAATCATCATAAACCGACTCATCAAGTATTTCACCGGCGGTAGATCCCATTACAATTTCTGCACCAGGATATTCTTTTTTTAGAAAATCGAACACGGCAGGATCAGTTATTATATCACCGCTTCCGAAAGCAAGAACCAGATCGCATCCTGCATTGGTAAATCCTTCCTGAGTATGGATATCCTTCCATTCTTTATGATCAAAGTGCTGCTGTTTTACAAACATATGCCCTGCTTTATCTTGGTTATTAATTAGGTACTTATATAGCGTGATCTACTTTTAATGCCTCTATTACAGCGGCCAATTCAACATTCAATTGCTTTATAAGGTTTGCATGTTCTTCATTATTCTTATTTTCTGCTGCCATTCCTTCAAGTATGTCAACGATAACAGAAACTTTATTGGCACCGAAATTATTGACCGGCGATTTGAGCCTGTGCAGATGATATTTTTCCTGCTCAAAATTGCCATCAGCATACGCTTGTTGAATATCTGCTTCAGCCGCAACAACATCGTCTATGAATTGCTTGATCACATCCCTCAAAAAGGCATGATCATCTGAAAACAAAAACTTCAACTGACTAATATCGTATAACATATCGTGACATTGGTTTAATTGATACGGCCATCAACACTAATTTATGCGTGTATCTACACGTTAATTATGGTGATATACAAACACTCAGCTCTTTATACATCTATTTGTATGTAAAAAAACGATACACACATTGCCTTATAAGCCGTTGATTATCAGAGTTAAATCTAGTAATTTTTTCCCACAATAGTAAAAAGAAAAATTTACTCCTTTATTTAGTAGCTATTTAGAAGCATACAGATAGTATAAAAAATAAAAAACATACTCTTTTCTAACAAGAATTGCTGTAAACGAAACAACACTATCTTTTGAGCCCGGAATAATTAAACCTACTCATGTTCATAGATTTTATGATCGTAGAAAACGTAAAAAATCATAGCCTGAATATCTATGTTTATAGATACAATTTCTGTTTGTGACACAAAAAAAGCGGGGTGTCGTGAGAGACAGCCCGCCAATAAAATAAATATTATCCTTAACGTGTTATGCAGGCATTAGAAACAACTGTGGCATAACTCCCAATAAGATGACAATAACAGTAGTTGCTATCAATAATACCTGATCTGCCATTGTTACCTCTGAGGTCAATTCCGGCTCACCTTCTTTAAAGTACATGGCAATGATGACCCTGAAATAATAGTAAACACTTATTGCAGCCATCAGCAATGCAAAGATGACCAGCCACAACATATTGCCCTGATGCATTACTGCAAGTAATACATAGTACTTTGCCATAAAACCACCTGTAAGCGGAATACCAGCCAAAGAGAATAAGAATATTGTGGTGACAAATGCCAAAAGCGGATTCTTCTTAGCAAGACCATTAAAGCCATCGTAAGTGTAATCCTTCATCTTTACCAATACTGCAAACACACCTATGGTAGCAACACTATATGCAATACCATAAAGTATGATACCATTCCATGCGATTGATGAACTGACAGCCAGAACTGAGAATAACATGAAACCTGCCTGCGCTATTGAAGAATAGGCCAACATGCGCTTAACACTTTGCTGATATACTGCGGTTACGTTACCGATCAGCAAAGTAGCTGCTGTTACGATAGCCAGTATCATTAACCAATGCTCACTGATATTGCCGAAGGACACATGGAATAAACGAAGGAAAGCAAAGAATACACCAGCTTTAACAATGGTAGCCATGAATGCAGTAAATGCAGTTGGTGTGCCGTCATATACATCCGGGGTCCATGTGTGCATTGGTGCTGCTGACACTTTGAAACCAAGAGCTACAATAATGAAAACAATACCCGATATAGCCATAGGGTTGAGCGACTCACTATGCAGCATAGGCACCATTTCAGTGATGTTGAACGTGCGAGTAGCCCCGTATAACAAAGTGATACCCATCAGCAATATACCAGTAGAGAAGGCACCCATAAGGAAGTACTTCAAAGACGCTTCACTGCTCTTAAGGTTGCGCTTGTCACTACCTGCGAGCACATACTGAGGAATAGACATGATCTCAATACCGATAAACAACATCAGCATAGAGTTGTAAGCAGTAAGGATATATAGACCGCAAAGAATGAAGAATATCAATGCAAAATATTCGGCCACATGAGTACCTACTTTTTTAAATTCCTTACCGATCAATAGAATGTACAAAACGGTGCAAGCAGTCATAGCAGTACCAAACCACATAGACAGTTTGTCTATCCGGAGCATGTTGTTGAATAACATTTGCGGGAAGGCGCCATTTGTATTATCGGCAGTACCCAACAAACTTAAAGTCATGCTTCTTAAAGCCGGACCTGCGGCATCAGAAAGCTCTAATAAGTTTATACCCAGCAGCGCGAGGAAAAGCACTGCGGCTATAGATGTTACAGTTTTTTTATTGTCCACGAATAAGCCGGTGAACATCATTATTATTCCAAAAACCGTAGTAGCAATAATTGCAGTCATAATCTCAATTCAAAACCTGCCACAAGGCAAGCTGGTTCAAAATTTTTATAATCAACACCCTAAAGGGCGTAACAAATATTCAATCAAATTACTTTACTATCATCTGCGCCACACCTGATGTAAGATCAAGCAGAGGCTTAGGATAAACACCCAAGAAGATGATCACAGTAATGATGACAGCCAAACTTATGTATTCATTAATAGCAAGGTCTTTAGCAACTATCATTGTTGTCTTTTCTCCGTATGCTACTTTCTGGATCATGTTAAGCGTGTAAACAGCACCTAGTATTATTCCCAGACCAGCCAACACTGTCATAACTGTGTGATTAGAAATATAGCCTGAGAATAAACCGTTGAACATCATGAACTCTCCAATAAAACCGTTGGTGAGAGGCAAAGCAATATTTGCCAGAGAAATGATCACCAGAGCTATCGCCATTTGAGGTGCTGTACTTGCCATACCACCCAACTTAGTCATGTCGCGGGTACCCCAGCGCTGCTCTACCATACTCACTATCAACCACATACCGGTAATATTGATACCGTGATTGAACATCTGGACCATTACGCCATGCATACCGATACCATTATGTGCAAAGGCAGTAGCACACATCAAACCCATGTGCGCAATAGATGAATAGGCGATCATACGTTTGATATCTGTCTGAACAATAGCGATGCATGAAGCATACACTATTCCGAGAACAGAAAGAATAACTACAGTATCGGACCAATACTCTACCCCCATTGGTACAGATGGCATTAACCAACGCAGTACTGCGAACAGACCCATTTTCACCATTAATGCACTCAGAACGACAGTTACCGGAGTAGGTGACTGTTCGTAAGCATCGGGCTGCCATGTGTGGAAGGGGAATACCGGCATTTTGATAGCAAATGCAATGAACATGAGCCAAAATAACCATTGCTGAGATGCCGCAGGTAATGCCGCACCTGCCTTAGTAATATCTGCCCAAGCATAACTTCCGCCCTGCAATGACAGATAGATAAGACCTGACAACATCATCAAGCTACCAACGAACGTATAAATAAAGAACTTGAAAGTAACAGGAATACGTTTTTCACCACCCCACTGAGAACACAGAAAGTAAACAGGAATCAATGCCAGCTCCCAGAAAACATAGAACAACAAAGCATCGGACGCGAGGAAAACCCCCATAAGACCGGCCTGAGATAATAATAACAGACCATAGAAAGCACCTGGTCTTTCTACATCCTTATTGATCTGAGCAATCATTACCACCATCATTACGATACCGGTAAGCAGCACAAGCATTCCGCTCATACCATCCGCCAACATACTGAAACGGGTGCCCATCATAGGTATCCATTCGTGATCATAAGTAATGGGAGCAGCAAAATTAGCTCCGCTCACGTATGCCGACAATGCCAGCGTAGCGGTAGTGCTTATCAATGCCAGCGCTTTAGCCGCATCGCCTTTTACAGCGAATGAAAATGCGCCTGTAATTAAAGGAATAAGAATAAGAAGTAACAATACCATACCTTAAGTCAAAAATGAAAAGTAAAAAGTAAAAACCTATGGCTTCTGCCTTTATGTTTTCCGTTATTTTATATTTTGCCTCGCTTTCACCACTCTGCTTATGAGAGCAATAGAATGTGGCTTACATTTATTTTATCCAGAAAAAACTGAGCGTAAACAACGCCAGCATACCTATAACCATAATGAAAATGTAAAAACCAACCTGCCCTGTCTGCAACATACGCAGTCGATCTCCACCCCACTTTACAGTTTTTCCGACACCATTCACAATACCATCAATACCCATCTTCTCAACAAAACGGTCCAAAACACCTGACAGTGCTTCAATAGGACGAACGATGATCGTATCATACAATTCGTCAACATACCATTTGTTTTCCAAAACTTTGGCAATACCGGTACTTTCAGGGAAAGCAGCACTCTTGGTAGCAGAATAAGCGAAACCGATCATGATCAATGAAGCACCAGTGGAGATACCCATCAACATCCATTCGGTTGCCGCAGATAAATGATGCTCTCCAAAATTCTTAACTACCGGCGCAAGATATTCATTGAACAGGTTATGCTCGCTCATTACCTCAGGTAGTCCCACATATCCACCTATTATAGATAGGATAGCAAGTATCATTAATGGTCCTGTCATAGCAATCGGGCTTTCGTGCAGGTGGTGTTCCTGGTCGTGTGTGCCACGAAATGTACCTGTGAACGTAAGGAAGTACAAACGGAACATATAGAATGCGGTCATCATTGCTGCCAGCACTCCCAGTCCGAACAACACAGGATTATGTGCGAATGCGGCAGTGAGAATAGCATCTTTAGAGAAGAAACCTGACAATAACGGGAAACCTGAAATAGCCAGACAACCGATCAAGAACGTTACAGACGTTATCTTCATTTTTTTACCCAGTCCACCCATTTTACGGATATCCTGCTCGCCACCCATTGCATGAATAACGCTACCGGAACCAAGGAACATCAATGCCTTGAAAAATGCGTGAGTCATTACATGAAAAACGGCGGTAGTGTATGCACCAACTCCCAATGCCAGGAACATAAAACCTAACTGACTAACAGTGGAATAGGCCAATACTTTTTTAATGTCGTTCTGACGAATAGCAATTGATGCCGCTAAAAGTGCAGTAGCAAGACCAACGATAGCAACAATATTCAAGGTGAACGGAGCCAGAGAATATAATACATGGCTGCGAGCTATCATATAGATACCTGCAGTAACCATGGTTGCCGCATGTATCAAAGCCGATACCGGAGTAGGACCAGCCATCGCATCGGGCAACCAAGTGTATAATGGTATCTGAGCACTCTTACCTGTAGCGCCAATGAAGAAGCATATTGTGATAGCTGTAATTGTTGCCGGAGGCATACTTGCGCCCGTTGCACTCAAAGTAGTAAAGAACTCTTTGTAAGATAATGTACCAAAGTTATATAGTACCAATAGCATACCTACCAGAAAACCGAGGTCACCGATACGGTTCATAACAAATGCCTTTTTAGCAGCATTTGTATATTCTCTTTTCTTGAACCAGAAACCAATAAGTAAATAAGAGCAGAGTCCGACACCTTCCCAGCCAATGAACATGACCAGATAGTTAGCACCCAATATGAGCAGCAACATGGAGAATACGAACAGATTGAGGTAAGCGAAATACTTCACCATTCCCTCGTCGTGACTCATGTAAGATGCAGAATAAACGTGGATGAGGAAACCGACTCCTGTGATGATCAACAGGAATAATGAAGAGAGCTGATCTACCTGAAACGCCAGCGGGATATGCAATTTCCCAGACTGGATGAAATCGAACAGGTTGACAATTACCGGTTCATGAAATGATGCACTCTTTACTTCGAAAAAGATGCCCATTGATACACAAAAAGACGCCAGAATAGCTGCGCTACCAATGATACCGGCAAGCGACTTTGGCATTTTGTTCCACAAAAGACCATTGATCAGAAAACCGATCAGTGGAAACAGAGGTACTAAATATACGAGTTGAGAAAAATTCCCCATTTTTTACTATTGAATTATTACTGTTTAGTGTTTCAGTCTGTTTAATATATTGATGTCAACCGAGTGTACCTTTCTGTACATCATAACGATGACCGCAAGCCCTACTGCAACTTCAGCCGCGGCAACCACCATAATAAAGAATACAAATAATTGCGCATCGGCATCACTGTAGATCTTAGAAAAAGCAACCAAAAGCAAATTCACCGCATTGAGCATCAGCTCTATGCACATGAATATGATAATAGCATTGCGCCTCATGAGGGTTCCCATAATGCCTATGGAAAACAACAGCAGGCTTAAAAACAAATAATGCGTAGAACTAACCGGCATATGATAAAATAATTAAACTCAAAAACTAATCAACTAAACAATTTCGGTCTTGTCTGAAGCAGGTATATTCTCTTTCTTACCTATCACCACCGCACCAATCATTGCACTAAGGAAAAGAACACTGCTAATTTCAAACGGCAATACATAACGGGTAAACAATACTTTACCCAGATTACTGATCAGACCGATATCGCTTGATCTCGGATCTATCAATTCTGACTTTGCAGTTGTGAGCCCCATAAGGACTACCAGAAACAATGTACCTCCGGAAATAACCCCCGCCAGCTGTATCATCATTCCTTTTTGTGGCTCCACATCTGCATTGAGATTCATTAACATGATCACAAACAGGAAGAGTACCATAATGGCCCCTGCATATACTATGATATTTACCACAGCCAAAAACTGAGCATTCATAAGAATATAGTGACCCGAAATTGCAAAAAAGGTAAGTATCAGGAACATTACACTATTGACCGGGTTACGGCTAAGTATAACACCCAACGCACAGCCAACGGCCATTGCTGATAAGAACCAAAATAAAATACTGTAGATGTCCATGTTAAACTGTTATCTATCCTTGTTTTTTGGGATCAGGAATTAATAAATCTTCCTTTTTGTATATAAAATTCTTTCTGTTGAAGCTTGCAGGCATAACTGTTTCGCTCAGATATATTGCATCTTTAGGACAAGCCTCTTCGCAGTATCCGCAGAAAATGCAACGCAGCATGTTGATCTCATACTTAGCCGCATATTTTTCTTCTCTGTACAGATGCTCTTCACCGGCTTTACGTTCAGCAGCTTCCATAGTGATGGCTTCTGCCGGACAAGCCAATGCACACAAACCACATGCGGTGCAACGCTCTTTGCCTTCTTCATCGCGGTTGAGAATATGCAGACCGCGGAAAACAGGACTGAACGGACGCTTTTGTTCCGGGTAGCTTACTGTTGCCGTTTTCTTGAATATGTGCCCAAGTGTAATTCCCAACCCCTTTAAAATGGAAGGCAAATACACCCGCTCCCCAATGGTCATTGGGCTGCGATCTATCTGCACCGATCTTTTAGTTAGTTTTTCCATTATTCTCTTTTTCCAAAACCTCTTTTAATATTGTTTTGGGTTCAAATTATGACGCCCACAAAATATTCAAAATTTATTACTTTTTCATGGTCAGCAGTATGACACCACCTGTAACCAGCATATTGATCAATGCCAATGGTATCAATGACCTCCAACCCAACTTCATCAACTGATCGTAGCGGAAACGAGGTAAGGTCCATCTTACAAACATGAAAAATAAGATCATGCCTACTATCTTAGCCATCAACGCGCCTACGCATATCAAACTGAAAATGCCACTTGGCACCGCTGCCTGCACCTGATCCATGAACGGAAAATTGTACCCGCCAAAGAACAATGTGCTGATAACCGCAGAGCTGATGAACATATTGATGTATTCCGCAAACAGATAGAAGCCAAGCTTCATTGATGAGTATTCCTGATGGTAACCCATGTTCAACTCACTATCGCACTCCGGAAGATCGAATGGCGCGCGGCTCAACTCAGCAAATGAACAAGTAAGGAATATGATGAAACCTACCGGTTGCTTAAAGAAGTTCCAGGTAAAGTACCCATCCTTCCAGAACCCATGCTGCTGCGTAACTATGTCTTTCATGCTCAGAGAACCGGTCATCATCAACAAAGCGATAAGGCTGATGCCCATTGCCAATTCGTATGAGATACACTGTGATGCTGCACGAATACTACTTAATAATGAGAATTTATTGTTTGACGCCCATCCACCGAGCATTACACCATATACACCCAATGAAACAACACCAAAGACAAAAAGGATACCAATATTGATATCAGCAACCTGCAACGAGATCGTTCTGCCCGCCATGGTAAAATCCGGTCCCCAAGGCATTACCGCACTGGTCATTGTGGCCGTGAGCATAGCCAAACAAGGGCCGAGTATAAAGATGAACTGTGTGGAACGATCGGGAATGATCTCTTCTTTGAAGAATAGTTTCAAACCATCGGCCAAAGGCTGTAACAGACCGAACGGACCCGCACGATTGGGGCCTACACGATCCTGCATTACTGCAGACACCTTACGTTCAGCCCAGGTAGCATACATGGCCACACCCAGCGAACCCATAAGTATCACAGAGATCAGGATAACTTTTTCTATGACGAAAGCTGCGTCAATATTCAATAACAGCATAAGTGGCGCAAAAGTAGTTTAGTTAGTTAAAAAATTATCGTTTAAATCAAGATTTATTGCTCCACTCAACCCTTATCACACCTATAAATCTAAATTAATTTTTATTTACCTGTCTTAAAATCATTAGAATGAGCCGGGCCTTCGATCTTGGACAGCTCTATCTCCGGTCTGTTCACATCACTCACGTCGTGAATGTTCATCAACAGTTTAGGTGATTTGCCCAATACCTTATCAATAAGTACCGGTGTTTTTACTGTATTCTCATAATGACCCTGTGCTATTACGCTGCTTCTTTTGATCTTAGACGGACCTTCTACCACCCAATCCTTAGCCGATTTCTTTTCGAAACGACACTCATTACAGATCCAGTCTTCAACTTCATTCCATTCGTTCTTACGTGCAGTAACACGATATACTTCATCGCCGCGCATCCACAAACGAGCTTTACCGCTGCACTTGGTGCAAGAGCAATGCGCATCTACAGGCTTGGTGAACCATACCCTGTTCTTAAAACGGAATGTTTTATCGGTAAGCGCACCTACGGGACAAACGTCGATAACATTACCTATAAATTCATTATCTAATGATTTAGAAAGCAATGTGCTGATAGCAGCATGATCGCCACGCTCCAATACACCATGTTCACGCTTCTGAGTCAGCTGGTCTGCAGTGAATACACAACGGTAGCAAAGTATGCAACGGGTCATGTGCAGCTGTATGTATGGACCGATATCTTCCTTTTCGAACGTCCGGCGCGGGAACTCATAGCGGGTCTTTTCAGTACCGTGCTCATAGCTGAGATTCTGCAGGTCGCACTCACCGGCCTGGTCACATACCGGACAATCGAGGGGGTGGTTGATCAGCAACATCTCCACAATACCCTTACGGGCATCCAATACCTTTTCAGAAGTAATGTTCTTTACTTCCATGCCATCCATTACCGTAGTGCGGCAGCTAGGTACCAGCTTAGGCATAGGGCGCGGATCCTTTTCAGAACCTTTGCTTACCTCTACCAGACAGGTACGGCACTTACCACCACTCTCCGGCAACTTACTGTAATAGCACATAGCAGGAGGAGTAACATCTCCACCTATCATACGAGCTGCATTCAGTATTGTAGTGCCCGGAGCAACTTCAACAGTTATATTATCTACGGTTACTTTAAACTTTGGTGTTGGTTCTGACATTTGTCAAATTCTTTATACTTCTCTTAAAATGGTATCAACTTCTTATATGCTATGCACCGGCGGGCACATGTATCGGATCGGCATAATGTGCCAGACCGAAATTACGCCTTTGTGATTCTTCAGGATTATTCACATGCCACTCGAACTCGTCGCGGAAGTGACGGATAGCTGCGGCAACCGGCCATGCTGCGGCATCGCCCAGCGGACAGATGGTGTTACCTTCTATCCTACGCTGAATATCCCACAAGAGGTCTATGTCGCTCATCTTACCCTTTCCGTTCTCGATGTTCTTCAAAATCTTATACATCCAGCCGGTCCCCTCACGACAAGGGCTGCACTGTCCGCAGCTCTCATGGTTGTAAAAACGCGCTAATGTCATTGTGTGACGAACGATGCACTGATCTTCATCCAACACAATGAATCCACCAGACCCCATCATGGTACCTGTAGCAAAACCACCATCTGAAAGACTTTCGTAATTCATATAACGCGTTTCGCCCTTAGCTGTTTTGAACAACAAATTGGCTGGTACAATAGGTACTGATGAACCTCCCGGAATACATGCCTTCAGACGTTTGCCGTTAGGTATGCCTCCGCAATACTCATCGCTGTAGATGAACTCCTCTACAGAAATGGTCATATCTATTTCATAAACACCCGGCTTATTGACGTTACCGCAAACAGAAAGGAGCTTAGAACCGGTGGAGCGGCCGACGCCAATTTTGGCGTATTCCTCACCACCCATATTAATGATCGGCACTACTGCCGCCAGTGTTTCTACATTATTGACCACAGTCGGGCGCATCCACAGTCCCTGTATAGCGGGGAATGGTGGCTTCATACGCGGATTACCACGCTTACCCTCCAGAGATTCTATCAAAGCTGTTTCTTCGCCACAGATATAAGCACCCGCACCACGGTGTACATATATTTCGCAGTCGAAACCTGTGCCTTGTATATTTTTACCCAACCATCCGTTTTTCTTAGCTTCATCAATGGCCTGCTCCAATATAGCTACAATCCATGCATACTCTCCGCGGATATAGATATATGTTGCATTGCTACCGAGTGCAAAGCTGCTGATCAGCAACCCTTCGATAAGCGTATGCGGATGGAACTCCATGAGGTAACGATCCTTGAATGTGCCCGGCTCAGACTCATCGGCATTGCACACTAAATGGCGCGGCACACCTTCCGGCTTAGCCAGAAAGCTCCATTTCATACCGGTAGGGAAACCCGCACCACCACGACCACGAAGACCGCTCTTTTTCACTTCTTCCACAATATCCGCCGGTGCCATTTTCAGGGCCTTTTCAGCAGCAGCATATCCGCCGTGCTTACGGTAGGTATCGTAATAACGGATACCTTCAATGTGATCGTTCTTTAATAAAACTTTTACAGCCATCTTATTTCAAGTCAAAAGTCAAAAGTAAATACCCAAAATTGTTCCGGGCAATTCCTCCTGAATTTAAATAATATTCAATTTCGTTTCAAATCTTAACACTCTGCCGGGCAACCAATACCCAATGTCTGTGTTTCCAATGCCACACCTGCAAAATATTTAATTTAACATGAACAGGTGTACCACTAACTATTACATCAACATCAGCCTTCATTCTTACTGCCGCCACTCGCCTGCTCACCTTTATTTCTTTATCGGTCGCATTGATCTGTTTGTAGGTAAGTTTACCATTGAACAGGTCATTGACAACTTCTTTCTTTGTTTCTATCCAGCCGTTAGAATGACCGTATGTCATATTATCATCGAGCATACGTTGCAAACTAACAGAATCTTTTGCCAATAACGCCTTGTCGAAAGCAACGACCATTGAGTCTATGCTTTTTGACAGCGGAAAAGAAAATGCCGAAACCTCATTACTTATTAAGAACAATAAAAAGATAAGTGCGTATCTCATAGACTAACTCTTATCCATTATCAACATAAAATCTTCCATCGGGTCGAAGTAGAAGTCTGACCAACCGCTTTTGTGGCTGTCTCTTTCTTTTTCGTTGGGGAAACCTGTATGTCTTAGTTTCAATTGTGTTCCACTTGCATATGGTTTCAACCAAAAACTTACCTGACTTGGTGCTGCGCCTTCCTCCCAATCTGCTGGTAACCAGGTTACCACCAATTCATTATCTGTTGCTTTCAGCACTTTGCCGGTCACCCAGCCGTCAAACATTTCAAACTTTCCGCCTTCTTTCGCTTCCGCTATTCCATCTTCACCGCTCCATTTACGAATAAGCACAGGGTCTGTGAGCAATTGCATGACCCTTACAGGCTTACCGGATAAAAAGAGCTCTAATTCTAAGTCGAAAGCCATAATTAAATTTTTAATTTTTAGCTCCCCCTCTTAACTCAGCGATGAGTGTATCGATCTTCTCTTTGGTCAGGTGCTCTTTATAATGTTCTCCCAACTGCATCATAGGCGCATATCCACAAGCGCCGAGACATTCAGCAGGTTTCAAGGTAAAAAGTCCGTCAGCCGTTGTTTCCCCTTCGCTGATACCTAACTTTTCCTTGATGTAATCAATGATATCATCACTGCCATTAAGCATACAAGGACCTGTGCGGCATACCTCAAGTACATGCTTGCCAACCGGTTTTGTATTGAACATGCTATAAAAAGTAGCTACTTCATAAACCTCAATTGGTTTGATCTGCAGCAGCTCTGCAACATAATCCATTGCCGGAGCATCCAGCCAACCACCAAAATCATCCTGCGCCATGTGCAGAATAGGAATAAGTGCGCTTTTCTGCTTACCGTCGGGGTAGCGGGCAATTATTTCATGAACCTTTTTTAAACGCTCTTCTGAAAACTTAATCATTATTACCTGATTTGATTCACTAGCCCTTGAGCTAATAATATTTCGTACTATTTTCTATTTCTGTTGTGCTTATGCGTCCAGCTCTCCAGCAATTACATTCAAGCTACTCAATGTTATTACCGCATCACTCAGCAATCCTCCTTCTACCATTTCAGGATATGCCTGGTAGTAGATGAAACATGGTCTGCGGAAGTGCAACCTGTATGGTGTTCGACCTCCATCACTGATAAGATAATATCCTACCTCGCCATTACCACCCTCTACTGAATGATATACCTCACCTGCAGGAGCGTCAATTTCACCCATTACCATCTTGAAGTGATAAATGAGCGCTTCCATTTTAGTGTAAACATCTGCTTTTGCCGGCAGGTGAAACTTATCTGCTTCCGGAGCATAGAACACATTTTTCTGATCAGGGAATTCAGTGTCTATCTTCCTTATCTTTTCAAGAGCCTGCTTTACAATGCTGAAGCTCTGCCAGATCTCATCATTACGCACCATATAACGATCGTAAACATCGCCTTTAGTACCAACCGGAATTGTGAATTCAAAATCCTCGTATGATGAATATGGTTGCGCTACACGTACGTCATAGTCAACACCTGCCGCCCTTAGGTTTGGGCCTGTGAAACCATAATTGATAGCACGCTCAGCACTGATAGGACCCGCGCCAATGCAACGATCCATGAATATACGGTTACGATTCATTAAGCCCTCGAACTCCTTCATCATCTTAGGGAAGGTAGCAATAAATGAATCGAGCTTAGTGAAAAGAACATCGCTGAAATTGCGTTCAAAACCACCTACACGACCCATATTGGTAGTAAGGCGAGATCCGCAAACCTCTTCAAATATTTCGTAGATCTTTTCTCTGTACTGGAATACATAAGTGAATCCTGTCAATGCACCGGTATCCACCGCTACGACCGAGTTGCAGACCAGGTGATCGGCAATTCTTGACAATTCCATCATGGCCACGCGCATGTAGTCAACACGTTTAGGTGTTTTGATACCCAACAGTTTCTCCATGGTCATGTGCCAACCCATATTATTGATAGGTGCAGAACAGTAATTAAGGCGATCTGTAAGTGTTGTTACCTGATAATATGGCCTGCGCTCAGCGATCTTCTCAAAAGCACGGTGTATGTAACCAATTGTAGGTACTGTTTCTAATACACGCTCACCGTCTATTTCCATTATGTTCTGGAATACACCATGCGTAGCCGGGTGCGTAGGGCCCAGATTAAGCGTAGTGGTCTGTTTCTGAAGAGATTCTTCAGAAAGCTTGATATGATGCTGAGACGTATGTGTTAACTGATCCGACATTTTCTAATATTTTTATCAACGACCGTATTATTCCTGCGATATTGCTTTTGTATCGTTAGACCTAACCCGGCTAATACTTTCTCCTAATTCTATTAAGGCAATTCCTGATGCCAACCCGAAAGCCAGAGACCTCACCCCATCGGACTTAGCCAGAAAACAAACGACAATGGCACCCAACAGAACGGCATTCATCATTATATGCCTGTATTTTAAGTAAAAAATGTGAAGCTGTTCCATGGTGTGTATTATTTATCTATTATCTGCCAAACATTTCGTCATCCTTATCTATTCTTGTCGGATCCTCCATCTGGTATTCTTTACGCATAGGGAAGTAATCCATTTCATCCACATTCAGTATTCTGATAAGGTTGGGATGCCCTATAAAGTTGAAACCGAAGAAATCGTAAGTTTCGCGTTCCATCCAGTTGGCAGTTGAAAATAGCTTGGAGGCAGTATATACATCCGGCTTTTCAACTGGAACATATATTTTCATTCTCAAACGGATGTTCTCAGATAAATTGTGCAAGTGATATACCACACTCAACTCTTCTCCCTTACGATCAGGATAATGAACGCCGGTAAGGTCTGTCATGAATTGAAAACCCATATCATCATAAAGATGTTGCAATACCTTCAGATTCATATCGGCAGGTGCTCTGAATGTAAGTAGCCCGTAAGGCACCTCCCATTCTGTGAGTTGCACACCAAACTTTTCCGTCAGCTTTTCTTGTATTAATTCGTTGGTCAAAGCCATATTTCAAGATAAAAAAGTAAAAATTGGACTGCTTCTGTGCAGTATGTAGTTTGGCTTACTGTATTCCGTAGCTTTCCATCAAACCTTTATACTGGTCGCTTTGTCTTCTGCGCAAACTCTCTCCCTTAACGATCTCCTGCAATTTCAGGATACCATCAATTATGCCTTCCGGACGAGGAGGGCAACCCGGAACATAGATATCTACCGGTATCACCTGGTCTATCCCCTGCAATACTGAATATGAGTCGAATATACCACCACTTGATGCACAAGCACCGATAGCTATTACCCAACGAGGCTCTGCCATTTGCAGATAGACCTGTCGCAATACAGGCCCCATTTTCTTAGATATGGTACCGGCTACCAGCAACATATCGCACTGGCGAGGAGTAAAACCCATACGCTCTGCACCAAAACGGCCCAGATCATAGTTCGATCCCATTGTTGCCATGAACTCAATACCACAGCAAGAGGTTGCGAAAGGCAATGGCCACAAAGAATTAGAGCGGGCCAAACCCACGACCTTATCAAATGATGTAGAGTAAAAACCTTCTCCGGAATAGCCCTCAGGCGCTTCCACCAACTTCACATTAGTATTATATTGTACCGGACGAGCCATAACTTATAACTAAAAATTTAAATCAAAAATATCAAAATTTCTACCTGATCTATGTGATCAGTCTTCCCAATCAAGTGCGCCCTTCTTTACAATGTATAAGAATCCGCAAAAGAAAAAGGCTACAAAAAGCACTACCTCTCTAAATCCATCAGCTCCCAGGAACCTGAAATTTACTGCATATGGATAAAAAAAGATGACTTCGACATCGAACAGTACGAACAGAATGGCTACAAGGAAATACTTGATACCCATTGGCTGACGGGCATTTCCTACTGAAGGAATACCACTTTCGAAGTTGATCAACTTGTCTTTGGTCCTTCTTTTAGGACCCAGTAAATGCGTTGCGCCCATCATTACCGCTACAAACCCAATAGCAATGACTAGTTGCAGTGCAACCGGAAAATAATTGAAAGGTGTATTCTGGTCTGCTGTCAGTAATAACAAGTGCATAATATTTTTTTCTTGCTTGGAATGTCCACAATAACTGACAAAGTTAATGTTAAGCAATGAAATAGCAAGGGGTGACACTATTAGTAATATTAATGGTAAAAAAAGTAAACCCTGACAGATAACTCGGTTTATATATTGAAAAATGCTAGCTTTGTCTCATTAGGGTTCAAACTTTTAAATATTTTATCATTTAATTACCTATTCTTATCTCTTCTATGAAGCATTTGTACCTATGTTGCCTATTTGTTTTGTTGCCTCATCTGTCAAAAGCCCAATGTAGTACTGACTCCCTGAATATCAGTACCGGGTACAATCCTATTACGGGAACTCTTACTACTCCACCCGCGATCGATCCGAAATGGACTTCCCTTAATTCGCCTGCCGCTCTTTCCGCTATTGCTACAGACGGCTATGCCCTGGGTTGCTATGATATTATTCCTCTTGGATTATGGACGCCATCCGGTCCCAATTGTTTATGGATAAGTGGTCAGAATAACTGGGGATATCATACTACAGGTACCGGGGGAGATGTGTTCATTCTCACGTTATCCCGGCAGATAGAAACCTGCAGCAGTGACTCACTTAAAATAAATATCAATGTAGAATCAGACGACGGGATCACAAATATGTATTTCGATGGTGCGCCTATTTATACTGTACCATTTGCATGTGGTGCCACCGGATATAGCAACCGTATCTTCAATTTAGGCATGGTTACCGCCGGCACACATACCTTCAGCGTAGTTATTCACAATTGTAATAACGGCTATTATGTCAATGCAATAGGGATGGCGCTCAATGGGAAGATATTTTCCACTACCGGCCACTCATCAATAAAAAAAGAAGACGGTACTACTGCTTGTAATGTCATTACGGTTACCAATACATCTCTATGCGGAAGTGTCGGCACTACACTGCACGCCGACACAGTAGGCACAGGGTATATTTGGAACACAGGAGACACAACATCGGGGATCACTGCCACTACTACAGGGTCTTATTGGGTGAAATATAATAATGGTGGCTGTTCTTCAAGGACTGATTCATTTCATCTGATCATTTCCTCTCCCCCTGTCGTAGATCTCGGACCGGATACTACTATATGTTCCGGTTCTTATGCACTCGCGTCCTCTGCAACATATTCAGGTACTGTCGCTTATTTGTGGAATACCGGTAGCATATCACCCGGGATAACAGCAACAACATCAGGCACCTATTGGCTAAAAGTTACCGTTAATGGTTGCTCTACAACCGATACCATGCACCTGCTTATATCGCCACCATTGGTGGTCAACGTCGGAAACGACACCACTTTATGCGACGAAAATCCGCTGCATCTGTCAATCGCATCAGTATCCGGATATTCATATTTGTGGAATACCGGCGCTACTACCAGCTCCATCTACCTTTCTACTTCCGGCACCTACTGGGTTCAGGTAACCAATAGCTTTGGCTGCACTGCAACCGACAGTGTACATGTCAACTATTCTTTGCCACCGATGGTGAATCTGGGTCCTGATACTACTTTATGCGCCGGCACCAGTATAACATTGTATCCACACAACACATACACACTTCCCGCATACCAATGGAATACCGGCGCTAATTCGCCTAGTATAAGTGTAAATTCTTCCGGTATATATTGGCTGCTGGTAGCAGATGGCGGATGTACTGCTGTCGATTCAGTGCACGTCAACTACTTTCCCGCATTACCGGTAACATTGGGTGCAGATACCGTACTTTGCGATAGTGGACAAACTTTGCTCCTTTCCAGCGTGCAGCCTTCCGGCACTACCTACCTGTGGAACAATGGCAGCACTGCCGACACATTGCGTGTTAATACAAGCGGCACCTATTGGCTGGAAGTAAATAATGGCTGCAAAGTGGCTGATACTATCCATGTGCAGATTGGTGAGACCCCGACCGCTACTCCATTTCTTACTGATCATCTATGCGCAGGTGACACCACAACAATGCGCATTCTCGATCATTCTGCCAATGCTTATAGCTATATATGGAACCTGGGGGGCGCACACAGCTTATCTGATACCACCAACCATAATGGACCTTATGTAGTTCAATGGAGCGGTGGCGGCACCTATATTATCTCCCTAACTGCCAGATCAATTGAAGGATGTTTGGGCAAACCGGCCTTTGATACCATAACAGTTTACCCGCAACCTATTGCCAACATTGGTATCTCCTCGCAAACATCTGTTCGTTGTATAGGAGATAGCGTGCAACTTACAGCACTCAATATAAATGATAGTAATACATACCGGTGGGCTCCATCTTCCTATTTTTCGGATAGTAATGGCCATGAGGTTTGGGGCATTGTTACCAATACAGGTTATGTGGTACTTACTGTTACTAATTATCTGGGCTGTGTAGCTAAAGACAGCATTTTATTTCTGCCTGAGTGTTGTGACCTTGTCTTTCCCAGCGCTTTTACACCCAATGGCGATGGCAAAAACGATGTGTGGAGACCAATTGGCGGAGACCATCATCTATATGATCTAAGAATTGACAACCGCTGGGGAGAAACTGTTTTCGAATCTAAAAAAGCCGGAACTATGGTCTGGGACGGCACATTTAACGGCGTGAAACAGGATATGAATGTGTTCTATTATTATGTAAAATACGAGTGTCAGGGACACATGAAATTACAGAAAGGAGAGATCACCCTAATACGGTAATCTGAATACCTGATTAGAATTGTTGCATATATTTGCACTTATTCTATTAATTCTATGTTTTTCAAAAAAATACTACTGTTTTTTTCCCTATTCATCACAGTAAGTACCTATGCCCAATTACCCACCGCAGGTCTTTCTGCTTGGTATCCGTTTTGTAACAATGTGCAAGACCGTAGCGGAAACTCCCTGAACATGACCATGAGCGGGCCCACTATAACTTCCGACCGATTTGGAAGTAATAATTCGGCATATTCATTCAATGGCTCTACCAGCGCTATGACCAGCCTCATCTATCGTACCCCGCCTATGACGGATACCGGAGATTTTACATATGCAGTCTGGTTCAATGCAGACACATCGGGCAACAGAATAATCATTGCTAATGGCAACATCAATGTAGAAGGCTGTGGCATTGTTACAACAGGGCATAGTGTTGCGGTTTCTATTGGCGGCATAGCTACTTATTTGCCTTCATACATCAGTTTTCATCAGTGGCATCAGGCAGTGCTCCGTAAGTCGGGAGTTACTTACAGTTTTTACCTGGACACTACTATTGTCGGCGCCTTTACTACTGCATACAATCCGGCGACCGCAGGTCAGAATTTCGCTGTAGGACAAGACTATACAACAGGCGCACGAGCGTTTATGGGTAAGATAGATGATATTGCTATTTACAACCGAGCCCTCAACAATGCAGAGATCGGCAATCTGTATCGCTACAACCCTGATGTGCAAACCGTATTAGGAAATGATGCTGCAGTGTGTGCCGGCTTTTCTACCACACTGACTCCTGCTATTCAATATCCGGGGCTAAGTTATACCTGGAGCAACGGATCTACGGATACAACAATTGTTGCTGACACCATGGGTAGTTACTGGTTGAACATCACCCGCCCCTATGGTTGTTCATCAACAGATACAATAACATTCACACTGGGCATAGTGTCCGTAAATATTGGCCGCGACACAGCAGTTTGCACCGGCGATACCTTCATACTTGTTCCATCTGCCCCGGCAGGATCTACCTACTTATGGAGCACCGGTGATACAACATCCACGTTAGCACTCACTACACCGGGAACATACTCTTTGATAGTCAACAACTTCGGCTGCCCCGGGTACGATACTATGAGCTATTTTTACAGCCCTAAGCCAACTGTAAACCTCGGTGCTGATACATCCGTTTGTTCTGTTACTCCTCTTATCCTAAGCTCATCAGTTGTTTATTCAAATGCCACCTACCGCTGGAATACCGGCGCAACAACGGCTACGTATCATGCCACCACTTCGGGAGCTTACAGACTAAGGGTACTTGTAGATGGTTGTGCTGCTTATGACACAATCAATGTTACCATAAAACCAACTCCGGTAGTTTCTTTCGGGCCAGACAGGTCGCTGTGTCAGGGGGACTCAATAGTCCTTACCGCCATAGCGGGGCCAACTGCACATTATACCTGGAGTACAGGAGAACTCAATGATACTATTACTGCCAAAAATACCGGCACATTCTGGTTGGTGGTCAATGATAATGGATGTGTGGCTACTGACACTTTCAACCTAATTGTAAATCCATATCCGCTTATACATCTTGGTCCGGACATCTCTGTCTGTCAGGGTACACCTGTCGTACTCAAGTCAAGCGATGTTTACTTGTCTGCAACCTATTCATGGAGTACAGGAGCAACTACATCTGCTATAAATGTGACCACGAGTGGCAGCTATACCCTATCCATTACCCAGGCAGGATGTACATCGAAAGATGATATCAATGTTACCATTAAACCCAACCCGATTGTTAACCTGGGCCCGGATACCTATTTCTGCAACGGCGCAACAATATCACTTTCTTCACCACAACCTGCGGGAGCCACTTACATCTGGAGTACAGGAAGCACAGCCAATTCCATTAGTATATCCACAAGTGGTATGTACGGGCTGGTAGTTACCAATAATGGTTGTGTGGGATCTGACTCTGTTAGATTAGACAGAATTATTGTTCCTTCTGTAAATCTGGGCCCCGACACGCTGCTTTGTCAGGGTTACACAATGCAACTGACCATAGATGGCGACCAGGCCAACTATTTGTGGTCTGACGGCAGTACGGGTACAAGTTACAATGTATCTCAACCGGGAACCATCTGGGTGTCTATCGCCAACGTATGTGGTATAGCCACAGATACACTGCAGGTATCCTACCGCTTTTGCGACCTCTGGATGCCCAATGCATTCACGCCCAATGGTGACGGAAGAAATGACTTGATGCGAGTTAGGGGCACATTAGGCTCTTATTCTGATTTTAAATTCGCGGTTTTCAATCGCTGGGGTGTCAATGTGTTTCTTACCGAAGACATCAATAAAGGCTGGGACGGCAACTTCAATGATCAGGAACAGGCCATCGGCACATACTTCTATATTATGAGTTGCAAACTTAACGGTGTAGAATACAACACTAAAGGAAGTTTTGAATTGATAAGATAATTAACTCCTGTCCTGTGTTTATTACAATAACAATTATGATAATTAACTAATAGTTGTAATTTAGTGCCCAACAAGTAGATTTGTCGTCTATTCTATAACCAATAAACTTTTGAATTATGAAAAGGATCTTCCTCTCTATGCTTTTGGCATGTGCTCTGCTCAGCAATGCATCAGCCCAACAAATTATTTCTACCATTGCAGGCAATGGAACTACAGGCTTTGCCGGAGATAACGGCTCTGCACTCCATGCATCAATTGATGGACCAAGTGGTATAGCATTCGATACTTCCGGCAACATGTACATAAGCGAATGGAATAATCATGTAGTAAGAAAAGTAACTCCGGCAGGTATCATCACTTCATATGCAGGCGTAGGTGGTGTGCCGGGTTTCGGTGGTGATAATGGACCCGCGACTGCAGCATTACTCAACAGGCCCATAAAGATATTCATGGATAGCGCCCAGAATCTCTACATTGCCGAATATGGTAACAACCGCATAAGAAAGGTAGATGCCGCAGGCACTATTACTACTGTTGCAGGTACAGGATCGGCCGCATTTAATGGCGATGGCATACCTGCTACAGATGCTAATATTGACAGACCAAATGGTGTTTATATGACACATAGCGGAGATCTTATCTTTTCAGATTGTGCTCATTACAGAATAAGAAAAGTGGATGCCTCCGGCATGATCAGCACTATTGCGGGTACAGGTGTTGCCGGGTACAGCGGAAATGGAGTCCCTGCTACATCTGCGCAGCTTAATCTGGCATTTGGTGTTACAGCAGACCGCTGGGGAAATATCTATATAGGCGACGGCTTAAATAACAGAGTAAGAAAGATCTCTACCGCAGGTATCATCACCACAATAGCAGGTAATGGCACAGCAGGATCTTCAGGTGATGGCGGCCCGGCCACAGCGGCATTGGTATATAATGCTGTTGATGCTCAGGTTGATGATTCAGGCAATGTTTATATCGCGGATCAGTTAAATTATAAGATCAGGAAGATCGACGCAGCAGGAATGATGTCAACTGTAGCCGGGAGCGGATCTGTTGGCTTTTATGGAGACCGGGGATTGGCTACCAATGCTATGATCAACCAGTGTAACGATGTAGAAGTAGCAAAGGATGGCAAAATATACATAACCGACAATAATAACAACCGCGTAAGAGTGATCTATAACTGTGCCGCTAATGTTACTTCACAGCCTGTAAACGATACCATTAGTGCTACAGCAGGTGGTATTGCGACCTTCCACGTCAACTCAAGCGCAATATTACCTACCTACCAATGGCAGAAATACAGCGGCACTACATTTGTTGATCTGACCAATACAGCCCCATACAGCGGAGTATATACCTCAACTTTAAGCATTAGCATCCTTGACAATAGCCTCAATCTGGCTCAATTCAGATGTATCGTATCCAACGACTCTACTTGTGCTGATACATCTAATCCTGCAACTTTGCGTGTTTATGGCGGTGTAACAGTTGAAAATGTGAATACCTTAAATCGGGCTTCCATTTACCCTAATCCGGCAACCGGCAATATTTCAATTTCATTACCTGATAATGGGCCGGAAACCACCCTTGCAATATGCAATTTATACGGCAGCACTTTAATGGAAACTGTACTTCACAGTAAAGTAACACCACTCGATATCTCTTCTCTTCCTGCTGGTATTTATATTCTGAAGTTTATAGAAGCTAATAATAGTTACAGCATGAAAGTGATAAAACAATAAGCTTTCTTGTAATTTAGCGCCCTAAAGCAAACAAATGCGGGTTTCTGTTATCATTGTCAATTACAACACATTCAAGATCACATGTGATTGTATAGAAAGTGTGATCAAATACACTTCAGGCATTGATTATGAAATAGTATTGGTGGATAATGCATCTACCAAAGACGATCCCGATGAATTCCTTGTTCGTTTCCCGGGAATAACACTAATAAAGAGTAAAGAAAACGGAGGGTTTGCCAAAGGAAATAATCTGGGCATTGAGCATGCTTCCGGAGACTTTATTCTTTTACTCAACTCAGACACATACCTTACTGAAGATAGCATCAGCAAAGCTGCAGCACAACTTCAGAACAAACAAGACGTAGGGGCACTTACTGTTAGACTGGTATATCCAGACGGAAAATTGCAACATACTGCCAGAAAATTCAGAAGTATCAAAAATGAACTCTTAGACCTTTTAAGACCTTTTTTAAAGACCCTGCCCTACAAACGCAGATCGCAATTGATGCTCAACCAGTACTTCAATGGCGATTATGACACTTACTGCGACTGGGTGAGCGGTGCATTTATGATGTTTAGAAGAAGTCTGCTAGATAAGATGCCGGGTAAGATACTTGACGAACGCTTCTTTATGTATGGCGAAGATCACTTATGGTGTTATCAGTTCACTCAACTCGGCGTGAGTAACTATTATCTGGCAACAACCACTGTGGTCCACATTCACGGTGCCAGCACCGACCCCGACAAACAATTACAATTACTCAACAAATTCATTTCGCTGGAATTAGAGATAATGAAGTATCGGAAAGGATCTTCATTTTATTATCACCTGTTCAGCCTCATATTTACTCTAAAAGAAAAAATGAGGTATTATATCAAAGTTGCCGCCTACCGACTTTTCAAGGTCAAAATAAGATAAGAGCGCCTAAGATTTCAGACGGTATCTGGTGTATTTTGTTATTTATGTGCATCTTTGCGAATAACAAAATAAAATGATCCGGCAAGTATGCTTCATGAAGACAGACATCCACGTGTTTCAATAGTGATACCATACTATAATCATGGTAAGTTCATTGACGAAGCACTGGCAAGTATAGATAAGTTTGACAATAAAGATATTTATGAGGTCATCATAGTTAATGATGGCTCAACAGATGCATTTTCTAACGAGCGTCTTGAAGAGCTGGCCAAGACCGGATTATATAAAATAGTACATCAGCAAAATCAAGGTGTATGCATTGCCAGAAATAATGCCATTTCACATGCAAGAGCAGAATACATTCTTCCTGTCGATTCTGACAATAGGCTAAGGGCAGAATTTATCACTGAAGGAATGGCCATACTTGATAGTCGCCCCGAAATATCTGTTGTTTATAGCGACTACATGGTCTTTGGCGTGCAGAACGGACTGAGAAAATCAGGCCCGTACAATTTGCAGCGATTAATGCTCGATAATTTTATCGAAAATTGCTCCATGTTCAGAAAGAAGATATTTGATGATCTTGGAGGTTATGATCCCTATTTCAATAGAATTGGCATTGAAGATTGGGAGTTCTGGTTGAAAGTTGCATTTGCCGGTCATAGATTCCATTATATAGAAAAACCTCTTTTTGATTACCGCATATCTGAAATGTCAAGAACAATTCGGTTGATCAAAGACAAGACAAAAGGAGATGTATTTTCAGATTATGTGATACAAAAACACAAGGAATATTTTGGCCATCAATATGTAGATGAGTATTTCCTGAATAAATTCAAACCCAACTTCATTGGTTTTATGGGGAAAATAGTGTTGAGAATATACTTCCCTAAGATGTACCAACGTTTAGTAAACAAAAAGAAACTTAGAAAATACTTATAATGAGTGATCACGGAACCGATAGGGGTGAAAAACTAAACAGGCTGGCAATACCCAAGACCGGTCTTAATGACCCCATCTACCTGCAATATAAATTCTTGTTCAGAGATCTGGAACAAGCAGTTCATACTTATGCCAAGGGCGAGGTATTAGATATCGGTTGCGGTAACAAACCCTATAAGTGTTTTTTCGAAAACAAGATATCCGGCTATGTTGGTTGCGATATCATCCAGTCGAGCGAAGGTGCTGTAGATATTTTATGCCCTGCAACAGACATTCCACTTCCTGATAACAGCAAGGACACTGTCTTCAGCACACAGGTCATAGAACACGTGGCCGATCATAGAAAGCTATTATCAGAAGCTTACCGGATTTTAAAACCCGGAGGATATCTGATCATCTCCGGCCCAATGGCCTGGGAACACCATGAAGAACCCTACGATTTCTTTCGTTTTACCAAATACGGGTTTGATTGGCTGCTTAAGGAACAGGGGTTTACTGATGTTCAGATCATACCCAATGGTGGTAAATGGGCCGGAGTAGGTCAATTGCTGCTCAATAGTATTCGTACGTCTCTTGCCAAGAAAACACCAATGCGCAGAGTATTGAACGTATGTTATTTCATCTTCAGGGTAAAATGGTTGACCAATTTACTCTTCGCTTTCTTAGAGCGGGTTGACCCTGACTATAACTTTACACTGAATTTTGTAGTTGTAGCTAAGAAGAAATAGCACTGTGCAACAGCACATTTAGCAAATATTATGCATTCTCAAAGATATCTTTGCACCTATGGGTATTGTTTTCAGACAGTCTATTAAAACATCCCTTGTAATTTTTACAGGCGCATTTCTGGGTACTATAATCATGTTCTTATCGAATCATTTTATCGATAAGCAGTCTCTTGGTTTTGCTCGCAACCTTACAAATGTCGCATTGGTGCTTTCCCAGTTTTGCATATTGGGACTTAATAGTACAATGGTCGTATTCATTCACAAATACACCGATGTACGCAGAAAACTACTCATCACCTTCGGCATACTCATTCCTTTACTTTTTGCATTACTGGCTACACTTCCATTCCACCTGCTGGAGCCTTGGGTCTTGCGCCATTTTCAACCCGATGATATTCCTTTCATGCGGCGGTATTATATGCTGATCCCTGTTTTCACAGGATTGTTGATCATGCTGGTCTTATTGGAACAGTATTTGGGAACTCAGATGAAAGTTGCCGTTTCTTCATTCATGAAGGAGGTAGTTCTGAGAATAGTCAATATCGCCATCATCATACTCTTTGCATTTGGCTATGTTTCTCTCGATTTTTATATCATCAGCACTGTACTGATATATATTATCCCAATAGTAATTTATCTCATCATAGCATCTCGGATAGATGGATTCGGTTTCTCATTCAAGTTCAGTGCATTCAGTAAACCCGAGTATAAAGAACTGCTGCATTTTTCGTGGTATCACTTTTTGCTGTCAGCGTCCATCACCCTCATGGGCTATCTCGACACTGTTGCCATACCGCTCTACGATCATGACGGATTGAAATCTGTTGCAGTATATATGACAGCCGTTTTCTTCATATCATTCATGCAGATGCCCAGCAAAGCCATGATGACACCAACTATTACAGTGCTGGCACAGGCTATTGCCAACAACGACAACGACAAGGCAAAAGATGTATTCGTCCGCTCATCTATCAATGTGCTGCTGGCTACTACATTTATGGCCGTTATGATCCTCTGTAACATTGACAACGCATTGGTATTAATGAACAAAGGTTATGGTCAGGTGGGGCTCATCTTCCTTATTTTATTCATAGGCCGATATGTGGATCTGGCAACAGGCCTTAACGATGCTGTTTTGTCCATTACCAACTACTACAAGTTCAGTTTCTACGTATCTCTGTTTATGATCGTCATCTTGTTTGTATTGGTCAAGTTCCTTATTCCTTTATATGGAGTGTATGGCGCTGCTTGGTCAACCACTATTACCCTGATCCTGTTCAATATCTGTAAATATGTCTTTGTGTGGAAGAAACTGGATATGCAGCCCTTCTCTATGAACACTATACTGGTGCTTATAGCAGGTATGGTTACTCTGGTCGCAGGATATTACTTCCCTAATTTCTTAAAAGGGAAAGGTCATATGTACATCTACACCTTTGTAGATGCAGCTTTGCGTGGCGGAGTAATTGTAGTAGTATATCTGCTTATGCTCTATTGGCTGAAACCTTCCGCCGACCTCAGAGAATACATAGCTTCAGTAAGGAAGAACAAGCGATTGTTCTAAAGCACCTTCTTCATCAGAATATCTGTCTGTTCATCATTACCTAGTCGGAAGATGTGTGTGCCGAATGGCTCATACCCCCACTGCTTATAAAAGGCTATAGCCTTGTGGTTGTGCTCCCACACACCCAGCCATATTGTGCTGTGGTGATTTCTGTGAGCAAATGCGATGCAATGGTTCATTAAGGCTGCGCCTACTTTTTTGCCCTGGTATTCCTGCAAAACATACAGCCTTTCTATCTCCAGCGGATTACCACAGTCGGGGGCATCGGCCTTTACGTCGCTATTTATCTTGGCAAAGCCCGCCAAAGTATCGCCATCCCATGCAAGAAAGAACGTACTATCCGGATCCTGCAGCTCACAGCGTATCTTGTCCACATTCATCTCCTTTGTCAGATACTTATCCATATCTTCCCTAGTGTTGCTATCAGCAAAGGTTTGGGTGAATGTGGTAACGCTTATCGCCGCAATGAGCTCTGCGGCACTGTGGTCGGCTGTAAGTATAGATAAATGATGCGTCATTGCAACAGCAAATTACGGCAACATTCTGTTGTCGCACAAGTGAAAGCAATGGTTAACCCCTATTCTTTAACTCAAATTTCTCATTGTCATTAGTAAGTATTATATACATAGACCGTCTTTTTGCTACCTTTGCGACCATGCGTAAGCTGGCGGCTATACTATTCAGATCTTTCCTGCAGGGACTTATCCTGTTGAGCCCCATTGCGCTTACTGCCGCACTGCTTTATTCTGTGTTCGACAGCGTAGATAAGCTGGTACCTTTTGTGCCACGCGGTCTTGGCTTTTTGATCATCATTACTCTGGTCACACTTATCGGTTATTTAGGCACGAGGCTCTTCGTTGGTCGCTGGCTCTTCGATGCGTTTGGCCATGTATTGGAAAGTACCCCCGGTGTAAAATATATATACTCATCTATAAGAGATGTCATCAGTTCCTTTGTGGGCGATAAAAAACGGTTCAACAAGCCGGTATGGGTGTGTGTTGGGCGTAACCCTGATATCTGGCGAATAGGCTTTCTTACTCAAAAAGATATGACCCAACTGGGAATGGATAAAATGGTAGCGGTATATATGCCCCATGCCTATGCCATATCGGGCTGGGTAATTGTGACGGATAATGAAAATGTAAAGCCTGCAAAAGATATGACCGCCGGTGAAGCAATGAAATTTGCGGTAAGTGGTGGTGTAACAACAACAGAAGATGAACCAAGAAAAAATCAACTTTAATGCAGGCCCGGCCGCACTGCCGGCTATTGTTATAAAGCAAGCGGCCGATGCTGTCTTACAATACAAGAATACCGGCATCTCCATATTAGAGCTACCACATCGCGGACCCGAGTTTTTAGCAATAATTGAAGAAAGCAAAGCGCTGGTAAAAGAACTCTGTAACCTTGGGAATGATCATGAAGTACTCTGGCTACAAGGTGGCGGCAGACTTCAGTTCTCTATGATACCCATGAACTTTCTTACGCCACAGGATACCGCCGGATATATAGATAGCGGCCACTGGGCAGCCGAAGCTATGGAGTATGGCGCCTACTACGGCCATATACAGGTAATGGGCAGCTCACGCGCCACCCATTATGATCATTTGCCCGAATGGCCGCAGGAGATACCCAACCACCTCAAATACCTGCACATCACCACCAATAATACTATCTACGGTACCCAATACGCGCATGTACCTAAGATCAATGTTCCGCTAATAGCTGATATGAGCAGCGATATTTTCAGTTGCACTAGAGATTATAGTAATTACGACCTGATCTATGCTGCCGCTCAAAAAAATCTGGGCACTCCGGGTGTAGCATTGGTCATCGTTAAGAAAGAGTTGCTTTCACGAATCGCCAATCATGTACCACCAATGCTCAACTATAAAGCACAGGCTCATGAAAACAGCATCCTCAATACGGCCAATGTCTCCGGTGTTTATACTTCTTTGCTAATGCTACGCTGGATAAAAGAAAAAGGCATTGCCAATATAGAAGCAGAAAACAATAGAAAAGCCGAACTGCTTTATAATGCTATAGACAATAGTAGTTTGTTTACCGGTTATGTGAAGAACCCGGCACACCGCAGTAAGATGAACGTTTGCTTCACTGCGGTTAATAAAGAAATAGAACAGGCTTTTTTGAAACTCTGTGCTGAAAACAACATTATCGGCATACAAGGTCACAGATCCACCGGTGGCTTCAGAGTATCTATCTATAACGCTGTAGAAGAGGCTTCTGTCATTACTTTGGTGGAATTAATGAAGAAGTTTGAAACAAATAGTTAATTTGGCTGTCCGACAGCACTTAAAACATATTTTTTAATAAAAGACGATAAATTAATGGCACAGATCACTCCTTTCAAAGGATTAAGACCGAAAAAAGAACTGGCAGCAGAAGTGGCGACGCTTCCATATGATGTAGTTAGCGTTGCAGAAGCTCGTGAGTTCAGAAAAGACAAATACAACTTTTATCATGTTACTCGCTCTGAAATAGACATGCCCGAAAATACCGACGTACACAGTATGCCGGTATATGAAAAAGCCAAAGAGAACCTTGAAAATTTCATCAAGGAAAAAGTACTTATACAGGATAACGAACCATGCTATTATATCTATGAGCTGGTTATGAACGGTCGCTCTCAGACCGGCTTGGTATGTGGCTCTTCAATTGAAGATTACAATAATGGCATCATCAAAAAGCACGAATTCACCCGCCCTGAAAAAGAGCAGGACCGCATCAATCACATCACGGTTACAGGTGCACAAACAGGCGTGGTATTTCTTGCTTACAACGACTGCAAGAGTGTTCAGGACATAATAGATGCATGGAAAGCTAGTCACCAACCAGAATATGACTTTACCGGTACCGATGGTATCCGCCACATCATGTGGGTAGTTGATAATTATGCCAAGGTTGCCAGCATCACCCACAGTTTTGCTAACGATGTTCCTTGTACATATATTGCCGATGGTCACCATCGTGCAGCATCTGCTGCTAAGGTTTGTAAAGAGATGCACGACAATGGTTACTCTATCGATGGTAATGAATCTTTCAACTATTTCATTACATGCATTTTCCCGGAAAGCCAACTGGAGATTATGGACTATAACCGTGTGGTAAAAGACCTTAACGGACTTACTCACGAAGAGTTTATGGCGGCACTCGATACCGACTTTACTGTAGCTGAGATCGGCACCACTCCTTTCAAGCCAGCAGTGGCCCATGAGTTTGGTATGTATATTGCCGGCAAATGGTATAAACTAGTATCTAAGCCGGGTACATTCAACGATGCTGATCCAATTGCAGTGCTCGACACAAGCATATTACAGCAGAACCTTCTCGATAAGGTGCTGGGTATCAAAGATCAGCGTACCGACAAACGCATTGACTTTGTAGGTGGAATTCGCGGTATGGAAGGACTTATGAAAAGAGTGGATAGCAAAGATATGGCTGTTGCATTCTCTATATATCCGGTAAGTATCCAACAGTTGTTCACCGTTGCTGACAGTGGTAATGTTATGCCTCCTAAAAGCACTTGGTTCGAACCTAAGCTGAGAGACGGATTGGTGGTATATACTATCTGATTTTACAAATAATATTACTTTATTGAAAGGGCGGCAGAAATGCTGCCCTTTTTGCTGCAAAAGATCTGTGCTATGAAAAAAACAATTTGCCCTCTCCCTTGGCTATTTCATCAATTCTATTGACATTGCATCATGACCAGGAAAGAACGCTACCGGTTTGTATTAGACTGGTTTCAGAAGAACGTACCTAATGCGGAAACCGAGCTGCATTATACCAATCCATATGAACTGTTGGTTGCCGTGATCCTTTCGGCACAGTGTACAGACAAACGGGTCAATATGGTAACACCCGCCCTTTTTGAACGATATCCCATACCCGAATTATTGGCCAAAGCCTCTTTTGAAGAGGTAGAACCTTATATAAAGAGTGTGACCTTTGCCAACAACAAAACCCGCCATCTTATTGGTATGGCCGATCTGTTGGTCAATAAATTTCATGGCGTGGTTCCCGACACAATCGAAGAATTGGTAGAGCTACCGGGTGTTGGTCGTAAAACAGCCAATGTGATCATCTCAGTGGTATATGCCAAACCCGGGATGGCGGTCGATACTCATGTTTTCAGGGTATCCGCACGTATCGGCCTGACGATAAAAGCAACTACTCCACTTCAGGCAGAACAACAATTGGTGGCCAACATTCCGCAAGACCTACTGGCCATTGCTCACCACTGGCTTATTTTGCATGGTAGATATACCTGCGTTGCCCGACGCCCCAAATGTGAAGAATGTCAACTGCAAGTGGCCTGCAAGTATTTCAACACCGACATGAAACATATCATAGATCAAGACACAAAATAACAAAGGATGCCTCACAGGACACCCTTTGTTATTAGTTACTATTTATAAGCGATCACACCAGACCATCTTCATGGCCGCCGGCTACCCCATCTGCAAAAAAGCCCTCTACAACCGCACTGAACATAGGTGGTACCTTAGATAGTACAAAATCTTTCATAATGGCAACAGATTGCTGTGCCTGTGCTTCTGTGAGACCGGCCTTGCCGGTAAGTTCATTCAATAATTCCTGCATATAGTATCAATTAAAAAGGTTGTGGAATAATCTTACAAAAAAACAACTAAGGTACTTCCTTAAAAGAAAAAAGTGAATACCCTTTTTAAGCGTATTCACTTTTTTAATACTTTAATAACAGCGCTTCAATTTATGCGGCCTTCAATTGTTCCAGCTTAGTGTGCTCTATCATCTGCTTGGCATAATCAGCCGTAAGGTGGAAGGTGCCATCGTGTTTAGCAGTAGGCATGTCGAACATTGCATCGGTAAGAATCATCTCACAGATAGCACGCAATCCGCGACCACCAAGCTTATACTGTACTGCTTTCTGTACCATATAGTCCAGCGCTTCATCTTCTACGGTCAAAGCAATACCATCGAAGTCGAACAGACGTGTGTATTGTTTTACCAGAGCATTCTTAGGTTCTGTAAGTATGCGCTTGAGGGATGCATTATCAAGCGGATTAAGATAAGTTACGATTGGTAACCTACCCAACAATTCAGGTATCAATCCGAAAGTGCGCAGATCCTGTGCATTTACATATTGTAACAGATTGGCACGATCTACATCTTTAGAAGCCTTGATGGCGTTATAACCGATAGAGGCGGTCTGCACACGGCGGGCTATCATTTTGTCGATACCTTCAAAAGCACCACCACAGATAAAGAGGATATTCGTAGTATTCACCTTTATCATCTTCTGCTCAGGGTGCTTACGGCCTCCCTGTGGGGGCACAAGCACTTCAGAACCTTCTAATAGCTTCAACATGGCCTGTTGTACTCCTTCACCGCTTACATCGCGTGTAATCGACGGATTATCGCTCTTGCGACCAATTTTGTCTATTTCATCTATATATACGATTCCGCGCTCTGCAGAAGGTACATCATAGTTGCTGGCCTGCAGCAGACGAGACAAGATACTTTCCACATCTTCACCTACATAACCGGCTTCTGTAAATACGGTAGCATCAACTATAGCAAAAGGCACTTGCAGCATACGCGCTATACTCTTTGCCAGCAATGTTTTTCCGGTACCTGTCTCTCCCACCATTATGATGTTAGACTTTTCGATCTCCACATCGTCCTGTACAGGCATGCTCAGGCGCTTATAGTGATTGTATATGGCAACGGAAAGTACCTTTTTAGCATCATCCTGTCCTATAACGTATTGGTCAAGAAAGCTTTTTACTTCCTGTGGTTTGTAATGCTTGTTACGCATTATATCGGCAGGAGGTGGTGGGGTCTTTTGTTTATCTCCGGTAGCTTCTGTTAGCAGAGAGTGTGCATTCTCAATACACTGATCGCAGATATTACCTTTCAAGCCGGTAAAAAGAATGTTCACATCACTCTCAGAACGATCGCAGAAGGAACATTTTTTTTCAGTTTGCTTAGCCATTATTCAGATACTTATTTTTTGGACACCAAAGGTACGAAAAAGTGAACGGATGAAATCTTTATTAAAAATGGGATGTCCCACATTCAGGTTTAGACATTAGTTATAGATCAGACATAAAAAAAGAGACAGCTGATACTGTCTCTTCAAAATGCTCTTTTAGTATATGATCAATGTCCGGCAGGTGCAGTTACAGGGCCATCATTTGAGGCCCAGGATGGCTTGAATGTCTTTTGGTAATTGTCCCATTGGGCCTGACTCTTAACAGACACCTCGTTGAAGAAACGCACCAGTAATTCCATTCCTTTTACATCCTGATAACCGGGAACCGGCATAGGGCTCTGGTAAAACTGCTCCATGAACACACTTGTCGGATAAGATACTCTGGGGCCTATCCACTGTGCAGCCAATGAATTCATCTTCTTTTCAGGATCAAATGCATACTGTTTACCCATAAAGTAGATAACATCTTTACGTTCTGCATTGAATCGTACACAATAGTAATTATCATTCATGTACTTGATCACATCCGGATTGGTGAATGTTGTCGCTTCCATCTTCTTACACCAGCCGCACCAGTCTGTGTACATATCTACATATACACGCTTTGGTTTTTCCTTCATCTTCACTTGCAACTCATCAATAGAAAGCCACTTGATCCCACTCTCATTTTTCTGCGCCATTAATGCCGTACTCATCATCAATATAGCCACGGCAAAAAGTATAATACGTTTCATTTATATTGGTTCTTATTAGAAAAACGAATTTACAATTAATCCATGTAGTTTTGCTATTACTAAAAAATTTTATGACAAAAATAGCAGTTGCGGTAACGGGTGCAAGCGGGTCTATCTACGCTAAGGTATTGTTGGAAAAACTGCAGGCGCTCAGTGCTCAGGTAGATGAGGTGAGTGTGGTGTGGAGCGATAATGCGCGCATGGTATGGGAACATGAACTGGGCAATAAGGACTATGAGAAGATACCTTTCAAGAACTGGGAGAAGAACAATTTTCTGGCACCATTTGCATCGGGTAGTTCTTCTTACAGCGCATTGATCATTTGTCCGTGCAGCATGGGCACACTGGGTCGCATTGCGGGAGGCATCAGTAATGATCTTGTAACTCGTGCGGCAGATGTGATGCTGAAGGAGCGCCGCAAATTGATATGTATGGTAAGAGAAACACCATATAATCTGATTCATCTGCGCAACATGACAGCAGTAACGGAGGCCGGTGGTATCATTTGTCCTGCCACACCTTCGTTCTACAGCAATCCTGTAACAGCGGAAGATATTGCTTATACAGTAGTACAGCGGGCATTACAATTGGCCGGACTACAACCCGATGGCTATAAGTGGGGAGAGTAATTGAAAATGGCTATATGCAGGTTTCTGAACAAATCAGAGATACCTGTTTACTTATTAACTTAACAGAATGGAATATTCTAAATCACTGGTACGACTAAGGTCTATAATGGATGAACTCCGCGAGCAGTGCCCGTGGGATAAAAAACAAACATTACAAACGCTCAGGCCACAGACCATTGAAGAAATTTACGAGCTCAGCGATACATTGGTAAATGAAGACTGGAGCGGCATCAAGGAAGAGCTGGGCGATCTGCTGCTACACATTGTATTCTACAGCAAGATAGGAGCTGAGCAGGGCAAGTTTACGCTCGATGATGTGATAGAGGGCGTTTGCAACAAACTCGTCAACCGCCACCCGCATATTTATAGCAATGTAAAACTGGAAGATGAGGTCGCAGTAAAGCAAAACTGGGAAAAGATAAAACAACAGGAAGGGAAAAAATCCATTCTTAGCGGCATACCTCCATCTATGCCTGCACTGGTAAAAGCACTACGACTGCAGGAGAAGACCAAGACTGTTGGCTTTGAGTGGGAGAATACAGCTCAGGTAAAAGATAAAGTTGAGGAAGAAATGCAGGAGTTATATGAAGCTGTGGAAGCGGGAGACCAGGACGAGGTGGAAGCCGAAATGGGCGATGTGTTTTTTGCGCTCATCAATTATGCAAGGTTTGTAAAGGTAGATCCCGAGTTGGCACTGGAAAGGACCAACAAAAAGTTTATTCGCCGCTTTAAGCGAGTGGAAGAGATGGCAGGTGAGCAAGGAAAAACATTACACGATATGACACTATGGGAAATGGATGATCTCTGGAATAAAGTAAAAGCAGAAGAACGAAAATAAATGTTCAATCGTTTTCCATATTGGGGATGGCTTACTCTCAGCCTGTTGCTGTGGTGCAGCTCCATCTATTACTTCAGGGCACACAGACAAGAGCTGCTGCCCGAGCAGATGGCCCGTGTAGTAAACGAAGATCTGCACAAAAGAGAACGGGCATTTGATCGATTCATACAAGACCGCGGTCTTACCCGTCGCATTTTTGCAGACTCTCTAACCGAGAAAGAAGTAAAGGATATAGCCGAATTACCGTTCTATATTTATGCATACAGCGGCGACTCGCTAAAATTTTGGAACAACAACTCTGTTATTGGTCTGAACAATGATTCTCTTCAAGGTAACACAGCTATCAGAAGAAATCAGAAGGGTGTATTTATTAGAAAGTACCTCAGGCAGACAGACCAGTCGGGCAACAGAAAGTATGTGGTATTGTTTCCTGTACTTATCACCTATCCTATAGAAAATGATTATTTGCATACTCATTTCGTAGCATCAGACAACATTCCTGTAAAAACAAAGATCACCGGCCAGGCAACCCATTCACCAGATGAATATAAAATATCCATGTCGGGTTCTGATGCGGCAGCCTATCTGGTATTTAACAGAGATGATATAGATACATGGAAGCCCGATATATTATTCATCTCGTTGCTTATTGCTGCTATGTTATTTTCTATAGCATGGTTGCAACAGATTGTTTTGCACTTGACCCGTAATGCCAGGCAAATCGTTGCGCCGTTAATTATTGCCGGGATAGCTATTGCAATAAGGTCCTTGTTGTTTATATGGGGACTACCATTTCATTTAGATACGCTTACCATATTCTCTCCAACACTATATGGCTCCAGCAGGTATCTGTCATCCTTAGGCGACCTTTTCATCAGTGTATTATTAGTGCTATGGTTGCTGGTATTTATCAGCAGGCATACCGATCATAAAAACTACTTTATTCGTTTCCATACTCCCGGAATGCGTATTGGTGCATCAGTTGGTGTGCTGATCTTATTTGTGGGATATGTGCTTTTCTTCATCAAAATATTAAGGAGTCTTATCCTCGATTCCCGTATCTCATTCGATGTTACCCATTTTTATGAAGTAAGTATCTACACAGTGTTCGGGCTTGTGGCTGTCATAGCCATTATGGGCATATCATGTATGGCCATATACTTGTTCAATCTGCAATTAAGTTTGCTGGTAAAAAACAAAGTGTTGAAGATGGCGGGCATGGCACTGGCACTTTGTCTGTTCTATTATTTACTGGGATATACTGCCGATATCTTTTATTGGTATCTGCTGGGATGTGTGCTCCTCTATATTTTCCTGTTGGATATTCCTTCCTTCAAACTAACATCAAAGCTTTTTGAGCCGCAAATGATCGTATGGGCACTCATCATATGCACATTCTCTACAGCAATTGTTAGATACTATAATGAGATTAAAGAACAGGCTACAAGAATGGCTTTTGTAGAGCAGCACCTGTCTCCTCATCACGATGATCAGCTGGAGTTGTCGTTCGACAAAACAGCAAAGCTGATAGAACAAGATAAGCAATTGAAAAGCTACTTCTACAAGCCATCTCCACAGGCTCGTAAAGCATTGAACCAACACTTCGATTCGCTATACGTTTCAGGGTTGGGCAAGTATCAGATATCGCTTTATCTATTTGATGAAGAATATAAGAACCTGTTTAACAGAGACACTCTCACCTATCCCGAGTTGATGGATGAGAAGTACGAGTCTGTGATCACTAATTCATCTTATCTTTTTTATAAAGAGTCAATTCTCAGTAAGCAATATTACCTGTCTTATATTCCTGTTTATAATGACACGGTAAACAACGTAATAGGATATGTATTTATAGGACTTGACCAAAAGAAGGCCGCATCAGAAACAGTTTACCCTGAGTTGCTGCAACCAAATACCAACAAAGCCGCAGCAGGAGAGACCCACTACTCTTATGCGATGTACATCAGTGGCAAACTAATTAGTCAGACCAATGACTATCCTTTCCCGGTAAGGTTGAGGTACGACACGCTGAAAGAACAGGAATTTATCTATGAGAACTACCGGGGCTTCTCTACATTATATGCTAAGATAGCTGATAAGCGGACAGCTGTTGTTGTACACCATCACAGCGAAATAATTGAAGCAATAACATTGTTCTCTTACTTATTTGGCATACAGGTAGGTATAGCCATTATCATCTTCTTATATCAGGTCTTTCTATCGTTGTCTGCCGGAAAGCTGCACCGGAAGCAGTTTGTAAGGCTTTCTTTGAGAAGAAGGGTGCACTTGTCTATGTTGGCCATTGTGTTTGTTTCGTTCATCATTATCGGGTGGGTCACCACACAGTTCTTCACGTCTGAATACAGGAAGTCTAACGCTAATAAGCTGCAAGCTGCATTACAAGTGGCCAAGCAATCGGTACAAGATTATCTGGTAAAAGAGCGTGCGTTCAATGCGGAATTTATTTTTGATACAGTAAGTCGTTCCTCTGGTTTTAAAACATACATTACATCTATCGCCAATAGTCAGAAAGTGGATATCAACATATTTGATGATGCCGGCAATCTGCTTTCTTCTTCACAGGACGACATCTATGACAAAGGTCTTATCTCCCGTAAGATAAGGCCCGATGCCTATTTCAGCCTGGAGAACGATGGTTTGTCGATGGTGACACAAAATGAAAAGGTAGCAGGGCTATCCTACACATCTGTGTACCAGGCTTTGCGTAACGAGCAGGGCTCTACAATTGGTTATATCAATGTGCCTTTCTTTACATCAGAGAAAGACCTCGACTTTCAGATATCCAACATATTGGTCACACTCATTAACTTATATGCGTTCCTTTTTCTCATTTCCAGTCTGTTGACCCTTGGTGTTACTAGATGGATGACCCGAACATTCGATATGATCATTAAGCAATTCGATAAGCTTAATCTGGAGAGAAACGAAAGGATCGAATGGCCCTATAATGACGAGATCGGCAAACTTGTATCTGAGTACAACAAAATGGTGAAAAAGGTAGAGGAAAATGCTATGCGACTGGCACAAACTGAGCGCGAAATGGCGTGGCGCGAAATGGCCCGTCAGGTAGCACATGAGATAAAGAACCCGCTTACACCCATGAAGCTGAATATTCAGTACCTGCAAAACGCAATGCGCAGCGACAACCCGAATATCAAACAGCTTACAGAAAGAGTATCCATTTCTATAATTGAGCAGATAGACAATCTCTCTTACATAGCATCAGAGTTTTCGAATTTCGCTAAGATGCCTGAAGCAAAACCTGAGGAGCTGGAAATAGACCTGTTACTCACAAAGGCTGTAGAGCTCTATACCAAAGACGAAGTAGTAAACGTGACGATAGAAAGAATGGCGGAACACCTTACCGTGCTGTGCGACCATAGTCAGTTACTACGGGTTTTCACCAACTTGCTGGAGAATGCAAAACAGGCGATACCTCCGGAGAGACAAGGGAAGATAACGATATCTGCTACCCACGAAGGAAACGATGTACTCATTGCTATTGCCGATAATGGTACGGGAATAAATGAAGAAACGGCCAAACGTATTTTTCAACCCTACTTTACCACAAAATCATCCGGTACAGGTCTCGGTCTTGCTATGACCAAAAAAATCATAGAATTCTGGAAGGGTACTATATGGTTTGATACACTTGAGGAAGAAGGCACTACATTCTTTATAAAGTTGCCGTTGGTGAAACAGTGAACTAACAAAAGTCTTAAGCATTCATGCTACCAAGAGACAACATTCAAACTATTTAATTCTGTGAAGTGCTTGTCGTTACTAACAAGAGTAAGACCATGTTGTAAAGCAGTCGCTGCTATCCATACATCGTTTGATGGAATAGGTTTTCCCTTTTTATATAGCTGCGCTTTGCATTGACCGTAGTATTCAGCAGTAGCTTCATCTATATCTAATAGAGTACATAATTCAAGGAATGCTTTGAGCTTTTTTAAGTGTTTGGCCTTATTTGAAACCCTATAGATACCAACGTATAATTCCCCGATAACTATAGTAGACGTGTATATTTCGGATGATTCATTGAGCCTATCAGCTATGTAAGTATTCCCATCGAACAAGGATATGATAATATTAGTATCAAGAAGAAACCTATACCCACTCATTATTATCAACTATTTCACACTGTTCATTAATAGCTTTTTTAATAGCGGCACTTTCCTTTTTTGAAAGAATACCTACAAAATCATAGATACTAATATTTTTTTTCTTTATTGTGGCTTGCTTCTTAGACTTGTTAACAATACGTTCTATTTCAACCAATGTTCCTTCATTGGTTGTTTCCAAAACATCTTTTAATAATTCTATTTTTCTAGTCTCTGTAAACATTGATATATCATGATCTCTACTTAACAAATTTACCCAATTCTTTTTATAACAATTGGCCGTTAAGAAAAGTTTATGTTAGAATTTCGGGCATACGGTCTTTCTCAGTATGCCGGTCTTATTGGTGAAATCACCTGTAATAGAGAAGGTCATTTCATATCCACCTTGTAGCTTACTGGCTTGTTTTAATGTAGATGTGTTTACATCATAACTCATAGCAATAGCTGTACGCTTATATTTCAGTTTCACAACCGGTATTACAGCATCCATAAGTCGGTAGAATACACCTGCGGTCAATGAATATTCGGGCTTGTCGCCGCCGCCTTTTTCAGCAACAGTAAATAGCGCACCCGTTACAGACTCCATATAGGTTCCCTGCAAAGCAAAGTTTGTGTGCAATTGTACAGACATATTTTCTCGTACGCTGAAACCTATGGCACCGTTCACATTCCAACGCATATTGTGTGTTACTCCCGGTGTCTCGAAGTAAGAAAAAGAAGGTTGTGTAAGATGATACCCTGAAATGCCAATTATATAGGTCACCTCATTATTTTCCCCGCTGCTGGTATTATAGTTGATACCCGCACCCAAGTCCCACATTGTCATTTTGGTATTCGTGAAATTTTCAAACGTAGGATTATTGGGGTCAAAGTGTCCTGCCTGAAATTGTGCATTGGTTGTAGCATTGCTTTTGTCAAATCCATATTGGGTATAGCCTGCGGTAAAGCCCACAGACAAATACCTGTTCTTATCATTATTCAGCGATTTGCTGAAGTTGATAGCAGGATATACCGAGGTAATTGTTTGTTGCAGTGAACCGGCCTTGTCGGAGTAGCCTAATAATCCGAAACTCAGATAATCGTTAGAGAAATGACCTATCGGCACCCGCGCTTCTCCGTATGCCGACATGGTAACAAATGGATTACTGATACTGCTCCACTGATTACGATAATAGGCTCCCAGTTTAAAATCATTGGAGAAAATACCCACCAATGAGGGGTTTCGCAATATTGATGTTTCATAGAATTGCGAAAAATGCACATCGGCCTGCGCCATCGCCAATGTAGGGCAAAGAGCAATTCCGGCAATCAGTAAGACTTTCTTTATACTCGTTGTCATAGTGCACGTTTTACTTGATTATGGTTACATCTCCCTTTATGAATATTGGCTCTCCTGTATCGCACATAGCATCTATCAGATAAACATAAACATCAGGACGAACATTTCCGCCGTTGAACGAGCCATCCCATGCATTGCTCACATCATTGATATTGATACCGGTACGTTCGAAAAGCAATTCTCCCCAACGGTTATAGATCCTGAATGCTTTGATCTTACTCACGCCCGATCCGCGCGGATAGAACACGTCGTTCTCTCCATCGCCATTTGGCGTAAAGGTATTGGGGATAAATATCTGACTCTCGTCGCAAAACAGGTATATGGTCACAGAATCTGATGACCGGCAGCCGAAATCAGACGATACATTGGCAACATATGTTGTAGTGCTGTAGTTATTAGCTACAGTACTGAGACAAGTGTCGCAGCTGAGCGTATTCCCCGGCACCCAATCTATGTGGTATATATTGGTTCCGGTAGCGTTTATTTGCGCATGCGACCCCGCCACCAATCTTTGATCCGGACCTGCATTTACTGTTGGCAGCGGATGAATGATCACAGTAACATAATTGGTGTCCGGAATGCAGCTTCCTAATTGCGCTATTACCATGTATGTTGTAGTCACAGATGGTATTGCTACAGGGTTGTAAATAGTAGAGCTATTCAATCCTGAAGACGGCAGCCAGGTATACTTCGTTCCTCCGGTATCAAACAATTGAACCGGTACTTTATAACATACCTCGGTGTCACCCCAGGCACCACTTATGGTATTGGTTCTCAAAAATATGGTCACAGAGTCTGTGTTCGTACATCCGTTCGCATCGGTACCGGTTACGGTATATGTGGTTACCACTCCGGGCGAAGCCTGTGTGGTTTGGCAAGTACTACAGGTTACTGGTAACGGTATCCAGGTATAAGATACGCCTCCTGTTGCGCTCATGGTTGCTGGGTCGCCAACACATACTGTTGTATCTGCACTGGCAACAATGGTTGGCGGAGGGTTCACTGTTATATTCTTAGTAACGGTTCCCACACAACCCCAGCCATCTTTTACAACCAATGTCACAGGGAAGGTGCCTACAGTATTATAAAATTTGGTAGGTCCGGAAATATTGCTGGTATCCGTTGGCCCGAATACCCAATGCCAATAGTTAACGGTTGAGAAATAACTACCCGAAGTATCTACATAGGTAACGTTAGTGTTCACGCAGATTGGATTGGGGTTTGTTGTAAAGCCAGGCCTTACAGCATCTACCTTTATGGTATCAATTCCCAGGCTGGAACTTTGGCAACCTGTGTTATCACTCAATATCAGTTTCGGAACATAGGCTCCCGGATAAACATAGTAGTGCGTGGTAGTGTCTGACATGGATGTGGAGAAGGTCGTTCCATCTGCAAAGTCCCACACAATGTTGGGTACATTACTCAATGCGGCAGAGAAGTGCACAGCCAGTGGTGCACAGCCGGTGAGCGGGGTATAAGTAAATCCACCGGATGAACCATACACGATGACATGCCCCAATGCAGTATCCTTACACCCATGTGCATCTGTTGCAATAAGTGTTACTGTATAAGATCCTGCAGCAGTGTATAGGTTTCCTGGTGATGGAGATACTGATGTTCCCCCGTCACCAAAAGCCCAGTTATATGTAGAGGCTCCGGTGCTGGTATTAAAAAAGTGAACTGGCAACGGAGGGCATATAGAGAACGAATCATCCATATAAAAGTGTGCAGCCGGTTTGGCTACCACAATGTAATTCACATAAACAGCAGTATCTGTGCAACCGTTTGCATCGGTAACAACAAGCTTTACCGTATAACTGCCAAAGTTGGAATAAGCGTGATCCGGGGAGGAAAGAGTAGATGTAGCACCGTCACCAAACATCCAATAGGAACTAACTATACTGGCTGATAGATTGGTAAAATGCACCAACGTATTGATGCAAGGGAATCCCGTGCTGGATACGAACGACGCATGTGGCCGCCACACAGTGATAAGTGCAGGCCTGGTGATTGAATCTTTACAACCTATATTGTCGGTGATGATCTCCTTAACACTATAAGTGCCTGCAGCGGTATAGGTGTGCGACACCGTTGGCGTTAGCACACTGGCTGTGCTACTAAGGCTGGCATCTCCGAATGCCCATTTATAGTTGGTAAGGTAGGTACCGGTTATAGTTGTACTGGCATCAGTAAAAACCACATTCAGTGGCGCACATCCTATTAATGGTGAGGCATTAAAGTTGGCCACAGGATGCGAGGACAGAATCCAGTTATTGTGTGTGACCGTATCCAGACACCCGTGCTGATCTCTTATCCTGTACCTGATGGAATACATACCGGACGCAGGGAACCAATAATTAAAATTGGCGCTGGTATCAAAGTCAAGGCAGACACCATTCACGTCCCAGAAGTTCTGAATAGCAGTACTACCCGTTACAATTCGGGTAAAATGAACCGTGTCTCCTGAACATATTGTAGAGTCGCTGGCAAACATGCTTAACACCGGCGGAATCAGATTAAGAGGTACAGTTGCCGTATCCCGGCAACCACTGGCAATATTGTAGGTAGTTAGTATTGCGGTATAAAGTCCGGGTGATGGATAGGTATGATTGGGCGTATCAGAGGTTGAGAATGTACCATCTCCGAAGAACCAGAGCGGAGCATCATTTCCCAAAGAGTTGTCCGTAAAGGTCACTCGGGTATATGGGTCACAGTGATATGCCGATGCAATTATGGCTTTCGGTGAATCCACAATGATGGGGCTGAAAGTAAATGGCAAACTCGGACAACCATTATAATAGGCAACAAGGGTAACCGTAAACGTACCGGGGTTGGCGAATATATGTGTTGTGTTGGGAACTGAGTCAACTTGGGTAGAACCATCACCCCAATCCCATGTATATACGTCAACCGGGCCTGTAACAACATGTGCGTTGAAGATCACCGAACGATGGTAGCAAACATGTGTTGGGGTCGCGGTGAAATTCACAACAGGCGGCTTACCTACTGATACGACAACAGTATCTTTTTTGGTACAACCATTTGCTGTCGTTACCGTGCAAACGGTAGAATAGATACCTATAGCGGTAAATGTGTGTGCCGGGCTAGATGTTCCTGTTACAACAGCACTGCCATCACCAAAATTCCAGCTATATGTAGTTACAGATGCCGGGTAAGGACCCGATGCAGGAATATTGGTACTCACAGCAGAGGAGAAATTGATAGTAAGTGGAACACACCCGCTTGCTGGTATAGGTGACGGGGTTACTAAAAGGTTCAGGTCATTTACATTGTAAGGTTGGGTCACAGTATCCTTACATCCGTTTGCATTGGTAATCACCATTTGCACATTGAAGACACCATCGCTTGTAAATGTATGTCCCGTGGTAGTTCCTGCTCCCGTACCGCCATCTCCATAGAGCCAGCTTACCGTACAGCCGGCCGGCACAGTACCGGTAAATGTTGCTGTAGTAGGTGCCGGGCAGGGTAGCGCGGGTGAATAAGTAAACGAACCGGTAGGCTGCGGGAGTATAGTTATTGTATGAATTACAGTATCATAGCAATACCCGTTATATATTATCAGCCTTATATTATACGTACCTGGTGCACCATAAGCATGTGTCGCCGTGTCTGAAGTTGAACTGCCGCCGTCTCCGAAGGTCCAGTTGCTGGTAGAGTGCGGGCTGCTGGTATTATAAAAGGTAACATTATTGAACACACAGGCTGTGGTCACGTAGGTGAATGATGCCGTCATGTTGCCCACATAAATATAGTTGGGTTTCATTATTGTATCAGTACAACCGTTTCCGTCAACTATTGTCAGCTTCACATTATAGCTACCTGTCGATAGGTAATCGTGGGTCGGATTGGATAAAGTTGATGTGCCGCCATCGCCAAATGACCACAAATAGGTAAACGGTCCTGTTCCGGTCGAAGTATTGGTAAACACCGCATGACCGGGTGCGCGGCAGAAATAAGTAGTGGCAGCAGAAAAGTTAGGTACTGAGTGGTTGAAAACATGGATATAAGAACTTACGGTAGTAGTGGTTACACAGCCCTGACTATTAGTGACAGATAATGTGACATTATAAAAGCCCGGTGTGGCATACACGTGGGTAGGTGAAGCAGATGTGCTGGTAAATCCGTCGCCAAAGTTCCAGATGTAGGTAACGGGCCCTGTTACTCCGGGGGTAGAAGTACTCGTAAACGTAACTGCAGAACCCGGACAAACAGAGGTGTCATTGGCCACAAAACTCACGATAGGAGATGGAAAAACAGTTATGGTCAAAGTATGGGTGGTAGATGACGACCCATTATAGGCTGTCAACGTAACCGTATAAGTACCCGGTGTGATATAACTTCCCGATACGTTAGTCAGCGTAGAGTTAGTGCCATTGCCAAGATCCCAATAATAGCTGGTTGCTCCGGTAGAGCTATTGGTGAAGGAAACCACCAATGGAGCACAACCGTTTATATGATCTGCAGTAAAATTGGCGGTTAACGCATGTGCAGCATGAGCCGTAATAAATATACTTAAAAAAATAAATATTTTAAGGAAGAAACTTCTCATGTGCATCGATTTACAATTGGGCAATATTTAACAAGGATATTAAAGTTAATAATCTTTTGTTAAATAGACGTGTTTATAGCCGAAATAGTTGGCTATCGCGGCATTCAATCGTAAATAAAGCAACAAATAGTTAATAAGATTATGGGTCTATCGGATATTCACAGGAAATAAGTTGCTTACAACAACTCAGGATCAACAAATAGAGCGTTTACAATCTCGGGGCTTTAAATATAGGAACTGTTGAACATGGTTCGCCATACATCAGCGATTTTACTACCGGTCTCAAGTGCAGGCTCACCGCTACATAGGCAGCCTCTGGTATAGGGGTGTCGCCACAGCCTTTAATGACTACTCGTTTATCAGTATAGTCTGCCTTGTCTATAGCGTTTATCTTGTTGGTTATCAGCACTTTTATCATTTCTTCCGGAGTCCCGAAATATGCCGAAGTTGCAATGGGTTGTAGATAGGATGCTGCCAACATGTAGGCCCATACCGGAACAATGGCATCTGCCGAGCAGAACATGGCAACATGTTTACCTGCATATTGTTGCCAATCAAATGTTTGTAATGCCGCGCGATAATCTTTTTCACGCAGTATCATTTCTCTGAAAAGGAATGGCTTCAGATCGAATGATGCAATACTATCCTCTGAAGGAATAAATGATACCAGATCAAGTGTAATGATTCCGCTTTCCGCTACTTTGTTTACAAACTGTTCCATATTGTTCAATGCACAATAGCACTATACAAAGGTAAGCACCATTGAATGAAAACAAATATTAAAGCTGCAGATAGCTCTATAGAATATCGGTAAGTATGGAGACTATTTGAACTGTTCGTACTGCAGGTCAAATACTTCGGTTGTAGTATTGCCAACAGCATCTACAGACAATGCAGTGGTCTTGGTGATCTTATTATCTGCATCTATCACATAGTCCAGATTCACGGTCACATTAGGATAGATCAGCTTCCAGATCAGATTGTCATTCTGATAATAGTTAAAACCATACTTCAGGAAAGATTTAAGCTGAAGGTAGTCGCCAACACGGTTGAACTTATCGGTATAATAAGTACAGTCTGTGTTTTTAGTAGCATCTAGCGAATTGGTTGCTTTCAGTATATTGGCATTATAAGATGTGTATGTAAAATAATCAGTTGATGAAGTAGCCTTACGTGTCAGCAATTTGCCCAGATAAGTATATTCTGTTTTCAAACCCGGCTCATAAGTAATAGATATCAGTCCTTTCTGATCGGTAATGAAGGTGTCAACTTCTATTACTGTAGATTGGTTCACATAGCGAGTAGTGTCGTAAATGGTATCGTTCTTGTAAGTAAGGTTGCTGATCAGGTTAGAAGATCCGTCATTCTTGGTATGGATGATCTGGCTCACGCGGCTATAACCGTCATATACAAAACGATAGGTTTCATACAGTACCACAGATGGTGTACTCGATTGTACTGTTGTTTTAGTAAAACTGAGCAAGCGCATATTATCAGGATATGCATTCAGCGGGTGCGTTTTTTTGCACGATGAAAACAGGGATACTGAAATAAGTATAAGTACCGTAAAACGGAGGAATTGCTTGGTCATATAACAGATGTATTAATGCGCAGAGTCAAAAATAATAAATGCATCCCAATATCCAAGGTATGCATCCATAAAAATACGCTTTATTTTAATTCCTTTAAAAAGTTGATAACTAGCGTTACTATACTATCTACATGATTCAGCGATATTTCTTCTGCCTTATCATAAACATCGTGGTAATAACCTTTACCTCCATTGCTGTAAATAAAGAACGACGGAACGCCGGCTTCGCTAAAGTGATAGTGATCGCTATTGGCTGCCTTTCCCCGACTTTTTATCTGCGGCAGCAATTTTTGATCCGTATTGATCTTTTGTAACAACTGAAACTGTTTAGGATACTCTGTGGCATTCACAACAGTTACGCCATCTGCAGCATCACCCATAATGTCCATATTGGTCAAAAATTTAATATTGGCCAGAGGAACTAGGGGGTGTTTTGTAAAATATTCCGAACCCATCAGTCCGGCCTCTTCTCCGCTGAATGCTATGAATAGTATAGAGTAGTGGTGAGGGTGGCTGGAAAAATAACGCGCCATATACAGCAGCATGGCGGTTCCGCTGGCATTATCGCTTGCTCCGGGAAATATTGCCCGGTCACCCATCATTCCCAAATGATCGTAATGTGCCGTAATGGCCAGAAATGTATCTTTTACATCACCCCTCAAAACGCCTACAATATTATCGCTGGGTGCATTTTTTATCAGATCCGACTCAATATTTACCGATACTGACTTGATAGATGACTTAAAAAGGCTGTCTTTTACATATATGACAGTGGCGTGAGTAGTTTCTTTATTAACGGTCCAGATGAACTTTTCCTTTTGCGGAATAATGTAGCACCCTATAGGTAGCACCATCGAGAAGTACTGTTTCTTCAGCGCCAATAGCTTACAGGCCGAATCAACATGTTCCAGATAATAGATCTTATTGTTATACCGGAAAGTGGTCAGCATTTTGCGCCACTGTTCTTTGTCTTTTATTGCCGATAGGTCAACTCTTTCAAACAAAAGATTTTCTCCTTTAAAGGGAGAACTGCCTGCATCAACAATAAAATCTATCCCCGGCACCAGCTTTTTACCGTCAATACTAACATCCGCAGCTCCCGGAAAGGTATTTACCGGAAAGGTGTAGGTCTGACGATAAGAATGTTTGCGGGCAATTGGTTTCAGATGGTATTTCCTGAATTGCTTTCTGATGTATTTCGATGCCTGTTCGCGACCCTCTTTCACATATCCTCTGCCATGCATCGATGTGTCCGCAAGAATTGCGATACGAGTTCTCAGCCACGTTTTTATTTCCGTATCACTTTCTGTTTGCGCACGGCAAAAGACCGTGGGCAGCAAACACATAATAACAGTAGTGATAAAAAGTTTGTACATATAGCACTATGTGAAACAAGTCACGAAAAGTTAATATATTGTCTTACTAGCGATATTGGGTATATTTTTCACTGGTAAACAATTTTTCATGCTTGTTCGTCAATGCTCATATTCTTTAGGCCAATCATCACTAGCTACGAATATAATACAATTAGTGGCAAATAGTTAATCCTCATCACTAATTACGATCTCGCTTCCTTCATACTTCCTCGTCTTCAGGTTATAAACATCGCCCTTAGACATTATGTGTACTATGATGTTTTCCACAGATATAGGCTCCCCGAACTTAATATCTGCAATATTGTTATATTCAATATTCCTGCCATCGATGATGATCACGCTGCCCGATCCTATCGCCTTCATGCTATATCCGTCAGATACAACAACACCCGTATCTTCTCCCAATCCAATGCCTATAGCGCCCGGCTGTGCGGCTACTGCCTGCGCCAGACGGTTAAAACGGCCGCGCTTGTCGAAGTGCGTATCTATGATCACATTTTGTAAAAAGCCAAGGCCGGTAGTTATTTTCACTTCTCCTTTCAGGTGCGCCAATGCGGCACTACCCTCATAGATCATGGTGTTGCTCATGGCCATTGCTCCGGCGCTGGTACCACCTATCGGAAAATCTTCGTTTTCATAACGCTCTTTCAATATGTCCAGAAACTCTGTACCGCCAAATATTGACGACAGGCGCAACTGGTTTCCACCTGAGAACATGATACAATTACACGCTCTCAATCGGGCCAGATTCTCCGGCAACGATGCATCCTCACGGTTGCGGATACGCAAATGACCTACATTGGTACAGCCCAGCTTACTGAACGCATCTACATAGTTCTCAGCTACTTCGTCCGGAATAGACGATGCCGTAGTGATTACCTCAACAATAGGATTCTTTTCAGGAATAAGACTTACTATGTTCTTCAGAATACCTAACTCAAAAAAGTTAAGGCGATTTCTTTGAACTATACCCTTTTCAAGGTCTGTGCCCTTATCTTCTGCCCCCCCCACCGCTATTAGATGCCCCTTAGGATATGCCACGATCGTTAGTTTTTAAAAAATAAACCGCAAACTTAATTAACATTTTGATGATTAAAAGGATTTGCGCTTTTAATATGTAGGGTTTATTATAAACAAAAACAAAAGCATGACATTTATTGCATACATATTCGCAATTGAAAATCGAGCATTTACTCTCGCATAGCACAACAAATGAGTGCTTATTTCTAAAAATTGAATAGTTTCGTCCTATCGTGATTCACAAGAGGTCTGTTCGGTTATATAACACGCTCAGCCTTTCACATAATATGGTCGTTGAAGTCAACACACCCAAATTTGCAACAAACGAATATGACAATATCTGACCTTAATAGGAGATTTTTGACAGGAGTAACAATACTACTGGTCACCCTGTTGTCGGTTAGTACTCATGCGCAGATAAAGCCACAAGCCACCCAGCAGCCCGATATTGAAAAGCCGATACCCAGGTTGGTCAATTTCAAAGTTCTGGAAGAGTATAAAGACGGAAAGGGCAATATGATCCGTGTCATTCAATACGATAAGGGCAACATGAGAGTTACAGAGACGATCATAAAACCCATAATTCCGGTATATAATCTCCATAAACCAATAAAAGGAGATACACTGATCAAAGATTCAGTTTATCTGATGGTCAGCAAATCGCGCTACCGGGTCGATGTATATTATAAGAGCAGAATGATACGGTCTTATGCTGCCGTATTCGGGCCGCGTCCGCTTGAAAATAAATGTATGGAAGGCGACAGGTGTACTCCGGAGGGATGGTATAAGATAAAAATGAAGAACCCCGCCTCACAATACAACAAGTTCATGCTCCTCGATTACCCCAACGATTCTACTATAAAGCGGTTTACTGCGCTGAAACAAAAAGGCGCGGTTCCGGCCACTGCTAAAATGGGCGGCAATGTGGGCATACATGGTATTTGGAAGGGAGGAGATGATATGATAGAGTTGGGCGTTGGTTGGACCGATGGCTGCGTGGCACTCAAAAATGCAGATGTAGATGAGCTCTATTCTTTTGTAGGCGTGGGTACAAGGGTATGCATTAAAAGGTAGCGCAATGTCCTCATTGTCAGCTACACCATCATTCATACGTTTATTATAGTTCGCACTTATACGAGCGCTCTTATCCACACAAATGTGAATAACAAAGAACATATCCACGTTTGTTGATGCCGCTCTAATGCAATACCAGCGTGGCTTTGGGCGATAATTGCCATCAAAAATGTTGATATCTTCTTGCAGAAGAAAATGCTGAGCACATTACCTTTGGGGCCATAAACCCCTTTTTCTATGCGTGGCAAAAAATTATTTAACGACGTTATTAAAAACGATACCGAACTTCGCAAGGGCAGGAACGATTCCTTGTTGATAAAGAGGAACAATTGTATGCTGGCCCGTTATTATTACTATGGGTATTTTAAAGAAAAGTGTTTCGAAGAGATCATACAACTGTTGGTTGCAGATTTTTTCATCTCACCAATCAGAATAGCAAGAATAGTGCAGGAGAATAGTGATAAAATAAAAGAATTAAAAGATAAAAGAGTCTCCGTTTACCTGCTCCAACAGCACTATCCGCAGTATAAGTGGTGAGCATTCCGGAGCAATAAAAAAGTATTTTGTAACTTGTAGCCATGAGCGAAAGGATCATAACCTTATTTGGTGAGGAAATAGTACCCGAACAAATAAAAGCGGTGGGTAAAAGCCGTGCCAAAAAGAAAGAAGAGGATAAGAAGGACGAGGAAGGAAAGGAAGAGACCACCAATGTTGCCGTAGTTGCAGATACAGCTATTGCTGGTGAGACCGTTACTGTACCAGAGGCCGTTGTCGAAATTGCTCCTGTTCCCGAAGTTCAGCCCGAAGCAGAAAAACCTAAAGCTGCCGCAAAAAAGAAAGACAGCGATTCGCTCAAACTACCGGAAGACTGGAAGGGCGACGGTAAGCAATACTATTCTATTGGTGAGGTAGCAGAGGTGTTCAAGGTAAAAACTTCGCATATCCGTTTCTGGACCAATGAGTTCAAGCTCAATGTGCGCACCACCCGCAAGGGCGACAGGTTATATACCGAAGAGCAGATAAAGGAACTCAGAGCTATTCACCACTTGGTGAAGGAAAGGGGTTTCACCCTCACTGGTGCCAAGGCTAAGCTGAAGACACAAAACAAAATGGACGTAGAAACAGTGGACCTTAAAAAATCATTGCTATCACTACGCAACAAACTGGTAGCCATTAAGAACCAACTGAAATGATCCGCAAATGAGAATTCTGGCAATTTTAGCCTTTTTGATAATGAGCACTACATCCCGGGCGCAGAATATGCCGGTAAGATATACCACCTATATAGACACCATCAATGGTAGTGTCATATACAAAGGGCTTATTGGTTTCGACGATCTGCAAAAAGATACTTCGTTCCATTGGTACACCAACGGCATTGCCGAGTACACGCCTAAGAAAAAGCACATAAAAAAACTCAGACCCGCATTATCTGCCTACAGTATGGTGGTCGTAATGGGTACCTGGTGCGGAGACTCTAAAGAACTTATTCCCAAGCTGCACAATGTGTTGGTGGGCGCAGAATATCCTATGTCAAAGCTGGTTATCTATGGTGTTGACCGGGCAAAGGTTGCCGGTAATGGTGCGGAAAAAACATATGGCATCTCACGCGTACCTACCATCATCTTATTCGATGGAACTAAAGAGATTGGGCGCATTACAGAAAGCGTAGATAAAAGTATGGAGGCCGATCTCAGAGCAATAATAGAAAAGAAGACAAAATGATCAAGTAACATAAACGAACAACAGTTCTATCTAATAATACTAACGACAACAAAACATGGAATTACCTGAGCACATATCCATTGGCTTTTTTAAAAGCAAACAGGATAAATTAGCTATTTCAGCAGCGGCAAAAAGCCGTATAGACACTAACCGCGCCTACCTCGATAACATCTTACAGCAAGGCAATACCTATTATGGTATCAATACGGGTTTCGGCTCGCTTTGTAATGTGCGCATCAAAGACGACGAATTGTCGCAGCTACAGGAAAACCTGGTCACCTCTCACTCTTGCGGAATGGGCGACGAAGTTCCTGAAGAGATCGTTCGCCTCATGATATTGCTCAAGGTGCATGGTCTCAGTCAGGGTTACAGCGGTGTGCGCACAGAGATAGTGCAGCGTCTGGTCGATTTCTATAACCTCGGTATTCATCCGCGTGTGTTTGAATTAGGTTCGCTTGGTGCTTCGGGCGATCTGGCTCCGTTGGCACATATGTGCCTGCCTATTCTGGGTAAGGGAGAAGTACGCTATAAGGGAGAGATAATGCCTGCCGCTAAAGCACTGGAGCTGGCGGGACTGAAACCTATGTCTCTGGCCGCTAAAGAAGGTTTGGCTTTGCTCAATGGCACTCAGTTCATGAGTTCATATATTACATGGTCGCTCACACAGGCTAAGCGCCTGTTGGTGTGGGCCGATGTGGTGGCAGCTCTGTCTGCCGATGCATTTATGGCGAAGAACGAACCTTTCCGTCATGCCATTCATAGAGTTCGTCCGCATAAAGGCCAGCTCGATACTGCCGCTCGTATGTTGCAACTGCTTGCCGATAGCGAGATACAGAGTGTATACAAGGAGCAGGTGCAGGATCCGTATTCTTTCCGTTGCATTCCTCAGGTACATGGTGCTACCAAAGATGTAGTAGATATGGCTGCAGGTGTGGTAGAAACAGAGATCAACTCAGTAACAGATAACCCGATAGTGTTCCACGACGAAGATGCTATTGTAAGTGGTGGTAATTTCCACGGTCAACCTCTGGCATTGCAGGCCGATTTTCTGGCAATTGCTATGGCTGAGTTGGGCAACATTTCTGAACGTAGAACTTACTTATTGGTCAGCGGTCAGCGTGGCCTTCCGCCATTCCTGGCTCCCGAGGCAGGGTTGAACAGCGGATTCATGATCGCCCAATATACTGCTGCGGCCATAGTAAGCCAGAGCAAGCAATATTGCTCTCCTGCTTCAGTTGACAGCATCGTCAGCAGTAATGGTCAGGAAGACCACGTGAGCATGGGAGCCAACGCAGCTACCAAGTTGCGCAAGGTAATAATGAATGTACAGCGCGTACTGGCAATTGAGCTACTTACTGCCGCACAGGCATTAGAGTTCCGCAGACCAAAGAAAACATCTCCTGCTCTCGAAAAGCTGATGACCGAATTAAGGAAGACGACTTCCTTCATGGCCAAGGACACCATTCTGCACGAAGGCCTCATAGCAGCAGAACGTTTCCTCGACAAGGATCCGGAAGAAGTAACAGGAATGAAATTCTAAGAAATGAAGAAGCCGGGAATAATAGTATTGAAGCATGTGGGTATTTGGCTATTATTCTCGGCTATATACGTTCTTGCTTCAGAGAAGATAACTAAGATCATTTTCTCCGGCATGGATTATGAGGTAGATCAATGGTTACTGGTTCTTAGTGCGGGTTTACTGATTATTTTCACCGTTAGCATATTTGCTATGATCGTTGGTTTGATAAAAGCATCGAGGCGAAAAAAAGGTAATTAGTGCTTACGTTTTATTTAAACCAATAAGTATGGTACAGGAAAGAAAAGATCACTGGGAAAAAGTATATGCAACAAAGCAACCTCAGGAGGTGAGTTGGACACAAGAGAAGCCTCAAACTTCTTTAGATTTCATTCTTAGTTTTCAACTGGACAAAAAAGCCAGTATTATTGATATTGGTGGCGGAGATAGTAAACTCGTTGATTATCTTTTGGACGAAGGTTTTGAAGATATCTCCGTATTAGATATTTCAGAAAATGCATTGACAAGAGCAAAACAGCGATTGGGAGAGAAAGCAAATAAGGTAAACTGGATCGTTGCTGATATCACGGATTTTGCTCCCGAAAAAAAATATGATGTTTGGCACGACAGGGCAACTTTCCATTTCCTGACTACGGCTGAACAAATTCATAAATATTTGAACAATGCTCTAACCGCAGTAAGTAAATACCTCACGATAGGCACATTCTCTGAGAATGGTCCAAAAAAATGCAGCGGTCTGGATATTAAACAATACACAGAGAACGAACTTCAAACAGAATTATCCATTGGTTTTCAAAAGATCAAATGTATCAATGAAGATCATATAACACCATTCAATACCATACAAAATTTCCTGTTCTGTAGTTTTAAGAAACAGATAGCTTGACACCTTACATAAATGCACCAACCCAACTACATACTGTTCCAATGCTACGGCTATGAAGCCGTATTTCTGGAGTGTGCCTATGCATTGATGTCATTGTCAAGAATATATAGACCGGAAGAGCTTGCCGATACCGAGATCTGGATATACACCGATAAACCTGAATGGTTCAGACAATTTACAGATTGCCCGCTACCGCTTCGTTTTTTTACCATGGATGCAGCGCTGATAAAGCAATGGCGTGGAGATATCGATTTTGTACATCGGGTAAAGATCGAATTGCTCCTGCATTTTTCGGCCACCCATAGCGGCAACATTATTTATGCCGATACCGACATGGTATTGCTGCATAAACTGGATGAGGTGTGGAGTAATATTGCTGCCGGTCAGCTCTATATGCACATGCAGGAAGGCAAGATCAGCGATAAAGGCAATCCTCTGTTCCGTAAACTCGATACTTTTCTACGCAGCGATAAAGCCATAAGATCAGACGGCACACCGCTCTGCGACCTGTATATGTGGAATGCCGGGCTACTCGGCTTCAATACCACCCACAGAGAGCTGTTACAAAAGGCGCTGGCATATACCGATAGCGAGCATCCCAAATTCCCGAAACATATCATAGAGCAATTCGCATTTTCCATTCAGTTCAGCAGTGGTGGTAATATAAGATCTGCATTACCGTATGCATTGCATTATTGGAACATGAAAGAACTTCGACAAATCATTGCCTCCTTCCTGCAATACTTTGCCGGCAAGCCCTGGGCCGATCTGGTGCGCTACAGTTCATTGATACAACCTTATGTATTGGTTACAGAAAAGAACATGTATCTGCAGAATCGTTCGCTTACAGAAAAGCTGCTCAACCAAAAGTGGCAACCAACAATGCCCAATTGGGAGCAATTAGCGCAGCAGATATAACACAGGTTAATCAAGCTCTGAAAGAGCGCTCTCAATAGCGTCGGTCGTTTTCACTACGGTCAAAAACCTTCTTCCCATAAACCCTCAAAGGGCGAAATAACGCTGCTAACAACCATTACTTCTTGTACACTCCCCTGCCAATAAAAGTAAAGCAGGCCCCCGAGAAGGATGGCCTGCTACTAAAAATAGCTATGATGATCAATGATTGTACAAGTTGCTCGTATTGCGGTAATCCACGCCGGTATTGCTATACCAATCAGTATAACTGGTTCCGCCCGATTCTGCCCAGGCACCGATGTGCAGATAGGCCTGAGTAATATCCTTCATTTCTACTGGGTAGTTGAAAGGATTGACAGGAACATCAATTGCAAAAGGAAGACCAGTTGATGTAACAAAATACCTGCCGCCGGCAACAGAAGAATTGTCGTCTGCGGTGCCGAAGTAAGATGTATAACAAAGGTCTGTAGGCTGATGGCCGGTTAAGTGTATCTCGCGACCACGATTATTGCCCAACCCGAAATTCCAGATGAAAGGATTGTATGAATTAAGACCAAATGAACTGATCGACGGACCACCGGTCACATCAAAGCTCATGGTATAGTTCACGGTCGGCGAAGCTGTGGCGCCATAGACCGTGTTCCAGTTAGCCATCTGTGCGCGCATGTCGCTGAACAGTATGATCACCGCTTTGGTCTGGCCGGCTTCCAGTGTGCCTCCGGTTACATTGCTTACGTTTCCGGCATTAACAGGAAACTGTACCCCGAAACCATTGCCCAGCTCTCCACCGGTTGCCAATAGTGTATAGTTGCCTATCACCCTTACCACATTGTTGTTGGCGTTGGTCACTATCTGGTAGCGGTAGCCCATTACCAGGTCGTTAAGGTCATAATCACCCTTCGATGGCCAGTTGTCTTCAAAGGCTACTGTGCCGCCACCGGTCGATGATGGATAATAGTTGTTATATGCTTTTGTTGCGTCTGCTGGGTATTCATCATTGGCATCTGCAACACCGTCTCCATCCGCATCAGGTACTGCCGCGCTGCCATTACCTTCTATGTAACATCCGTTCACAGGTATGTACAGGCTGCAATCATTGGTGGCGCCACCGCTTAGCCTTGCAGCAGGAATAGCTGTTGGCGCGCACACCTGCAGCATACCGGTAAGTATTGCACCTGAATTCATAATGTTTGCTGTACCGGTGATCTTTACAAGCGATGTACTGCCATAACCAGTAACAGGAGCATTGTCCAGAATGAAGTTGCCGGTTTTGAACATAGCGCCATTGTGCATGGTCAGTTCTCCGCCGCTGTTAATGGTGGTCTGTCCGCCAACCTTAATGAAGCTATGGTTCTTTACCAACGAATTGATATTCATGTTGCCGGTAATGTTCAAAGCACAGTAGTTCATAAATGCAGCGGTGCCGCTGTTGTGGTTGAAGTTGCCCGATATGTTCATCGTTGCATTATTGGTAGCTACCAATGCCGAGCTATTGTTAAAACTGCCCGAAACATTGATGATACCATTATTATTGAATGTTTGTGCGGTACTGTTCAGGTTCATATCGCCGGTGCAGTTGAATGTACCATAGTTATCCAGATAACCGCCAATGGTGAACAGACCGGTAATGGTGCCATAGTTGATGATGCGGACGGAAGCATTGTTGTAGTTAAGGCCGGATACGTTGACACTGCCGCCGGCAAGTACCAACAGATTGGTATAACCGCCCATGTTCAGGTTCTGCAGGGTCACGTTAGTGCCGCAAACGCGAATAGTTCCACCTGTTACACTTGAAAAGCCAACCGTAATATTGCTGCCGGTAATACAAATCACCTGTCCTTCGCTTACGTTAAGATTAGATGTGTTGGCGGTAATTGTATTGGTGCAACCGGTGTTACAATCATCAAGAGGTGTTGCCCCGCGATGACCGGGCTTGGCATCATATGCAGGATCTGTAGCCCCGATAGACAAATTCAGACCACTTCCTATGGTCACCTTATTCAGTATCATGGAATGGTCGGGGGAACTTTTCAACACATAGACCTCATTGATGGTTTTAGCAAGATATAGTGTAGCATCATATGGTGTAGTTGTGCTGGCAGATCCTCTCGACAGTAATTTGCCGCCATCGAACGGGTTGCCATCATAAATAGAAATAGTATGATTGGCCGTAGAGAAACGGTTATCTGTAATACTTACGTGAACAGGTATGGAACGAGAGCTCTCCCAATTGAAACCGGAAGGAACTGAAATATCATTGACACTATTATAGGTCTTTACGCCACCGTTATTGTTGCCTTGTTTTTTACACGCAGGGGTAAGAAAGATGCAAAAAGCTGATGCAATTAGTAGTATATTCTTCATATACAAAGTTTGATTAACCACTGTAAAAATAGAGCATTATGCGCTATGTCTTGTTGTCTGTTTGTTATTGACCATTCATTATCAGAACTCAAAGTCAATACTGTAAATGCTTTCAGCCATAATAAATTGTATTTACAGGTGATTTTCAAGCGCTTATCTTTTTAATAATCTTAGTAGTGTGTCAACTGCAGCCTGATTGTCTTTATTATAAATCGACCAGTCAAGATCTTCTTTTTCTTTAGATGTCAGGTGAAAGTTCAGCGCGGCAGAGGTTTTATTCTCTTTAGGCACATAACAAAGGGTTATATAATGTAGCTTATCGTGCATGAAGTAGGGTGTATAGTCTTTCAGAAAACAATGTTTGTATGACTGAAAGGCTTCCCATTTGTTCTGGATAACAAAAAACGGATCGGTGACCATATTGCTCAGCGAGGATTCGGAAGACTGTTCGCACACATCATACTCTCTGCTATCGCGTATTTCCAGAAATATGGCTTTGCCCATGTGCTGCCCTATCCAGTCACGCATCACATACAGGTAGCGGCTGGCCACCTCTATGCCGAAGTTGTCTCGCAGTCCGGCATCCATAATATTCATATATGGTTGGCTGGGCAAGCGCACCACAGGCAGCACATACGGAAAGGTAGCATTCATGCGTAATGCAGAGGTTATCCGCATATTGGTAGGGTCTTTGCCCGCAAAGAATGCACCATAGTCCACAGCATCTATCGGTGGCGTAGCTTCATGGAGTGAATATTCAGGTTGGGTAAGGTAGCCAATGGGCAGGTTACCCATCATCAGTTTGCGGCCGTCATTGATAATAGTGCTGTTGATGAGCACCTGAGGTATTTGCCCGGCGGCTTCACGGGGCCCAAAGTAGGCCAGACTTTTGTCCAGCAGACCGTCAGTATTCGTTACCAACTCCTGCTCCATTGCATATCCCCGGTCTCTGGTATAAGAGTAGCCGGCAATGGATATTTTGTTGAAAGGCGAAATTAGGTCAACGCTGGCCAATGAGAAAATGATAGAATTGAGCAGATCTTTACCCATATTTTCCTGATAGCGAGGAGCATAAGGGTTGTTCAACAATCCCCTGTCGTGTGCATCATGTACACTGCGCCAGTAGGTAGCACCTATCATGCCGCCCGAGGCACCGGTGATCAGCACCGTATGTTTGAACAATTCTCCATGACTCATACTGTCTATGTACTGCAGAGCATGAAACGTCCAGTATGCCGAACGGGATCCGCCGCCACTGGTAGTGATCACCACCAGCGTATTTGAGTCTCCGGGGGCCGAGAGCGCTTTCCATTTATCCAGCCGTTCCTCTTCCGTCTTCTTATCGGCCATGAACCGTTGGGGAGTAAAGAGAGTATGGAGGTTATTGTAGGTATATTCAGGTCTTTTATCTATGTCTGATTTGTAGTTCAGCCCGTATGCTATGCTCCTGAGGTCAAATATCTTGTACTTGACCATTACCGACAATACAATAACAAATGTGATCCACCCGATAGCCTCCCAGCTCTTCATGAAGTATTTGAAGGCACCTACAAAACCCATGATCATGGAGAACAGCAACAAGAAACCACCGCCGGCAGGTATTCTCAGTAACGGCTGATCCATATAGATACCCATGACCAACAGCGCTACATAAGAGAAAAAGGCCGCGAAGATGACATTGCGGTGGTGGCGGCTCATGATGGTATTCAGTACCCGCGGATGATACGGTTCCAGGTCGGCGCTTTTGGCTATGCGCATATGACCGGTAATGTAAGAGTGAGCCGGTATGATATCTATTTCATAGTCAAGCGTATCGTATGGTATCACCCTTCTTATACGAGAGGGTTTGGTAATAGATGACAGCAATGACTTAAAGAAATCTCTGCTTACCCTGAAAAAGTAGGCGAACGAGACCAGCACCAACGCAATGAAACCCAGATAAAATCCTCCCTGCAAAATAAGAATATCTGAAAGGTGGGCATGTTCATTCACATACTGAAAGCGGATACTGGTGACAGAATAAAATGTGAGAAATACGAGAGGAATGACCGCATTGTTGATACAATAGACCAAAAAAGCGTGTCGTGTAGCCCCCATGTATGGCATACGCTTGCTATGTATGATAAAGGTGGTGATATGCCAGGTCATCATGAACACACACATGGCACTGCCCAGCAGGAACATACTCATAAAGTTGATCTTGCCCAGATACTCGGGTGCAAGGAATAGGGAAGATGCACCAAAGTGGGCCGCAAAATGCCCTGAAACGGTGAGCGTGACGATAAGCCAGAAACTAAGCAGCAATTGATACTTACGGAAATGCAGCAACACCAGCTGTACCGGCAGAAAATAGTAAAAGCCCCTGAAGGCGCGCCTGCATTTATGTGGTATAGATCTGTAATTCAATCTGATGCAAATTTTTGATTCCCGAAGTTGATGCGGGGTCAGGTACTTAAAGATAACTCTTTCCGTGCTACTAACGTAATTCCCGCATCTGTTATTCTTTCGGGTAAATGTTAGGTTATTGATATCTGAAACAATTAACCTGTGGTTTATACAGAGCAAAGTGGTCAATTGGGGTGATTTTGTGGTAAAGCGCATTTCATAGTAATAATGGGCATAAAAGTCAATACATAAAGGGCTAAATATTAACAGCATTAATGAAAAATTAACAGCAGTTTTAACCACATTTTCAACCTATACAATCTACTTATAGTACATTTGCAAATATTTTTTGTATATGCATTTTTTGAAGAACGTTAAGTTCCCTATTTGTGTCTCGTTGTTACTGTGCATGTCGGGCATTAGCGGCTTTGCGCAAATGACGGTCACACCAAGCTCTACTGCAGCAGCATTGTCAGCGGCATTGGGTGGTCCGGGTGTTACCATTTCCAATCCTGTACTTACCTGTAACAACCTTTCAAATGGTATGTTCTCGGTAGCGGCAGGTACGATGATCGGCACTACAGGTACTCCCTGGGGTATTCCGACCGGTATTATCTTATCGACCGGTAGGGTAGCCTCGGCAGTCGGCACTGAAGCAACTCTGGCGAATACCAATATGGCATTTGCAGGAGACCCGACATTGACCACTCTTGCGGGAGCAACCACATATGATGCCTGTATCCTGGAATTTGACATCATTCCTACCGGCGATACCATCAAGTTCGATTACATTTTCGGATCGGAAGAATATAATCACTCGACCTGCGGGCCATATAATGATGCATTTGCCTTCTTTATATCCGGCCCGGGTATTGCGGGTACTGCTAATATGGCCCTGATTCCGGGTACAACTATACCTGTTACAGTAAATACAGTGAACAATGGAGTGCCCGGCGCGGGATATACTACCGCCAATTGTACTGCAATGGGTCCGGGTTCGCCGTTTACCGCCTACTATAATGACAACACAGGTGGAACCAACTTTACCATGAAAGGTTTTACTACTGTGTTGACCGCGATACATGATGTAATTCCTTGTAACACTTACCATCTGAAGTTAACTTTAGCTGATGCGGGTAACTCCGGATACGATTCTGAGGTGTTCCTGAAACAAGGTAGTATCTCTTCACATACCAATTTTGGCACTATTGCTTTGTGTGCGGGCACCACAACTACCGTTACCGGTTCACCGGCAGGAGGTACGTGGAGTTCTGCCAATACAGCCGTGGCAACAGTTGACCCGGTAACGGGTGTTGTTTCCGGTGTAAGTGCCGGTACAGCCAACCTGACCTATTCAACAGGTGCGGGTTGTTTCTCTGTTACCACAGCAACTGTCAATGCGATACCAACCATCACCGGACCTATAAGTGCTTGCCTTGATGCAACAATAACAATGACTGCAACACCAGCAGGTGGTACCTGGAGCGGTGGTAATCCTGCGATCGCTACTATTACCGCAACCGGTGCTGCAACCGGTGGTACATTGGGTACGGTACCGGTTACTTATACCTCTACCGCGGGTTGTGTTAGAACGGGTACTTTTTCTGTAATCAATCTTACACCTATTACCGGTGTGCCTAATGTATGCCAGGGCTCTACTACAGCACTGGCTAACTCTACACCGGGTGGCACATGGAGTAGCAGTAACGCTTCGGTGGCTATTGTTTCCGGTACCGGGGTGGTTACGGGAGTAGCTGCAGGAACTACCACAATAACTTATTCATTGGGTGGCAGTTGCTACTCTACTATTTCGGTGAGCGTAACTGCCAGACCTGCACCACCGGTAGCTACAGGACCTCAATATTGCCTGGGTGAAACATCGGTTAGCCTGAGCGCAACCGGCACAGGTCTGTTATGGTACACATCATCTACCGGAGGCTCGGGTAGCACTATTGCTCCGGTGCCACCAACCAACTTTGCTACAGCTACCACTTACTATGTATCGCAGACCGTAGGTGGTTGTGAAAGTATCCGCACTCCGATAATCGTTACCGTGAATCCATTACCGATCGTTGCTATCAGCGGACCGGTAAATGCTTGTAAAGGGGTTGCTGTTTCGTTCTCATTGGCAGGATTTGGTTTTCCGGTGTCTTACCAATGGACCTTACCATCTGATCTAACACTTGTAGCGGGTAGTTCACTTACATCATCATCTATATCTGTGATGCCTACAGCTTCCGGAAATCGTTCAGTAATTGTAGCTGTGACCAACAACATTACAGGTTGTATCGGTTATGATACGGTCAACATATTGGTGACCACTCCGCCGGATGCGACACCGTACACACCGAAAGATGCTTGTCTGGGAGATACTGTAGATCTGGCATTGGTAGATCATTCAAGCGATGCATATACGTATAACTGGTGGGTAGATGGCGTAACAATGGATGTTTCTCCTAACCTTTCAATAGTAGCGCACAACTCGAACAGTGGCGGACCATACAGTATTACCTGGAATACTCCGGGCGCACATATCATTTCTGTGCAATCTCATGCCGCGATAGGTGGTTGTCCATCAGATATTGCCTATGATACTGTAAAGGTACACGCATTACCTGATGCACAGTTCCAGTTCACATCGTTCAAGAATCCGCCATGTATTGAAGACAGTATATACTTTGCAGCACATACGAATATATATGCCAATACATACGAGTGGACACCTGTTCATTCGTTCTACAATCTGACAGGACCATCGATATGGGGACAGGTAGAAACATTGGTATCAGATGTTACACTTACTGTAACCGATCCGTTTGGCTGTAAGGCAACATCTATGCAGCGTATAACTGCTGATGCATGCTGTCGTGTTTCTTTCCCGTCGGCATTTACGCCTAATGGTGATGGTAACAATGATATGTTCCGCCCGATATTTGAAGAGCAGGGACGAGATATTACCAATACCACAACGCCATTGCCAAGCCATCACAGATTCCATTCTTTCAGGATCAATAACCGTTGGGGACAAACAGTGTTTGAAACGACCAATAATTATCCGCAGTGGGATGGTAAATTTAATGGTGTACCACAGGACATGGGAGTATTTTACTATGTACTAAAGTTTGACTGCGGAGGCAGCACCATTGTGCAGACCGGCGATATTACGCTGATCAGATAGTTGGCCACTTAGTTACAGTTGGCTGCGAACCTACGGCTCGCGTTTGTGTAGCGGTGTTTTGTAGCTACCCACCTTATGCCACCTACGGGGCAATGACATGTGTCTATAAGACAAACAATAATATAGCAAGAGGGTTGCGCGGAATATGCGTGACCCTTTTTTATTTGGTTTTGATGTGTTGGATAGTGTGTAAAATGAAAAGTGGCAGTTTTTAATTTTTCCGGCAGTTCTGTGCCGTGTTTTGTGAGTGAATGGCTTTATGGATAAGGGTTTCAGCGCATTTTAACAAACTGCTACTTTCTGCCACTTTTTGCCACATTCTTCCACTTTTATTGCCACTTTTTTGTCGGGTGATGTCTGAACCGGGATTACGCTGATTAAATGATAGGCTATGATTCCCGATGTGTATAGTCCTTAAAAAAGTTGACTGTTTTATGGTATTTGAAAAGTAGAAGTTTTTTCTTGTTTACGGAAGTTTTGTGGAGTGCGTTTCGGTGGAAATGCCTTGTGGGTAAGGGTTTGAGGTCATTTTAACAAATTTCCAAAAACTTCCACTTTCTTCCACTTTTTTCCGGTTTTCTTCCACTTTTTTTCTTCGAATCAGGAGACTCGTTTATTTTTGTCGTCTCGAGAGCACTACGCTGAACTCCTCGCGACAGGGTTCGGTAGGAACAGTTTGATAAGGTCTATAAGTCAATGAGCTGTGTTTGTCTGCACGCCCGCATGGGCGGGACAGGCTATGATCCTCCTGATAAAGTGATAGGCATGATCACAGATCTGTACAAAAACGAGTGTAAATTAATACGGGAATATGACTTGGTGAAATAAAGATATCAACAAAAGTGAAGGCAGAATCGGCTGAAAGGCTTTGTGGGCAAGGCCTTCAGAGGGGTGATCTTTGTGGATATGTTTTTGTTGAGTAGCCATCTGAATTGGTAATCATACAACTGACCCTGAGCTGATATTGGTAAAGAGGTCATTCTATTCCATAAAAAAAGCGTTCAGTTTTGATAACTGAACGCTTGAGGTAAATTATTTTCTATTCTTATAATCTCACCGCTCTTTTCACAATGCTTGTATTGCCAACGGTGAGCTTGATGAGATATACGCCCGGAGTATCGAGTGCTATGGCGTAATTGAGGTTGCCGGGTTGTTTCTGTTCGTTGCTTGCAACTGTTTGTACTGCGCGGCCCATAATGTCATAGACAACAATACTTACAGCATCCTGAGCATTGAGCTGGAAACTGAGGTGTATGTTGCCGGATGCGGTAGGGTTAGGGTCGATAGAAAAAGTGTTTTGTTCGAGGGAAGCAGAGAGTATGCCAGCTGTTCCACTGGTCTTGAAGGTGACCGCACCGGCATAGCCGCTTGTATCGGGAGTGGTGCAGCGTGCCTGTACCTGAAATTCGTAGAAGGTAGATGGCGACAATGATGAGATGATGACAGAAGCAGAAGCAGATGTGGTGTATTGCCAAGGAGTAGTGCCTGTTTTTCTGTAGCGAACATCGTAAGAAGCAGCTCCTGTGATCGGCGACCATGTAAGCTGGGCTGCAGTAGCGGATACTGATGCTGCGGTAAGTGCTACGGGTACCGGGCAGGTGCTGCTGAGGGTGGTAAATATGGATGAGCCTGTGAATGCGCTGGTAATACCTATACACAGCGTGCTGACTCTGAACTCATATAAGGTGCCGGGTGTAAGTGCTGTAAGTGTATCGGCATTAGATAATACAGTATCAATTGTCCAGATAGCGGTACTTAACACCCTGTAATTAACGATATATGCTGCAGCAGATCCGACAGCACTCCAACTAAGTATAGCGGAAGAGTTGGTGATATTTGATACTGCGGGAGATGTAGGAATGCCACATGATGCAGAAACTGTAGCGAAAGAATCCATGTTGCTGTATGTGCCCGGAGTGCCGGAGCAATCAGCCGCTACTTCATATTCATATACGGTACCGCTGAGGAGTCCGGCAATAGTAATGGAGTTCATAGATGAAGTGGTAGCGGTCCATGGGGAGGTGCCGGAAGGTCTGTAGTTGATATAGTAAAGAGCGGATCCGCTAACTGGAGACCAGCCGATGGTGGCCGAAGTAGTGGATGTAGCAATGGTATTGAGTCCGACCGGTGTGCTGCAAGGAATAGCGAGCGTAGTGAATATAGCAGATCCTGCATAGGCACTGGTGCTAGCGGAACAACGGGTAGCCACCTGAAACTCGTAATTGGTAGTAGGTGTAAGACCTGAAATTGAAACAGAGTCTGTGAAGGCGGTAAGGGTATCCCAAACGGAAGCACCAACAACCCTGTACTGCACTGCATAAGAGATAGCACCTGAAACGGGGCTCCAGTTGAGCAATGCGGTAGTGGAAGTAACTGAGGTGGCGTACAAGCCTGAAGGAATACCACAGGTAGTGGTAGTGCAAGGAGCAATGGTATTGAGTGTGCCGCCTAATGAAGTGAAGTTGGCCTTGAAAGACTGATAATAAACATTGGCTACGGTATCGTTGTGAATGATGAGGGTGTTCTCATCGTTCTTTGTGTTGGCTGAAGTGGACCAGTTGTGTGAGCCTGTAAGTACTGTAGGGTCGGAGCAGGCATTGGACGGGTCAACGATGAGCATTTTGTTGTGGTAAACTAATGCACCACTGCCTACGTAGGTTTTGAGGTTGGTGCCCAGTCCGGATGTAAGTATAGGATATGCTGCACTTGTATTGCTGTTCTGGTCAACAATGCCTGCGGTATAAACGCCTGCGGTCTGGCGTGCAACAATGGCATTGGCATCGGCAGCAACGGTAAATGTGAATACGCCGAAGTAGAGATCAGTATTTGCAGAATTGATAGTAGAAAGTATGTGTGTATTGGTAGCATCGGATGGGCTGAAGTATAATTCTATCAACTTACCATCGATATGAAAGATATGCTGGCCGAGGTCAGTTTTGAATGGTCCGAACTTAGAGGTAGCGGTATTAGGTGTGGCACCGGTGTCTCCCCACATCATATTGAACTGATGCAGGTAAGCGTGAGCAAGAGCGGAGTCTTGCAGAAAAAGGAGGTTATTAGGTGCCAGATTGAACTGAGTAACACCCCAGTCTTCGGAACCTGTGCTGACAATAGCATCGTTGGGGTTGGAAGAGTTGGCGTCTATGACGATGAACTTGTGGTGCATGATGCCATAAGCCGCAGTAGTAGGGCTGCCCAGCGTGTGGATGCCGGGATTAAGTAATGCCAGACCGGTATTTACCTGGCTGCTGTCATAGATCCAACGTACCTTTTTACCGCTGAGGTAGGCATTATTAATTGCAGTAGCAATATTGGCATAACTACCACTCTGGTTGTAGTCGTACTGCGCAATATCTATAGAATACTTGGCGCGGTTGATATACGCAACAATAGTATCGGCAAATGAGTTATTGAGGTATGCAGCATTGACACCTGTAGATACGCTGTTATCAACAGGCTGGTTGAAGTAGATAGCGATCTTATTGCCGCAATTGGGAATGATCTGGCTATAGCCAATGTTAATGACCGAGAATAGCGCTACCGCAATTGTCAATAACAATTTTGCTTTTACTGTACGTGTTTGCATCCCTTCTGTTTGTAGTGGATTTGATAAATATAATTGCCCTTTGGATTTTACGCCTTAAAGTTAACACAATATATTTTCAACACAGAAAGAGTGTGGTGTTTTAAGGATGTTACATTAGTGACCCACCCTCAACGAGAATTTTTTGTTGACCGGTTTAGGCAGATATATCTTGCTGAGGTATCGAACGGCATCTTTCATTCTTTCCAGTTCTGCTCCGTTCTTGATAAGTGCAGGATAGTCGAGCGGAATGGTGTACATGCCGATGAAGGTATTGCTATTGTCGAGCGCAGATTTGTTCCATGCCACTACTTGATGAATAGCGTTTTTGGATTGTTCAAGAAATGTATAATTGCTAACGGTAGGAGAAACGGCTGCTTTGGTCAGATCTACTTCTACTGTTACTATTTTTGTTTCGGTAAATGTTTCGCGGCCTATGGTAGCAGGGCGAACATAAGTGGCTGTTTGGGTAAAAATAAGTTTGCCATCTTGCAGGGTCACTTTGACCACATTCTCTTTGTTGTCTTTTATATCCAGTTTTTCCCAATAGCGCGCAGTGGTGGCTTGTATTACGCTTACTGCTTCTTGTTGAGAAGCGAACTTGTTTTTCTTTGCAAATGCGGTATTGAAAGAAGCAATGGCAACGAATACTAACAAAAGATATCTCATGCTGTTTTTCTATAAAATTACTTCAGCAAGAAGGCCTGTTAGACAATCAAAGTCAGTTAATAAAATGATGATCGTCATAAAGGAATGGAGCGCTATTGGTGTGCGATCAATTCTATATTTGAATAATTCCAAAATCAGTACGCATAGGCAGTAATTGAATATGGCACATAAAATGCGACTTACTAATTGTAAGTTTAACTGCGCAAATAATCTTATGAATCTACGTCATCCGTTCATTTTCGTTGTTCTGATCTGCATGTTGTTGATGGCTTGTACCAAGGCAAGGAAATATACTTATGAGATAATTGGGGCTACTTATAGCAATGCAGACAAATCGGGAGTGCCGCCGGTATCGCTTACATCAGATTCTGTTCGTTCATTATCCTACGCCATAAAGTGTACGTGCTCTGCACTACTTACCGGGCATGATGATGGTTTTGATGATGTGTATGAAGATGTTTTCAGCACCCAAAGCAGAATAGAAGCGATGAATATCTATTCTTTGACCGATTTTGACTCTACCCATCCTGCATATTCGTCGCTTAACGACCGCTTTAATGTGCTGTTCACCTCTCCGGAGTATAAGGTATATCCATTGTCGGGCAACAATTTTATCTGGCCCGATTTTAACTTTCACCAGAAAAGGAATGATGCAGATAGCTTCAAGGAGACAAGATATTTTACGTTGCTGTATCAACCTGAACTTTTAGGTAGCAGAACATTTATTATAGAGTTGACGAAGACCGACAGCACAAAATATATAGACACCCTGAACATAAAACTCTATTGACGCGTAAGCTCCCGGTGCTATTATTATTTATGCGGATCTGTAAACGTAATAGATGCCGGCGTGTTCATACGGTGTACTTTACCCAAAAGCACATAGCGAAATGTGAGAAATAATATGCACCAGGAATTTTAGAAAAATTTGCTGATTTTGGGATAAATATTTGTCTAAGTCAGAAAAGTGCTTATCTTTGCACTCCCGTTGAGGGGAATTGAACAAAAGGATTGGTAGTTCAGTTGGTTAGAATGCCGCCCTGTCATCCCGACCATAGGTTGGGACGGGTTAGAGAAACGAGATTGATAGTTCTTTTTATATAGATTATAGACAACTACTTTGGATTGGTAGTTCAGTTGGTTAGAATGCCGCCCTGTCACGGCGGAGGTCGCGGGTTCGAGTCCCGTCCAGTCCGCAAAGACCCGCTCCTAGAGCGGGTCTTTTGTTATTTTCCCTATGAGGTGGCGGAATAGGTGGCGGTTTTTCAAGTTCGCTTTCGTCATATCTGATAAAAATTTGAGAGCCTGACTGTTAAAAGTCAGGCTCTTTTTATGCTACTACTCCTTCGTCGTCCTTGTTTCGCTTCTTCCATTTTATGGACCGTTTTAAAGACTATTGAACTCCGTACTTCTTAAGAGATGCTTCCACTGATTTAGCAGTGTCCAAAACTGTTGTTTCAAAGGGAATTGGTTTCCAATTAAATGTTTTCATAGTATCATCTATGTCAGCTTCAATAGTATTGCCTACAAACGGCAACATTCCTTTCATTTCATCATTAAAATTGGCAATAAATTTTAGCAAAAAGGTCGGAGCCAATCTGGTGCTCACTTTATCATATCCCTTTGATCTTAAAATTGTTCCTATTTCTTTTATTGCATGTGGCTTTTCAGAAGTTACAATGAAGCGCTTGCCGTTGGCTTTTTCATTTTCTAAGGCTGCTACATGGATAGTTGCTACATCTCTTACATCGGACATTACTGAATTGGCGTGGGGTAACATCGGAACTTGCCCGGTAATTAATTTTTTGAAGAAATCCATTGCTTCCGTAGCTAAATTTCCTGTCAGTGTTGGTCCGTAAATAGGTCCGGGATTAATAACTACCAACTCTAAAATATTATTACCCGTCTGCTTTTTTATGAAATCCCATGCTCTTTTTTCTGCAAGTGTTTTACTTTTGAAATAAGCAGTTACATTTTTGGCATCTACGTTCGTCCAACTGTCTTGATCTATTTTAATTAAACCTTTTTGTCCTCCGTGCATAGCAACTGTAGAGGATGTAAGCACTACTCTTTTTACTCCAGCTTTTTTTGCGGCTTTCAATGCTCTTAATGTACCTTCAACAGCTGGTTTTATTAATTCATTTTCATCTTTGGGTACTTTAACAACAAAAGGTGATGCAATATGCAAGACATAATCGCAACCCTCCATTGCGTTATCCCAACCTGCATCTTTCATTAGGTCAAGTTCGCAAAACTCCAAATTGCCTTTGGTGTCAATTTCTTTTTTAATACCATTTACTACATCTTCTGTTTTAGACAAGCTTCTGACCGAACCTCTTACGGAATAACCACGTTTTAATAATTCGGCAGCGCAATGCTGTCCTACAAACCCTGTAATTCCTGTTACTAATACTTTTTTCATTTTTTACGTTGGATTAGTTTTTTAAATAATAAACCAAGCTTAGAGATAACTAAGCTTGGTTCTTAAAAGTGAAGACAACAAATTACATTCCCGGTATAATTACCACTCTACCGGCTTCAGATTGTAGTTCATTGATGCGAAGGTTTTTGTAAGGTTGATACTCCTCAGAATTGTACCAGCCTTCCGCTGCATCCATACTGGGAAATTGAAGTACTGCAGCCCAATTCCCATTCCACTCCCCTTCTTTTACGTTTGGTGCGGGAGTGCCTGCAATCATTTGGCCGCCATGCTTCATCAAAATAGGAATTGCAAATTGCGCATAACGTTGATTAAGCTCTTCTAGGCTTTCAACTTTCATTTGAACCATAATGTAGGCTGGCTTTGTTACATTTGCACCCGAGGTGCTTTTTTCTTGATTTTCCATTGTTTTTAAAATTTAACTATTGCTTTTGATTTGCAAGCAAAAATAGATAATTACTTTTGTTTTGCAAGCAAAAAACAAAATGAATTGCAATTTGCAAGTAAAATTAATGTTAGCATAACATGGACTATAAATTTCGATGCGAATGCCCGATCACTTCTGCCCTAGATATTTTAGGGGACAAATGGGTGTTGGTTATCATTAAGCAAATGCTAATAGAAGATAAGAGAACGTTTAAAGACTTCACGGAAAGCGATGAAGCAATTGCCACAAACATTCTTTCTTCTAAGCTGAAATGTTTGGAAGAATTAGGGATAATAACCAAAACTCAGCTTCCGGATAATAGAAAAACCAATCTATACCTTCTTACACCAAAGGGCTTGGCTTTAACTCCTATTATTGTTGAATTGTCTATTTGGAGTGATGAAAATGTGAGGGAATTAAATTCAATTATGAGGGATAGTCCGGAAATAGCTATAATGAAAAGCAATAAGGACGCTTTTATTCAAATGATTAAAGACAATTATAAAGCAAAGACTGAAAAATTTTATTAAGATATTATTTATACCCTGTTAAATCATCTGTGTTACATACAACTACTTTATGTTTGGAGGTACTGGTTAAAATGGTGTCATTATCGAGATGTTAGGATTTAAACGTTACTTGTGGTTGTTGCTTTCGGGTTCAGACCATAGGTTGGCGAAACTTCCAGAAAGAAGACAGATCAACATCAGGTAGAACTTATTACTTGCAGGAGCAAAGCCGGCGTAAAGGTGGCTGTTCCAACTCATGCGAGTAGATGCGATCTAACAAGCGACTAAGCTATAAAACTAATAGGATGTGAGAAGCCGTAAAAACGAACCAATACGCTTGCTATTATTCACGTCTAGTCCAGTCGGCAAAAAGCTTATAGAAATGTATGGCTTTTTGCATTTTACTAATGCTGTTTTAGGTGGTCGGGAAGTGTTTTTGATACCGTTACAAAGCGAGTGCATTCTGATGGTTGTTGGTGAGAAGGCCAACAACGGCGGAAATAACATACAACAAAAAAGCAGCTCACTGAGCTGCTTTTTTGTTGTATGTTTAGTGTTGAAAAATAAGATGTTCCCAACTGTTAATGTCTTTGAACAGAGTTTGAGTGTGACAACTTAATTACTCTTTATCCAACCTCACAACTGCCATCACAAACGCGGCACCGAAAATCAACGTAATAATGCCGGCAAAATATGGTATAAACTCTGTCATATTATTTTCTTTTTATAAGTTTTAAATAGATCCCAAAACCAATTATGGACGGCACCCATAGTCCAACAAATAAAGCGGCCTCTTTCTCCCCTTTAAACCAGCTCAACTCTGAGTAGGCTAATGACAGGAATGCTGCCATTAAAATCAATATGTCAAAAAATTCAAACTTCTTCATTACCTGATTTTTACTATTAGTACTTAATAATTCCCCTTAATATAGAAAAATATTAGTGAAGATAGTCTTTATTATCAATTAATTATCAACAACTTAAAAATTAATACAAAAATTAATTTTACTCTAAATAAAAGGTTAGTTTGATAATGATGGGAAAAGTAGAGTCTGAGGATACAAAATTTGTTTCTCCGATAGAAATAGATCATGACATTAGGATGAACAAAGACATTAGGCGCAGCCTAAATGCAGAGGATAGTATAAAAAATGCAAAACAATATGAAAAGGAGAGAATTGCTACAGAAAGAAAGGGCAAACGATTAATGCCAATTATGGATAAGTTTAATTGTGATGTAGAAACTGCGGAATCAATTAAAAAAAAGGAAGTTTGGATTGGTATGACATATGAGATGCTAGTATATGAAAGGGGGAAACCAGACAATATAAATCGTTCTAATTATGGTCACAGAGAACAATATCAAGCATGTTGGATGGATTGGCGTCCTATGTGCTTCTATTTTGATGACTCTCATGTCATTACCGCATACAACTAAGTAGTCATTAATGAATCGTTTTCCCAACTAGTTACATCTTATTCTTTTTGTGTTTTTTCGTTGACAAGTTTAATGATGTTGTCGAGTTGCTGGGCCTCTGAATGCAGCTGGGAGAGGAAGTCCTTAGTTTCGTCTTCGGATACGATATTTGTTTCCGAAAGGAGTTTAGAAAGACCAAGAATGTTGGCGAGAGGTCTTCTTACGAGGTGCGACTGGTCGAAGGCTATTTCCTGAAGGCGGGTAACATTGGCGGCAATATTTTCAATAAAACCGGTGATCTCGAAGCCTATACATAGGATATATGGTGAATCACTCTCATTGGTCATTGCAATGAAATCCCATTTGGTATAGATATAATCACCGGAGGGGGTTGGTTTTCTGACCACTATTTCGTGTGCAGTATTCGGACTCTTCCAACACAGATCAACGGTTGCCATGACAAGACCATGGTCGTCAATATGTATATCTTCTAATGAATGCCTGCCAACAGCAGATTTGTTGTTAAGCGTGAATCGTTTGTAAAAGGCATTATTTGCATAGCAGTAGTTTCCATACATGTCAATACACACAAGGAACATATTTGTATTATCAACGAGTTTAGATAGGGCACTTTCAATATTAAACATAGATAGGAAAAAAGTATTGTTGGTAAAGATACTAATGGCCGGGGACAACCGATCATTAATTTGTAACATGTTTAAACAGCATTAGCGTTCAATATGACCGTTTTCACTACACTATCTAATTGCTGTGCTTCAAAATACAGGTCGGTAAGCAGTTCCTTTTTTTCATCTTCGGAAGCAATTCCGGACTCGGTAAGTATTTTGGATATGCCGAGTATATTGGCCAACGGGCGACGCACTAAATGAGACTGATCGTGGGCGATCTTCTTTAATTGCTCTACATGAGATATGTCTTTGAAGTAGGCAGATGCATACATTTTGCCGTCCATTTCAAACATATTCGCAGCAGTAATTAAAACCAGCTTTTTAGTACCGCTTTTTGTCAAAATATGAGCAGTGGTCTCCTTATAGGTGTCTGATGTTGTGAATTCTCTGAATTTTTGTGTGATATCTTCCAACTCTTCCGGGGGGTGTAGTTGAGATTGGTGTTTCCCAATAAGGTCAGCAGCTTCGCAATCAAATAACTTACATGCAGCCGGATTAACGTAAACGATGGATCCGGTGACTATGTCTGCTACAAAAATTGCATCTGAAGCTCCTTCAATAAGTGAATTAAGAAAATTAAGCAATATCTACAATTTATATACATTACAAATGTACATAACCGTATGCTACTGAATATCACTATATTTAGTAGTTTTTATAACTATTATTGAACAGAAAAGAATCAAAAATGAGTTGTAGGAAGGACGACACCTACTATTTTAGGTGTATGTGAAGGATTTGGACACTAACGTCGTCTAACGTTGTAAGACCATAAAAGTAAAAATATGTGTAGAAAATTATTTGTCGCCGCATTGGTAGTGATGTTGGCCACTGTAGCTCAGGCGCAGTACAATCCGTTGGTGATACCGGATACTCTCTCGGGAACAACCTTCAATCTGGCGCTGAGAGATACTTTTAAACAGTTTTTGCCGGGCAACCAGACCATCACCGGAGGTATCAATGGTAATTTCTGGGGGCCAACATTGATCTTCAGACAGGGAGACACAGTACACATGAATGTGCAGAGCTATATGAATGACAGTACTACGCTGCACTGGCATGGTATGCACCTGCCGGCGGTGATGGACGGAGGTCCGCACCAGATCATTCCTCCGGGCACCTTGTGGCAGCCATACTGGCAGGTAAAGAATCAGGCGGCAACATTCTGGTATCATCCGCACCTGCACACCATGAGTGAGCAGCAGATGACGATGGGGCTGGGTGGTTTCATTATAGTAAGAGACGCAGCAGAGGCTGCACTGGCGCTGCCGCGCACGTATGGTGTTGACGATATACCACTGGCACTTACCAGCCGCAGTTTTGATGCTTCTAATGCCTTCGCATATGTTAACCGTCATTATGGGGATACTTGTGTGGTGAACGGCACATTGCACCCGCAGGTAACCTTGCCTAAGCAGTATGTGCGCCTGAGACTGCTGAACGCAGAAATGGAGCGCGCGTATAATCTGGGATTCAGTGATAACAGAACGTTCTATATCATAGGCAATGACGGAGGTCTGCTGGATGCACCGGTAAGTGCCACCCGAATAAAACTGAGTGTAGGAGAGCGTGCAGAGATAATGGTGAATCTGGGTAGTGATGCAGTGGGAAGCACTGTGGAACTGGAGGCCTATAATGCAGGACAGGAGTTCGGATTCGGAGGTGGAGAGCCAAATACTACCGGTGCTTTCGGGAGTTTGCTCAACAACCGTAATTTTAATGTGTTACATATAGTTGTTGGTGCAACAACGGCAAGCCCTATCACATCGGTGCCGGCGGCGTTGGTGACCAATACCTATCCTACCGCAGCAGATGCAACTGTAACAAGAACACTACTGGTAACAGACGGAACGCCTGGACCGGGTGCAGCACCATTTCAATTCGATCATACGATATTCAACTTTACAACGATCAATAAGACAGTGAATCTTGGGGCTACTGAAAAGTGGACGGTGATCAATAATAATGTATTCGGCCACGCTTTCCATATCCATGATGTAGAGTTCAAGATCGTGTCGCGCAGTTCGCATCCGGTAGGCGCATACGAAAGCGGCTGGAAGGATACCTATTATCTGCAGGTAAATGATACCGTAAGTTTTGTAGCCAAATTCGATGACTATGCTGACGCTATACATCCGTTCATGTATCACTGTCATTTTGCGCCGCATGAAGATGGCGGTATGATGCAGCAGTTTGTAGTTACAGACAATACAGGAGTTGGTAATGCCACAAAAACAGCCGGTGACTATACGGTATATCCTAACCCTGCAAGTATGCGTTTGTACTTCAGTTTTGCAGATGCCACAACGAAGGTATATTATGTTACGATCACTAATTCAGTAGGTCGTACTATGTGTATGCTGCCACGCCCGCAACTGGATGGTGGTATCGATATCTCTAATTATGCACCGGGTGTTTACTTTGTGCAACTTACCTATGAGCTGACGAAGACGACTACTACCAAAAAATTTGTGAAGGAATAACCTATGAGCACAATGAGCAAAAAGATAGCCGGAATAAGCCTGTTGCTGGTGTTGGCAGTGATGCTGTTGCCGGTGAATAGTTTTAGCCAAAGCAAAGTAGTGGGAGATTTCAGGCTTCGGAATGTGGACGGTCGATCCGTTTCGCTCAAAGACTATCCTGATGCGAAGGGTTTTATAGTGGTGTTCACGTGTAATCATTGCCCGTTTGCCAAGTTATATCCGCCGAGGTTGAATGAGCTGAATGCGAGATATGCAGCCAAGGGTGTGTATCTGATCGCTATCAGTTCGACCGACACGGTTGTGTATGAAGGGGACAGCTATGCAAATATGGTAGTGAAAGCCCGGGATGAGCATTTCAACTTTCCGTATCTGATGGATGACATGCAGGTAGTTGCCCGGAACTTCGGAGCACAAAAGACACCACATGCTTATGTGATATGGAAAGAGCATAACAATTACGTGGTGAAGTATAACGGAGCAATAGATGACAATGGTGCGGAGCCGGAGCAGGTAAAACGTCGTTATGTAGCACAGGCAGTAGATGATCTTCTGGCGGGTCGCCAGGTAGCGATACCAGAGACCAAGTCTATAGGGTGCCAGATAAACATTAGGAAGTAAATGCCAAGAACATCATAGATGGATAGCAAGCAATAATTGTTGCTTTGCAGACTAAAGAATCATAGAAAGGGACCCATATTGTTTGGGTCCTTTTTCTTTTTGGACAATCTGACCCGGATATAAATCTTTTATAATCATTACATTATAAAAAGAGTTGTCAATTGCTTCATACAAAGCGCACAACGGGGTGTTTTTTGCACTATCTTAGTCAGTTACAATCGGACGTCTGTTCATCACTAAAAGAGTATAAACCACCTATAATTATGTCTCCACTACAAACCAACCAAAAGAAGATAGAGCGCATAGCGCGTGTAGGTAGCTGGCACCTTGACTTTGCCACAGGAATATCTACATGGTCGGCAGAGACATGTAAAATATACGGCATTGATGAACAAGAGACCATTCATAGCTATGAGGACCTTGAAGCGCGCATTCATCCGGAGGATAGGGATAAGGTGAAAAACATAGTAGCAGAGATCAGGCAGTCGAAGAGTAGCAGCGGAGTGCAGCATCGCATATTGTTGAGCAACGGCAGCATCAGAGAGGTGTATTCATCTATAGAGTGTATTGTTGATGAGGAAGGTATGGCAACTGGACTGTTCGGCGTTGCTCAGGATGTTACGGATATTATTAAAACAAAGAATGACCTGAGTCGGTCTCAGGAAAATATGAAGCTGATATTCGATCTGATTCCACTTTCGATATATGTGCGGCGCGCCAATGGGGACTACATCTTTGGTAATCACATATTCCTGGCTCACTATGGTATAACAGCAGAGGAGTTAGAGGGTAAGAATTTGAAAGACTTCATCAAAGTGCCTGAAGAGCTGGTGGAGCTGAAGCGTCAGGATGCATTGGTACTGGCATCAGAGGATAAATTGTTCGTTACGGAATTCCATCAGAAGAACCATGAAGGTAAAAACACGTACTGGAGGATATTGAAGATCCCGTTCATACCGGTAGGAGAGGCCGAGATGGCGATACTGGGTATAGCCGAGGATGTAACCATGGAAAAAGAGAGAGTGAATAAGATCGTAGAATATTCTGAAACGATCACTGAGCGCAACCGTCAACTGGAGCAGTTCTCATTCAAAGTATCGCATGAACTTAGAGGGCCGCTCACCACCATAATGAGTGTATCTGAGGTGGTGAATAGGATGAATCTTACCAATGAAGATCTGAGCCTTTTTGTAGAAGGTATAAGAAATTCTGTGTCGAAGATGGACAGAGTCATTCATGAGCTGAATGAAATAGTTTGTGCCGGAGTGGTAACCAATTATGATTTTATTGGTAAAGTAAATAAGGAGCCGGGGGTATAGCTATTGTGCTTTCCTGAAACTGAAATAGAAAGTAGATCCTTTATCCTTTTCACTCTCTACCCACATAGTGCCACCATTGCTGATCGCAAATTCGCGGGATATCATTAAGCCAATACTGGTTCCGCTTTCGTTGGCTGTACCAACAGTGCTCTGATTGTCGAGCATGAATATATTGGCGATGAGCGAACGTTCGATACCCATACCATTGTCATTTACTGAGAATATCACAATCGGTTCCTCCTTTTTCTCTTCTGCATTGAGCGTGATGGTTCCTCCTGCATAGGTGAACTTAATGGCATTGGAGATCAGGTTCCTGATGATGAATTCAAAGTGATCGGCATCGCCGAATAGGCTGATATCAGGGCTGATGTTATTGTTGAGTGTGATCTTTTTGTCGGTGAGGCTATTTTCAAGCAACGCCACATTATTAATGACCACCGGAAGCGGCTGAAATGTAGTTGATTTAATTTTGACTCCTTTGATCTGAGAATTGCCCCAGAGCAACAGTTTCTCAAGAATGTCGTAGGAGGCGTTAAGTTGGTTTTTCAGGATATCCAACAATTCCTGATTATCATCGTTATCGGTCATGTTGCCTTTAATGATGTCAACCAGAGTAGCGGCACTGGATACCGGCCCTTTCAGGTCGTGTCCGATAATTGAGAAGAGTTTGTCTTTGGTCTTGTTATGTACTTCGAGTTCTTTTTCTCTGGCAGATAGTTTGACGTAGAGCTTCCTCAGTTTCATTTGGTTAAAGACCATGAGTATTATAATGCCCAGAAGAAACAGCGTGAGCAGAAGGACGATCTTGTTGCGGAGAGCGTTAGCCTTTTGTTCCAGATTGAGTTTATCTACTTTAGATTGCGATTCTTTCAACTCGTGTATCGTTTCCAGATTAGAGATCTCAATGGCACTGTTGTTATTGTCCAGACTGTCTTTAATGTGTTCGGTCATTTCGAGTGCAGATAACGCCTCGCGGTAGTGGCCAAGTAGCTTTTCGGTTTCGTAAGTAGTACTTAATATTTCTTTTCGCAGCTCTGACATTCCGTTGACTTGTTGACACTTGTCGTAAGCCTGATGGAAATATTTTAAAGCTGTTTCGGGCTGATCATCAAGGAATATCAAACCCATTGATAATAAAGCACGTGCTGTTTGTGCAGGTAGTTTTTGTTTTTCCAGAATATCTATTGCTTCCTGCAGGCTGCGCAATGCTTCTTTTCTATTGCCCTCTTTGTCATAAGCAATACCCAGATTGGTCAAAGCGAGTACAGTAACATTGATATTGTGAACAGATTGTCTGCTGATCTGTAGTGCCTGATCGAAATAGCTGCGCGCTTTCTTGAAGTCGCCAGACTTACCATATACTACGCCTATGTTGTTGAGAATATTACATACTTCTTCCTGAGCATTGGTCTTTTGCGATAATTTAAGTGCTTTGTCATAGTCTTCCAGTGCTTTGGAGAGATTGTTCTTTTTCTCATTGATCGCACCCAGTTTCAAATAAGCAGAGCCTATTATGTTGTCATCGTGTAGCTCCTGACCCTTCTGAAGCGATTGCAGAACATATTTTTGAGCGATATTGTAATCTTCCCTCATGCCATAGGCCACACCGAGGTTTCTATATACACAAGCCTGACCGTAGATGTTTTTATGCTCTTCAAAAATAGCCATCGCATCATTCAGCCTTGTGATAGTGACATCGAGCCTACCCTGATCCTGGTCAAGTACAGCATTGAGCATATTCATCCAGGCTATTCCTAATCTGTTTTTTCTGGCATTGCAGAATGCAAGCCCCTCTTTGAGAAAGTAATTTGCTGAATCGAGGTTGATATACTCGTAGTGTTTACCCAATCTGTAGTACGCCTGAATCTTTACAGAGTCGTTAGCCGAGCCGGTCAGTTGAGCTTTGTACTGATCTATGTTCTCCTGACCAAAAACACATAGGGGTGCGATTAAAAGAAAGATATTGATCAAACAAAATGTGGTGTGCTGAAAAAAATATCTTCTGCACTTGTTTTTTATTATTTTCATATGTGATTCAATCTTTTCCGCACAATAAAATAATTGTATATGTAAAAGTACTAAACAAATTAGCACGCGCCACTATGTTAATTAGTAGTTAATATAAATATAAGGTTAGAGTATTCATTTTCATAAAAAAAGAAGGATATTGTTTATCAATTGGCGTTGAAACCCCATCACTTATCCACAATTTTGTGAATATCTTTATTTGGAGGGGCATATATAATAGGTCACCTTTGTAATGTGAAGAACTGCAACGTCAGAAAATGGCGTTGTATTTGCATTGTTATGCCTGAAAGGGTGTATGAGGAAATTATTGCCGGGGGTAAAAGGAGGGAGGGGTTTCCCGACCATAGGTTTAACGCTAAACTTATGAGATCGTATATTGATAGCGTAGGTTTACCAACGAAGTGTAATTCATGAGGTTAAGATCGTTTATATTATTTATATTTTGTTTGTCCATTGTCTGTCATACATCAGCACAAGAGCGGAGTGATTATACCCAGTCGCGCATACTCTTCCTGCTTGATGAGTCTTCGAGTATGTTGCAAACATGGTCAACCGGTAAAGAAAAGTACAAGATCGCCAATGAGATCATTAACCGGCTGATGGATAGTGTGAATGCGGTGAATAGTGATGTACAGTTCTCATTGCGTGTATTTGGCAATCAGCACAGTGTACCGGAGCACGATTGTCAGGATACTAAGAATGAAGTTCCCTTCAGTCCGGATAACCGCACGCAGATGAGTTTCCGCTTAGACGACCTTCATCCGTTGGGCGTTACTGCCATAGCATACTCACTGAGCCAGGCTGCTGAAAAGGACCTGATAGACGAGGCGCACAATGCCTACAGTATCATACTTATAACCGATGGCGGTGAAAGCTGCAACGGAGACATATGTGGCGTAATGGACAGGCTGATAAGAAACAAAGTATTCTTTAAGCCCTATGTGTTGAGTCTTGAGGACCTTCCTGAGCTGCGGTCGGAATATGCCTGTCTGGGTAATTATCTGCCAGTTACCAAAAAGTCGGACATTACGAATGCGGTTACGACAATAGTTGATGCCTTCAGGCCCATGTTGAAGATGACGAAGCTGGATTATCAGAAAATGCAGGTGATAGCAGCAAAGGCGCCGAGCGCACTAAAGGTAAATATGCCTGCTGTGAAAGCTGATGTGCCGATCATTGATCCGCCAAAACCGAAGCCTGTTGACACAGCAGTAGAGATACCTAAAAAATCATCTATAATAGTCAATGACGAGCCTAAACGAGCTGCACAGGTAAAAATGACCCTGCAGAAGCGGAGCAAGTGGGTGAATATGTTTGTAGCGAAGCCGGTAATGAGATCATTGCCGTTAGTAGCGGTCACCCCACCTGTAATAAAAGTAGGAGAGGAGGACATTACCATACCTCACCCGGGTCCGCGAAAGTTGGCTGTCATTAGTATGCCGCAGATCAAGGGTTGGAAAATTACGAAACTGACATTTTCCAAGCCATCGACTATAGCGTTCACAATGCCTGAAATAAAGGCAGAAATGCCTGTGGTAAGGCCGGCGCCGCTGAAGCTTGCCAATATCAATATGCCCAAGCCGGGGCGACTACCCGTAACGAAGATAACATGGAGCAAACCAGCTACTGTAGCAGTAGTGGTGCCTGAGATAAAAGCTGAGCTGCCAATAGTAAGGCCGGCACCAGTAAAGCTGGCCAAAGTGCAGCCAGGAAAGATATCCCGATACCCGGTACAGAAGGCATCCCCTTTTGTAGCGGCAAAGGCACCGGCCATGAATTTTACCATAGCTGTAGATCCTGCAGACATTGCGCCTACCCGACCTGCCTCATTCAAGATGCAGTCGATAAAAGTAACGGGGTTGAAGAAATTCAATACCAGCCTGCCGCCACTGACCCCACTGAAGAAGGTGAAGGCAGTAGCGCCGGAAATAAAGACAGAAGCACCGGAGCAACAGGTAGCTGTGACCCCACCTACCCCGCCGGCGCCGGTGGTTGTGCGTAAGCCTGTAAAGATGCCGAAGCTGAAAGCAGGCAACTTCAGAATGCATTTGCTGTATGTAAATACCTTTCTGGATTCGGACCTGAAACCTGTTAAATTACCAACGTTGCCTGTATTCAAATATACAGAGCCTGTGCCTCCTGCACCAAAGCCATCTACTAGCGCTGTGAAGCCAAAGACAAAGACAGTAACCCCACCGACCCCACCGGCTACACCTAAAACAGGGGAATATACTGTAGCGCACGAAGACGCGCAGGAAACTACGCTTGAGGTATATCTTACTAACGGCAAAGGCAAGTTTTATACTACTACACCTAGAGTGGTGCTCGTAGATCCGGTCAATAAAAAGGAAGTAAAGCGTTTTTTCAGAACGGTAGATGAGGCGGGCAATCCTGATCCGCAAACCAACCTGCCGGTAGGTAATCTGGACCTGACCATAATAGGCCGCGACGACTTACTGGCGCATGTGGAGATACAGCAGAACAAACACAATAAGGTATATGTAAAGGTGAAAGACTTTACCTTGTTCTTCCGTTATGAAGGTGCGCCTAACAGACCAGTGAAGGAATTTACCGCTACGGTAATACAGCGCAATGTGACCAACGGAAAGATTGTGATGCAACGCTGCAGCGAGAGGCTGGAGTATGAGCCCGGCAATTATCATATTGTGGTCAACACGTTTCCAGAAGAAGTATTCAACGCAGACCTTGATGATCTGAGTCGTGGCCTAACTATAGCACAGCCGGGTTTTGTTAAGTTCACATCAGAAGTGAATACTAACATGATAGCTTTGTACAAAGAGTTGGGCGATAAGTTCCTGCAATTTGCAACGCTGAATCTGAGCGACCCCAAGACACAACACCTGCAAATGCAGCCCGGTAAATATCAGGTACACTACAATAATGGTCAGACCAAATTTGCCGCTTCTGAAAGAGTAATCACCTTTATAGTTAAGAGTACGCAGGAAACAGAAGTAGTACTTGTAAAATAGCGAATAGATGAACGACATAACTATTGCAACGGTAACGAGCAAAGATCCTGAGTATAAAGCTGTGTGGCAGTTGCGCGAAGACGTATTGCGCAAGCCGTTGGGCATGTCTCTGGCGAATGAAGACCTGAGCATGGATGCTGAGGATACCATTTTTATTGCCTTACATGACGGACAAGTGATAGGTTGCCTGATGCTGCACAGCATCAGCGATACAGTAATGAAGTTCAGGCAGATGGCGGTGAGCGAGGTGTGGCAAGGTAAGGGCATAGGCAGGTTGCTAATGACTGCCGCAGAGCAGCAAATTGCCGCAAAAGGATACACGACCATTATGCTGCATGCACGCCAGATAGTTTGCGGGTTCTATGAAGCCCTGGGCTATGATATCACTAGCAGTGCATTTACCGAAGTAGGCATTCCACATGTGATCATGAAGAAAGTATTGGCATAAACAAACACATCAATTATGGCGGGTTTTATAGAAACACTAAGAGAGAAGAACGCACTCTTATTTTACTTTGGCCTGCTTTGTTTTGCGGGAGGTGTAGTCTGCGCAATACTGACCAAAACAACTACACTACAGATCATTGGTGTGAGCGCATGGTTGAAGCCAGCAAAGTTTTTTGTGTCGATAGCTATCTTCTGCTGGTCTATGGGCTGGTACATGCAATATTTGGATGACCAGAAGAAAGTAGATCTGTATAACATAGTGTTGGTAGCAGGCATGCTCTATGAGCTGATAGTGATCACCGGCCAGGCCTACAGGGGCCAGTTATCACATTTCAATGTGTCCACACCTATGAATGGTCTTCTGTTTACGATGATGGGCATAGTCATTACGATAGTGACCTTATGGACTGGTTATATAGGATATCTGTTCTTTGCTCAGCAAAGCTTTACAATACCTATGACATTGGTGTGGGGTATAAGGCTGGGCATCATTATCTCCGTAATATTTGCATTTCAGGGGGGCATAATGGGTGGTATGCTCCGGCATACCGTAGGCGCGCCTGATGGCGGGCCGGGGTTGCCTGTAGTTAACTGGAGCCGCCATAATGGCGATATGCGCATTGCCCACTTTCTGGGGTTACATGCATTGCAGGCCATACCCTTACTGAGCATGGCTGTTTCTAAGAATATAAACTATGTTATAGCCATAGCCGTGGGATATACACTACTGGTCGTATTTACCTTAGTACAGGCAATGCAAGGCAAGCCTCTTTTCTGACAGCGTTATATTTGAGGTAATGGTACAAATTCTGTTTCTCCCGGAACCGGAGGAAATTTCCGGTCGAGCCAATTTTGTTTGGCCTTCTCTATCAATTCATGCGAGGTAGCAACAAAGTTCCAATAAATAAAAAGCTCATCGAGGAACGGATATGAATTTCTAATTTACAATTTTAGCTTTTGTTAGAGTACTATCTTTGGTGAAAAGAAAGATAGATGACTCTTGACAGAACAAAGCCACCGGTGATACATGATGCCGTGGAATTCGATTATAAATTACCACCACTTAATACGACCACGCTTGACAATGGCCTGCCGCTTCATTGGGTAGATGCCGGAGTGCAGGATGTGGTGCAGATAGACTGGGTATTTCCCGCAGGCTTGTGGTTTGAGCAGAAAGAGGCAGTAGCGCATGCTACTGCAGGGCTGATGAAGAACGGAACCAGCAAACATACCTCTGAGCAGATAAGTGAAGCGCTGGAGTTCTATGGTGCGCAACTGAAAACAAGTGCGGGCAATGATTTTGCAACAGTGACCCTTTACGCACTTACCAAGCACCTGCCGGCTCTATTGCCTATGGTGCTGGAGATATTGACTGAGGCCACCTATCCCGAGCATGAGCTAGAGATCTATAAACGTAATGTGATACAGCGCTTGCTGGTGAACCTGCGTCAATGTGAATTTGTAGCTAATCAGCGAATTGATGCATTGTTATTTGGTGAGCATCACCCATATGGTCGTTTCACACGTCAGGATACGGTCGAGGCATTGACAAGAGCAGATCTCTTAACATATTATAAGGGTCATTACTCTCTGGCCAATGTGCGTATGTTCATGGCAGGTAAAGTTGGGATAGCTGAAGTTAAACAACTGAATGATATCTTCGGGCAAGCGCCGATCATAGCAACACCTGTTGCGCCGGTAACTTTTGAACATGCCCCTAAGAGTGAGCGTGTACAGCGCATCAGCAATGAGCCCAATGGCGTGCAAGGTGCTATACGTATAGGCAGGCTGTTCCCTAATCGCCACCACCCTGATTATACACCGATGGTTGTACTGAATACCTTGTTTGGCGGCTACTTTGGCTCGAGGCTGATGAGCAATATTCGTGAGGACAAGGGTTATACCTATGGCATACACAGTTCTCTGGGGCCTGAGGTTAATGGCGGATCAATGGTGATAGGTACTGAGACCGGTCGTGATGTGACAGAAGCTGCGGTGGAAGAGGTGTATAAGGAAATGGAGCTGTTGTGCAATGAGCCTGCAGATGAAGAAGAATTGCTGTTGGTAAAGAACTACCTGCTGGGGGGTATTCTCGGAGATCTTGACGGGCCCTTCTCTATTTTACAGCGCTGGCGCACCCTTATTCTCAATGGGTTTACAGAAGAGCAGTTCAATAGAAATATCGGCATCTATAAAAACATAACTACCGCAGAGCTTCAGGCATTGGCGAAGAAGTATTTTGTGAAAGAAGAGTTTTACGAGATCGTGGTCATATAATTTGCAGTCTTTGTATTTTGCGTGCCCATGAACTTCATGGGCACGCTTTTTTTTGTAAAAACAATAGTATGAGTGTTGACGATCTCTTGGCAAAATACAGCGAACCCATAGCGGAGCTGGGCCACAGGCTCAGGTCTTATATCAAATCTCAGTTGCCTGATATACAGGAGGTGGCAGATATGCCGGCCAATATTATAGGATATGGATACGGTCCCGGATATAAGCATATGATCTGCACCATAATACCATCCAAAAGTATGATGAAGCTGGGGTTCTATAAAGGGAGTGAATTACCTGACCCCATGGGACTGCTTACCGGTAAGGGTAAGGTGCATAAATATATAGAGATCAAAAAGAAAGAGGACTTTGATAATCCTGCGGTCGCTGAATTGCTGGCGCAGGGATTGAAGGCATTGAGGGACAGGATAAAATAAAAGAGGATGCCTTTGGGGACATCCTCTGTAGAAATACGAAATTTGTTTTGAACTAAGCTTCCTGCAACACCATATCTGCAGTCTTAAGTTCTGCTTCTTTAATAATTGTAGCCTGTGGCGGCACCTCCTGCGGCTTCTGACCGAGAGACTTCATGAATCTGTAGTGAGAACCGATGGCAGCCCACATAGTAGGCATGGCATGATAATCAACATTATATTCCTTGCACTTTTGCTCTACGATCTTACTGACCTCAGGATAGTGAATATGGCTGATACGCGGGAAAAGGTGGTGTTCTACCTGATAGTTGAGACCGCCTACATACCATGAGATGAGTTTATTGCCACGTGCAAAATCAGCCGTTGTCTTTAACTGATGTACGGCCCATTCGTTTTCGATGACCTTATCTTCCGCGCCGGAAAATTCGAATTCTGTTTCTTCCACAACGTGCGCTAACTGGAAAACAACAGATAATGCCAGACCCAGCGATACATTCATAGCCAGATAACCAACCGCCCATGAGCCAACACCTACCAGATAGATAGGGAGTGCAATGTAGAAAGCCACATACAATACCTTACTGATCCAGAAGATGGCATGTTCTTTAGCGTCCATTTTCTTTAGTGGAGTAGTATAGACCATTTTGCTGCCATACTTTACAAAGTCGGTAACAAAGATCCAAAGTATAGAGCTGAGCGCATAGGCCAGCCAAAGATAAATGTGCTGAACTCTGTGAGCAGGCTTCCATACCTGTGTAGAGCACTGGCGAATGACCGGGCTCTTAGCAATATCATCATCTATACCATCTACATTGGTATAGGTATGGTGGATGATATTGTGTTTTTGTCTCCAGATGAAGGCATTGCTGCCCAATGCATTGAGCGTAAGTCCCAGGAGATCGTTGACCCATTTTTTACTGGAGTAGCTGCCGTGATTAGCATCATGCATGACATTGAAGCCTACACCAGCCAATGCCAGACCAAGCGCCATGCTGAGCCCGATGCCCGCTAATGGAGTAAGATGAAGTGTAAGCAGTGACACATACAACCCTATGGACAAAGATATAAGAACAACAGTTTTCAGATATAGTTTCCAGTTGCCTGTTTTCTCAATCCCGTTCTTAGTAAAATACCCGTCCACCTCTGTTTTCAGCGCCTGAAAAAAAACTGCCTTCTTGTTGTTATATGTGAGTTTTGCCATACGTAAAGTAAAAATAATCAAAAAAACCGTTAGCTCTCTAAGTTGGTCGTGTTATTAGCGATACATTAACCTTATAAGAGCTAATGCACAAATGCCAATTACGAACAAATAGGTGTGAGCGAAGGGCGTTTTTTATATACCGTTGGTAAATATAAGACACAACTCAGCAGATGAAACCGCTATAGGAAAAAATTATAGTCCTGATGATATTAATGGCATAATTTCATCTTGTCTTATTTATTTGTTCAAAAGTTGAACAGCAGGTAATTCCTCAAACAAAACCAAAAATATGGAATACAGAAGATTAGGTAAAACAGGTTTACAGCTAAGTGTGCTTTCATACGGATCGTGGGTAACGTTCCACCATCAGGTAGGTGATAATATGGGTGATAAGTTGATGGGGGTAGCCTATGATAATGGCATTAACTTCTTTGATAATGCAGAGGCGTATGAAGGTGGGAAGAGCGAAGAGGTGATGGGCAGAATCTTAAAGAACAAAAATTGGGACCGTACCACTTACTGTGTTTCCAGCAAGGCATTCTTTGGTATGTATGGCAAGGATAATAAGCCCACGCAACGCGGGCTGAGCAGGAAACACCTTACCGAGGCTTGTAATATGGCATTGAAAAGGATGCAGATGGAATATCTGGACCTGTTCTATTGTCACCGCCCCGACCCGGAGGTGGGTATGGAAGAGATAGTGAGGACCATGAACACACTGATAGCACAGGGTAAGATACTTTATTGGGGCACCAGCGAATGGAGTGCCGCGGCCATACTTGAAGCCCACCACGTAGCAAAAGAGTTGGGCTTGGAAGGCCCGGCTATGGAGCAACCACAATATAACCTGTTTGAGCGACAGAAAATGGAAAAGGACTATCTGCCGGTTTTCAAAGAGGTGGGGATAGGTACAACAATATGGAGTCCTTTGGCTTCCGGTTTGCTCACCGGTAAGTATAATGACGGAGTTCCCGAGGGGTCGCGCCTGTCAATAGAAAAATATGGATGGCTGAAGGAAGCGGCGCTGCAAGAGGAGCGGGTAGAAAAGGTACGCAATCTGAAGAAAGTAGCTGATGAGCTGAATACTACACTATCTACTTTATCTATCGCGTGGACGATATGCAACAAAAACGTATCTACGACCATACTCGGTGCAACCAAAGTGGAACAATTGACGGAAAACCTCAAAGCATTGGAACTATACCCGCAGCTTACAGGAGCGGTGATGAAGGAAATAGATGGTATAATGGGGTCGAAGCCGGCAAGAAGGAGCATCAAATAGAATATATGTTTATTTATAATTGCTTATAAAATGATGTTTTATAGACACCATTTTTTTGCGAATTAGCCACATTTTTTCTGTAACCGATTTATTTTCAAGCCTTTAATTTACATTTGCGTGACACATAAAAATTAAAACAACGTAGATGAAAAAAAGAGCTTTACTTCTTCCTTTAGTAGGTATTTGCCTGTATGTATCTTTGACAAGTTATAATTCAGGTTATGGTTCAAACAGAACAGGTAGCCATGGTAGCACTGTAGGTTGTGGCAGCTGCCACGGATCAACAGCATCAGGTGTTACCGTTGCGTTTGAGCTTGATTCAGCAGGAACACCTGTAACACGCTACAAACCAGGAATGTCATATACTTTGAAAATGACAGGTACAAACAACACTACTGCTACAAACCTTAACGGATTTGGATGCCAGTTGTCTGTTGTTTCTGGTACAGGAACGGCGTCTGTAAATGCAGGAACTATGTCTGGTGCACCAGCTAGCACTAGCTTTAATGCAGGAGCAGGTGGTATAAATTTCCTGGAACACACTACAAGAATTGCTGCTACAACAGGTGGTGGTGCTGTGGGTAGTACTTATGTTATCAGCGTGAACTGGACAGCACCAGCTGCCGGAACCGGAACAGTAAAGGCTTATGGTCTTATCAATGCAGTAAACTGCAATGGTAATGATGGTGGCGGCGACTACTGGAATAGTGGTAATGCATCATTTACAGAATTGCCTGCAACCAACACTGCAGTTGAAAATGTAAGTGTATCTGACATGAACGTTTATCCTAATCCGGTAAACAACGTGTTGAACGTTTCAGGTTATCAGGGCGCAATAACTATCTTTGATATGAATGGTAAAGTGATAGCTACTGAAAACGCAGGTAGCAACACAACTGTTATCAACACATCTGCATGGGCTGCAGGTATGTATGTAGTTACCCTCCAGAACAATGGAATAGTTACTACAAGAACTGTAGTTAAGAACTAAGAACTATACTAATCAGCTATAGAAAAAGCTCCCGGTATTCATCCGGGAGCTTTTTTGTTGGTATATACACTGCTCGTCGATCTGTAGTTACGAAGGAGAAAAGAAACAAATTATACAAATATTTCTATAGAATTAGTTAATAGGGCTAAGCTATAGATTATTTTTAAATGCTTATATTTGTTCAGGATGAAAAACTTGCCTTATCCGGTCAATGAACAGGAGCGATTACAAGCACTCAATGACTACCGGATCTTAGATACGCTTAGTGAGATAGAATATGATCGCCTTACAAAACTTGCATCACTGATTTGCGAGACACCGATATCGTTGGTATCATTAATAGATAAAGACAGGCAGTGGTTCAAATCGAAAGTAGGACTAGCTATCAATGAGACTGCAAGAGAAGATGCATTTTGCAGCCATGCCATCGTAGGCACTAATTTGTTTGAGGTAGAGGATGCCAGGAAAGATAAGCGGTTTGCAGATAATCCGTTAGTAACAGCAGATCCCAACATCAGGTTTTATGCCGGCTATCCGCTGATAGATGATAGAGGATTTGCGTTAGGAGCGCTGTGTGTTTTGGATAACAAGCCTCGCAAATTATCTGAGCAGCAACAACAGGCACTGAAGTTACTTGCAGAGCAGGTAATAGAACTGATCGTCAATAACAGAAAGAACATAGAACTGGATCATTTTGAAAAGCTGTTCAACTTATCGGAAGACCTTATATCTATAGCGGGTGTTGACGGATTTTTTAAGAAGATCAACCCGGCATTCACTACTTTATTGGGCTGGAATGAGGAAGACATAAAGACGGTATCCTTTTTCGACATTATTCATGCAGATGATGTTGTAGCTATACAAAAACAACTGGAGAAATTATACAGGGGGGCTTCGACCATCAACTTTACCAACCGCTTTAAAACTAAACCAGGAGCTTACCTGATACTGGAATGGGTAGCTACGCTGGAACGAGAGACCCAGAACATTTTTGTAATAGCCAGAGATGTAACAGAAGAAAAAAAGAAGGCGCAACAACTACGTACCAGTGAAAATAAGCTTAGAGCATTCTTTGAGCATTCACAAGGATTGATGTGCACCCACGATATGGATGGTAATTTCATTACCGTAAACGCATCTGGTGCTGCATTGCTGGGCTATAGTGTAGATGAGGTAGGGAAGATGACGCTATTTGATATTACACCGTCATTACATCATGATTCTATCAGGAAGTATCTGGGCGACATTGCATTAGAGGGATCATCAAAAGGGCTGATGACCACTATGCATAAAGATGGTACGACCAGAATATGGATGTACAGCAATGTGTTGGAAGTAGATACCGATGGTAATAAATATGTGATCGGTAATTCAATAGATATTACTGAGCGGTACCGGCTGGAGAAAGACCTTGTAAAGACCAAAGAGACGCTTGAGCAGATCAATGATGTAGCACATGTAGGTGGTTGGGAACTTGATATAGAGAAGAACAAACTGTATTGGTCTGATATTACCAAACAGATACATGGCGTGAGCAATGATTTTGAACCGGACGTAGAGACGGCCATAAACTTTTATAAAGAGGGAGAACACCGAGAGCGTATAGCCAGATTGGTGAAGGAAAGTATTGCAGATTGTAAAAGCTGGAGCGTAGAGTTGCAGATAGTTACCGCGACCGGGAAAGATCTTTGGGTAAGGGCGCAGGGCAAGGCCAAGATAGAGAAAGGAAAATGTATCGGTTTGTATGGCACGCTGCAGGACATTGACGAGAAGAAAAAAGTAGAAATAGAGGTTGCCCGATCAAGAAAACAACTTAATGATGTATTGCAGTCGGCTACAGATATATCTATCATTGCTACGGATACGCAGGGGCTGATCACTGTATTCAATAAAGGGGCAGAGAACATGCTGGGCTATACAGCCGAAGAAATGGTGGGTAAGCAGACCCCGCTCATATTTAATGACCCTGTAGCGATACAAAAACGGGCAGAGGAATTAAGCCGCGAGTACAAGAGAGACATAGGTGGCTTGAGTACCTTTGTACTTCCTTCACAGATATATGGATTGGAAAGACGCGAATGGCCAACAATACGAAAAGACGGCTCCCGATTTATCGCATCAACAGTAATGAGTACCATTCGCGACGATAACAATGAGATCATTGGTTATCTGGGGATAGGTACTGACGTATCTGACCGAAAAAAGGCAGAGCTGGCTTTCATCAACGAACAATCGAGATTAAAAGCATTTGTGGAACATGCGCCGGCAGCTGTAGCTATGTTTGACAATGATGTTAAGTATATAGCCGCCAGTAACCGGTGGATGGAGGAATACCATATTACGGGTAAAGATATCATCGGATTGTCGCACTATGAGGTATTCCCGAATGTGTCGGACGAATGGAAGGCGATACACCAACGTGGTCTGCAAGGAGAGGTGTCGAAAAATGATGAAGAGGTATGGCGGCCGGAAGGATGGGACCATGATCAGTATCTGAAATGGGAGGTAAGACCATGGTATCTGGCTGATGGAAACATTGGTGGTATCATGATGTTCACACAGGATATTACTGAAGCTTGCATACAGCGTGAGGAATTGCGCCTGGCCAAGAGAAACGCAGAGCAAGCCAATGTGGCCAAGTCTGAGTTTCTGGCAAATATGAGCCATGAGATACGTACGCCATTGAACGGAGTAATAGGATTTACAGACCTTTTGTTGAAGACCGATCTTAATGAGACGCAACAACAATATCTGTCTATTGTAAATAATTCGGCCAATGCACTACTGAGTATCATCAATGACATACTGGACTTCTCTAAAATAGAGGCTGGTAAGCTGGAACTGGACATTGAGAAATGTGATGTTTATGACCTTGCCAGCGAAGCATCTGACATTATCACCTATCAGGCACAGAAAAAGGGCCTGGAAGTGCTATTGAATATTTCACCTGACTTACCTCGCTTTATATGGGCCGACTCAGTAAGGTTGAAACAGGTAATAGTGAACCTGCTGGGCAATGCGGTGAAATTTACCAGCCAGGGAGAGATAGAGCTGAAGGTAGAAGTACTGAGCGACCTTAATAAGGAGCATGTCACCTACAGGTTTATGGTAAGAGATACGGGAATAGGTATCAAGCCTGAAATGCAACAAAAGATCTTTGAAGCATTTGCGCAGGAAGACCCTTCGACCACCAAGAAGTATGGAGGCACAGGACTCGGACTTACCATATCTAATAAGCTTTTGTTCCTGATGGGAAGCAAATTGAAGCTGAAGAGTACACCGGGCAAAGGCAGTACATTCTACTTCGACATCATATTGAAATCGGAAGCCGGTGAGCCACTGAGTTGGGAGCATATTGACAAGATAAAGAAGGTGCTGATAGTTGATGACAACTTCAACAATCGTTTGATTTTGAAGCAGATGTTGCTGCTTAAAAATATTGAGTCGGAAGAAGCGGCCAACGGATTTGAAGCATTACAGAAGGTGGCTACGGGCGAGAAGTATGATGTGATACTCATGGACTATCACATGCCTTACATGGACGGGCTGGAGACCATTAAAAAGATAAGAGAAAATTTTTACGACACTGCAGAAAAGCAGCCTATATCATTATTGCATAGCTCATCCGATGATGAAACGATCATCAAAGCTTGCCATGATCTGAAGGTAAGCCACAGATTGGTGAAGCCAATCAAGATGCATGATATGTTCAACTCGTTGTCTCGTTTGCTGATTACAGATGTGGAGCAAGCACAAGTGGCGGAGGAGCGCATAGGCAATACGGACAATGTTGTAAAGGTGTTGCTGGCGGAAGATAATGAAGTGAATATATTGTTGGCGAAAACGATCATATACCGAATAGCCCCCAATGCAAAGATCACCACAGCGCTGAATGGAGCTGAGGCAGTGAAGATGTATAATCTGGAGCGACCGGACATCATATTGATGGACATACAGATGCCGGAGATGAATGGTTATGAGGCTACCATCAAGATAAGATCATTGGAAAAGACCGGTCATGTACCCATTGTAGCGCTTACTGCCGGTAACCTGAAGGGAGAAAGAGAAAAGTGCCTTGCGGTAGGGATGGATGACTTTATGGCCAAACCGTTTGTTGAGGACACCTTGATAACACTATTGGGTAAATGGGTATGGTCGGGAGAACAACCCAACAATATTACAGATACTAATGTTGCACTAAAACATGCGAAAAAGCACTTTGACCCGATGGTGATCAAAGAAAAGTTTGATGTGGATGATGAAACCCTGAAGGAAATATTGAGGGCCACCATTACGCAACTGAATGAAACGCTCACCGATCTGCGTGATAGTGTTGCAAAGAAAGATCTGAAAAGAATAAGTGGAGTAGGCCACAAACTTTATGGCACCGCAGTAAGTACCAGCCTTAATGAATTGGCGGTAATAGCTGCGCAGATAGAAAAGGTATCGGCATTTGATGAGGCAGAGATACTTGGATTGGTGCACATAGCAGAGAACGAGATAGATCTTGTGCAGGCATTGATAAAGAATAGCAACAAGTATTGATATCTTTTGAAAAAGAAAAAGCCCACCAAATTGATTTGGTGGGCTTTTTAAGTATATAAGTACTGTAATTAGAAATTAGCAATGTTGTACTTGATGTCTGCTTTCTTTGTGAGCATCTGCTGCAACATCTGACCAAGATATCCGCGAAGCTGGCCTTCTTCCTGCTGGCGCTGCTGCATGATACCTATCTGAACGGTCATCGGGTCAGCAGCAGGTCTTGTAGCTCTGTTGTTAACACTGATGAAGTAAACACCACCCTGACCCTTGATAGCAGGAGAAATAGTGTTTGGCTGGAAGCTCTGGCAGAAAGCATAACCTACTACCTTAGGCTCATACCCAAGACCAGGAACGAATGATGCTCCCAGCATTACTGAGTCTGACTGTTGAACAGTAGCACCTACACCAGTAGCAATAGACTCAAGTGTTGCGCCCTTATACTTAGCAGCTATCAACGCAGCCTTCTTGTCATCTCTTACTCTCTGTTCCAACATTGGTCTGTTAGCAGCAGTGATCGCCATCATACCTTTTTCATCAGCAGAAATAAGTTTAGCAACAACATAGCGCTGATCGTTCAGGCGGAAAGGATCCTTAGATACATCACCAACCTTAGCAGTGTACATCCATTTCACTATTTCTCTTGCACCACCCAGGCCATTGATCGTAAAGCTTGACTCTTTAATGTTCTCACCTACTCTCTTATCAACGCCCATCTTTTTCACGTTAGCATCAAACTCTGCAGCGGTTGTGCTCTTAGCAGCAAATTCATTGGCACGACCAAAGATCGCGTTCACTGTACTGTCGCTAGGCACAAGGCTCTTAGTGATCGTAGCTACCTTCACTGTAGATCCTACAGCTTTCTGCTCCAATATCTCAATGTAGTGATAACCGGTATAACCACCTGTTTTGCTGTTATCCGCTTTTACTACTTTCTTTTCTCCGGTCTTACCTTCAAAAATGAAATCACCGAATTCTTTAGACAACTGAGGTCTTACGGCCAAAGTCACAGGTATCTCCCCCTTAGGGTTCTGTGGGTTATAGTCTTCAGAATACTTAGCCAGCAAAGAATCGAAAGAAGCTCCGTTCTTTATAGCAGTTGCAATGCTATCCATTCTTGCCTTAACTGTAGAATCTTCGCGAAGAGCAGTTTTGCCATCATTAGTACGGATAAGTATCTGCCTTACCTTAACGCTATCCGGCAATACTTTCTTGTCGATCATTTTTGTGATACGGAAACTACCGTTCTCAAGATAAGGACCGTAGATGCTGCCGATCGGCTGCTTCATGATCGTATCTGCATATCTTGAACCGAAGTTCTTTTCATTAACGAATGCTTCGTTGTAGCTATTGATATCATCGCTCTTGTTACCAACAAATGTCTTATCATCTTTGGTCTTAGAGAACTCGTCTTTCATTTCGTTCAAAGCACCTGTAGCTCTTGCAGAGTCAGCAGAAGAAGGTACGATATCGAAAGAAACGTAATCGATAGTACGTGTAGCCTGATCTGTTTCGAACATGGCTTTATGCTTCTGCATGTATGCCTTGATATCTTCGTCAGTTACCTTAGCCTGATCATCAGGAATTGAAGCAAACGGAACTTTTATGTAACGGATAGATGCCATCATATCACCATTGGCAATACTGCGCTTAGCCTGATACATTGGTGCATATGCGCCTGCAGACATCATGGTGTTGAACTTGTCGATCCTTGACATACGCAATACATAGGTCTTTACGGCATTCCAGTTTTCCATGAAAGTACCGGTAGGATCTACCTTTGGATTTTTTGCTATTTCATCTTCATAGCCTTTTACCCTTGCAGGATCGAATTGCTTGGTTTCCGGATTGTTGAAAACCTGTTGTCCCTGAAACTGGAACTGCTTCACCAACGGATGCGCATTCGGGCTATAGATAAGGTCCTTTGCTTCCTGTTCAGAAGTTGTGATACCCATCTTATCGCATATACCGTTTACGATAGTTTCGTAGCTGATAGACTGCAAAACCTGCTCTCTGATCTGCGCTCTTGCTGCATCATCGAGTGGGCCGCGATTGCTATAGATATTCGTGAGTGTTTCGTATTCTTTAACTCTCTTCTCGTATTCTTTTGCTTCGATCGCATTACCGTTAACGGTCATTACATCGGTACCGTTACCGCCAAACAAGCGGCCGAAGCTACCATTACGGGCATCAGATATAATAAAGCTTATAAGAGCAACGCCGATAACGCCACCCGCTATTTTTCCATACTTATTTCTGATCTTCTGAATTACAGCCATGAAGGTTCTATA